>NZ_JBEPLA010000014.1:0-134689 GCF_040545035.1 Methylobacterium sp. 1973
CAGGTCCGCCATCGCTACCTCCAGGCCGCAAAACGGCCGCCTGGAATCACAAAACGACAAACCCTGCAACGCCTTGGTTCGGTTCACACCCTAGGGCGTCGTCCGAAAAGCGGGAGAGGCCGGTGGCTGCCCCCGGCCCGCGTGAACCGCAATTTAGTCGACAGGACCCGGACTTTGGCCCGGTATGCCGGCCCGGACACGGTTCCACGGTCGACGCGAATGAGAGTCCTGGCACCGTCTTTCGTGCTCGTGGTCGCGGCCGGTGCGGCGGTGGCGCTGCCCGCCGCGGAGACGGCG
Organism: Methylobacterium sp. 1973; assembly: GCF_040545035.1. Lineage (NCBI taxonomy): Bacteria > Pseudomonadati > Pseudomonadota > Alphaproteobacteria > Hyphomicrobiales > Methylobacteriaceae > Methylobacterium > Methylobacterium sp. 1973. The sequence goes on from NZ_JBEPLA010000014.1 coordinate 298, forward strand.
CGGTCGTCGGAGGCGCGCCCCCTCGCCGATGCCGTCTTCGTTCGGCCGCTCTACGGCGCGTACCGGCATTGCGGCGGATCCTGCCTGAAGAGCGGCGCGCTCTCGTGGTTCTGCTTCGCGAAGCAGAGCTGCCATCTGAGCTGCGCGACCGCCCCGCCTCTGATGAAATGCGCGGCCCCATGAGGCCCCGATGATCAGCGGACCTGCGTGCTGAAATTCGGCTGGGGCCTCAGGCTCCCGTTCTCGCTCTGATCGGCGACGGCGGCGGGCAGGAACTCCGCGAGCACGGTGGGAACGCGCGCGTCCGGCACGCCGAGATCGTAGGCGAGGCGCTCGGTCACCGCCTCCGGCAGGCAGGCCGCCAGCGCAGAGGCCGGAACCGGCTGCCGCGTGCCCGGCGAGAGCCACGAATCGACGGCCGCGCCGTGTCCGGTCTCCCTCAGGCGGTCGAGGAAGGCCGCGAGGCCGCCGGGATAGAATTTCGCGAGCGCCAGGGCGAGCTTGCCGCTACCGGTCTCCTCAAAGGCCCGGTCGGCCGCCGCGACCACGTCGCCGATCAGGTTCTTCGCACCGTCGAGCAGTCCCATCGTTCTCCACCGTCGCGCTTCTTCGTCACAGGAGAAGTCGGGCGCGACGCGGCGGCGGCAAGCGCGTGCGGCAATTGCGCGGCGAACCCGTTAGGATCGCCCCGTGGCGAGGGGGAGTCGTTCATGGAACGCGTGCGGGCCGGCGTGCTGGACATCGCCTATCGGGAATTCGGTCCGCCGGACGGGCCGCCCGCCGTGCTGCTCCACGGCTTCCCCTACGATATCCAGGCCTGCGAGGCGGCGGCCCTGCGTCTCGCCGCCGACGGGGTGCGCTGCCTCGTCCCGTACCTGCGCGGCTACGGGCCGACCCGGTTCCTGGACCCCGCCACGCCGCGCTCGGGCGAGCAGGCGGCCCTCGGGGCCGACCTGCTCGCCTTCCTCGACGCCCTCGGCATCGGGCGCGCCGTGCTCGCCGGCTACGATTGGGGCGGCCGGGCCGCCTGCGTGGTGGCGGCGCTCTGGCCGGACCGGGCCCGGGGCCTCGTGAGCTGCGGCGTCGGCTACAACATCCAGAACATCCCGGCCGCCGGGCGGCCGGTCGCGCCGGAGACCGAGCACCGTCTCTGGTACCAGTACTACCTCCACGGCGAGCGCGGCCGCGCCGGCCTCGCCGAGAACCGGGACGCCTTCTGCCGCCTGCTCTGGCGGCTCTGGTCGCCGACCTGGGCGTTCGACGCGGAGACCTTCGCGCAGACCGCCCGCGCCTTCGACAATCCCGATTTCGTCGACGTGGTGGTGCATTCCTACCGCCACCGCTTCGGGCTCGTGCCGAGCGATCCGGCGCTGGTGGAGATCGAGGCGCGGCTCGCCGCCCAGCCGGCGATCGCCGTCCCGACGGTCGTGCTGCTCGGGGCCGATGACGGCGTCGGGCCGCCGCCCGCCACCGATACGGACGCCCGCCACTTCACGGGACCGTACCGGCGTGAGATCGTCGCGGGGGTCGGGCACAACTTTCCCCAGGAGGCGCCGGAGGCCTTCGCGGCGGCGATCCGCGCCCTGCTGTGAGCGCGCCGCATCGGCCTGTCGCTTCGACGTTGCTTTCGGGTAGCCCCTGGCTATAGTCCGCGCGCTTTTCGACAGGTCTGCGGGCGCCTCATCCGGCGGCAGACCTGCATGCCATTCGCAGGAGACGCTCGTTGATCACCCCCGCCTTCGCGCAAGGGGCCGGTGCGGCCGCTGGCGGAGCGGAGATCGCCTTTCAGGTGGTCCCGTTCGTTCTGATCTTCGTGATCATGTACTTCCTGATCCTGCGGCCGCAGCAGAAGCGGGTCAAGGACCACCAGGCGCTGCTGAAGTCCGTGCGCCGGGACGATACGGTCGTCACCAACGGCGGCCTCGTCGGACGCGTGACCAAGGCGTCGGACGACCAGCCCGAGATCGAGGTCGAGATCGCCCCGAACGTGCGCGTTCGGGTGGTCCGGTCGATGATCTCCGAGGTCCGCGCCAAGGGCACGGTGAAAGCCGCCTGAGTTCCCGGTTGAACCGGCCGGCGTCGTGCGCCGGCCCAAAAGAGAAAAAGACGGCCGATGCTGCGCTTCTCCCGTGCGAAGATCATCGCGACACTGGGCTTGATCCTGGTGGGGCTGATGCTCGCCGTGCCGAGCTTCTTCTCGCCCGAGCAGCGCAAGGGCTTCGTCGCCAGCCTGCCCACGTGGTTCCCGAGCTGGATCGTGCCGACCCGCGCCATCGTGCTCGGCCTCGACCTGCAGGGCGGCTCGCAGCTCCTGCTTGAGGTCGACCAGAACGAGCTGGTCGCCTCCCAGGCCAAGGCCCTGCGCGACGACGTGCGCCGCGTGCTCCAGCAGGAGAATGTCCGCGCCGACGGCGGCATCGGCCTCCTGCCGCGCGGCGTCCAGGTGAAGATCGACGACGCCGCCGCCCGGGCCAAGGTCCTGCCGAAGCTTCAGGAACTGTCGCAGCCGATCACCACCTCGATAGGCCAGACGGCGGCCCGCACCCTCGACATCTCCGAGCAGCCGGGCGGCGTGATCCGCCTCATGTTGACCGATGCCGGCATCACCGACCGGACCCGCCGGGCCGTGAGCCAGGGCATCGAGGTCATCCGGCGCCGCCTCGACTCCACCGGCACCACCGAGCCGTCGATCCAGCAGCAGGGCGCCGACCGCATTCTGATCCAGGTGCCGGGCGAGCAGAATCCCGAGCGGCTGGAAAAGCTCCTCGGCTCGACCGCCAAGCTCGAGTTCCGCATGCTCGCCGACAGCCCCTCGGGCGACGTCGACATGCTGCCCTCCAAGGACGAGAAGGGCGCCAAGGTCCCGGTGGAGCGCCGGGTCATGGCCGATGGCGGCGAGCTGACCGACGCGCAGCCCGCCTTCGACCAGCAGTCCCACGAGCCGATGGTGAGCTTCAAGTTCAACCTGCGCGGCGCGCAGCGGTTCGGGCAGGCGACCTCGGAGAATATCGGCCGGCGCATGGCGATTGTGCTCGACAACGAGGTCGTCTCCGCCCCCGTGATCCGCTCGGCGATCACCGGCGGTTCGGGCCAGATCACCGGCAACTTCACCGTCCAGCAGGCCAACGACCTGGCGGTCCTGCTCCGGGCCGGCGCGCTGCCGGCCAAGTTCACCGTGGTCGAGCGCCGCGTCGTCGGCCCGGGCCTCGGCCGCGACTCCATCGAGGCCGGCAAGCTCGCGACCCTGGTGGCGGCGGGCCTCGTGGTGGCCTTCATGTTCGCGACCTACGGGACGTTCGGCTTCATCGCCAACATCGCACTGATCGTCCACGTCGGGCTGATCCTGGGCCTGATGTCGGTGCTGGAGGCCACCATGACGCTGCCGGGCATCGCCGGCATCGTGCTCACCATCGGCACCGCGGTGGATTCGAACGTCCTGATCTACGAGCGCATGCGCGAGGAGAGCCATGCCGGCCGCTCGCTGATCTCGGCGCTGCAGGCGGGCTTCGACCGGGCCTTCGCCACCATCATCGACTCGAACTCGACCATGGCGATCGCCGCCCTGATCCTGTTCTTCCTCGGCTCGGGCCCGGTGAAGGGCTTCGCCGTGGTCTTCATCCTCGGCATCCTGACGACGGTCATCACCGCGGTGACGCTGACCCGGATGATGATCGCGGTGTGGTACAAGACCTTCCGGCCGAAGACCCTGCCGTTCTGAACGAGTTCACTTTCGGGAGACGCATCACCGGCGGAAGAAGGCCGCTCCAGACCCTCACCTCATCCTGAGGTGCCCGCGTCAGCGGGCCTCGAAGGGGCCCTCCAGACGGCGCTGCGATCCCTGGAGCCCTCCTTCGAGGCCTCCGCTTCGCTCCGGCGCCTCAGGTCGAGGGTGAGGGTGGGACGAGCGGACCGGTGCTGAGATCTCCCAAACGTTAGGTCCGTTTCCATGCGCCTGCTCCGCCTCTGGCCCGATGAATCGCATTTCGACTTCATGCGATTCCGGCGCTTCACCTTCCCGCTCTCGGCGGTGCTGTCGCTCGTCACGGTGGCGCTGTTCCTGACGATCGGGCTGAACTTCGGCATCGACTTCAAGGGCGGGACCCTGGTCGAATTGCAGGCGAAATCCGGCACCGCGGATGTCGCGGCGATCCGCCATACGGCGGCGGGCTTCGGCTTCGGTGAGCCGGAGGTGCAGGAACTGGGCAACCAGGGTACCGTGCTGGTCCGCCTGCCGCTCCAGCCCGGCGAGCAGGGCCAGACCGCGGTGATGAACAAGGCGCACGCCGCCTTCGACAAGGATTACGAGTTCCGCCGCACCGAGACCGTCGGCCCGCGCGTCTCCGGCGAACTCGTGCAGTCCGGCACGCTGGGCGTCGTGCTCTCCGTCGTGGCGGTGCTGCTCTACCTCTGGTTCCGGTTCGAGCGGGAACTGGCGCTCGGCGCCATCGTCGGCACGCTCCACGACATCGTGCTGACGGTGGGCGTGTTCATCATCACCCGGATCGAGTTCAACATGACCTCGATCGCGGCGATCCTGACCATCGTGGGCTACTCGCTCAACGAGACGGTCGTGGTGTTCGACCGGACCCGCGAGCTGATGCGGCGGTACAAGACCATCCCCACCGTCGACCTGCTGAACCTGTCGATCAACTCGACCATGTCGCGCACGGTGATGACGTCGATCTCGTCCTCCCTGTCGCTGCTGGCGCTGGTCCTGTTCGGCGGCGAGGCGATCAAGGGCTTCGCCGTGGTGATGCTCTGCGGCGTCCTGATCTGCACCTACTCGGCGATCTTCATCTCGACTCCGGTGTTGATCTATCTGGGCCTGATGCTCTCGGGCGCCCGCGCCGCGTCCGAGCGGTCCGGCGTCCCGCAACCGGCGGAGTAGTCTTTTTTCCGAGATGGCCGATCAGCCAAGTCCGAAGACCTTCGACTCCGGCTTCGTGCCGGGTCGCCACATCATCGACACCTACGGCAATGGCGGCTTCCGCTTCGCCGGGATGTCGCATCGCGGCTCGATCCTGCTGCTGCCCTCGGGGGTTCGGGCCTGGGAGGTGACGGAGCCGAGGGCGATCGACCGGACGGCCCTGCGGCCGGTCCAGGCGGAATCGGAGGGGATCGAGCTGCTGCTCGTCGGCACCGGCCTCGACATCGCCGCCATCGACCCCGCCTTGCGGGGCTGGCTCAAGGATTTCGGCGTCGGCCTCGACGTGATGCAGACCGGGGCCGCGGCCCGGACCTACAACATCCTGGTGGCCGAGAACCGCAAGGTCGCGGCCGCGCTGATCGCGGTGGCCTGATGCCGGAGGTCGAGGGCAGGACCACCGAGACCGGGCTCGCCTTCGCGCAATCCCATTGCGAGGATCTCGTGCGGACCGGCGATCCGGACCGCTACTACGCCACCCTGTTCGCCCCGGCCGCCGCCCGTCCGCATCTCTTCGCCCTCTACGCCTTCAGCCTGACCATCGCGCGGGTGCGCGAGGCGGCCTCGAACCCCCTGGCCGGCGAGATCCGCCTGCAATGGTGGCGCGACGCCCTCCAGGGGGAGGCCCGGGGCGACGTGCGCGCCAATCCGGTGGCGGCGGCCCTGGAGGAGGCGATCCGGGTCAACCGCCTCGGTCGCCAGCCCTTCGTCGACCTGATCGACGCACGGGTATTCGATCTCTACGAGGACCCGATGCCCCGGGTGAACGACCTGGAGGGCTATTGCGGCGAGACCGCCTCGGCCCTGTTCCGGCTGGCGAGCCTCGTGATCGGCAACGGCACAGAGCCGGGCGGCGCGGGGGCGGCCGGCCATGCCGGGGTTGCCTACGGGATCACAGGACTCCTGCGTGCCCTGCCCTGGCACGCCCGCTCGGGGCAGGTCTACCTGCCGGCGGACATCCTCGGCCGCTACGGCGTCACCCGCGAGGACATCGTCACGGGCCGCGGCGGTCCGGGCCTGCGCCGGGCCTGTGCCGACCTGCGCGACCTCGCCCGGCAGCACCTCAAGGCCTTCGAGGCGGCGCGTCCGACCATCGCCCCCTCGGCGGGCGCCGCCTTCCTGCCCACGGCCCTGGTGGAACCCTACCTCGCCGCCATGGAGCGGGCCTCCTACGACCCGCTCAACACGCCCGTCGAACTGCCGCGCTGGCGCCGGCTGTGGCGCCTGTGGCGGGCGGCGCGGCGGGTGGGCTAAGGGTCGCTCCACCGTCCTCGCGAGGGGGCAATCCAGCGGCGCCGCGCTCGCAAATGTCGCCCGGCCCTCGGTCGCTTCGCGGCGCGCGCTCTGTCGGCTCGGCGTCAGAGAACCCGCGCCAGTCCCGGCATCAGCGCCGTCAGCCGCACCGGCGCCCCCGGTTCCGGCTCGGCCTCCGGCGTCGGCAGCACCGCGACCCGGCAGCCGCCCTCGCCCCTGAGGCCCGTCACCAGCCGTCCGCCGGGTTCGAGGGCCGCGCGCCAGTGCTGCGGGATCGCCGCGACGCTGCCGTGGACCAAGATCCGGTCGAACCCCCCGTCCGGCAGGTCCGGGGCCAGCCCGTCCGCCCGGACGACATGCACCTCGGACAGGGCCGCGAGCCGCCGCGTCGCCGCCCCGGCCAGGGAGGTGTAGCGTTCCAGGCTGAGCACCGCCCCGGCCCCGAGCTGGGCGAGCAGGGCGGTCACGTAGCCCGAGCCCGTGCCGATCTCCAGGACGCGCTGGCCCGGCTCGAGCCGAAGCAGCGCCAGCATCACCGCCACGGTGGAGGGGGCCGTCATCGACGCCCCGCAGGACAGCGGCAGGGCGATGTCCCGCCGCGCATGCTCCCGATGCTGCGGCGGCGCGAAGGTGTCCCGGGGCACCTGTTCCATGGCCCGCAGCACCGCGGTGTCCCGCAGGCCCCGGCCCCGGAGCGCCATGACGAAGGCCGCGTTGCCGGCAGCCTCTTCCAGGCTGCCCAGATCGATCACTCGGCGAAGGCCTGCGCGAAGCGCGTCAGCGTCGGCTCGTCCGTGAGATCGAGGCGCAGGGGCGTCACCGAGATCCGCTTCTCGGCGATGGCTTTCAGATCCGAACCGTGGCCCGGCTCGAACCGGGCCTTGGCGAAGGCCAGCCAGAAATACGGATTGCCGCGCCCGTCGACCCGGGCGTCGATGGACAGCAGCGCCTGATTGCGGAAGCCCTGCGCGGCCACCGCGATGCCCTGCACGTCGGCCGGTTCGCAATCCGGAAAATTCACGTTGACCAGGATGCCGGGTTCGATCCCGGTCTCCAGGATCTTCCGGACGACCTTCGCCCCGTGCGTCCGGGCACAGTCCCACTTGAGGGCGCCGCGTCCGCCCACCCCGTAGGCTTGGCTCAGCGCGATCGAGCGGATGCCGAGGATCGTCCCCTCCATGGCGGCCGCGATCGTGCCCGAATAGGTCACGTCCTCGGCGACGTTCTGGCCGCGGTTGACCCCCGACAGGACGAGGTCCGGCCCGTGGTCGCCCAGGATGTGGCGCACGCCCAGGATCACGCAGTCCGACGGCGTCCCCTTCACGGCGAAACGCTGTTCCGAGACCTGCCGCAGGCGCAGCGGGTCGTTGAGCGACAGCGAGTGCGACACGCCGGACTGGTCGCTCTCCGGCGCCACCACCCAGACGTCGTCCGACAGCTCCCGGGCGATCTCCTCCAGGGTACTGAGCCCCGGCGCGTGGATGCCGTCGTCGTTGGTGACCAGGATGCGCATCAGCGGGTGCCCTCGATCCGGTTGAGCCCGCCCATGTAGGGGTGGAGCACCGACGGGATCGTGATGCTCCCGTCCGGGTTCTGGTAGTTCTCCATCACGGCGATGAGCGCGCGGCCGACCGCCACGCCCGAGCCGTTGAGGGTGTGGACGTAGGCCGGCTTGCCGTCCTTGCCCCGGTAGCGGGCGTTCATCCGCCGGGCCTGGAAGTCGCCGCAGACCGAGCACGACGAGATCTCGCGGTGGGTGCGCTGGCCCGGCACCCAGACCTCGATGTCGTAGGTTTTTTGCGACGCGAAGCCCATGTCACCGGTGCAGAGGGTCATGACCCGGTAGGGCAGATCCAGCTTCTTCAGAACCGCCTCGGCGCAGGTGAGCATCCGTTCGTGCTCGGTGGCGGATTCCTCCGGCGTGGTGATCGAGACCAGCTCGACCTTGTTGAACTGGTGCTGGCGCAGCATGCCGCGGGTGTCGCGCCCCGCCGACCCGGCCTCGGCCCGGAAACAGGGCGTCAGCGCGGTGAAGCGCAGGGGCAGCTCCTCCTCGCGGAGGATCGACTCGCGGACGAGGTTCGTCAGCGGCACCTCGGCGGTGGGGACGAGCCAGAACTTCTCGGTGCTGCCGGAGGCCGGGTCCGCCGCGGAGTCCAGCGTCTTCACGGCGTCCAGCCCCTTGAACACCGAGAACTGATCGTCCTCGAACTTCGGCAGCTGCGCGGTGCCGAACATGGCGGCGTCGCGCACCAGAACCGGTGGCGCCACCTCCAGGTAGCCGTGCTCCTGGGTGTGCAGGTCGAGCATGAACTGGCCGAGCGCCCGCTCCAGCCGGGCGAGCTGACCTTTCAGCACCACGAAGCGCGCGCCGGACAGCTTGGCCGCCGCCTCGAAATCCATCAGGCCGGCGGCCTCGCCGAGTTCGAAATGCTCGCGGCCCTCGGTAAGCCGCTCGCGGGTCGCGGCGTGGCTGCGGTAGAGGACGTTGCCGTGCTCGTCGGCACCCTCGGGCACGTCGGGTTTCGGCCGGTTCGGGATCGCGGCGAGCTTGTCCGCCAGCGCCTTGTCGGCCGCGTCCTGCGCGGCCTTCAGTTCCGGCTCGGCGCCCTTCAGGGCCGCGACCTCCGCCATCAGGGCGGCGGCGCGGTCCTCGTCCTTGGCCTTCTTGGCGCCGCCGATCTCCTTGGCCAGGGCGTTGCGCCGCTCCTGGTTGGCCTGCGCGGCCGAGACCGACGCCTTCCGCGCCTCGTCCAGCGCGATCAGCGCGGCCGAGAGCGGCGCGAGGCCCCGGCGGGCGAGGTCGCTGTCGAAGGCGTCCGGGTTCTCCCGGATGGCGCGGATGTCGTGCATCGAGTCGGCTCGGGTCTTCTGCGCGGCGTCGAGCGCGCGGGCTCCGCTTTGCCGCATCGCGTCCGGTGGGACAAGCGCGGGGGCGCGTCCGGGCCGACGGTCAGGTCTTCGACGGCGCGATCTTGAGCTGGTCGATCGTCCAGAGCCACGTCCCGTCCGCCTGCTCCCGGGCGGCCTCCACCGACAGGGCGCCGTTCGGCAGCCGTGCGAAGGTCAGGGCGAGGGGGCCGTTGCGCAGGGGCGGCAGCGTCTCCGGGGCCGGGAAGTCGGATTTGCGCGCCAGCAGGTCGGCGTAGAAGCTCCGGATCTCGGCATGGCCCGTGGCGACGACCCGGCCGGCGGCCAGCACCGCGTCGGGCTCGTAGAGGGCGACGAGGCCCTCGACATCGCCGGCATTGGCGCGCTGGTTGAACAGGACGGCAAGGTCCTCGGGGGCGCGGGCGGGTTCTCGCGTCTGATCCGACATGGCGTCTCCTCGTCCGGCTCCGTCGGCCGGTTGGTGCTGCGGCAATGCGCCGGGCGGCCGATCTTTCCCCGGGGCGCCGGTCATTTCAGGCGCGTGCCGTCGCGATCGGCCACCGACACGGCAACCGGGATCCCGGCCTTCACGCTCTCCGAGACGGTGCAGAACCGCTCGAACTGCTCCAGCACCCGGTCGATCCGCGGCATGTCGGCCGCCGCCGCGCCGAGGCGGATCCGCACGTCGATCGCGGTGACGCGGAGCCGCCCCTCGGCATTGCGCTCCAGCCGGCAGGACGCCTCGGCGGCCACACCCCGCGCCTCCTGGCGGAATTTCCCCAGGGCGAAGACCAGGCTGGCGCAGAGGCAGTTCGCGACGCCGGAGATCAGCAGCTGCTCGGGGAACGGCCCGGTCCCGCCGCCGATCGGGGGCGCCTCGTCGGTGAGAAGCGTCGGCAGGGCCGCGCCGAAATCCACCGTGAAGACGTAATCGGCGACCTGGGTGATCCGGATCGTCGGTCCCGCGTCCATCATGCCCCCCGGCCGTTACGGCACCCGTGCTGCCGCGATGATCAACGCCCGATCCGGGTTCCCGTTCGGAAGGCCCGGGCCATGCATCCGGATACGGATGATTTCCCCGGATCTTCCCCGTAGAACCGGCCGCCTGACCGACCCGCACGCGAACCCCCCGATCCGATGACGAGCCCCGCGACCCTGGATACCCTGATGCCGCTCCTGGAGCGCATCGCCACCGCGCTGGAGCGGGCCGCGCCCGCCGCCCCGCCGGCCTTCGATCCCGACGCCGCCGACGCCTTCCTGTGGGGCCCCGAGCGCCGGCTGACCCCGGTGCCGCAGGTGGCGCGGGTGGAGATGGGCCTGCTCACCGGCATCGACCGGGCGCGCGACACCCTGGTGGAGAACACCGAACGCTTCGCCCGCGGCCTGCCGGCCAACAATGCCCTGCTGTGGGGGGCCCGCGGCATGGGCAAGTCGTCGCTGGTCAAAGCGGCCCATGCCGAGATCAACGCCCGCAGGCCCGCCGGCAGCCGGCCGATGAAGCTCGTGGAGATCCACCGCGAGGACATCGAGGCCCTGCCGGACCTGATGGCCCTGCTGCGGCCGGACCCGCACCGCTGGCTGGTCTATTGCGACGACCTCTCCTTCGACGCCGACGACACTTCGTACAAGTCGCTCAAGACCGCGCTCGATGGCGGCATCGAGGGGCGGCCGAACAACGTGCTGTTCTACGCCACCTCGAACCGCCGGCACCTGCTCGCCCGCGACATGGTGGAGAACGAGCGCTCCACGGCGATCAACCCCGGCGAGGCGGTCGAGGAGAAGGTCTCGCTCTCGGACCGGTTCGGCCTCTGGCTCGGCTTCCACAAGTGCAGCCAGGACGAGTACCTGGCGATGATCCGCGCCTATGCCGAGCGCTACGGCCTCGCCGTGCCGCCGGAGCAGCTGCGCGCCGAATGCCTCGAATGGGCCACCACCCGCGGCTCCCGCTCGGGCCGCACCGCCTTCCAGTTCATCCAGGATCTGGCGGGGCGGCTCGGCAAGACGCTCGACTGAGGGCGCCCCTACCGCCCGCTCGACCCGAACCCGCCCGACCCCCGCTCGGAGCCGGGGCCGGGCTCGCCCTCCAGCACGGTCAGGACCGGCCGGGTGATCCGCGTGAAGACCAGCTGGGCGATCCGCTCGCCCGGCTCGATCCGGACTGGCTCGGATTCGTCGCGGTTCCAGGCGGAAACCATCAGCGGCCCCTCGTAATCCGCGTCGATGACGCCGGTGCCGTTGCCCAGCACCAGACCCTCGCGGTGCCCGCGCCCCGAGCGCGGGAAGATCAGGCCGCACCAATCGGGATCGCGGATCAGGACGCTGAACCCCGCCGGGATCAGCGCCGGCTTGCCCTGGGGCTGGAGCACCAGCGGCGCGTCGAGGCAGGCGTGCAGGTCGAGGCCGGCCGCGGCCGACGAGCCCCAGCGCGGGAAGCCCCAGCCCGGCAGCCGCGGATCGAGCAGCCGCAGGCCGATCTCCGGCCGGTCGCTCACGCGCCGAGACGCGCGATCGCCTCGGCCATGGCGAGGGTCCGCCGGGCGGCCTCGACATGGAGGCGCTCGACCATCTTCCCATCCACCGCGATGACCCCGCGCGCCCGGTTCTCCGGCGCGTCGAAGACGTCCATCAACGACCGCGCCTGCGCGATCTCCGCGGCATCCGGGCCGAAGGCCGCGTTGGCCGGGCCGATCTGGCTCGGATGGATCAGCATCTTGCCGTCGAAGCCGAGGTCGCGCCCCTGGACGCACTCCGCCTCGAATCCGGCCGCGTCGGCGAGGTCGGTGAAGACGCCGTCGATCGCCTCGATCTCGTAGGCCCGGGCGGCGGCCAGCACGGTCATTAGCCAGGGCATCAGGGCAGCCCGCCCCGGGGGCCGGATCCGGGACGCTTTCAGCAGGTCGTTCGGGCCGATCACCAGGGCGGCGAGCCGCCCGTCCACGTCCCGGGCCGCGCCCGCGATCTCGGCGGCGTTCACCACCGCCATCGGCGTCTCGATCATCGCCCAGACCCGCGTCGCCAGGGGCGCGCCGAGCCGGCGCAGCCGGGATCCGACCGCGATCAGCGTGTCGGAGGTGCGCACCTTGGGCACCAGAATGGCATCCGGTGCGGCCGCAGCGAGCGCCACGAGATCGGCCTCGCCGTCCTCGGTCTCGGGCGCGTTGATGCGCACCACCACCTCGCGGGCGCCGAAGCCGCGCGCCGTGACCGCTGCGGCGACCTGGGCACGGGCGGCCGCCTTGACCTCCGGGGCCGTGCCGTCCTCAAGGTCGATCAGGATGACGTCGGCGGGGAGCGACCGCGCCTTTTCCAGCGCCCGGGCGTTGGAGCCCGGCATCGCCAGCACGCTGCGACGGGGACGGATCTCGCTCATCACGTTTCTCCCGGGCCGGCGGCGCCCTCGGCGACGCGGATAGCTTTCCCTGCGCATCCCGGCAAGAACGCCCGCCGCGCGTCGCGCGGGGAAGGAACGGCATGGCACGCTGGATCGCGGGACTGGACGGCTGCCGCGGAGCCTGGGCGGGCGCGCTCCTCGACCTCGACGATCCCGACCGGCACCGCTCTGCCCTGTTCCCCGACGTCGCCGCGCTGCTCGACGCCCCGGAGCGGCCCTGCATCGTCGGGATAGACGTGCCGATCGGCCTGCCGGACCGGATCATCGGCGGCGGACGTGCCGCCGACCGGGCGGCCCGCGCCCGGCTCGGGCCGGCGCGGGCATCGGTGTTTCCGATGCCGCCGCGGAGCGCGGTCTACGCCCCCGACTATGAAGCCGCGAAGGCCGCCTCGCGCGAGGCGAGCGACCCGCCCTTCGCGCCCTCGATCCAGGGTTACAACATCTTCCGCGCCGTCCGCGCGGTCGACACGCTCCTGCGGGAGCGGCCGGAGGTGCGGGCGCGGGTCCACGAGGTCCATCCCGAGGTGGCCTTCCACACCCTCAACGGCGGCCGGCCGCTCGGCCTGCCCAAGAAGGGCCGGCGCGCCCGGGAGGGGCTCGACCTGCGCCGGGCGCTCCTCGCGGCGGCGGGCCTGCCGGCCGCGCTGATCGAGGCCCGGGCGAAGGGCGTTCCGGAGGACGACCATCTGGATGCGCTGGCCGCCCTGGTGGTCGCCCGCGACATCCGCCTCGGATGCGCCGTGCCGCTGCCGGATCCGCCGGAGCGGGACGCTTTCGGGCTTCCCGTGGTGATCTGGGCCCCGGCCTTGCGCGCGCCGTCCTGAGCGGCCGTCCGCCCAAGGATCGCAACCGGCGCCGTGCTCGACCCAACGTGCTGTTTTGCACGCAGCCTCGCGCACAGGCGGTGTCCGTTCACCGCGCCCGCTCTAGCTCTCGCTGCATGAGCGCCGCGAACCCCCTGCCCGTCCGCCACATCGCCCGCGCGATCGTGCTCGATCCGCAGGATCGGATCCTGCTCATCGCCTACACGTCGGTCCATGCCAAAGGGCCGGACGGCGCGCCCCTGCGGTTCTGGTTCATGCCGGGGGGCGGCCTGGAGCCCGGCGAGGACCACATCACCGCCTGTCGCCGGGAGCTCGAGGAGGAGATCGGCCGCGGCGATGTCGCCATCGGCCCGCAGGTCGCCGCCTGCGACGGCCCGTTCCACCTGTTCCGGCAGGCGCGGGACGCCCGCGAGCGCTACTTCCTCGTCCGCCTGCCCGACGACCGGGTCGATACGAGCCGCCTCGCCGAGACCGAGGACAACCCGCTGATCGGGACACGCTGGTGGCCGATCGACGAATTGCGCGCCAGCGGCGAGCACTTCGAGCCGGCCGGTCTCGCCGATCTCGCCGCGGACCTCGCGAACGGGACTATTCCGGCCCACCCACGCGTTCTTGCCTGGCGAGAACTTTGAGTTCACTTCCTGCCGTCGCGGGATTGTCTAACTGGAGACGCCTTTATGTTCCCCGTCTACCTGACCGAAGGCTACCGGTCCTTCCTCCTCGACCGCTTCCCGACCGAGCGCCGGCGCTTCGCGCAGCTCGCCTCCACGCAGAACCCGGAGATCCTGGTCATCAGCTGCTGTGACAGCCGGGTGTCGCCCAGCGCGATCTTCAACGCCGGGCCGGGCGAGCTGTTCACGATCCGCAACGTCGCGAACCTCGTGCCGGTCTACCAGCCGGACGGTCAGTACCACGGCACCTCGGCGGCGCTGGAATTCGCCGTCCAGGCTCTGGAGGTGAAGCACATCGTCATTCTCGGCCACGCCACCTGCGGCGGCATCAAGGCCTACGCCAACAAGGCCAAGCCGCTCTCTCCCGGCGACTTCATCGGCAAGTGGGTCTCGCTCGTGGGTCAGGCCGAAGACAAGGCCGGCGATCCCGGCGCGCCGGACTACCTGACCAAGCTGGAGCATGCGGTGGTCGTCCAGAGCATGGAGAACCTGCTGACCTTCCCGTTCGTGAAGGAGCGGGTCGACGACGGCCGTCTGGAGATCCACGGCGCGCATTTCGGCGTGGCGAGCGGCTCCCTGCTGGTGCGCGACCCGGAGACGGGCGTGTTCAAGCCGCCGATCGACACGACGGGCCAGACCGTTCGCTCGGTCGCCGCCATCGCGTGCGATTGAGCGCGACGGGCACCGAAGAGCGGGGTCGGCTAACCGGCTCCGATCGGTAACTTTGCGGGAACGGCCGGCTGCGCATCGCGCACCGGCCGTTTTCGTTTGGGGCTCCGGTCGGCGCGCGGATCTCGGCAGTGCCTCTGCGCGGACCGTCCGTGGCGCAAACGGATGGCGCAACGTGCCGGCCCGTGAACGCGGCGCGCCCGCGGGTTCGCCGGTGGCCGGGGCGGAGGGGCCGGACATGAAAACGGCGGCGGGCTCGCACCCGCCGCCGGAGGTCTGGCCCGGCGGAAGCCGGGCCGTCCCTGACGATGACCCTTACATCGCGCCGGGGAGGCGCTGAGCCTGGTTGTAGTGCATCTGCAGGGCCGGAAGGGCCTGCTGGGCGTAGTTGCGCAGGGCCGGGTTCGGGCCGCCCTGGGCGTAGGCCTGCGTCATCGCGATGGTCATCTGATGCGCCTGGAGCTGCTGGCTGGCATAGAGGCGGTCGAAGCGCGGGCCGGCCGGGGTCGACGACAGCTCGGCCAGCATCGCCTGCTGCTCGGGGCTCGGCGCCACCATCGTGGAGGCGCCCGTGGCCATCATGTCCCCGCGCCCGATCTGACCGCCCGCGGCGGCGCCGCGCGCCGCACCGGCGCCGGCGCCCTCGAGGCCGCCGACCGGTCCGCCCGCGAGGGTGCCGCCGACCACGCCGGTCGCCGCGCCGACGCCGGCGCCCACGGCGCTGCCCGCCACCGCGATCGGCGCCGTGATCAGGCCGCCGACGCCCGGATCACCGGCCACGCCGTTCATCTGGCCGCCCGCCAGGGCGACGTTGGCGGCCCGGTGGTCGCGGAGGACCTCCTGGGCGTAGGAGCGGACCTTCGGGTTGCGCGACTTGGATAGGGCGATCTGCGAGGACTGGATTTCGAAGGCGTTCGCCTGCATCGACTGGAGGCGGAAGTCGTTGGCGCTCTGAGCCAGGGCCGGGGTCGACAGCGCCAGGACAAGCGCGGACGCGGCAGCATAGTTCTTCAGCATCGGGACCTCTGTTCGAAATGGATACGCGAACTCTGGCAGGTCGCATACGCAGCACGAAGGATCGGGCGCAGGCGGGTTCGCGAATTGGTCGGTCAACGAGGTTATGGGCTTATGGTTCCTGCCGTTTTCGCCCCGGACGGGGCGGTGGCCGAAGGGCGGCGGTCCGCGGGGTGAGCCGCCGGTCCGCAGACTCGGCCGCCGGACCGATCGCCGTCCGGCCCGCCTCCGACCCCGGCCGCAGCCGCGGCGGAACCGCATGCGCGCCCTGCTGGCGGGGCGCGGGGCGAGGCATGGTCGCCCGGTGATCTTCGTCCTGCTCCAGGTCCTGCGCGCCGCCGCCGCCCTGATGGTCGTCTGGCATCATGCGCGGCACGAGGCGGGGCTGCTGGCGGAGCGCGGCTTCGGCCACGCGCCCGCCCCGGAAACGCTCCTGCCCTGGTGGGGCGGGGTCGATCTGTTCTTCGTGATCTCCGGATTCGTCATCGTCCATACCGGGATCCGGCTGGCCGGCAGGCCGGGCGGGCGGGCCCGCTTCCTCGCCCATCGGATCGCCCGGGTGGTCCCGCTCTACTGGCTGGTGAGCCTCGTCTTCCTCGCCCTCGCGCTGGCCCGGCCGGATCTGCTCGGCGACGCGGCGGCCCTCCTCGGCGATCCCGCAGCCCTCGTGGCGAGCTTCCTGTTCTGGCCGGTGGCCCGGCCCGACGGCACCGTCCAACCGCTCTATGGCCTCGGTTGGACCCTGAACTACGAGGCCTTCTTCTACGCAGTCTTCGCGGCAGGGCTCGGCTTCGGCCGGCGCGGCGCCGTCGCCTGGCTGTGCGGGGGCCTTGTGCTCCTCGTGGCTGTCGGAGCCCTCGTGCCCGGTCTTCCGGTGCCGCTCCGCTTCTGGACGGATCCGATCGTGCTCGAATTCGTCGCCGGCGCCGGTCTCGCCCTCGCCTACCGCGAGGGTTTCCGGCCGGGCCTGCCCCTGCGGGTCGGTCTCACGGTTCTGGGCGGCGTCGGGCTCGTCCTGGCCGCGCGCGTGCTCGCCGGCCAAGGCGGGGCCGACGGATTTCTGCGGCCCCTCCTCGTCGGCGGCCCGGCCGCCCTGCTGGTGGCGGCCGCCCTCGGTCCGACGCGCGATGCCGCCCAGGTCGCGCGCCTTCCCGTCCCGGTGCGCGGGCTCGTCGGGCTGGGCGACGCCTCCTACGCCCTTTATCTCGTGCATCCCTTCGCGCTGCGCCTCGTGCGCGAGGGGCTGCTCCGGCTCGGGCTGGCGCCGGCCGTGCAGCCCTGGGGCAGCATGGTCCTGATGCTCGCCGGCAGCGTGGCGGCCGCGCTCGTGGTCCACCGCCTCGTCGAGGCGCCGCTGACCCGGATCCTGCGGGCGCGCCTCGATCCGCGCGGGCCGCAAAACCGTGTGCGCGCCGCGCTGGCCCCGGTTCCACCGGGCGGCCGGGCGGATTAGCCTCTCGGAACCGGGGAGATTGCCACCATGAAGACCCTGCTCGTACCCGTCGCGATGCACGACGCCCTGCCCTCCGTCTTCGAGACCACCCGGCTGGCGGCGACGCGCTTCGGCAGCCTGATCGAGGGCGTGTCCCTGCGCCCGGCCCTCGCCGAGTACGTCCCCGTCGACATGGTCGGCGGCATGACGTGGCTGCGCGACGAGGAGGCCGACCGGGCCGAGGCCGAAGAGGCGGGCGGCCGTTTCATCGCCTTCATGGACGGTGCCGGCATCCCGCGGCATGCCCGCGACGGCCTGTGCATTCCGGATCGCGTGCCGGATGCCGGCCCGCGCTACCGCTGGCGGCAGGACGTCCCCACCGGCGACGCGTTCCTCGGCCAGTATGCACGGCTCTTCTCGGCCACCGTGGTCGGGCGTCCGGGCACGACCGACAATGCCCCGCGCATGACCACCTTCGAGACGGCCCTGTTCGAGAGCGGCCGGCCGATCCTGCTGGCCCCGCCCAGCGCCCCGGCGAGCCTCGGCGACGCGGTGGTCATCGCCTGGAACGGCTCCACCGAGACCGCCCGGGCGGTGGCCTTCGCGATGCCGTTCCTGCGGCGGGCCGAGCGGGTGCTGGTGCTCAGCGTCGAGGGCGGCATGGTGCCGGGCCCGACCGCCCAGGATCTCGCCCAGGCGCTGGCCTGCGAGGGCGTGGACGCGTCGCACCGGGCGCTGCCGGCCGGCCGGCGGGTGCCCGGCGAGACCTTCCTGGCGGAGTCCAAGGCCTTCGGTTGCGACCTGCTGATCAAGGGCGCCTACACCCAGAGCCGCCTGCGCCAGATGATCTTCGGCGGCGTCACCAGCCATGTCCTGGCCCATGCCGACATGCCGGTGCTGATGGCCCATTGACCGCTGCGCGGACCGGGCCGGCGGCAACCTGGACCGCGCCGGGAACCGGCGCCGGCCCGTGGCGTTCGGCTCCCGCGTCCGGATGGTGCGACGCCGCGAAAGGAGTCCCGTGACGAGCCCCGTGAGACGCCTCTTCCTCGCCGGCCTTCTGGCGATCTCAGCCGTCGGCGCCGCCCGGGCGGAGCCGACGACGGTCCGGTTCCGCGGCACGGTGGTCCGGGCCGACTCGGAGCGCCTGGAGATCCGCCGCGCCAGCGGCGGCACCCTCACCGTGCGGATGGTCCCGCGCACCCGGATCTACGCGGTCAATGCCGCGAGCCTCCGCAACATCAAACCCGAGAGCTACGTCAGCGTCATCGGCGAGGCCGGCCCCGAGCCGCGGCAGGCGACCGCGGTGACCCTGTACTCGCCCTCGGAGCGCGGCTTCGAGGCGGGCAGCCAGCCCTGGGACACGGCGCAGGGCGCGAGCCTGACGGCCGGCTGGGTCGCCGACCTGCAGAGGGGGCCGCCGATGCGCGTGACGCTCGCCTACAAGGACGGGCAGGCGTCCTTCGCGATCCCGGACGGCGCGCCGGTGACGCAGTTCGCCCCGGGCGAGAAAGCCATGCTCCAGCCCGGCGCCGCCGTGACGATCTTCGCCCGCTCCCACCCGGAGGGCGGCCTCGTGGCCGGCACGATCGCGGTCGGCCGCCAGGGCGTCGTGCCGGGGCTCTGAGGCGGACGAGACCCGCGCCGCATCATCGGCGGCGCACCAAACCCGCGCGCCGATGCGGAAGCTGCGCTACATCGTGTCCCGATGACCGAGCCCGCCTTCACCCTCGACCCGCGCCTCTCCGCCGACACGGCGGAGGTGGGCGACCTCACCCTGTGCCGCGTGCTGCTGATGGACGATGCCCGGTTCCCCTGGCTGATCCTGGTGCCGCGCCGCCCGGACCTCTGCGAGATCACCGATCTCTCCGAGGCCGATGCCGCCGCGCTCTGGCAGGAGATCCGTCTCGCCACGGGGGTGATGCAGGCCCTGTCGAAGCCCGACAAGGTGAATGTCGGCGCCCTCGGCAACGTGGTGGCGCAGCTCCACGTCCACGTCATCGGCCGATTCCGGTCGGATCCGGCCTGGCCGGGTCCGGTCTGGGGGTTCGAGACCCGCAAGCCCTACCCGCCCCACGCCCGCGCCCAGCTCCTCGAGCGCGCCGGCGCCCTGTTCTCCGCGGCCTGACCCTGGCATGACCGATCCCCGCGACACCCTCGGATTCGTCCGCAACCGCCTCGACCGCCACTCGTCCGAGCAGCCCGAGGAGGCGGTGCCCGCCTTCGACGCGCCGGACGCGCGCCTCGTCCTGATCTGCGGCGACCGGATCGTGCTGCGCGGATCGACCGCGCTGATCGCCCCCGCCGAGGCCGCGGGCCTCGACGGCGGGACGCGCATCTTCCTAGGGCACCGGGACGGGCAGCCCGTCTTCGCCGCCGCAGCCCCCGCCGAGGCGGCCGAGCGGTTCGCCGAGGCGCCGGTCCGCACCCTCGACCTGCGGTCGATCGCCACCGAATCCGCCGTGGAGGCCGAGGAGCTCGGCCTGCTGGCCGTGGCCAAGTCGATGCTCGACTGGCACGCCCGCCACGGCTTCTGCGCCAAGTGCGGCACCGCCACGGTGGCGAAGGCCGGCGGCTTCCGGCGCGAATGCCCGGGTTGCGACGCCCACCACTTCCCCCGGGTCGATCCGGTGGTGATCATGCTCGTGCGCCGGGGCGACACCTGCCTGCTCGGCCGGGGACCGCATTTCAAGCCGGGCATGTTCTCGTGCCTCGCGGGCTTCCTGGAGCCCGGCGAGACGATCGAGGACGCGGTCCGCCGCGAGGTGTTCGAGGAGACGCGGATCCGCGTCGGCGCCGTTACCTACCGGACGTCGCAGCCCTGGCCGTTCCCGTCCTCACTGATGCTTGGCTGCGCCGCCGAGGCCCTCGACGCGGCCATCGTGACCGATCCGAACGAGCTGGAGGATGCCCGCTGGTTCGACCGGGACGCGGTCGCGGCGATGCTCGACGGGACGCATCCCGAGGGGATCCAGGCCCCGCCGCCCATGGCGATCGCGCACTACCTGATGCGCGCGTTCGTGGCGGGCGAGACCTGAGCCCCCCGCCCGTTTCTAGCCGGGCTTGCCGGCGTCCCGGCTCGGATCGTCGGCGGGGTTGATGTAGTTCAGCCCGAACGGCCCGGAGCCGTTGACCTGCAGTTCGACCGGCTCGTCGGTGGTCCACAGCGAATGCGGCATGTCCTCCGGCAGGTAGACGAAGCCGCCGGCCTTCAGCACCGAACCCTTGGTCTTGTCGAGGGTCCGCCCGTGCGCGTGATGGATCGAACCCGAGAGGATCGTCAGCGTCTCGGGCTTGGAATGGGTGTGCGGCGCGATCACCGTATTGGCCGGTACCTTCACCCGCAGCACGAAGGCGCCGGGCTTCGACGGATCGCCCGCGATCCGGCTGATCTGGGTCCCTCTGGGCAGGTTGGGCGGGCCGGGCTCGTAGGTGGCGGAGGCGCCATCCGGAACCACCACCAGCCCGGCGTGGTCGGCCGCCGAAGCCGGCCCGAAACCGCCGAGCATCGCCAGCGCCGCCGCGGCGCTGATCCATGACCGTGTCATTCCACCCTCCGTTTCTGCCCAAGGCCTGGGCCCACGGGCAGTTCTGGGTCCGGGCGGGCCGTTTCCCAGGCAGGGCAACCGTTTCAGATCGTCGCAAGCCGCGCGGGGCACGCGGGATCCGTGCGGTCAGACGACCATCCGGCTCTGCGCCCCGTCTTCCGTCACGGCGCTCCGCATCTCCGAGAAGGCCGTACCGACCATCAGCAGCGCCGGCCCTTCGAGCCCCGCCGCCTCCACCCGGTCGGCGAGGTCGGCGGCCGTGCCCCGCACGGCCTGCTGGTTCGGGCGCGTCGCGTTGAACACGAGCAGCGCCGGCGTCGACGGCGCCAGACCTTCCTCCACCGCGCGCGCCAGCAGCGCCCGCAGGGTCCGCTTGGGCATGTAGATCACCGTGGTGACGCTCGGATCGGCGAGCGCCCCCCAGTTCAGGTCGTCCGGCAGCGCCCCGCGGCGGTCGTGGCCGGTGACGAACTGGAGCCGGCGCGCGGCGTCCCGATGGGTCAGGGACACGCCGAGCGCCGCCGCTGCACCCTGCGCGGCCGAGACCCCGGGGACCACGGTGACCGGGATGCCGGCGGCCCGGCAGGCCTCGATCTCCTCGCCGGCCCGGCCGAAGACCAGCGGGTCGCCGGATTTCAGCCGCACCACCTGCTTGCCCGAGCGGGCGAGCTGGACCATCAGCGCGTTGATGTCGTCCTGGCGGCAGGACGGGCCGTGGCCGGTCTTGCCCACCAGCATGGTGCGCGCCTCGCGGCGGGCATAGTCGAGGATCTCCGGGGCGACGAGGTCGTCGTAGAGGATCACGTCGGCGTTGCGGAGCGCCCGCAGCGCCTTGAGGGTCAGAAGCTCCGCGTCGCCGGGGCCGGCCCCGACCAGGGTCACCGCTCCGCCCTTCGGGGCGGCTTCCGTCTCGCCGAGCAATTCCGCGAGATCCGTGTCGGAGGGGGCGCGGTCCGGCTCCGCGAAGGCCCGGTCGGTGAAGCGCTCCCAGAAGGCACGGCGCTCCGCGAAGCCGTGGAAGCGCGCCGTGACGCCGTCCCGCCAGTCGCGGGCGGCGCCGACCCAGCGGGCGAAGCCCCGGGGCAGCATCGCCTCGATCCGGGCGCGCACGGTCTGGCCGAAGACCGGGGCGGCGCCCTCCGTCGAGATGCCCACGACCAGCGGCGAGCGGTTGACGATGGCGCCGAACTTCACGTCGCAGAGATGCGGGCGGTCGACCGCGTTGACGATCGCCCCGGCTCCGCGGGCCGCCACCACGAAGGCGACGCACTCAGCCTCGTCCTCCAGGGCGCCGATGCAGAAGGCCGCGCCCCAGAGGTCGTCCGGCGTCCAGGCGCGCTCGTGCAGCGTGACGTGCCCATCGACGATCTCGCCCGGGACCGCGCGCAGCTCCTCGCCGGGATCGGGGGCGTAGACGTCCACATGGGCGCCGGCCGCCGCCAGGACCTTCACCTTCCACGGCGCCCCGCCGGAGGATCCGGCCAGAACCACCCGCTTGCCGCGCAGGGGCACGAAGACGGGCAGCACCGCCAGCGGCTCCAGGCCGGCGGCCTTGGTCTCGCGGGGGGCGCGGGCTGCGCGCAGGGGGGTCTCGGTCACGGGCCTGTCCTGAATCGTCTCGAACCGGCCTCTCCTGTCCACCCCCCCAGGATGAGGGGGTCCGGTTGGACGGGTCGGTCTGTCCTCGCCGGCAAGTGTATCAGAAAATCACGCGGCGCATGCGGTCTGCCCGGCCAGCATCTTGCGGATCTCCGGTATGCACGAGCCGCAATTCGTGCCGGCCTTGCAGGCGGCGCCCACCGCCTCGACGGAGGCGGCGCCCCCGGCGATGGTGGTGGCGATGACGTCGGCGCCGACGCCGTGGCAGGCGCAGACCACGGGCCCCGCCGAGGCCGTGGCCGCGCGGCCCGAGAGCAGCGCCCGTCGCTCGGCGGCGTCGGGCACCTCGGTGGCGAACAGGGCCTTGGCGGCCTCCCAGTCCGGCCGTTCCCCCGCGGGCGCGTAGGCGAGGCAGGCGACGAGGCGGTCGCCGTCATAGACCGCGCAGCGGTAGCGGTTGCGGGTGTGATCGGCATATTCCGCCAGCTCGCAGCCCGACAGGGCCTCGCTCTGGATCAGGCCGCGCACCATCAGCGCCACCGCCCGGGAGCTGTCGGCGGTGGCGAACTGCGCGCCCCAGCCGCCGGTGATCGCGGCGCGCGCCCACCACCAGCCCTCGGGCATCGCCACCTGCCGGCGCGTCAGCAGGAAGCCGCGGGCGCGGTAGCCGACGGACGCGATGGCCGCCGGGGTCGCCTTGAGTTCGGGCTGGCCCGAGACCGGGTCGGTCATGCCGCGCACCAGCGCGCCGACCCGGGCCTGCGACGCGAAGGCGCCGCCCCAGTGCATCGGCATGAACAGATTGCCCGGCACCACCGTGTCGGTGACCGTCACCTCCAGCTCGGCCGCGCCGTGCTCGGTCGTGAGCCGGGCGATGTCGCCCTCCGCGAGGCCGTGGGCCGCCGCGTCGTCCGGGTGGATTTCGACGAACGGGACGGCCCGGTGCGCCGAGAGGCGCTGGCTCTTCCCGGTACGCGTCATCGTGTGCCAGTGGTCGCGGACCCGGCCGGTGTTGAGCATGAGCGGGAACGTCGGCGAGGCCGCGAGCGCGAGGGCCGGCGGCTGCACCGCGACGAAGCGGGCGCGCCGGTCGAAGGTGTAGAACCGGCCGTCGCCGAACAGCCTGGCCTTGCCCTGCGGGGCGCCCCGGAAGCCGGAGCGCTTCGGGATGGGCCACTGCACCGGCAGGGTCACGTCGTAGGCGGCGTCGCTGATGTCCGCGAGCGCGCCGAGGTCGAAGTCGCGGGTGCCGTTGTTCTCGTAGGTCGAGAGCCCGGCATGCTCGCGGAAGATCGCGGCGGCGGAGTCGAACGCGAAGGCCTTTCCGTGCCCGAGGCGGCGGCCGACATCGGCCAGCGCCGCCCAGTCCGGCCGCGCCTCGCCGGGGCTCGCGAGGAAGCGGCGCTGGCGGGAAATCCGCCGCTCGGAATTGGTGACCGTGCCGTCCTTCTCGCCCCAGGCCTGGGCGGGCAGCAGCACCGTGGTCCTGCCGCAGCCTCGGGCGGTGTCGGAATCCGCCACCGCTTCGGACACCACGTAGAGGTCGAGGCCGGCGAGCGCCTCGCGGATCGCGTCGGCCCGCGGCATCGAGACCAGCGGGTTGGTGCCCATCACCCACAGCGCCTTGATCTTGCCCCGGGCGATCGCCTCGAACAGCGCCACCGCCTTCATGCCCTCGCCGGTGATGATCCGCGGGGCGCCCCAGTAGCGGCGCACCCGGTCCACCTCCTCGGGGGTGAAGTGCATGTGGGCGGCCAGCATGTTGGCCAGCCCCCCGACCTCGCGCCCGCCCATGGCGTTGGGCTGGCCGGTCAGGGAGAACGGCCCCATCCCGGTCTCGCCGATGCGGCCGGTGACGAGGTGGCAGTTGATGATGCTGTTGCCCTTGTCGGTGCCCTGCGCCGACTGGTTCACCCCCTGCGAGAAGGCCGTGACCACCCGGCGGGTGCCGGCGAACAGGGCGTAGAAGGCCGCGATGTCGGCCTCCGGCGCGCCGGTGACGGCGGCGACCGCCGCGACGTCCGGCGCGATCTGGCGGGCGCGGTCGAGGGCGCCGTCGAGGCCGGCCGTATGGGAATCGATGAAAGCGCGATCGCGGAAGCCGTTGTCGGACAGGTAGACCAGCAGGCCCGAGAACAGCGCGGTGTCGGTGCCTGGCCGGATGCCGAGGAACAGGTCGGATTCCTCCGCGGTTTGGGTCCGGCGGGGGTCGATGACCACGAACTTGGTCCCGCGGCGCGCCTTGGCGTCGGCCATGCGGCGGAACAGGATCGGGTGGCACCACGCGGTGTTGGAGCCGACCAGCACGATCAGGTCGGCCTCGTCGAGATCCTCGTAGCAGCCCGGCACCGTGTCGGAGCCGAAGGCCCGGCGATGGGCCGCCACCGCGCTCGACATGCACAGCCGGGAATTGGTGTCCACGTGCGGCGTGCCGATGAAGCCCTTCGCGAGCTTGTTGGCGACGTAATAATCCTCGGTGAGGAGCTGGCCCGACAGGTAGAAGGCGATCGCGTCCGGGCCGTGCTCCTCGGCCACCGCGCGGAGCTTGCCCGCCACGGTGTCGAGGGCCGCATCCCATGAGACCTGCGCGCCGTCGACCTGCGGGTGAAGCAGGCGGTTCTCCAGCGACAGGGTCTCGCCCAGCGCCGAGCCCTTCGAGCACAGGCGCCCGAAATTGGCCGGGTGGTCGGTGTCGCCCGCGATCGTGGCGCCGCCCTGCCCGTCCGGACTCGCGAGCACGCCGCACCCGACCCCGCAATAGGGGCAGGTGGTCCGCACCGTCGACGCCGCCACGGGCTGGGTCATGGCTGAAGTCCTCGAAGGTTCGCGCCGCGTCTCCCTCCCCCCTCTGCGGGGGAGGGTGGCCCCCGAAGGGGGTCGGGAGAGGGGAGCGACGCGTCCGGAAGGGGTGCAGCCTTCATGAAGGCCACAGCCCTCTTCTGCACCGTCGCTCCCCTCTCCCGCCCCGCATCCGCGGGGCACCCTCCCCCGCAGAGGGGGGTGGAGGGTTGGGCTGCTCAGTACACGTCGGCCTGATACCGCCCGGCCTTCTTCAGCGCGGCGAGGTAGGCCACCGCATCCTCGGGGCTCTTGCCCCCGAACTGCGCGGCCACGTCGATGATCGCCCGCTCGACGTCCTTGGCCATGCGCTTGGCGTCGCCGCAGACGTAGAAATGCGCGCCGCCCTCGAGCCACTTCCACAGCTCGGAGCCGTTCTCGCGCATCCGGTCCTGGACGTAGGTCTTCTCCTTGCCGTCCCGGGACCAAGCCAGGGACAGGCGGGTGAGCACCTTGTCGTCCTTCAGCTGGGTCAGCTCGTCCTTGTAGAAGAAGTCGCTGGCTTGGCGCTGGTGACCGTAGAACAGCCAGTTGCGGCCGGGCGCCTGCGTGGCGGCACGTTCCCGCAGGAACGCCCGGAACGGCGCGATGCCGGTGCCGGGGCCGCACATGATCACGTCCTTCGACAGATCGGCCGGCAGCCCGAAGCCGTGCGCCTTCTGAAGATAGACCTTGACCTTGGTCTGCTCGGGCAGGCGCTCGCCGAGATGGGTCGAGGCGACGCCGAGCCGCAGCCGCGAGCGGTGGTTGTAGCGCACCGCGTCCACCGTCAGGGACACGCGGCCGACATCCATCTTGGGCGAGGACGAGATCGAATAGAGCCGCGGCTGCAGCTCGTCCAAGGCCTCCAGGAAGACCTCGGCGTCGGGCCGCGCGCCCGGGAACTTGTGCAGGGCGCCGAGGACGTCGAGATAGGCGGCATCGCCGTCCGGATCCTCGCCGGAGGCCAGCGCCTGCGCCTTCTTGCGGGCTGGCCCCGAGGTGAGCAGCGACAGGAGCTGGTAGAGGTTGTCCGGCGCGGCACCCAGCGCGTAGTTGATCAGCAGGTGCTCGCGCAGGGTTTTCTCGCCGATCACCCGCTCGGGCCGGGCGCCGAGCTCCGCGATCACCGCGTCCACCAGCGCCGGGGCGTTAGCAGGGAACAGGCCGAGCGAGTCGCCGACCTCGTACTGGATCGGCGTACCGTCCAGCCCGATCTCGATGTGCCACGTCTCCTTCTCGCCGCCCGGATCGTTGAGGCGGCGGCGGGACAGGAACAGCGCCTCGACCGGGTTCTCGCGGCAGAAGCCGAGCGGCCCGAGGTCGGCGGCGGCCTTCGGGGCGTCATCGTCCGCCTTCGGCGCGTCCGGGGCGCCCCCGGCGGCGCCGAACTCCTCGTCCAGCTTCTTGAGCATGCGCAGGGTCTCTTTGCCGCCGGGCTGGCAAAGGTTCAGGCGCGCCTCGTTCTTCAGGAAGATCGCGTTGGCGTAGTCGGCGCAGTTGTAGCCGCACTGGCCGCAATCCTGCTGGGCCATGGCGGCCATCAGCTTCTGCGGCTCGGGCCGGTCCTTGGCCATCGCCATCCGGTCGCCGAGCGGCATCGACGGGTCGTGCCAGGGGGCGTCGTCGTTGTCGGCCAGTTTCGGCCCGGTCGCGGGGCCTTCGCCGGGCGCGAGCGCCGTGGCGCCCGCGACGGCGGGGCCGAGCAGGGCCGCGAAGTAGCCCGAGAGCCAGGCGCGCTGGTCCTCGTTGAAGGGCGCGGTCTCGGGGATCAGGACGAGGGGGGGCGAGACGTGCTGGGTCATGCGGCGGCCTTCAGAGCGGGCTGGTCCTCGGCGGCGTCGCGGAGCGCCTCCGCGCCGGTGCGGCTGGTGAAGGCCTGGAAGCTCTCCTCGGGGCCCTGGCGGAGGGCGAGGTAGGCGCGCAGCAGCGCCTCGACGCGGGAGGGCGCATCCTCGGCCTTCACGGCCTGCCAGATCTCGGTGCCGATCTTCGGGTTCTCGGCGAAGCCGCCGCCGACCACGACGTCGTAACCTTCGACGGTGTCGCCCTCCTCCGAGACGACGACCTTGGCGCCGATCAGCCCGATATCGCCGATGTAGTGCTGGGCGCAGCTGTGGTGGCAGCCGGTGAGGTGGACGTTCACCGGCACGTCGAGGTTCGGCACGGCTTTCTCGACATGGTCGGCGATGATCAGCGCGTGGCCCTTGGTGTCGGAGGCCGCGAACTTGCAGCCTTTGGCGCCCGTGCAGGCCACGAGGCCGGAGCGGATGCCGGCGGCCTTGGTGGTGAGGCCGAGCGCGTCCACGCGGGCTTCCACCTCGGCGACCTTCGCGTCCGGAACACCGGAAAAAATGAAGTTCTGCCAGACGGTGAGGCGGATCTGGCCGTCCCCGCACTCCGCGGCGATCTTGGCGAGCGCCCGCACCTGATCGCTCGTCATCTTGCCGACCGGCAGGACCACGCCGACCCAGTTGAGGCCGGGCTGCTTCTGGGCGTGGACGCCCACATGGGCGTAGCGGTCGGTGGCTTTACGCGGCGCCACGTGCTCGGGCGCGACCCGGTCGAGCTTGCGGCCGAGCTTGTCCTCGACGGCGGCGAGGTACTTGTCGAAGCCCCAGGCGTCGAGGACGTACTTCATCCGGCTCTTGTTGCGGTTCGTCCGGTCGCCGTTCTCGATGAATACCCGGATGATCGCGTCGGCGACGGTGTTGCAGTCTTCCGGCTTCAGGACGATGCCGGTGTCGCGGGCGAGGTCGCGGTGGCCCGAGATGCCGCCGAGCACGAGGCGCATGTAGATCCCCGGAGGCACCGAAGCGCCGTCGAGAACCTCCACCGCCTGGAAGCCGATGTCGTTGGTCTCCTCCAGGGTCGGCATCACGCCGCTGCCGTCGAAGGCGACGTTGAACTTGCGCGGCAGGCCGTAGAGGGAGCGGTCGTTCAGGATCCAGTTGTGCCAGGACTTGGCGAGCGGGCGCGTGTCCAGCAGTTCCTGGGCGTCGATGCCGGCGGTCGACGAACCGGTGACGTTGCGGATGTTGTCGGCGCCCGCCCCCCGGGCCGTGAGGCCGATATCGGTGAGCCCGTCGAGGAAGGGCTGGGCGTGCTCGGGGCCGATCTCCCGCACCTGGAGGTTCGCCCGGGTGGTGACGTGGACGTAGCCGCCGCCATGCTCGTCGGCGAGGTCGGCGACGCCCGCGAACTGCCAATGGTGCAGGATCCCGTTGGGGATCCGCAGCCGGCACATGTACGAGACCTGGTTCGGCGCGACCCAGAACAGGCCGTGGTAGCGCCAGCGGAAATTGTCCTCGGGCTTCGGCTGCTTGCCGGCGGCGGCCTCCTGGATCAGGCGGTTGTGGCCGTCGAACGGGTTCTCGGCGCGCTTCCACTTCTCCTGGTCGCAGAGCTTGCCGCCCGCCTTGACGGTCTTGTCCTGCGCCTTGATGTGGATCGCGTCCGGGCCCGTGGGCTCGGCGGGCGGCGCGGCCGCCCCGGCCCCGCCCGCGGCGAGGCCGCCGGTCATGCGGACGGCGGCGATGCCGGAGGCGAAGCCCTCGAGGTAGCGCTTCTGCTCGGCCTCGAACGCGCCTGCGGCGCTCTGGGTGGTGGTCTCGGACATCCGCGCCTCCTCAAGCAGCCAGCGGCTCGGGCACGGGGCGCCCGAACATCAAGTCGTCCACGTTCTCGATCGGGTCGCCGGAGCGGATCAGGCCCTTGCAGGCGCCCTGTTCGGCGATGTCGCCGACGAACACCGCGCCGATCAGCTTTCCATCGCGCACCAGAAGCTTGCGATAGAGGCCGGCTCCGGGGTCGGAGAGCACGATCGCCTCCGCATCGTCGGGCGTGTCCACGATCCCGGCCGAGAAGACCGGCAGGCCCGATACCTTCAGGCTCGTGGACAGGGCCGTGCCCCGGTACTCGGCCGGCTCGCCGGCGAGGTGGCGGGCGAGCGTCTCGGCGTGCTCGTAGGCGGGCTCGACCAGGCCGTAGATCTGGCCGCGGTGCTCGGCGCACTCGCCGAGCGCGAAAATCCGCGGGTCCGAGGTGGTCATCCGGTCGTCGACCGTGATGCCCCGGCCGACCGCCAGTCCCGCGGCCTGCGCCAGCGCCACCGAGGGGCGCACGCCCACCGACATCACCACGAGGTCGGCCGGGAGCGCGGTGCCGTCCGCCAGGACGAGGCGCTCGACGCGGCCGTCTCCTTCGAGGCGGGCGGTATCCGCCTTGAGGATCACCCGAACCCCCCGCGCTTCCATGGCACGCTTCACGAGCGCGGCGGCATGGTGGTCGAGCTGGCGCTCCATCAGCCGGTCCATGACGTGGAGCAGCGTGGTCTCGACGCCGAGGCGCGCGAGCCCGACCGCCGCCTCCAGGCCGAGAAGGCCGCCGCCGATGACGATCGCCCGGGCGTGCTGCACGGCGGCTTTCCGGATCGCCGCCACGTCGGCGAGGTCGCGGAAGGTGATGACGCCGGGGAGATCCATGCCGGGCTTCGGCAGGCGGATCGGCAGGGAGCCGACCGCGAGGACCAACCTGTCGAAGGGCAGGACGTGGGTCTCGCCCACGCGGACGTACCCGTTCTCCCGGTCGATCCGGGTCGCCGGCGCGCCGGTGATCAGGCGGATGCCGTGATCCGCGTACCAGTCGAGGCCCCGGAAGGCGCAGGCGGCCTCGTCGACCTCGCCGCCGAGCAGCGAGGAGAGCAGGACCCGGTTGTAGGCGACCGTCGGCTCGGCGCCGATGCAGGTGATGTCGTAACGGCCGGGCGCGATCTCCGTGAGCCGCTCCAGGAATCGCAGGGAGGCCATGCCGTTGCCGACGACGACCAATGTCTCGCGCGGGAGGCCGCTCTCGGCGCGCGCGTCGTGTCCGCGTGTGTCTTTAGGGGATGTCGCCATCGCTCGATCGTGTCTGGAACCTCGATTGCAGGGTCGTTGGCGGACCGCCCACGAAAAAGCCGCTGCCGGTCGTCTCCCGGCAGGCTTCAGCCCCAGGAGAACCGGATCAGCGGCCTCGCTGACGGCGCTGTCCGTCGCCGTTGACGGACGCGGCTCGCCACGCAGGTTCCGTGCCAATCGAAATGCGCCGCACGGCGCGCGCGGACGCTGACGCCGGGGCGAGGCCTGCAGAACGGAGGTGCCCCAGGGGCCGCCCGTCTGCGCTGCACAAAATCTGTGCGGCTCGTCGCAAAAGCGATCACGCGCCAGCGGCGCGGTGGGGCGAGCTGCGGAGGATTAAGGATGTCTTCCGGACTGACGGAGGGTCGGGTTGACGCTCACCGTCGTCGGATCACGACACGGGCAAACTGGAGAGCGAGCAAAAGTCGGTCGAGAATACTTCGACGACGAAATATCGAACTTATATGTGAACAACTTCCGTATTTGAACGGCATTCTACCTGTAACGAATGTCGAAGTCTGTCCTTTTGGACAGCGCGGGCACTCAGCCCCCACTCTCGCTGGACGATAACCAGTCCAATTGATGTGGGAGCTACAGCAGCTGCGACAGCATCGCCAGGAGGCCCAGGGTCGGCATCGCGCCGGCCGCCAGCACCCAGTACCAAGCGTGGCGCGCACCGGCCCGCCGGTTGTCGTTGCAGGCGCGGGGGACGCGGCCGCCCCGGCATACGTAGCGTCGAAGTTCGACCCGCCCGCGCGGATGCGACATCAACGATCCAGTTTCGAGTTTGCGACATCCAGGCATGGCGTAGGCACAACGGGCGAGCCCGCCCGACGTTCCGCGGCTGTTCGCGCCGGCGTTGCGGGTCGATGACGAATGGCTCGAAGTGTCGCGGGCCTCAGATGTCGGCGACCGCCTGCCGGTAAAGGTCGGGTCTGTAGACGGTCGTGATCGCCGCCGGGATGTCGAAAGGCCCGGGGATCTGCTGCGCGGCGCGCATCTGCTCCAGCACCCAGCGGGCCTGCGCCGCGCGCGGCTCCTCGATCGCCGCGCCGAAGCGGAGACGCGCACCCGTCCCGGCCATGACGTCCGGACCGTCGGAAAAGGTCCGCGCGACCAACGCCGGATCGAGATTCAGATAGGTCCGGCGTGCGAGGCGATGGATCAGCTCGGTCCGGTTCTCCGGATCCGCGCACCAGCGTCCCGCCCGGGCGACCGCCCGCACCAGCGGCAGGATCGCGCCGTCGAGCCGTGCGGAGACGGCCAGGACCTTCTCGGTCGCGTTCGGCGCGAGGGCGCTGCCGTGGACGGCGATGCGCCCATGCCCGGCCTCGGCCGCCACGTCGTTCCAGGGTGCGCCGGCGCAGAATCCGTCGACCAGGCCGCGGGCCAGGGCCTCCACGCAATGTTGCGGGGGGACCACGACCGTGCGGAACGCGGCAGGGTCGAGGCTCCCGGCTTCGGCGAACAGCCGTAGCTGGTAGCTGTGGCACGAGAAGGGATGCACGGTGCCGAGGGTGAGCGGGTCTCCGGCGCGGTGCCGCATCTCCGCGACGCCCGCGAAGGCGCGGGCGACATCCGGCAGGGCCTCGCTGTCGGGGGCCATCGCCGCCCAGAGGGTGCGGGACAGCGTGAGGGCATTGCCGTCGGTGCTGAGCTGGAGCGGCACGATCAGGTCGGAGGGCGGCCCGGACAAGGCGAGCCGGCTCGCCAACGCCAGCGGCGCCAGCATGTGCGCGCCGTCGAGGTGCCCCAGCGCCAGCCGGTCGCGCAGGGTCGCCCAGGAGGGCTCGGCGGTGAGGTCGAGGTCGAGCCCCTCGGCCCGGGCGAAGCCCAGTTCATGGGCCGCGATCAGGGGGGCCGCATCGCAGAGCGGGACGTAGCCGAGCTGGAGCCTCATCCGAGCAGGTCCGCGGTGGTGACGATCGCCCGGGCGATGTCGACGATCTTGCGCTTCTCGTTCATGGCCTTGCGGCGCAGCTGCTTGTACGCCTCGTCCTCGGACAGGCCCTTCATGGTCATCAGGATGCCCTTCGCCCGCTCGATCAGCTTGCGGTCGGCGAGTTCGCTGCGCGCCTCCGTCAGCTCGCGCTGGAGGCGCGCGAAGGCGTTGAAGCGCAGGATCGCGATGTCGAGGATCGACTTGATCCGTTCCGCCCGCAGCCCGTCCACCACGTAGGCGGAGATCCCGGCATCGACGGCGGCCTGCATCATGGTCGAATCCGAGCGGTCGACGAACATCGCCACCGGCCGCTCGACCTGCCGGGAAACGCCCGACATCTGCTCCAGGATGTCCCGGCTCGGGCTCTCCAGATGGATCACCACCACGTCGGGCTTCAGCGCGGCCACGCGTTCCATGAGGTCGGCGGTATCGGGAATCACCACCACACGCCCGATTCCGGCGGCGCGCAGGCCCTCCTCCAGAATGGCCGCGCGGGCGCGGCTCGGATCGATCACGGCGACGGTGAGATTGGATTCGGTCATCTTGGCCCGGGACGGGGCGGGTCTTCTTCTGGAGGACGGCCCGGTTCGGGCCGCCGCGAACTAAGCAAGGCCCGTGCCCGCGTCGGGGCCCGTCGCGGACGAATCCGCGCAATCCCAATGTACGATGCCGGTAACCGCCGCGCAAAGAAACGGTCCAGCTTCCGCCGCAATGCTGGCCGCATTCTCTTCGCCTCACGGTGGTCAGGGAGATCGGTGATTCGGATGCGCAGGCCAGATCAGCCCGCCCTGACGGACGCCGCGAATGGCCGCGTGTCCATGCCCTTCCTGCCGACGCTGGCCGTCGTGGCGCTCTTGGGTGTGGCCTCGCTCTACTGCCCGTCGTCCAATCCGGTGCCCCCCGGTGCCCGGGCGGGCGGATCCCCCGCTCTCGGACCCACGGATTTCGCACCGGTCGCCGCGGTGGTGTCGCCGATCCGGCCGCCGGCCGCGATCGCGTTCGCCGAGCTGTACCCTCTGGACGCTGCGGTCTCGCGGACGGGGGCCCTGCCCGTCCGTCCGGCGACGACGGCGCGGGCGACGTCCCATGTGGCGGTGGCGGGTCGACGTACCTGCCCGGGACGGCGCTGCCCCGAGGCGCCCCGCAGCCCGATCGATCCCATGGCGCCCGGACGCGCGGAAGCCGCCGAACCGGCCGAGGATGCGCTGCTCCCTGGGCGGGCCCTGCCGTTTGCCACCTCGGTGGTCGAGACGCTGGTCCCTGCGGCCCGGGCGGTCGGCGATGCCGCGGACTTCGTGCGCAAAGGTGCTGCGTCGGTTCAGGGCTCGGTGGCCCTGGCGGTGGCCGACTGCCTGCGCTGACCGCATCCGCGGGCCGGCCCCAAACCTCTGGATCTCGTGGACGGACGTCCTAGGTGCGTCGCAGCGGATGGACCGAGCTTCCGTCCGCGGACCGGAGCCGGGGCCGGATGGCTGCACGCATCGAGGATTACGCGCTCGTCGGGGATTGCCGCAGCGCCGCGCTGATCAGCCGGCAGGGCAGCGTCGATTGGTTGTGCTGGCCGCGCTTCGACGCGGCCGCCCTGTTCACCAGCCTGCTGGGCACCGAGGCGCACGGCTTCTGGAAGATCTTCCCCGAGGCGGAGCACGTCGAGACACGGTGGTCCTACCGCCCGGGCAGCCTCGTCCTGGAGACGCGGCACACCACGCGGCTCGGCGAGGTCCTGGTCACGGACTTCATGCCCGTCGGCGACGGATCGCATCTCGTGCGCCTCGTCGAGGGCGTGCACGGGCGGGTCGCCATGCGGATGGAGATGGCGGTCCGGTTCGATTACGGCTCGGCCGTGCCCTGGGTGTCGCGCTCCGAGCTGGGCGACCTGCGCGCCGTCTCGGGACCGCACAAAGTCGTGCTGCGCTCCGATGTCCATCTCAAGGGATCGGAGGCGCAGACCACCGTGGCCGAGTTCACGGTCCATGCCGGCGACCAGCACCGGTTCGTCCTGAGCTACGGGGCCTCCCACGAGGACGATCCGCCCCCGATCGAGCCGCGCAAGGTTCTCGAAGCCACGGATCAGCACTGGCGGGATTGGGCGTGCCGCTGCGCGGGCGGCGCCCCCTGGGACCGGATGCTCCAGCGCTCCCTGCTGACCCTCAAGGCGCTGATCTACGAACCCACCGGCGGCATCGTGGCGGCGCCCACGGCGTCCCTGCCGGAGGGGCTCGGCGGGATCCGCAACTGGGATTACCGGTTCTGCTGGCTGCGCGATTCGACCCTGACCCTGATCGCCCTGATGGATGCGGGCTATATCGACGAGGCCCGGGACTGGCTGGGCTGGCTGCTTCGGGCCGTGGCCGGCAATCCCGAGCAGGCGCACATCCTCTACGGGATCGGCGGCGAGCGGCTGCTGCCCGAGATCGAGCTCGACTGGCTGCCGGGCTACGAGAATTCGAGGCCCGTGCGAATCGGCAACGCCGCCGCCAGCCAATTCCAGATCGACGTCTACGGCGAGCTGTTCGACGCGCTCTATCAGGCTCATGCCCGCGGATTGCCGGTGAGCCAGGACGGCCTGCGGGTCGGCCTCGCGATCCTCGGCCACTTGGAACAGGCATGGCGCGAGCCCGACGAGGGGATCTGGGAGGTGCGCGGCGGGCGGCGCCACTTCACCCATTCCAAGGTCATGGCCTGGGTGGCGTTCGACCGGGCCCTGCGCATGCACGAGATGCACGAATCGGGCGCCACCGAGGAACATGCCAAGCGCTGGCGCGCCATCAAGGACGAGATCCACGCCGAGGTCTGCGCCAAGGGCTTCGACCCCGCGCTCAACAGCTTCGTCCAGTCCTATGGCTCGAAGG
Source organism: Methylobacterium sp. 1973 (assembly GCF_040545035.1). Classification (NCBI taxonomy): domain Bacteria; kingdom Pseudomonadati; phylum Pseudomonadota; class Alphaproteobacteria; order Hyphomicrobiales; family Methylobacteriaceae; genus Methylobacterium; species Methylobacterium sp. 1973. Next base: position 35,004 of record NZ_JBEPLA010000014.1, read on the forward strand.
CGTTGGACGCGAGCCTGCTGCTCATCGCCCATACCGGCTTCCTGCCGCAGGACGACCCCCGGGTGATCGGCACCGTCGAGGCGATCGGCAAGGGGCTGATGCGGGACGGGTTCATCCTCCGCTACGAGACCGAGGGCCAGACGACCGACGGCCTGACGGGCAGCGAGGGGGCTTTCCTGCCCTGCACCTTCTGGTACGCCGACAACCTCATCGGCCTGGGGCGCCGCGACGAAGCGGGGGTGCTGATCGAGCGCCTGATCGGCATCTGCACCGATCTCGGCCTGGTCAGCGAGGAATACGACGTGCAAGCCAAGCGTCTTGTGGGTAACTTCCCTCAGGCGTTCACGCACGTCGCGCTCGTCAACACGCTGCTCAGCTATACGCGCGGCGAAGGGCCGGCGGATCGGCAGGGTGGTAAGGCCAACGGAGCCCCTCCCGCCGTCCTACGGCAGCGCGAAGCCGCGAAACGGACCGCGCGAGGCGAACTGGAAGACGCGACATCATGAGCGGTGCTGACACTCCCGCCAAGGCGGACCTCGCTGAGATCGATACGCTCAGCATCAACACGATCCGGACGCTCGCGATCGACGCGGTGCAGAAGGCCAATTCCGGCCATGCCGGTGCGCCCATGGCGCTGGCGCCGGTCGCCTACACCCTGTGGAACCGCTACCTGCGCTACGACCCGGCCCATCCGCACTGGCCGAACCGCGACCGCTTCGTGCTGTCCTGCGGCCACGCCTCGATGCTGCTCTACGGGCTGCTGCATCTCGCGGGCGTCGCGCAGAGCGACGGCGGCAACGCGCCGGCGGTGTCGCTGGACGACATCAAGAAGTTCCGCCAGCTGGACAGCCGGACCCCGGGCCATCCCGAGTACCACTTCACCACCGGCGTCGAGACCACCACCGGCCCGCTCGGCCAGGGTGTGGCCAACTCGGTCGGCATGGCCATGGGCAGCCGCTTCCTCGGCCAGCACCTGAACAGGCCGAACCTGCCGCTCTTCGACTACAACGTCTACGCGATGTGCTCGGACGGCGACCTGATGGAGGGCGTGGCCTCGGAGGCTGCGTCCCTCGCCGGTCACCTCCGGCTCGCGAACCTCTGCTGGATCTACGACGACAACACCATCACCATCGAGGGCCACACCGAGCTGGCCTTCGGCGAGGAGGTGGCCACCCGGTTCCTCGCTTACGGCTGGCAGGTTCTGCGCGTTGCGGACGCCAACGACGTGCACGCGCTCGCCGGCTCGATCGAGACCTTCCTCGCCACCAACGACCGGCCGACCCTGATCATCGTCAAGTCGGTGATCGGCTACGGGGCGCCGAAGAAGCAGGGCACGTCCAAGGCCCACTCGGACGCGCTGGGCGAAGACGAGGTCAAGGGGGCCAAGCGCGCCTACGGCTGGCCGGAGGACGCGCAGTTCCTCGTCCCGGACGGCGTCCGCGAGAATTTCCGCGATGGGATCGGCAAGCGCGGCGCCGGCCTCTACGACGCGTGGCAGGGCCTGCTGAGCCAGGCCAAGGCGGCGGATGCCGCCCACGCCGAGGACCTGAACGCCTTCCTGGAAGGCCGGCTGCCGCACGGCTGGGACAAGGACATCCCGGTCTTCGAGGCCGACGCCAAGGGCCTCGCCACCCGGGAATCCTCCGGCAAGGTGCTGAACGCCATCGCCCAGCACGTGCCGTTCCTGCTCGGCGGCTCGGCGGATCTGGCGCCGTCCAACAAGTCGAACCTGACCTTCGAGGGCGCGGGCTCGTTCGGCCCGTTCTCGCCGGGCGGTCGCAACCTGCATTTCGGCGTCCGCGAACACGCCATGGGCTCGATCGTGAACGGCCTCGGGCTGTCGGGTCTGCGGGCCTATGGCGCGACCTTCCTGGTCTTCGCCGATTACATGCGCCCGCCGATCCGTCTCGCCGCCCTGATGGAGCTGCCGGTCTTCCACATCTTCACGCACGATTCGATCGGCGTGGGCGAGGACGGGCCGACCCACCAGCCCGTCGAGCAGCTGCTGTCGCTGCGCTGCATCCCGGGCCTCGTGACCCTGCGCCCGGCCGATGCCAACGAAGTGGCCGAGGCCTACCGGGTGATCTTCTCGCTGAGGAACCAGCCGGCCGTGCTCGCGCTCTCCCGCCAGCCGCTGCCGACCCTCGACCGGACCCGGTACGGCGCGGCCTCCGGCACCGCCAAGGGCGGCTACGTGCTCGCCGATTGCGACGGCACGCCCGACGTCATCCTGCTGGGCTCGGGTTCCGAGGTGCAGCTCTGCGTCGGCGCCTACGAGGCGCTGAAGGCCGAGGGCGTGAAGGCCCGGGTGGTGTCGATGCCGTGCTGGGACCTGTTCGAGCGGCAGGATCAGGCCTACCGCGACTCGGTGCTGCCGCCCGCCGTCAAGGCACGGGTGGCCGTCGAGCAGGGCAGTGTCATCGGCTGGGACCGCTACGCCGGCTCCGAGGGCGCGATCATCGGCATGCACACCTTCGGCGCCTCGGCGCCGATCAAGGATCTCCAGACCAAATTCGGCTTCACCCCCGACAAGGTCTTGGAGGCCGCGAAGGCGCAGATGGCCAAGCATAAGCGGTAACAGCTGATGCGCGACGCCTCCCTCCCCCCTCTGCGGGGGAGGGAGGCCCCGAAGGGGGTCGGGAGAGGGGAGCGACGGTGCACAGGACGGTGCCGTCCTTATATGAAGGCCGCGACCTTCCCTGAGCCCGGGTCCCCCTCTCCCGACCCTCGCTGACGCGAGGGCCACCCTCCCCCGCAGAGGGGTGAGGGAGAGCGCCCGGCAAGTAGCGGCACGCGAGACGAGGAACCGACATGAACGCGCTCAAGGCCCTGCACGACGAACAGGATCAGGCGGTCTGGCTCGACTTCGTGGCCCGCGGCTTCATCCAGAAAGGCGAACTGAAGCAGCTCGTCGAGCGCGACGGCCTGCGCGGCGTCACCTCCAACCCGTCGATCTTCGAGAAGGCGATCGGGCACTCGGACGAGTACGACGACAGCCTGAAGGCCGTTCAGGTGACCGGGGACAGCCGCGTCATCGACCTCTACGAGGGTCTCGCCATCGCCGACATCCAGGCGGCCGCCGACGTGCTCCGCCCGGTCTACGAGGCGAGCGACGGGGCCGACGGCTATGTCAGCCTGGAGGTCTCGCCCTACCTCGCCCTCGACACCGAGGAGACGCTGGCCGAAGCCCGGCGCCTGCACAAGGCGGTCGCACGCGACAACCTGATGGTGAAGGTGCCGGCCACACCGGAGGGTATCCCGGCGATCCGGCAGCTCACCAGCGAGGGCATCTCGATCAACGTCACCCTCCTGTTCTCGCAGGAGGCCTACGAGGCCGTGGCCCGCGCCTTCATCGACGGGCTGGACGCGCGCGCGAAGGCCGGCCACGACGTCTCGAAGGTCGCCAGCGTGGCGAGCTTCTTCATCAGCCGCATCGACGTCCTGGTCGACAAGCGCCTCGACGAGAAGATCGCCGAGGCCAACGATCCCGACGAGAAATTCGCCCTGGAGCAGCTGAAGGGGAAGGTGGCGATCGCCAACGCCAAGCTCGCCTACCAGCGCTACAAGCGGATCTTCGCGGAGTCCAAGTGGACGGCCCTGGCCGAGAAGGGCGCCAAGGCGCAGCGCCTGCTCTGGGCCTCCACCGGCACGAAGAACAAGGCCTATTCGGACGTCCTCTACGTCGAGGAACTGATCGGGCCGAACACCGTCAACACCATGCCGCCCGCCACCATGGACGCGTTCCGCGACCACGGCGTGGTGCGGGCGACGATCGAGGAGGACGTGCCCGGCGCCGAGGCCGTGATGGCCAAGCTCGCGCGGTCCGGCATCGACATCGAGGCCGTCGCCGAGCAGCTGGTGAAGGAGGGCGTGCAGCTCTTCATCGACGCCGCCGACAATCTGCTCGGCGCCGTGGCGGGCAAGCGCACCGCGCTCCTGGGGCATCGGCTGGACGGCCAGAGCCTCGTGATGGACGACACCCTCGCGGCCGAGGCCAAGAAGACCGTCGAATCCTGGCGCGCGAGCGGTTCGATCCGTCGGCTCTGGGCGGGCGACGCCTCGGTCTGGTCCGGCCATGACGAGGCGAACTGGCTCGGCTGGCTGCACATCGTCGAGGAGGAACTGGAGAAGGCCGCCGACTACGCGGCTTTCTCGGACTGGGTGAAGGCGGAAGGCTTCACCGACGTCGTCGTGTTGGGCATGGGCGGATCGAGCCTCGGCCCGGAGGTTCTGAGCCTGACCTACGGCCAGCGCGAAGGCTTCCCGAAGCTTCAGATCCTCGACTCGACCCACCCGGATCAGGTGCGCGCCCTGGAAGCGAGCATCGATCTGGCGAAGACGCTGTTCATCGTCGCGTCGAAATCCGGCTCGACGCTGGAGCCGAACGTCTTCCGCGACTACTTCCTGGCGCGCGCCAAGGACGTGCTCGGCGACCGGGCCGGCGACCACTTCGTGGCCGTCACCGACCCCGGCTCCGATATGGAGCGGGCCGCGAAGGCGGACGGGTTCAAGCGCATCTTCTACGGCGTGAAGCAGATCGGCGGGCGCTACTCGGTGCTCTCGGCCTTCGGCCTCGTGCCGGCGGCCGCCATGGGCCTCGACGTCAAGGCGGTTCTGGAGACGGCCCGCATCATGGTCCGTTCCTGCGGCCCGGCGGTGCCTCCGGCCCAGAACCCGGGCGTGCTGCTCGGGACCGCCATGGGCGCGGCGGCGCTGGCCGGCCGCGACAAGGTGACGATCGTCGCCTCCCCGGCGATCGCGAGCTTCGGCGCCTGGGCCGAACAGCTGATCGCGGAATCGACCGGCAAGCAGGGCAAGGGCTTGGTTCCCGTGGACGGCGAGCCGGTGGGCGTTCCGGCGGTCTACGGGCACGATCGGTTCTTCATCTATCTCCGCCTCGACGGCAACGCCGAGGCCGCGCAGGACGAGGCCCTGCGGGCCCTGGAGCGGGACGGCCACCCGATCGCCCGCATCACCCTCGATTCGGTCGAGCAGCTGCCGCAGGAATTCTACCGGCTGGAGATGGCCACCGCCGTGGCCGGCGCGGTGATCGGCATCAACCCGTTCGACCAGCCCGACGTCGAGGCCAGCAAGGTCGAGACCAAGAAGCTGTTCGCCGAGGCCGAGGCGAGCGGCGCCCTCCCCGCGGAGACGCCGCTCTTCTCGGATGATGCGATCGCCCTCTACGCCGACCCGCAGAACGCGGACGGGTTGAAGCAGGCGACCGACGGCCTGGAGCCTGCGCTCAAGGCGCAGATCGCCCGGCTGAAGGACGGCGATTACCTCGGGTTGCTCGCCTACGTGCCGCGCAACGCCGAGGCCGCCGGCATCCTCCAGGAGGCACGGATCGCCGTACGCGACACCCGCAAGGTGGCGACCTGCCTGGAGTTCGGGCCCCGGTTCCTGCACTCCACCGGTCAGGCCTACAAGGGCGGCCCGGATACCGGCGTGTTCCTGCAGATCACCGCGGATCCGTCGCAGGACCTGCCGATCCCGGGCCGCTCCCTCGGCTTCGCCACCGTCGTGGCCGCGCAGGCGCGGGGTGATTTCGCCGTGCTGGCCGAGCGGGGCCGGCGGGCGCTGCGGGTCCACATCAAGGGCGACCTCGAGGCCGGGCTGAAGCGCATCGCTGCGGCCCTCAAGGCCGCCGTGGCGTAGGCGCCGGAGGTGGGGGCGATTCCCGATGAGGCTCAGCGGTCCCGTCTGCACCACCCCCACCCCTGACCCCTCCCCGCACGGGGGAGGAAAACCCCCGAGGAGATGACGGCAATGCAACTCGGCATGATCGGCCTCGGCCGGATGGGCGGCAACATCGTCCGGCGTCTCCTGCGCGACGGACACACGGCCGTGGTGTTCGACCAGAACCCGGAGGCCGTCGCGGCGCTGGTGGAGGCCGGCGCGGTCGGCGCATCGAGCCTGGAGGATCTGGTCTCCAAGCTGGAGGTGCCGCGCGCGGCCTGGGTGATGTTGCCGGCCGGCGCGATCACCGAGCAGGCGGTCCAGACGCTGTCGGGCCTGATGCAGGCGGGCGACTGCGTCATCGACGGCGGCAATTCCTTCTACGGTGACGATGTCCGCCGTGGGCTCGCTCTGAAGGAGAAGGGCCTGCACTACGTGGATGTCGGCACCTCGGGCGGCGTCTGGGGCCTGGAGCGCGGCTACTGCATGATGATCGGCGGCGATACCGAGACCGTCGACCGCCTCGACCCGATCTTCAAGACCCTGGCGCCGGGCGTCGGCGACATCCCCAAGACGCCGAACCGCGAGGGGCGCGACCCGCGCGCCGAGCAGGGCTACATCCATGCCGGGCCGACCGGTGCCGGCCACTTCGTCAAGATGGTCCATAACGGCATCGAGTACGGGCTGATGCAGGCCTATGCCGAGGGTTTCGACATCCTCCGCCACGCCAATGCCCAGGAGCTGCCGGCCGAGCGCCGCTTCGACCTGAACATGGGCGACATCGCCGAGGTCTGGCGGCGCGGCAGCGTCGTCTCGTCGTGGCTCCTCGACCTGACCGCCCAGGCGCTGGCGGGCGACGAGCAGCTCACCGACTTCTCCGGCTACGTGGAGGATTCGGGCGAGGGCCGCTGGACCATCAACGCCGCCGTCGAGGAAGGCGTCCCGGCGACGGTGCTCTCCGCCGCCCTCTACCGCCGCTTCCGCTCCCGGGAGCACGCGAGCTACGCCGACAAGCTGCTCTCGGCGATGCGCAAGGGCTTCGGCGGCCACCAGGAGCCGAAGGGCTGAGCCGGCCGCCTCGGGCCGCCCGCCGACCGACCCGTCCGACCCCCGGAGCCGCAGGGCCGTCACCCATGAGCCTTCCCGTCGGAAGCCACATCCTGAAGGATCCGGAGGCGGTCGCCCGCGCGGCGGCCGAGCGGCTCATCGAGGCCTGCGGCGAGAGCCGGTCCGAGCGGATCGCGATCTGCCTCTCGGGCGGTTCGACGCCCAAGGTGCTGTACGGCCTGCTCTCGGGGCCGGACTACGCGACCCGACTCCCCTGGGCGCGAATCCACTGGTTCTTCGGGGATGATCGCGCGGTGCCGTGGGACGACCCGCGCAGCAATGTCCGGATGGTCCGGGAGGCGTTCGGGCACGGTGCCCCGATCCCGCCGACGCACCTCCACTTCATCCCGTCCGACGCAGACCCGGACGCGGGCGCCCGCGCCTATGAGCGGACGCTTCTCGACTTCTACGGCGCCGAGCGCCTCGATCCGGCACGGCCGCTGTTCGATCTCGTTCTGCTCGGCCTCGGCGAGGACGGGCACACCGCCTCGCTGTTTCCCGGCACGCCTGCCGCCGACGAGGCCCGGCGACTCGTCGTCCCCGTGCCCGAGGCCGGCCTGGAGCCGTTCGTCCCGCGGATCAGCCTGACGCTGCCGGCGCTCGCCTCCTCGCGGCACGTGCTGTTTCTGGTCACCGGCGCCGGCAAGCGGGCGCCCCTCGCCCGGCTCGCCGCGGGCGAGAGCCTGCCCGCCGGCCGTGTGACCAGCACGGGCGCCGTGGCGTGGCTGCTCGACGAGGCCGCGGCCGGCTGACACCCTCGGTGGTTCTCGCCGGCGTCATCGCGGGCTCATCCGCCGCCTTTTCCCGGCAGGAACCGATCCCCGGAGAGCTATGGCGTCGGGACGGCCGGACGTTCGCCGACGGCACGCCCGGTTCCGTCACGACGGCATCGGCTTCGCCGGGATAGCGGAGGGCGCGCAACGGGATTTCGTCCGATCGCCGAATGGCGCAATCCCATTGCTCGCTCGGGCGACATCGCGGTCAAGAACGCAACCCCGCGCCGTCGGGCCTGCGGTATGCTTCGCGCAGCCTCGTGAAGGGCGCCGCGTGAAGGGCGCCGAAGGAGACCCGCCGATGCCGCAGACGACCATCCCGACCGATGTCGAGGCGATGATGGCGAGCCTCGCCCGTTCCGCGGGCCGCTCGCCGGAGGCCTATCTGGCCGCGGCCCGGGCCACGCTGGTCCGCATCCTGACCCAGCCGGATCTCCTCGACCCGTCGCGGCTGGTCGGCCGCGGTCCGGGCCTGAGCCGCAATCTGCTGTTCGGCACCGAGGCGATCAGCGTCTGGGCGATGGTGTGGGCGCCGGGCGCGGCGACGCCGGTCCACGACCATCACTGCTCGTGCTGCTTCGGGCTGCTGCGCGGCCGGCTGCGGGAAACGTGGTACCGCCCGATCAGCGAGACCCACGCGGTGGCGACGCAGGACGTCGTCCGCGAGCCCGGCTTCGTCGCCTGCATGATGCCGTCGGGACCGAACCTGCACCGGATCGCCAATGACGGGCCGGACGCGGCCGTCTCGATCCACGTCTACGGCTACGACCACCGGGCGCAGGATTCGTCGATCCACCGGACCTACGCGGTCGCGGCGGGCTGAGTCGCGCCGCGGAGCGACCGCGTCACGCCACGTAGATCGTCGGGACCGCGGTCGTGTACTTCATCTCCTCCATGGCGATGGAGGAGGACAGGTTCGAGAAGTCGAGCTTGGCGATGAGGCGCTGGTAGACCGCGTCGTAGGCCTCGATGTCCGGCACCACGATCCGCAAAAGGTAGTCGATCTCGCCGGTCAGGCGCCACGCCTCGACGATCTCCGGGAAGCCGGCGACGACCCGCCGGAACGCGTCGGACCAGTCGGCGGCGTGACGGGGCGCCTTCACGGCCACGAACACCGTGGTGGGGACGTTGACCTTGCGGCGATCCACCAGGGCGACCCGGCGCCGGATCACGCCGGAGGCCTCCAGCTTCTTCACCCGGCGCCAGCAGGGGGCCGCGCTGATCCCGACCTGCTCGGCGAGTTCGGCCACCGGGAGGGTCGCGTCCTGCTGGAGGAGGTCCAGGATCTTCCGGTCCACCGCGTCCATGCGAACGATGCTCCCGTCGACGGCTCCGGGCCGGATTACAACGCGAAGTGCTTCGAGAGCTTGAGGCCCTGGGCCTGGTAGTTCGACCCCGCCCCCGCCCCGTAGAGCGTCTCCGGGAGGTCGAGCATGCGCTCGTAGACGAGGCGGCCGACGATCTGCCCGTCCTCCAGCAGGAACGGCACGTCGCGGGAGCGGACTTCCAGGACGGCCCGCGCCCCCTCCCCGCCGGCTCCGGCATAGCCGAAGCCCGGATCGAAGAAGCCGGCGTAGTGGACCCGGAACTCGCCCACCAGCGGATCGAACGGCACCATCTCGGCGGCGTGGTCCGGCGGGACCTGGACCGCTTCCTTGGAGGCCAGGATGTAGAATTGCCCGGGATCGAGGATCAGGCTGCCCGATCCGTCGGCCGCCAGGGGCTCCCAGAAATCCGCGGCGCGATGACGGCCGGGGGCGTCCACGTCCACGAGGCCGGTATGGCGCTTCGCCCGATAGCCGACGAGGCCGTCGAAGCCGGAGAGGTCCACCGAGACCGCCACACCGCCCTGAAGGGACGGACTGCCCACGTCGACCAGCGCCGAGCGGGCATGGAGCAGGCCGAGCTCGGCCTCGGTCAGCCGTGGCGCCCCGCGGCGGAAGCGGATCTGCGACAGGCGCGAGCCGGTCCGCACGAGGACCGGGAAGGTGCGCGGCGAGATCTCCGCGTAGAGCGGCCCGTCATAGCCGGGCTCCACCTGATCGAAGGCCTCGCCCCGGTCGGTGATGACTCGGGTGAAGACGTCGATGCGCCCGGTCGAACTTTTGGGGTTGGCCGCCGCCGCGAGGTCGCCCGGCAAGGCGAGGCTCTCCTGCAGCTCGGCGATGTAGACGCAGCCCGTCTCCAGGACGGCACCCGGTCGCAGGTCGACGGCGTGCAGCGACAGCCGGTCGACGCAGGCCTGGACCGTCCGGCCGGAGCCCGGCAGGAAGCTCGTCCGCACCCGGTAGGCCTTGGCGCCCAGGCGCAGGTCGAGGCTCGCGGGCTGGATCTGGTCGGGCGCGAAGGGCGTCGCGGCGCGGATCCCGCCCGCCCTGGCCAGGGCGGCGATCGCCTGGGCCGGCAGAATGCCGGACCGGCCATCCGCGCCCGAATCGGCGGCTCCCGTGGCTGCGCCCGCGTTCATCGCGCCCATGACTCCTTCGCGCGCCCGGCAGGTCCGCGTCGGCGAGCGTTGTCGGCCGGGACCCGCTAACGCGGGCTTAACCGCTTCCGAGGGCCGCGTCATGTCGGCGCCGCGACCCGGCCGGTCGCGGCGCCCGGCCCGCGGCCGGGATCGGGACGACGCGAGGTAGTCCGCCGCAATTGACGGCGATTCCGCCGCCTACTACGACCGGCCAGGAAGCGCGTTCCTTTCGGCTTCTGCGAATCGCACAGTCCGAAGAAGGGCCAAATAGGGCGATGTACAAGGCCGAGACGCGGGGAATTAGTGTGACCGTGCAATCTCGCTTCGTCGAGGAGGAATCCTCGCCGAATGAGAGCCGTTACTTCTTCGCCTACACGGTCGAGATCGTGAACAACGGCAGCGAGCAGGTTCAGCTGCGCTCGCGGCATTGGCGCATCATCGACGGCCACGGCGCCTGCCAGGAGGTGCGCGGCACCGGCGTGGTCGGGAAGCAGCCCGTGCTGGAGCCGGGCGAGTCCTTCTGCTACACCAGCGGCTGTCCCCTCAACACGCCCGACGGGTTGATGGCCGGCAGCTACACCATGGCGACGGTGGCCGGCGAGAGCTTCGAGGCCGAGATCCCCGCCTTCTCCCTCGACAGCCCGCACGTCCGCCGCAGCCTGCACTGAGGTCCCGGCCCGGGGCCTCGCCCCGGAGGAATCCATGTCCGCGACCGGCGAGCGGCTCAGCCCGCTCGACATGCTCGCCCGCCTCGTGTCCTTCGACACGGAGAGCGACAAGTCCAACCTCCCGCTGATCGAGGCCGTCTGCGATTATCTGGGCGGCTGGAACGTCCCGTATCTGCATCTGCCGAACCCTGGGGGCGACAAGGCGGCCGTCCTCGCCACGATCGGGCCGATGGTCGACGGCGGCGTCGTCCTGTCCGGACATACCGACGTGGTGCCGGTGACGGGGCAGGCCTGGACCAGCGACCCGTTCACGCTGCGCCTTGCCGACGGCCGGGCCTACGGACGGGGCGCGGTCGACATGAAGGGTTTCGACGCGCTGGCCCTGGCCCTGGTGCCCGACATGCTCGCCGCCGGCCTGAAGCGGCCGATCCACATCCTGCTCTCCTACGATGAGGAGACGACCTGTCTCGGATCCATGGACGGGATCGCGCGGTTCGGCGCCGACCTGCCGCGGCCCGCCGCGGTGATCGTCGGCGAGCCCACCGGCATGGAGGTGGCGGACGCCCACAAGAGCATCGTCACCTGCCTCACCACGGTTCACGGCCATGAGGCCCATTCGGCCCGTCCCGCCCTCGGGGCGAACGCCGTCTCGGCCGCCTGCGATCTCGTGGCCGGCCTCAACCGGATCGCCGATCTGATGATCGAGCGCGGCGACCCGTCCGGGCGGTTCGACCCGGCCTCGACCACGGTCCATGTGGGGACGATCCAAGGCGGGACCGCCCGGAACATCCTGGCCAAGGAGTGCCGCTTCTTCTGGGAGTATCGCGGCCTCCCGGATCTCGACCCGGCCGAGATTCCGCGCCTCTTCGCCCAGGAGGTCGATCGGGTCACCCGCGAGCGCCTGAACCGCTACGGCGCGTATGGGCGGATCGAGACCCTTGAGGAGGTGGACATCCCGGGCTTGGCCCCCGAGCCGGGCTCGGAGGCCGAGCGGCTCTGCCTGCGTCTCGCCGGACGCAACCATACCGTCGCCGTCCCCTACGCCACCGAGGCCGGACGGTTCCAGGCGGCGGGCCTCCCGACGGTGGTCTGCGGCCCCGGCGACATCGCCCAGGCGCACCAGCCCGACGAGTTCATCACCCTCGACGCCCTCGGCCAGGGTGAGCGGTTCCTGCGCAACCTGATCGAGGCGTGTGCGTCATGAACGCGATGAGCGGAATCACCATCAAGCTGCGACCGCTGGAGCGGGAGGACCTGCGTTTCGTCCACCAGCTCAACAACAACGACAGCATCATGCGCTACTGGTTCGAGGAGGCCTACGAGTCCTTCGCCGAACTCCAGCAGCTCTACGAGCGCAACATCCACAATCAGACCGAGCGCCGTTTCATCGTCGCCGATCCGAGCGGAGAACCGGCCGGACTGATCGAGCTGGTCGAGATCAACCACCTGCACCGGCGCTGCGAGTTCCAGATCGCGATCCATCCGAGCTTCCAGGGGCGCGGCTACGCGTGGCAGGCCACCCGGATCGCCATGGATTACGCCTTCAGCGTGCTCAACATCCACAAGCTCTACCTGCACGTCGACCGGGACAATGCCCGGGCCGTGCGGATCTACGAGCGCTGCGGCTTCCATCCCGAGGGCGTGCTCAAGGACGAGTTCTTCGTGAACGGGCGCTACCGCGACGCCGTGCGGATGTGCCTGTTCCAGCCCGAATATCTCAGGGCCCGCGGCGGGGGCGGCGACATCGCGGAGCCCGTCCTGAAGGCGTGAGACCGTTCGGCCGGAGGGCCGGGGACGAGGCAGCCCCTCGCATCAGCCGCGACGCCGTCGAGCATTGTCGCCGAGTCAATCCCGCACGTCCGGGCTCGCGAGGCCGGACGGCGGATGTTCACCGACCGGCCTCGCTCCGCGTCCTGAGACGGGGCATCAGGCCCTCGACCGAGACAGAAGGGGGGAGGAGCGCCACGGCTCCTCCCCCTGATCGTCGCCGTCAGTTGCGGCCGGCACCCGCCTGACCGCCCGACCGGCCCGCACCCTGCGCGCCGTCCATGCCGGCCTTGCCGCCGTTCATGCCGCCACGCTCGGCGCCGCCCATCCGGCCGCCTTCGGCGCCGGACTTCATACCGCCCGCCTGGCCGCCGCGATCCGACGCGTTGCGGATGCCGTCCTGCTGGCCGCCGCGCATGTCGCTGTTGCGCATGCCGTCCGTCTTGCCGCCCGTCTTGCCGTCCATCTTGCCGTCCCGACCGGCGGCCCGATCCATGCCGCGATCCTGGCCGCGGTCGTTGCGGTCCGTCCGGTTGTCGTTGCGACCCTCGGTCCGCGAGACGTCGCGGATGCCGTCCCGGCCGCCGCGGTTGTCGAAGCGCGCGCCGGCCCGCTGCTCGGAGCGGAAGCTCGCGCTGACCGCGCCGCCGCCGCTGAGACGGCGATATTCCGCGGAGCCGTAGCGCACCCGCTGACCGCGGATTGTCACGAAGCGATCCTCCTGGACCGAGACGAGGCGACGGTACTCGGGCGAACCGTAGAGGACGCGCTGGCCGCGGACGACGACGTATCGCGCGCGGGGTCCGGTCTCGCGGATGCTGACGAGACGACGGTACTCGGGCGAACCGTAGAGGACGCGCTGGCCGCGAATGACGACATAGCGGACGCGCGGGCCACGGTTCTCGGTGACGATCAGGCGCCGATACTCGGGGGAGCCGTACACGACGCGGCGGCCACCGATGAACACGTAGCGCCCCTCACGGCGGAAGCCGCCTTCGAAGCGCTCGGACCGGACATCGGTACGGCTCACATCCGTCCGACCGCGGAAATCAGCACGGTCGCCACGCCGCTCACCATGACGATCGCCATGTCGATCACCGTGCCGGTCGCCGCGCTCGGCGCGGTCGCCGGTGCGATCGCCGCGCTCATTCCGCTCGGCGCGGTCGCCATCCCGACCGCCACGCTCGGCACCGGCCCGATCCTTGTCCTGGGCCATGCGACCCTCGCCGCCGGCCTCACGGCCCTGTGCGGACCGGCCCGTCTCGGCGGCCCCGCGCTCGGAGCCCGCCTGCCGGCCGGCCTTCATGTCGCCCTGCGCGCCACCTTGAGCGCCACCCTGCATCCCGCCGCGCTCGCCGCCGCCGGCCTTCATGCTGGACTCGGCAGCTCCCTGACCGCCACGTCCGCCCATCTCGGCGCCACCCTGCTGGGCATAGGCCGAGGTGCTGATCAGCAGCGCAGCCAAACCAATCGACATCTTCCGCATGGCGAAACCTCCAATGTTGAATCTGCCACGCAACGTCGAAGGTCGCGAAACGGTTCAGACTGGAGGATCCAAAAATTCACGCAACGAATACCGAACTTCGTGCGTTTCGCGCGGAAAAGCTTGGCCATAAGCACGGGTCTGCGGATCCGTGCTTGCGCCGATCGGCGCTCTACTGGGTCGGCTGTCCGGCAACCTCCGCCTCGACCTCCTGGGGATCGAGATCGTAGCGCCGGGAGCAGAACTCGCAGGTGATGACGATGCGTCCGTCATCCGCCACCATGTCGTGGCGCTCCTGCGGGGAGAACGAGCGGATCATGCCCATCACGCGCTCGCGCGAGCAGCGGCAGGTCTCCCGGACCGGCTGGCGGTCGAACACCCGCACCCCGCGCTGGTGAAACAGCCTGTAGAGCAGCCGCTCGCTGGAGACATGCGGATCGACGAGTTCGTGGTCCTCGATCGTGGCGACCAGCGAGCGGGCCTCGACCCAGGCATCGTCCTCCGGTGCCTCGCCCGAGAGATGCCTGTGCCCCTCCGGGATGTCGCCCGGCGGCAGATCGGCGAGGCGCGCCCGGTCCACCGACTGCGGCAGGAACTGCACGAGCAGCCCGCCGGCCCGCCAGCGTCCGGCCCCCTCCTCCACGGCCTCGGCCACGGCGAGGCGCACCTGCGTGGGGATCTGTTCCGACTGCCGGAAGTACTGATACGCGGCCTCCTCCAGGCTCTGGCCCTCGAGGGCCACGACGCCCTGGTAGCGGCTGGCGGCCGTGCCCTGGTCGATGGTCATGGCCAGATGGCCGGTGCCGATCAGGTCGGAATCCGCGAGCGGGCCGGTGCCGAGGGCGGCCACGCGCGCCGGGTCGAACCGCGCGGTGGCGCGCAGCCGGTCCGGAGCCTCGAAATCGACCACGATCATCGCGACCGGACCGTCGGTCTTGGTCTGGAGCTGGAACCGGCCCTCGAACTTGAGGGAGGAGCCGAGCAGCACCGTCAGCGCCGCCGCCTCGCCGAGGAGGCGTGCCACCGGGTCCGGATAGCCGTGGCGGCGCAGGATCGTATCCACGGCGGGACCGAGCCGCACGACGCGTCCGCGCACGTCCAGCGCCTCGACGGCGAAGGGCAGCACGGCATCGTCCGCCCCTGCCTGGCCGTTGCCGGCATTCTCGGGCTGCGACGGGGAATGAGACGGGGAATGCGACTGGGTTCCTGAGGTCATGCCCTCTCCGATCGATGCGTCCGGCGTGTCGTGCCGGCGAGGCGTGGATCCGTCCTCCCGGCGGACCGGGCGGCGTGAGGCGATGACCTTGGCGGAGCGATCGGATCCCTCACCCCGACCGGCCCGGAGTCGGAGCCGCCGCGCTGCGCGCGCCGTCCGTCGCCGGGATGCCGCCTGACGGCAGCCATGATGGGGAGGCGGACGGCATCGGCCGACCGCTCACGCCCATATGGTGCACCGACCCCGCCAGCGCGAGGCCGGTGACATCGACCGGATCAGAGCCCGTTCGCGCCCAGGCACCACGCCAGGATGCCCTTCTGCGCGTGCAGGCGATTCTCGGCCTCGTCGAACACCACCGAGCGCGGGCCGTCCATCACGTCGGCCGTCACCTCCTCGCCGCGATGGGCCGGGAGACAGTGCATGAAGATCGCGTCCGGATTCGCCGCCGCCATCAGCTTGGCGTTGACTTGATAGGGGCTGAGCAGGTTGTGCCGGTGAGCCTCGTCGTCGTCGCCCATCGACACCCAGCAATCGGTGACCACGGCATCGACGCCCTCCACCGCCGCGAAGGCGTCGGTGGTGACGTGGATGTCGGCGCCCTCCTGCTGCGCCCAGGCGAGGAGCGCGGGGGGCGGGGCCAGCTCGGGCGGGCTCGCGATGTTGAGCGTGAAGTCGAACCGCGCGGCCGCATGGACCCAGCTCGCCAGCACATTGTTGGCATCGCCGGACCAAGCCACTTTGCGGCCCTTGATCGGTCCGCAATGCTCCTCGAAGGTCAGCACGTCGGCCATGATCTGACAGGGATGCGAGACCTTGGTCAGGGCGTTGATCACCGGGACGGTGGCGTACTCGGCCAGTTCCAGCATCTGACCGTGGTCGAGGATGCGGATCATGATCGCGTCGACGAAGCGGGACAGCACCTGCGCGGTGTCGCCGATGGTCTCGCCGCGCCCGAGCTGCATCTCCGAGCCGGTGAGCATCAAGGTCTCGCCGCCGAGCTCGCGCATCGCCACGTCGAAGGACACGCGGGTGCGGGTCGAGGGCCGGTCGAACACCATCGCCAGGGTCTTGCCCGTGAGGGGGCGCTCCGCGGCCAGTTCGCCCTTCCGACGGCGCCCCTTGATGGCGGCGCTGGCATCGAGGACCCGGCGCAGCTCTGCTCCGGAAAAGTCCTTCAGATCGAGGAAATGACGAGGGCCGGCACCGTTCAGGTGCCTGGCCGGGGCCTGTGCCCGGCCGTCAATCTGGGCTTTCATCGCGTCACAATAACTAGAGTCTGCTCAACGATCACCTGATCATGAACCGCACTCTACCTCCTGGCAGGGGCATCTCCGTCAGGCGCGGCGGGATCGACCGCGCCCGGAAATGCTTCGGGCCGCCCCCCGGCATCCGGAGGGCGGTGTTCTGAAACTCTCGGATCGGTCCTACTCGGCCGCGCCGCGCACGGCCTCGAAGCTGGACGCCGCCGCGTCCAGGCGCCGGACCGCCTCGTCGATCTCGGTCTCGCCGATGGTCAGCGGCGGCAGCAGGCGGACGATGTTGTCGCCCGCCGGGATCACCAGCAGGTGCGCGTCCCGCGCGGCGGCGGCGAAATCCGTGTTCGGCACGCCGAGCTTGAGGCCGAGCATCAGCCCCTCGCCGCGGATCTCCTCGATGACGTGCGGATGGCGATCGCGCAACGCCGCGAGCTTCTGCTTGAGCAGCAGGCCGGAGCGGGCGACGCGATCGAGGAAGCCCTCCTTCAGCACGACGTCCAGCACGGCGTTGCCCACCGCCATGGCGAGGGGGTTGCCGCCGAAGGTGGTGCCGTGCGTGCCGGCGGTCATGCCGCGGGCCGCCTCGCGGGTGGCGAGGCAGGCGCCGAGGGGAAAGCCGCCGCCGATGCCCTTGGCCGCGCTCATGATGTCCGGCGTGATGCCGGACCATTCATGGGCGAACAGCCGGCCGGTGCGGCCGACGCCGGTCTGGACCTCGTCCATGATCAGAAGCAGGCCCTTCGCGTCGCAGATCTCGCGCAGCCGGCGCAGGTCCGCGTGGGGAATCACCCGCACGCCGCCCTCGCCCTGGATCGGCTCGATCATCAGTGCCGCCGTCTCCGGCCCGATCACCGCCTCCAGCGCCGCCCAGTCGCCGGCCGGGACCTGATCGAACCCCTCGACCTTCGGCCCGAACCCCTCGATGTACTTCTGCTGGCCGCCGGCCGCGAGAGTCGCCAGGGTCCGCCCGTGGAAGGCGCCCGCGAAGGTGACGATCCGGTACCGCTCCGGATGGCCGTCGGCCGCGTGGTACTTGCGGGCGATCTTGATCGCCGCCTCGTTGGCTTCCGCGCCCGAGTTGCAGAAGAACACCACGTCCGCGAAGGTCGCATCGACGAGCCGCTGCCCGAGGCGTTCGCCGCCGGGGATCTGGAACAGGTTCGAGGTGTGCCAGATCTTGCCCGCCTGCTCGGTGAGCGCGCCGACGAGGTGCGGATGGGCGTGGCCGAGGCCGTTCACCGCGATGCCGGCGCCGAAATCGAGGTATCGCTCGCCGCCCTCCGTCACGAGCCAGGCGCCCTCGCCGCGCTCGAAGGCGAGCGGCGCGCGGACGTAGGTCGGCAGAAGGGCTGACGTCACGGGTCCCATCTCCGTTTCATGCAGGATCCGGGAGCCAGCGTTGAGCCGGCTCCAAATGAAAGTGCCGCCTCAGTCCTGGGCGGCACGCGCGCGATTACTATGAAAGAGCCGGCTCCTGTCAACGTTTCAATGTCAGGTGGGCCCGCCGGGCAGGCCTGCACGGAGCACGGACAGAGCTGATCTCTGGGACGAATCCGCGGCTTTGCCGTGCGCCGTCGGCGAATCGCGAGCCCGCGAAACGGAGGCTGGACGGCCGCCGCCGCGGCCGGTCATCGAGGCCGCGATCCGAGCCTTCGCGGCGCGCGGCCCTTGCGCCGCGGGGCGCGGCCGTGCTCCTGCTCCCGCGGATTCGCAGGAACCAGGGAGAACCCGATGAGCTCGATCAAGGAACGCCTGGAGGCGCTGGGCCTGACCCTGCCCAAGGCGGCCGCGCCCGTCGCCAACTACGTGCCGTTCGTGCGCACCCGCAACCTCGTGGTGATCTCCGGCCAGGTCTGCTTCGGCGCGGACGGCGCCATCGCGGCCGAGCACAAGGGCAAGGTCGGCGGCGGGGTCTCGGCGGAGGCCGGCAAGGCGGCCGCCCGCCTGTGCGCCCTCAACGTCCTCGCCCAGCTCGAGGCCGCGGTCGGCGACCTCGACCACGCGGTGGTGCAATGCGTGCGGCTCGGCGGCTTCATCAACGCGGCGCCGGGCTTCTCGGCGGTGGCCGGGGTGATGAACGGCGCCTCCGACCTGATGGTCGAGCTGCTCGGCGACCGCGGGCGCCATGCCCGCTCCACCGTCGGCGTTGCGGAGCTGCCCCTCGACGCCGCCGTCGAGGTCGAGGCGATGTTCGAGGTCCGCTGACGGTGGGCGCCCCCGATTGGCTCACCGCGCGGCCGATCGCCCATCGCGGCCTTCACGACCGGGCGGCGGGCCGGCCGGAGAACACGCTGGCGGCGGCCCGGGCGGCGGTCGCGGGCGGCTTCGCCATCGAGTGCGACGTCCAGTTGAGTGCCGACGGCGAGGCGATGGTGTTCCACGACGCCGCCCTCGGCCGCCTCACGACGGCGCGCGAGGCGGTGGCCGAACGGTCGGCCGCCGAACTCGGGACGCTCAAAGTCGCCGGGTCCGCGGAGACGATCCCGACGCTGCCGGCCTTCCTGGCGGCGGTGGCCGGGGTCGTGCCGGTGGTGATCGAGGTGAAGTCCCGCTACGACGGCGACCTGCGGCTCGCGACCCGCACCGCGGAGGTCGCCGCGGCCTATGCCGGGCCGGTGGCGCTGAAATCCTTCGACCCGCAGGTGGTCGCGGCCCTGCGCGATCTCTGCCCTGCCACGATCCCGCGAGGCATCGTGGCGGAGACCACGCAGGACGATCCCGCCTACGCGGCGCTGACGCCCTCGCTCCGCCGGTCGCTCTCCGACCTGCTGCACTTCGCCGAGACCCGGCCCGACTTCCTGTCCTGGCGGGTGGACGACCTGCCCTGCGCGCCGACCTATCTCTGCCGGCTGCTCGGACGGGTCCCGGTGATGACCTGGACGGTCCGGACCGAGGAGCAGCGCGCCCGGGCCGCCGCACACGCGGACCAGATGGTGTTCGAGGGATTCGTCCCGTAAATTTTCCTAAGACCCGTCCGATTCGTCACGACGAAGACCGCCATGACCGTTTCGAGTGAATCGCGCGCACGGTTCGTGCGGCTCTGCGGCGGGCTCGCCCTCGCCGCGACCCTGCTCTCCTCGGTGCCCGCCGCTGCGGCCGACCCGTGCGAGGGCACGACCCAGGCGGATCTCAACGCCTGCGCGGGTGCCGATTACCGGACCGCCGATACGGCGTTGAACGCCGTCTATGGGCAGTTGATGAAGAAGGTCGGTCCGAAGACGAAGGACGCCCTGCGGGGCGCCCAGAAGGCCTGGCTGTCGTACCGGGACGCGACCTGCTTCCTTGAGACCATGGGTTTCGACGGGGGCTCGGCCTACGCGATGGAGTACAACGGCTGCCTGAAGGGCCTGACCGACGCGCGGACCAAGATCCTGAAGGGATATCTCGACTGCAAGCCGGAGGACGTGTCCTGCGTGGGCCGGCTCGGGGAGTGAGCGCGGGCCGCGACGGCGGCGTCCCGTTCGGGGCTCAGGCCCGTTTCCGCGCCGTCGCGCACGCCGTCGATCAAGCCGTCGAGGAAGCGCGCGACGGCGGGTCCGGCGCGCGCAGCGGGTGACGGCGGCGGCCATCTGACAAGGCAGCCATGGCTGCCGTGCGCATCCGCCCGCTTGCTCCCTGCGGGGCACAGGCTAGATTCCGGCCCATGAAGCAAGCACCCGGGCCGACGCCGGAGACCGCCGCACTCACCGTGCGGGCGCTTCCCGGATTGAAGGAGATCGGCGCCGCGGATTGGGATGCCTGCGCCTTCTCGGCCGAGACGCTGGCGGCGGGCGACGAGACCCACAATCCCTTCCTGTCGCACGCCTTCCTGTCGGCGCTGGAGGATTCGGGCTGCGTCTCCCGCAGGACCGGCTGGCTGCCGCTCCACATCTCGGTCGAGCGCGACGGCGAGCGCCTCGGCGTGGCGCCCTGCTACCTGAAATCCCACAGCCAGGGCGAGTACGTGTTCGATCACGGCTGGGCCGACGCCTATGAGCGGGCCGGCGGCGCCTACTACCCGAAGCTGCAAGTCAGCGTGCCGTTCACGCCGGTGACCGGCCCCCGCTTCCTGATCGCGCCGGGCGCCGATCCCGACGAGGCCACCGCCGGCCTCGTCGCGGGCCTGCGGGCGCTGCGGAGCGAGACCAAGGCCTCCTCGATCCACGTCACCTTCATGCGCGAGGCCGAGTGGGAGCGGGCCGGCGCCGCCGGCTTCCTGCAGCGCACCGACCAGCAGTTCCACTGGCAGAACGACGGCTACGCCACCTTCGACGATTTCCTGGCCGCCCTCGCCTCGCGCAAGCGCAAGACCATCCGCAAGGAGCGCCGCGACGCCCTCGCGCCCGGGATCACCGTGGAGCACCTCACCGGCGCGGACATCACCGAGGCCCATTGGGACGCGTTCTACGCCTTCTACATGGACACGGGCTCCCGGAAATGGGGACGGCCCTACCTCAACCGCCGCTTCTTCTCGCTCCTGTCCGAGCGCATGGCCGACCGGGTGCTCCTCGTGATGGCCAAGCGCGCGGGCACCTACATCGCCGGGGCCATCAACCTCATCGGCGACACGGCGCTCTACGGGCGCAACTGGGGCTGCATCGAGGACCACCCCTTCCTGCATTTCGAGATCTGCTACTATCAGGCGATCGACTTCGCGATTGCCCGAGGCCTGAAGCGGGTCGAGGCGGGCGCCCAGGGCGAGCACAAGCTCGCCCGCGGCTACCGGCCGGTCCTGATGCATTCGGCCCACGACATCGCCGACCCGGCCCTGCGCCGCGCGGTGGCCGATTACTTGCAGCGGGAGCGCGCCCATGTCGCCGAGGCGGTGGACGTCCTCGACACGTTGACGCCGTTCCGGCGCACGGACGAGGGCGGTGCCTGCGACGGCGCTGCGCTTTCCGAAACCTCGCCCTCCAAGACGTCAGCCCCCGAGAGTCCGTAAGACATGAGCCCGATCGACCGTATCCAGACCTATGCCGACGAGCTGACGGCCCTGCGCCGCGACCTGCACGCCCATCCGGAGCTCGGCTTCGAGGAGGTGCGCACCGCCGGCATCGTCGCCGACCTCCTCGAGACCTTCGGCTGCGAGGTGCATCGCGGCGTTGGCGGCACCGGCGTGGTGGGACTGCTCAAGGGCCGCACCGACAACGGCCGCCGGATCGGCCTGCGCGCCGACATGGACGCCCTGCCCATCGAGGAGGAGACCAACCTCCCCTATCGCTCGACCTATGCCGGCAAGATGCACGCCTGCGGCCATGACGGCCACACCACGATGCTGCTGGGCGCGGCGCGCTACCTCGCCGAGACCCGCGACTTCGACGGCACCGCGGTGTTCGTGTTCCAACCGGCCGAGGAGGGCCGCGGCGGCGCCCGGGCCATGCTGAAGGACGGGCTGTTCGAGCGCTTCCCCTGCGACGAGATCTACGGCCTGCACAACCAGCCGGGCGGCGGCCACGGCATGATCAAGCTGCGGCCGGGGCCGATCATGGCGGCGGCGGACTTCTTCGACATCCACATCCGCGGCAAGGGCATCCACGCGGCCCAGCCGCACCGGGGCGTCGACCCGATCATCATCGCCACCGGCCTCGCCCAGGCCTTGCAGTCGATCGTGTCGCGCAACGCCGATCCGCTGAAATCCATCGTGCTGTCGATCACCCGGATCGAGGCGGGCTCCGCCTACAACGTCATCCCGGAGACGGCCCATCTCGCCGGCACGATCCGCACCTTCGACAAGGAGATCCGGGCCCTCGCCGGCGCCCGCATGCGCGAGCTGGCGGCGGGCTTCGGCGCGGCCTACGGCGCCGAGGTCACGGTCGACCTGCAGGACGTGTTCTCCGTGTTGGAGAACGCCCCCGAGCAGGCGGCCGCCGCCACGGAGGTCGCCACCGAGCTGCTGGGCGCCGACAAGGTCGAGGCGAACGTCGTGCCGAAGATGGGCAGCGAGGACTTCGCCGACATGACCATGGCGGTGCCCGGCGCCTATGTCTGGCTCGGCGCCAATCCGGGTCCCGGCCTGCACAATGCCGGCTACAACTTCGACGACTCGATCATCCCGATCGGCAGCGCCTTCCTCGCCCGGATGGTGGAGCGGCGCACCGCCGCCTGACGCCCGGCGGTCCCCGCCGTCCGGAGCTGTCCGGATGGCGGGCGATGATGGGTCTGGGCGCAGGCGACCGTCGACAGACCGACCGATCGGTGCGATTCTCGACGCAACCAGCCCGCGAACCAACACGGGCCGTGATGGGAGGGCGCCATGTCACCGGAGATACGGGAATCCCGCGCGGCGCTGATCCTGCTCGCCGCCTCGGTGGGAGCGGTTCTGATTTTCGGCGCGTTCACGCTGCTCACGCAACTCGGGTGACGTGCTGCCGGGATTGCAACTTGGGCGGGTCGTTAGGCGAGCGCAACGAAGTGGACCCGCTGCCGGAAAAAGAGAATCGTGATGGAGGCTCAGTCGCGTACCGGGATAGATGCCTCGCTATGGGTTGAGTTAACTGCTCATTAATTCTATCAAAGGTTGTATGTCTCCGGCGAATGCGTGCATGCGGCACGCCGGAATCGGAGATCGCCCATGATTGCCGACGCGATCCAAGATCCCCGTCCTCGGCCCGTCGATCTCGCGGCCGCGCTGAACGCGTCCGGGATCATCGGCGCGTGGTCCTGGTCGCCGCGGGACGAGCGGTGCATCCTCGATGCCGGCGCCGCCGACGTTCTGGCCGGGGATTCCGGGCTCGCCGGACGTCCGCTCCCGCTCTCGGTCGCCAAGGCCTGCGTTCATCCCGAGGACCGGCCGGCCGTGGTGCGGCAGTTCAAGGCGGTGCGCGCGCGCGGCGGCCTGTTCGTGGCCGAGTACCGGACGCTGTCGCCCTCCGGCCAGGTCCGCCGGATCCTCGATCGCGGTCGCATTCCGGCGGGCGCGTCGAGCCGGCGCCTCGGACACGGCATCATCATCGACGTGACCGATGCGTCGCCGCCCGCGGCTGCGGCGGCGGAGCCCGCAGATGCGCTCACGCAGGCGGTGGATCGGGCCCTCGAATGCCGCGAAGCCCTGGAAGGGGTGGCGGATACCGAGCTTCAGCTCCTCGTCGACATGCTGCTGCTGCACCTGGGCCGGCACATCGCCAAGGCTTCCACGACCGGTGCGCGCGGTCGCGGCCACTGAACCGGGCCGGCCCGGCTCACTGCACCAGAACGGCCTGGCTGCAGAGGGTGCCGTCGACATCGAGATCGGCGTAGCCGAGGCGCAGTCCGAGGCTGCGCAGCACGTTGTCGAGCACGAGGTCGATCGCGGGCGCCACGGCGCCCAGGGTCGTCGTCAGGGCCGACTGGAGCAGCGGAGCCACGCCGATCCCGTTGATGTTCAGCGTGAGGTTGCGCAGCAGGCTGCCGGTCAGCGACTGAGTCAGGTTGCCCGACGCGACCGAGCGCACGGTGTGGTTGGCGATGTCCGCCTCCGAGAAGGTCAGGGTCTGGGCGCCCGTACCCAGTGTCACCAGCGCGCGGCCGGAGACGGTGATCAGCGGCAGGGCGATCAGGGGGGCCGGTTGCGAGAGGTCCGGACCTGTGCTGCCGCCGTTGATCGCCGTGCGCGGCACGCCGGCGATCGCGAGGGTCGCCAGCCCGGTCTGCGCGTCGAGGGTGACCTGACGTCCGCTGGGCCCCGCGCAGGTGAGCGACCGCAGGGTCGCCTGGGCGGGCGCCACCTCGGCGTAGACCGGCAGGGTGAGGCTCCCGAGTCCGAGGGGCGCCGTGACCGTGGCCTCGATCAGCAGCCGGGTCTGCGCGGTCTGCACGGTGGCGTTCGGGCTGCCCGGGCGGACCCAGCCCGAGCTGCGCTTGCGCTCGCCGATCGCCAGGGTCAGGCGGGTCGCGAGCAGGCCCGGAATGGTCGCCCCGAGATCGACCGCCACCTGGTTCTGGCCGTTCGCCAGCGCGGCCGCGGCACCCAGAAGGTTTAGCACGTTGAGGGAGGGGCCGGCGAAGCCCCGGGGCGGCGCCAGCGCCGCGGCATCGCCCAGCCCGTCCACCTGGCCGATCGCGATGAGGTTGCCGGCATTCGGCAGGGCGTTGAGGATTCCCGAGAGGGCCGAGACGACGCTGCCATTGTCCTGCGCGGCGACCCGGAGCGCCATCAACATCTGCCCGACGCTGGCCTGCGCCTGGACGATGTCGGTGTAGTTCGCCGCCTGCATGTTGAGGCTCGCCCCGAGCGCGTCGAGCACCCGCAGGCCGTCCACGCGGGCGCTCGCCAGGGCGTCGTAGTCGCTGACGCTGAGCGACAGCTTGGCGCCCAGAAGCGCGCCGAGCAGGGCGTTGGCGATGCCGCCCTGGAGTTGCAGGGTGCCGGATCCGATCGTGAAGGCGGCGAACTGCGCGCTCGCCGCGGTGCCCGTGACCCGCAGCGGCACCGCGGCCGGAAGGCCGATCGCCCGGCCGAAGGTCACAGGGACCGAAGTCGAGAGACCGACCCGCACGGCGTTGGCCGGGCTGCCGCCGGCCTTGAACCGGCTGCCGGGCGCGGTTCCCGGCGCGCTGGCGTCGTAGCTGCCCGGGCTGACCGTGGCGGTCGCCGTGGCGTAGCCGTTGTCGCCGAGGGAGCGCCGCGCCGCCGTGTCCGCCTGGGCCGGATCGACGGCCGCCAGCATGGCGGCGATGTCCACCGCCCCCTGTGCCTTGCGCCGCGCCTGGAAGACCATGCCGAGGTCGATCCCGACCGCGCCCGCTCCCATCAGCATCGCGCTGCCGAGGGCGACCAGGATCGCGACGTTGCCGCCCCGGGCCGCCCGGAAGCGCCGTGCCCGGCCTGCGCGCGGCGCGGTCACAGGCCGCCCTTTCGAACGCTGACGGTGCTGCGCAGCACGCTCGGCAGCATCGGCAGCAGACGGGAAAAGACGTTGATGCCCAGCGTCGTGGCGTCGAGGGTGACGGTGACCGTGTACACCGTGGCGTCGCTGGGATCCGGCCCGACCTGCACGACGATGCTGCCCGGCCGGAACATCGCGCCGGCGTTCAGGCTCTGGTTCACCATTTTCTGGGCGAGGCTGGCGCGCTCGGAATCGGTGACGCCCGCC
Organism: Methylobacterium sp. 1973; assembly: GCF_040545035.1. NCBI lineage: Bacteria > Pseudomonadati > Pseudomonadota > Alphaproteobacteria > Hyphomicrobiales > Methylobacteriaceae > Methylobacterium > Methylobacterium sp. 1973. The sequence continues at coordinate 60,470 of NZ_JBEPLA010000014.1, forward strand.
ACGGAGGCGCGTGCCGCCTCCGCGGCGATCTGGCGGAGGTTGTGGGCCGCGCCGAGACAGATCCCGAACACCGCGATCCCGGCGAACAGCAGGAGCAGCATGGGCGCCACGAGGGCGAACTCCACCGCGGAGCTGCCCCGCCGGCAGGTCCACCCCTTCGGCGCGCCACGCCGGCGCAAGCGCCGCAAGTCCATCGCATCGCCCTCCACGGGTCGCGCAGCCCGATGACTGCACGACCTATGGTGGCGCCGATCTTCTAACCAATGGTTGTTTTAATCGTCGATTATACAACCTTTGAGCGAAAAAAGCCGCTCCGGTGCGGCGCAGGCAGGAGGGACCGCGCTGCGCCATCGCATGCGGCGCCGACGCCGTCGCGCCGGGGCGGCCTCAGATGGCCGTCGGCGGCCGCAGCAGACCGATGCCGGCAGGATCGAAGGCCGCGCTCTTGATAATGGCATGAACGTCGCGCCCCGGCACCAGCCCGAGTTCGCGGACGGCAGCGGCGGTGACGCGCGCTACGAGGCGCGCGCCGTTGCAATCGATCTCCACCGCCGTCTCGGCTCCCGCCGGGGCGAGCCCGTAGATCCGGCCCGCCAGCACGTTGCGGGCGCTGAGCCCGCGAGGGCGCTCTGTGGCGACGAGCACGTCGCGGGCGGGAATCCGGACGCGCAGCCGCGTTCCGGGCGGGCGCGACAGCCCCGGCACCAGCAGGCGCCCGGCGGCGCCCGTCAGACGCGTGAGCCCGGTGGCGTCATCGACGGCCTCGACGACCATGTCGAGCAGCGCGCCGGCTTCGGCCTCGTGGATCGGGACGAGATCGGCCCGGCGCAGGATCGTTTCCGCGGGGCCGGCGGCGGCCACGCGCCCGGATTCCAGCACGATCACCGTGGTGGCGAGCCGTGCCACCTCGGACACCGCGTGGCTGACATAGATGATCGGGATGCCGGCCTCGTCGCGCAGGCGCTCGATGTAGGGGAGGATCTCGGCCTTGCGGGCCTCGTCCAGGGCCGCGAGGGGCTCGTCCATCAGCAGGAGGCGCGGTCTGGCCAGGAGGGCCCGGCCGATCGCCACCCGCTGGCGCTCACCCCCCGAGAGCCCGGCAGGCCGCCGGTCGAGGAGATGGTCGATCCCGAGCATGCCCGTCACCGCCGCGAAGGCCACCGGGTCGGCACGGTGCCGGGCGAAGACGCGGCCGTAGCCGAGGTTGGTCCGGACGCTGAGATGCGGGAACAGCCGCGCATCCTGGAACACCACGCCGACCTGTCGCCGATGCGGCGGCAGGATCAGTCCCGCCGCGGTATCGACCCATGGGGCCCCCCCGACCGTGATCCGGCCCCGATCCGGGCGGGCGAGGCCGGCGATCAGGTCGATCAACGTGGTCTTCCCCGAGCCCGATCGCCCGAACAGGGCGGTGAGCCCCGGCCCGGCCTCGAAGGCGGCCTCGAGCGCGAAGGCGCCGCGCCGGATCTGGACGTCGACCTGGATGCTCACGCGGCGGGACTCGGGTAACAGGGGCCGCGGCGCGTTCCGGCGCCGGCCCGGACTCGCCCGCGATGATTACGGTCCATCACCTTGAGAACAGCCGGTCGCAGCGCGTGCTCTGGCTGCTGGAGGAACTCGGCCTGCCCTATCGCGTGACGCGTTATGCCCGCGATCCCCGGACCCTGCGCGCGCCCCCCGAGCTCGTGGCCGTGCACCCGCTCGGCAAGGCGCCGGTGATCACCGACGGCGAGACGGTGGTCGCCGAGACCGGCGCCATCGTCGCCTATCTCACGGAGCTGGCCGGCGCGAGGCTCGTGCCCGAACCAGGGACGGAGGCGCGGCGGCGCTACGTCTACTGGTCGCATTACGCCGAAGGGTCGGCGATGCCGCCGCTGCTGCTGAAACTGGTTTTCGGTCGGCTGGCGCCGAGCAGCCCTTGGCTGCTGCGACCCTTCGTGCGCCGGATCGCCGACACGGTGCTGCGGGGCTTCGTCGATCCGGATCTGCGCCGGCATGCGGCCTTCTGGGAGTCGGAGCTCGCGGACCGGCCGTATTTCTGCGGCACCGATTTCTCCGCGGCCGACATCCTGATGAGCTTCCCGCTGGAGGCTTTCGCGGCGCGCGGCACGGGAACGGGCCCGCAGGTCACGGATTGGCTCGCACGCATCCATACCCGCCCGGCCTATCAGAGGGCGCTGCAGCAGGGCGGCCCCTACGCCTATGCCTGAGCGGGTCTCCCCCTTAGAGGCGGCGGCCATTCAGCCCGCCCCCAGCCGTCGACCGGCCCGCGTGGCGAGGACTTCCGAGATCAGAAGGGCCGAGACCGACAGCGCGATCGAGATCAGGGTGAGGCGCAGGGCAGGCCCCTCCCCGCCGGGCACCTGCGTCAGCGTGTAGATCGCCGACGGCAGCGTCTGGGTCTCGCCGGGGATGTTCGACACGAACGTGATGGTCGCGCCGAACTCGCCCATCGCCTTGGCGAAGGCCAGCACGGCCCCGGCGAGGCAGCCGGGCAGGCTGAGCGGCAGCGTGATGGTCAGGAACACCGCGAAGGGATTCGCCCCCAGCGTCCCGGCCGCCTGCTCCAGCCGCCGGTCGACCGCCTCGATCGACAGCCGCATCGCCCGCACCATGAGCGGGAACCCCATCACCGCGCAGGCGAGCGCCGCTCCGGTCCAGCGAAAGGAGAGCACCACGCCGATCTCGGCGAGGGGCGCGCCGAGCAGACCGCGCCGGCCGAAGGCCAGCAGCAGCAGGTAGCCGGTGACCACCGGGGGGAGGATCAGCGGCAGGTGGACCAGCCCGTCGAGCAGGGCGCGGCCGGGAAAGCGGCGCCGCGCCAGCAGCCACGCCACGGCGAGGCCGGGCACGAGGCTCGCAAGCGTCGCCACCGTCGCCACCCGAAGGCTCAGGCCGACGGCGGTCCACTCCTCCGGGGTCAGACCGAACACGGGGCCGGCGCGCCGCTACTGGCTGGCGCCGGGCTGCGCAACCACCGTGAAGCCCTGGCGCTCGAAGAAGCCCCGGGCCTCCGGGCCGCGCAGGTAGCCGAGCAGGGCTCCGGCATCCGGGTTGCGCGAAACCTTTGTCACGGCCGCCGGATAGATGATCGGCGGGTGGCTGTCGGCCGGGAAGGTCGCCAGCACGTGGACGCTCGGGTCCGCGGCGGCGTCGGTGGCATAGACGATGCCGAGGGGCGCCTCGCCCCGCGCGACGAGCAGCAGGGCGGCGCGCACGTTCTCCGCCTGCGCCACCTGCCCCTTCACGGCGTCCCAGGCGCCGAGCTTCTCCAGGGCCGCCTTCCCGTACTTGCCGGCCGGGACGGCGTCGATCGTCGCCATGGCCAGCCGGCCGCCGCCGAGAATCCGCGTCAGCGTGGTGCCGAGGTCCGGCGCCAGGGCGATCTGCGGGTCCGCGGCGCCGTTCTTCGGACCCGGCGCGATCAGCACCAGGGCATTGCGCAGGAAATCGATCCGCGATCCGGTCTTCAGGAGCCCGGCCCGGTCCACGTAGTCCATCCAGGCGAGGTCGGCCGAGATGAACAGGTCCGCAGGCGCCCCCGCCTCGATCTGCTTGGCGAGGGCGTTCGAGCCCGCATAGGAGACCCGCGCGGTCTTGCCCGTCGCCCTGGTCCAGGCGGCCGAAGCGTCGTCGAGGGCGTTCTTGAGGCTGGCGGCCGCGAACACCACGACGGGCTCCTCCGCCCGCGCCGCCCGATCCGCGGGGGCGAGCGCCAGCGTTGCGAGGGCCAGCGTGGCCAGGATCCGTCGGGTCAGGCGCATGGATGGGGTCTCCCCGGTCGCGACCCGCTATATCCGGCGGGGAACGACGGGGATCATAGGGACGCCGTGGCCGCCGGCCAAGGCCGGCGGCCACGCCGGGAAGGACGCCCTCGTCGGATCACCCCAGATTGGCGTCGCGGCGATCCTTGGGCTCGGCCTCGGCGCGGTGCAGGCGGCTCAGCAGAACCAAGAGGTGGCCCGGGAGGGGCCCGTCCGGTGCGGGCCCCCCGAAGATCCGCTCACGCGGTCGGGACTGCACGGCCGTGCCGGTGACGACCACGGGCCCACGGGGGCCGGAACGCCGGGACTTGGTCACGCTGTACGCACCCTGCTCAATCGTGATTCACGTAAAAAGCCGGCAAAAACGCCGCCCGAAGCGGCTGGTTCCACGGCCCCGGTGGATCATGTGATTAACGCGCGACCATCGTGCCGCATTCCTGGGCAGTCGCGCACACGAATCGAAAGGCGGGGCTCACCAGGTCCGGATGTCGCGGCCTTCCACCGGCTGACTCTCCGGCGCGCCGCTCATGCCGTCCGCAACCAGCAGCGCCCACAGCGTGGCCGCGGCCGTGGTCACAACCGCGAAGGCGACGCTGATAAGGAGAGGCGATGTCATGGCAGCACGATCGTCTGTCAAAACCGGCGCGCCGCTCCACGAAGTGCGGCGCGCCTGAGTCGAGGGTCTGGCCTTGGGGAAGCCGAGATTGTTTAAGCACGCGCGATGCCCCTGGACACTGATTTAGATCGCTGAGATCACAAGTATTGACCCTTGTGTCTGTCCGGCAACAAAGGGCGGGACCGCGCGTCGGCCGCGCGTCGGCCGCGTCTCCCGGGCCTCCCTGCGCCGGCGGGGACCGTATTTTTTCGCGCCAGCCCCTGGGCTGCGGCGCGCCCCGGCGTTACAGCCCGGCATCATGCTCGAAGGCCTGCCGCCCCACCGCCCGTCTCACGTCCTGCGCCTGCTGACCGATGAACGGTCGGCCCGGGCGATGACCGACCTCCTGGGTGAGATGTTCGATCCCATGGACACGGCCGTCGCCGCCTTCGAGGACGAGGACGGCCGCACGTGGCGCCTCGAAGCCTATTTCGCCGACGCGCCCGACGAGGATTACGTCCGGGACCTGATCCGGCCCGTCATCGGCGATGCGGCGGATGCGGCCGAGTTTCGCACCATCGCGCAGCAGGATTGGGTGCGCGCGTCGCTCGAGGGGCTGAAGCCGGTCCGGGCGGGACGCTTTCTCGTCCACGGCTCGCATGACCGCGACGCCGTGCGGGGCAACGATCTGCCCATCGAGATCGAGGCGGCCCTCGCCTTCGGTACCGGCCACCATGGGACCACTCTGGGCTGTCTGCGCGCGCTGGTCTCGGAGCTGAAGCGCCGGCGCCCGGCCCATGTCCTCGATGTCGGTACGGGAACCGGGATCCTCGCCTTCGCGGCCGCCAAGGCCCTGCGGCAACCCGTTGTGGCCGGCGACCTCGACGCGGAGGCCGTGCGCACGGCCCGCGAGAACGCCCGGGCCAACGGGCTCGGGCCCTATCTCAAGCTCTACGAGGGGCCGGGGGTGCGCCACCGCCTCGCCGACCGGCCGCGCCATTTCGATCTCGTCTTCGCCAACATCCTGGCCCGGCCCCTGCGGCTCCTCGCGCCGACGCTGACGCGCGTGGTCGCCTCCGGGGGCGTTCTGGTCCTGTCCGGCCTGATCGCGCGCGACGTGCCCGGCGTCCTCTCGGCCTACCGCCTCCAGGGCTTCTCCCTCGTCCGCCGCGGCATGATCGAGGGCTGGGTCGCCCTGGTCCTGATGCGCGGCGGCGCCGCCCGCCGCCCGCGGCGCTGAGGCGCCCCGAACCGGCGGCGCGCCGGCGCGTTGATTGGCCATGAGCCAGACGTCGCTCCATGATCCGCCCGCGGACCCCATCGCCGAGGGCGCCCGCGCCCGGGCTCAGGGCCGTCCCAAGGACGCCTGCCCCTATCCGGCGAATTCGCCCGCACGCGTTGCGTGGTTCGAAGGCTATGACGGCGCGCCCATCGAGCGCATGCCGGACCTGCCGGTCGCGAAGCGCTGATCAGCGCGCAGTGCGAAGCCGGCCCGACGGCGTCGAACCATCCGACGTGGGGGCGGTTTCGGCTGCTGTTTCCGCCCCGTCTGCCCGCGACACGGGAGCGCCGAGCGCCGCCATCAGCACGCGCAGACCGTCCACCCATTCCTCGAGTTCGGCGAGCGAATCGAATCCGTCCCGGCGAACCACCGTGTCGGGTTCGATCGTCACGATGGCGTCGAAGCGGCCATCGGGTCTGTCGCTGATCCGGTAGTAGACGCGGCGTGGCATGTCTGAGGAATAGGCCAAATCCGGCGGCGTGATAAGATTGTTAGCGATCTTTTAGGCACCGCACCCGGGCGCCTCCTCTGAGGACGGGGTGTTGCGGCGTGGGAGCGGCGGGCGCTAGGCTCGCCTCATGACTGAGCCCCGTCCGCCCCAGCCGCGTCAGCGCTTCCAGAGCTTCGACGACCCGAGCCACCGGAAGGGCGCCGAGCGGATCGAGGCCTTGCGGGCCGCCCTCCGCGAGCACGGGATCGACGGTTTCGTCGTGCCCCGGGCGGACGAGCACCAGTCCGAATACGTTCCGGCCGATGCCGAACGGCTGGCTTGGCTCACCGGCTTCACCGGCTCTGCGGGGACGGCCGTGATCCTGATGGAATCCGCGGCGCTGGTCGTCGACGGCCGCTACACCCTGCAGGCGCCCGAACAGGTCGATACCGGCATCCTCACGGTGGTGCCGCTGGTCGAGTCGACGCCGGAAGCCTGGATCGGCGTCAACCTCAAGAGGGATCAGGTTCTGGGCTACGATCCCTGGCTGCATACACCCGACGGTCTCGCACGCCTGGAGCGGGCCGCCACCCGAGCCGGCGGCGCGGTGCGGGCCGTGCCGAACCTCGTCGACGCCGTCTGGGCGGGCCGCCCGAGGCCCCCCGCCGGGCCGGTGGTGCTCCATCCGGATGCCCTGTGCGGCGAGGCCTGCACCGACAAAATCGCCCGGATCCGGGCGGCCCTCGCCGAGGGCGGCTGCGATGCCCTGGTCATCTCGGATCCGCACAATCTCGCCTGGGCCTTCAACCTGCGCGGCTCCGATGTCGGTCACACGCCCCTGGCCCTCGGCTACGCCATCCTGCCGCGCGAGGGGTTGGCGCGGCTGTTCCTGGTCTCGCCCGAGGTCGATCCGGCACTGCGCGCGGTGCTGGCCCCGATCGCCGAGATCTTGCCCCGGGCGGAACTGGACGACGGGCTGGGATCCCTCGCCGGCGTGCGTGTCCGCCTCGACGCGGCGACCGGCGCCGTCGCCCTGAAGGAGAAGATCGAGGCTGCCGGCGGCACCGCCGATGTCGGCAAGGATCCGATCACCGGCATGAAGGCGGTCAAGAACGCCGCCGAGATCGCCGGTGCGCGCGCCGCCCATGTCCGCGACGGGGCGAGTGTCGTGCGGTTTCTTGCCTGGCTCGACGGTGCGGCCGCGGCCGGAGGCCTCACCGAGATCGCCGCCGTCGAGGCCCTTGAGGATTTCCGCGCGGCGGGCGGCGATCTGCGCGAGGTCTCGTTCCCGACGATCTCGGGATCCGGGCCGAACGGCGCGATCGTCCATTACCGGGTGAGCCGCGCCACCGACCGGACGGTCCGGACCGGCGAGTTGTTCCTGATCGATTCCGGTGCGCAGTATCCGGACGGCACCACCGACATCACCCGCACGGTCGCGGTGGGCACGCCGAGCGCCGAGATGCGCGACCGTTACACTCGGGTTCTGAAGGGCCACGTCGCGATTGCCCGGGCGGTGTTTCCTGTCGGCACGACCGGCGCTCAGATCGACGCCTTCGCCCGGGCGCCGCTCTGGCAGGCGGGGCTCGACTTCGATCACGGCACCGGCCACGGCGTCGGCGCCTTCCTGTCGGTGCACGAGGGACCGCAGCGGATCGCCAAGACCGGCACGGTGGCGCTGGAGCCCGGCATGATCCTGTCGAACGAGCCGGGCTATTACGCCCGCGGCGCCTACGGAATCCGGATCGAGAACCTCGTGCTGGTCGAGCCCCGCACGATCGCGGGCGGCGAGCGCCCGATGTTGGGCTTCGAGACCCTGACGCTCGCCCCCTATGATCGGCGGCTGATCCAGCCGGACCTGCTCGAACCGGAGGAGCGCGCCTGGATCGATGCCTATCACGCCCGGGTGCGCGAGACCCTGGCGCCCCGGGTCGATGCCGGGACGCGCGACTGGCTGGAGCGTGCGACCGTGCCGCTCGCGGACTGAGCGATCGGCGTGGGATCCCGGGCGCGGCCCGTGGTAAGACCCACCGCCATCGAAACGCCCGCGCTGGCCCGGATACACCGCGCGTGAAACCGCGCCCGCCCTGCGCGCGAAGGGACAGCATGATCCGCCGCCTCGCCATTCTGATCCTGGCCTTCGCCGCGAGCCTCTCGGCCGCCGCAGCCCAAGGGGTCCCGCAGGGCTTCCGCACGCCGGCCGACCTCGTGCGGGCGAGCCTCGTGGCCGAGCCCGCCGCGGTCGCCGGCGCACAGCCGTTCACGCTGGCGGTGCGGATGCAGATCAAGCCCGGCTGGCACGTCTACTGGCGCAACCCGGGCGATTCCGGACTGCCTCCGGAGGTGACCTGGACCCTGCCGGCCGGCTTCAACGCCAGCGCGATCCGGTGGCCGGCGCCGGAGCGCATCCCGATCGCGACCCTCATGAATTACGGCTACGAGGGTGAGGTCACGCTCCTCGTGCCCGTGACGCCGCCGCCGAGCCTCGACCCGGCCAATCCCGTTCAGATCCAGGCGAAGCTGACCTATCTCGTCTGCGAGACCGAGTGCGTCCCCGGTTCGGCCGATCTCGCCCTCACCCTGCCGGTGGGCAAGGCCGAGCCGGACCCGGCCAACGCCGCGCTTTTCGCGCGCGCCCGGGCTGCCCTGCCCGCGCCGGCGCTCTGGCCCCTGCGCCTGTCGAGCCAGGGCGACACGCTGCAGCTCGATTTCGCCGCGACCGGCCTGAAACCGGAATCCATCCGGAACGCCGCCTATTTCCCCTATGCCGAGACGGCGATCGACAACGCCGCCGCGCAGGTGATGACCGTCGACGAGACCGGTCTGCATCTGACCATCGCGCGCAGCAGCCCGACCGATCCTTTGCCCGCCGCCCTGCCCGGCGTCCTGACGATCGACGAGGTCGGCACGGACGGCACCCGCCGCCTCGCCTTCGCGTATGGTGACGAGCCGGTGCTTCCTGCCGTCGCGGCCGCGTCGAGCGCGCCGAATCCGGCCGGAGCCCCGCCGGCCGTCGCCGAGTTCGACGCGCTGACCCTCGCAACCGCCGCGGCCTTCGCCTTTCTGGGCGGCCTGATCCTCAACCTGATGCCCTGCGTCTTCCCGGTGCTGTCCATCAAGGTGCTGAGCCTCGTGCGGCATGCCGGCGAGGGCCCGGCGCGGCTGCGGCTGCACGGCCTCGCCTACACGGCCGGCGTGCTGGCGAGCTTCCTCGGCCTCGCATCCCTGCTGATCGCCCTGAAGGGTGGCGGGGCCGCGATCGGCTGGGGCTTCCAGCTGCAATCGCCCGCCATGGTCGCAGCCCTCGCCTATCTGCTGTTCGCGATGGGCCTGAGCCTGTCCGGGGTGGTCCATGTCGGCGGCCGGCTCGCCGGCCTCGGAGACGGCCTGACCCGGCGTGCCGGCCTGAGCGGCTCGTTCTTCACGGGCGTGCTGGCGACCCTGGTGGCGACCCCCTGCACGGCGCCGTTCATGGGCTCGGCGGTGGGCTTCGCGCTGACGCAGAGTGCCGGTGTCGCGCTCGCCGTCTTCGCGAGCCTCGGCCTCGGCCTCGCCCTGCCCTTCCTGGTGCTGACCCTCTGGCCGCCGGCCCTGCGGGCGCTGCCGCGGCCGGGCGCCTGGATGGAGACCCTCAAACAGGTCCTGGCCTTCCCGGTCTACGCCACCGTGGCCTGGCTGATCTGGGTTCTGGCCCAGCAGGTCGATCCGCGTGGGCTGCTGGCGGCGCTGATCGGCCTCGTCCTCGTGGGCTTCGCCGCCTGGGCCTGGGAACACGGCCGCGCCGCCGCGCCCGGGGCGGGCCGGGTCGCGCGGGTCGCTGCGGCCCTCGCGCTGGTCGCCGTGGCGGCCCTCGCCGTGACCCTTCCGCGGGACCGCGCCGCGCCGTCGGCGCAGGCCGCCGCCGACGGGGTCGAGCCCTTCACTCAAGCGCGTCTCGACGCCCTGGTGGACGCGCACCGCCCCGTCTTCGTGGACATGACCGCCGCGTGGTGCATCACCTGCGCGGTGAACGAGGCGACCTCCCTCAACACCAAGGCCGTGCGGGCCGCGATGGCCGAGCGCGGCGTGACCTACATGAAGGGCGACTGGACCAACCAGAATCCCGAGATCACCCGTCTGCTGGAGAAGCACGGGCGCAGCGGCGTGCCGCTCTACCTCCTCTATACCGGAACCGGAGCGCCTCAGGTGCTTCCGCAGATCCTCACCGAGGGGACGGTTCTGACGGCGCTCGACGCCGTGCCGGTCGCGTCCGGCCGGAGCGCGGCGCTGACCCGCTGAATCTGCGCGAGGCCCGGGGGCCCGCCGGGCCTCGCAGCATCCGCCGGCCTCGAACGTCCCCGGCTCCCTTCGCTGCACGCGGGCGGGCGGCGCGGCCGACCGGCCTCCGGCCCGAAACGCTTTGTCCCGGAACGCTTCGCGCCCGTCTCAAGCGTCGAGCGAGAACGTCTCGTCGAAGGCGTAGCCCGAGCCGCGGACCGTACGGATCGGGTCGGCTTGACGCGGGCCGTTCAGTGCCTTGCGCAGCCGCCCGACATGGACGTCGACCGTGCGCTCGTCGATGTAGACGTCGTGTCCCCAGACCCCGTCGAGGAGCTGCTCGCGGGAGAAGACCCGGCCCGGCGCCAGCATCAGGAATTCCAGCAGACGGAACTCTGTGGGGCCGAGATGCAGCTCCTCGCCGCCGCGGCGGACGCGATGGCCGGTGCGGTCGAGTTCGAGGTCGCCCGCCGCCAGCCGGTCCGAGACATGGGCGGGCTTGGCCCGGCGGAGCAGCGCGCGGATCCGGGCGAGCAGTTCCGGGACGGAGAACGGCTTGACGATGTAGTCGTCGGCGCCCGTCCCGAGGCCGCGGATCCGGTCGCCCTCCTCGCCCCGGGCGGTGAGCATGATCACGGGCAGCCGCTCGGTCTCCCGGCGCGCCCGGATCCGCCGGCACAGCTCGATGCCCGACAGGCCGGGCAGCATCCAGTCGAGCAGGACGAGATCGGGGATCCGCTCCGCCAGGAGCAGCTCCGCGTCGTCGCCGCGAGCCGCGGAATCCACCAGAAAGCCCTCGGCTTCCAGATTGTAGCGCAGCAGCGTGGTCAGCGCCTCCTCGTCCTCGACGATCAGGACTTGCATGCTCACGTTCGAAGATCCGTTCACGAAGCGGCGCCATACGGCCTGCAGGCGCGCCGACTCTCCTTGGAGCCGGCGGGCAGGCGGAGGGTGCAGGAGGCGCCGCTCAGCCTCAACCCGCACGCTCCGATTCTCCGGCGGCGCCCCACAGGAGCGCGCGCAGGCCGACGCCTGGACCGGGGGCGGCCCGCTTACGGAGCCGGCACCCCGTCCACGGTCGCGTAGTTCGACGCATCGTTCTTCGGCCGATCGCCCGCCAGGGCCTCGCCCGTGGCGAGATAGTGGATCGTCTCGGCGATGTTGGTGGTGTGGTCGCCGATCCGCTCGACGTTCTTGGCGCAGAACAGAAGATGCGTGCAGAACGAGATGTTGCGCGGATCCTCCATCATGTAGGTCAGGAGCTCGCGGAACAGCGAATTGTACAGGGCGTCGATCTCGCCGTCCCGCTCCCAGACATCGTGGGCTGCCTGGACGTCGCGGCTCGCATAGGCGTCGAGAACGTCCTTGAGCTGGCCCTCCGCGAGGTCGCTCATGTGGCGCACGCCGAGAACGATCTTCTGGGCCGGCGCCTGATCGGAGATCGCCACCACCCGTTTGGCGACGTTCTTGGCGAGGTCGCCGATCCGCTCGAGGTCGCCGGAGACGCGGATCGCCGAGATCGTCTCACGCAGATCGATCGCCAGGGGCTGACGCCGGGCGATCAACAGCACGGCGCGCTCCTCGATGTCCCGCTGCAGGGCGTCGAGGCGCTTGTCGGCGACGATCACCGCCTGGGCGAGCGTATCGTCCCGGCGCACGAGGGCGTCCGTCGCCTCCGCGGTCATCTTCTCGGCCACGCCGCCCATCTCCGAGATCGAGCGACGCAGGTTCTCCAGGTCGGTGTCGTAGGAGGTGACGATATGGCCGGGCATGGCGAATCCTTCGATGGGTCCCGGGGGCGGCGCTCCGGGGAGGCCCTCGGGGACCCGCCGGCCCTCCGCGGATGCGGCGACCGGACGGCCTTCCCCGAGACCGGAGCGTTCAGGCAGACTAGCCGAACCGGCCGGTGATGTAGTCCTGGGTGCGGCGTTCCGTCGGGTTCATGAACATCCGGTTGGTCGGACCGAACTCGATCAGCTGGCCCAGATACATGAAGGCGGTGAACTGCGAGATGCGCGCCGCCTGCTGCATGTTGTGGGTGACGATCACGATGGTGAACTCGTCGCGCAACTGCTCGATCAGCTCCTCGATGCGGCCGGTGGAGATCGGGTCGAGGGCCGAGGTCGGCTCGTCGAACAGGATCACCTCCGGGCGCTGCGCCACCGTGCGGGCGATGCACAGGCGCTGCTGCTGGCCGCCCGACAGGCCCGTGCCCTGCTGCTTGAGCTTGTCCTTCACCTCGTCCCAGAGGGCGGCCTTGCGCAGGGAGGCCTCGATCCGGCCGTCGAGTTCGGATTTCGGCAGCTTCTCGTAGAGGCGCAGGCCGAAGGCGACGTTGTCATAGATCGACATCGGGAACGGCGTCGGCTTCTGGAACACCATGCCGATGCGCGAGCGCAGCTCGTTCAGGTCGATGGAGGGGCTGAGGATGTTCTCCCCGTCCAGGAGGATCTCGCCCTCGGCCCGCTGCTCCGGATAGAGGCTGTAGATCCGGTTGAAGCAGCGCAGCAGGGTGGACTTGCCGCAGCCCGAGGGCCCGATCAGCGCCGTGACCTGCCGGTCGTGGAAGTTGAGGTTGACGTCCTTCAACCCGTGGAAGCTGCCGTAGTAGAAGTTCAGGCGCTTCACGGCGATCCGCACGGGACCGCCCTCGTCGGCGCGGTTGCGGTTCAGCTCGACCGTGGGGATCGCGGAGGCGGCGTTCATCGTCGTGTCCTCGAAGGGTCTCAGCGCGAGGTCTGCGGCTTGATCACAAGGCGGGCAATGATCGACAGCACCAGGATGGTGGCGGTGATCAGAAGCGCGCCGGCCCAGGCGAGGCCCTGCCAGTTCGGATAGGGCGAGAGGGCGAACTGGTAGATCATCACCGGCAGGTTCGCGACGCCACCCATCAGGTTGGCCGAGAACCAGGAATTGTTGTTGAGGGCGGTGAACAGCAATGGCGCCGTCTCGCCGGCGATGCGCGCCAGGGCCAGGATGATCCCGGTGACGATGCCGGCCGAGGCCGCCCGCCACGTGACGTTGATGATCACCGTCGAGGGCGGCGCCCCGAGCGCCGCGCCGGCCTCCCGCAGGGTTCCGGGGACGAGCCGCAGCATGTCCTCGGTGGTGCGGACGATCACCGGAACGGCGATGATCGCGAGCGCGACGCCGCCGGCCCAGCCCGAATAGGTGCCCATCGGCCGCACCATCAGGGTGTAGACGAACAGGCCGATCAGGATCGACGGCGCCGAGAGCAGGATGTCGTTGAGGAAGCGGATCAGGGCCGCGAGCTTCGAGCCGCGCCCGTACTCGGCCAGGAAGGTCCCGGCCATGACGCCGACCGGCGTCGCGATCACGATGCCGATCCCGGTCAGGACGAGGCTGCCCAGAATGGCGTTGGCGATGCCGCCGCCCTCGGATCCGGGGCCCGGCGTCGGGTTGGTGAACAGGGTCGGCGTGAAGCCGCGCACGCCCTGGACGATCAGCATCACCAGGATCGAGCCCAGGACCAGGGCGCCCACCAGCGTCGCCCCGGTGCAGGCAACCCGCAGCGTGCGGTCGGCGATGCGCCGGCCCTGACGGACCCGGCCGGAGCGGCGCCGGGGCGCCGCGGTCATCGTGGGGGAGGCGTCCATCGCGCGTGCTCCTCAGGCGGCCTGGACGCGGCGCGTCAGCAGCCGGGCGATGATGAGCACCACGAAGGTGATCACGAACAGGATGCAGCCCAGAGCCATCAGGGCGTTGAGCTGGAGGCCGTCAGCTTCGTTGAACTCGTTGGCGATGCGCGACGCGATGGTCGAGCTCGGATCGAAGATCGAGGCCGAGAGGCGGTTGGCGTTGCCGACCACGAAGGTCACCGCCATCGTCTCGCCCAGCGCCCGGCCGAGGCCGAGCATGATCGCCCCGATGATCGAGACCGAGGCCTGCGGCACCAGCACGTGGCGCACCACCTCCCAGGTGGTGCAGCCGATGCCGTAGGCGCTCTCGCGCAGCACGGTCGGGATCTGGTCGAGCATGTCGCGGGCGATCGAGGCGATGAACGGCACGATCATGATCGCCAGGATGATCCCGGCGGTGAAGACGCCGACGCCCGAGGGCACCCGGGCGTAGAACAGCGTGCCGACGATCGGCATGCCCTCGACGAGGTTCGAGACCGGGATCTGGATGTAGCGCGCGAAGAGCGGCGCGAACACGAACAGGCCCCACATGCCGTAGATGATGCTGGGCACGGCGGCGAGCAGCTCGATCGTCATGGCGACCGGCTTGCGGGCCCAGCCCGGGCAGAGCTGGGTGAGGTAGACCGCGATCCCGAGGGAGACGGGGACGCCGATCAGGAGCGCCAGGAAGGCGGAGGCGACGGTCCCGATCACCGCCACCAGGGCGCCGTACTGCTCGGTCCCGACGTTCCAGGCGCTGGAGGTCAGGAATCCGAAGCCGAATTCGCGGAAGGCGGGCCAACCGCCGTAGAGGATCGAGCCCAGGATGCCGGCGAGGACGAGCAGCACCAGCAGCGCTGCGGCATACGAGGAGGTCCGGAACAGGGTGTCGAGGCTCCGGCTCGGCGCCTTCCGCGCCGTCGCGGAACGGGTTCGGCCGAGGGCGATCGATTCTGTCAAAGCGGGCATCCGCTGTTCTCTGCGAAGAGGGCGTGGTAGCGCGGGGCGTTCCGAGAAGCGAGGGAGGAGGTTCGCACCTCCTCCCGGCCACGCTCACATGTTGAAGACAGGCTTACCGTCCTTGCCCTTCACGTCCTTCCACTCCTGGTGGATCAGCTCGACGACGTTGTCCGGCAGCGGGACATAGTCGAGGTCGACGGCAAGCTTGTCGCCGTTCTTGTAGGCCCAGTTGAAGAACTTGAGCACATCGGCGGACTTGGCCGGATCGACGGCATCCTTGTGGACCAGGATGAAGGTCGCCGCCGTGATCGGCCACGCCGCCTCGCCCGGCTGGTTGGTCAGGGAGATGCCGAAGCCCGGGGTCGCCTTCCAGTCGGCGCTCGCCGCCGCGGCCTGGAACGCCTTGTCGTCGGGCTGCGGATACTTGCCGGCCTTGTTCTGCAGCAGGGCGTAGGAAAGCTTGTTCTGCTTGGCGTAGGCGGACTCGACGTAGCCGATCGCGTTCGGGACCTGCTTCACCGTGGCGGTCACGCCCTCGTTGCCCTTGCCACCCTGCCCCACCGGCCAGGAGATCGTCGTGGCGGCGCCGTATTCCTTCTTCCAGGGCTCGGAGACCTGGGACAGGTACGTGGTGAAGATGTTGGTCGTGCCCGACGCGTCGGAGCGGTAGACCGGGGTGATGTTGGAGTCGGGGAGCTTCAGCCCGTCATTGAGTTTCGCGATCCGCGGATCGCTCCACTTGGCGATCTTGCCGGCATAGATGTCGGCCAGCACGTCGCCGGTGAGCTTGAGCTTGCCCGGCTCGATCCCGGGGATGTTCACCACCGGCACGACGCCGCCCATCACGGTCGGGAACTGGACGAGACCGTCCTTGGCGAGCTGCTCGGGCTTGAGGGGCGCGTCGGTGGCGCCGAAATCGACCGTCTTCGCCTGGATCTGCTTGATGCCGCCCCCGGAGCCGATCGACTGGTAGTTGAGGCCCGAGCCGGTCTCCTTGCGATAGGCCTCGGCCCACTTGGAGTAGACCGGGAAGGGGAACGTAGCCCCGGCGCCGGTGATATCGGCGGCGAGCGCCGCGGACGCCAGCTGAACCGTCGCGAGGCCGACGGCGAGCGCGTAAGCGAAGGGTCTCAAGGGATTCTCCGTTGCCGTCGGGCAAGAGCCTGCGCTGCCCTGCCGGCAAGCCCATGCCCGCGGCAGAGCTCTGCGGCCGATCTTCCGAAGAGACCCAGCGCCGGCCGCCCGATGGAGGGGCGCATACGACAGGCAGATGACACCGGGATGACATCGCGCCGCGGGCCGGACGGCACGGTTCGTGGATCTCGCGCGTTCATAACCCGCATGGGCAGCGGCAATGCCGGAGCAATGCCAGCGGCAGTGACAGCGGGAGGACGTCGGATCGTGGGCGGCGAGGAGGTCGATACGGGGGCGGATGCCGACCCGGTCTGGTCGGCCCTGCATGCGGAGCGGGAAGCCGTGGAGCGTGCCCTTACGCTGGCGCAGGCGCGCCAGAAATTCTCCACCGATCCGGAGCTGGCGGCCGCAGCGCGGCGCGAGGAGGCCGAGCTGCTGGTCAACCTCGACCGGGTGCTGACGTTGATTCGTGCCGCCGAGTATCGTCGACGGCCGGGGGCGCGCCGCTGGTAGCGGCGCGGGGCCGGATCAGATCGCCCGGCGCAGCTCCCGCTCCTTCTGGCGCAGTCGCAGAAGCAGCTCGACGTGCGTGTCGGTGATCGGCTGCGTGTCGACGCTGCCTTCGTAGACCGTGCGAAGGTTGAGGCCGAGCTGGCGCGTGTCGAGCGCCCGCTTCAGCGACTGTCCCGCAGGCAGATGCCCATCGGACTCGACGATAGCCGGCTTCATGGCTCCCTCCCGCCCATCGACCGCCCATGCCTTCCGCGGTACCGGGATGACGGCACTTTCAAGTCGAATAGTTAACGCATCGTTAAGCTCAACCAACGGTTAAGGCTGTCGCCGGGCTACGCCTCGGCGCCCTGAAGCAGGCGCGCGGCTGCCGCCCGGGCTTCGTCGGTGACGGTGGCGCCCGCCAGCATCCGGGCGATCTCCTCCCGGCGCTCGGCGACCGGCAGGCTCGACACGCGGGTGGCGACGCGGCCGGCCCCCTTCACGGGCGCCTTGGCGATCAGGAAATGCGTCTCGGCGCGCGCGGCAACCTGGGGGGCATGGGTCACCGCGACCACCTGCACGGTGGCCGCCAGCCGGGCGAGGCGCAGCCCGATGGCGTCCGCCACCGCGCCGCCGACCCCGGTATCGATCTCGTCGAAGATGAGGGTCGGAGCGGAGCCCTTGTCGGCCAGCACCACCTTGAGCGCCAGCATGAAGCGCGACAGCTCGCCACCCGAGGCGACCTTCATCATCGGACCGGGCTTGGTCCCCGGGTTTGTCTGGGCCCAGAACTCGACGCGGTCGGTGCCGGCGGCATCGCGGGAATCCGGATCCGTGACGATCTCGGTGATGAACCGGGCCCGCTCCAGCTTGAGGGGCGGCAGCTCGGCCTTCACGGCGGCGTCGAGCTGCTTGGCCGCCCGGCGGCGCCCGGCGCTGAGCTTCTCGGCAGCCTCGGCGTAGGCGGCCTCCGCCGTCGCGAGCCCCTCCTCGAGGCCGGACAGCGCCGCCTCGCCGGCATCGATGGCCGCGACGTCGTTGGCGTAGCGCTCCGCCAGGGCGGCGAGGTCGTCGGCGGGCACGTCGTACTTGCGCGACGCGGCGCGCAGGGCGAAGAGCCGCTCCTCCACGCGCTCCAGGTCGCGGGGATCGAACTCCGTCTCGGCCACCGCCGCATCGAGGACCGCCCGGGCTTCGTCGAGGGCGACCATCGCGGCGTCGAGGGCGTTCACGCACGGGTCGACGAGGGCCGGCAGCTGCGCGGCGCGGCGCTCCAGCTTGCGCAGGGCGGCCGAGAGATGCGGCACGCCGGAATGGGGTCCGCCGACCGCCTCCAGCGCCTCGTTGAGTTCGCGCGCCACCTTCTCGGATTGCTGCATGATGGTGCGGCGCTCGGCGAGCTGCGCCTCCTCCCCCGGAAGCGGCGCGAGTTCGGCGAGTTCCTCCACGGAATGGCGCAGGAAATCGGCCTCCTTGCGGGCCGTCTCGACCCGGGCGCGGTGCTCGGCGAGTTCGGTCCGAGCCGTCCGGACGGCCCGAGCGGCGGTGCCGACCTTGGCGAGCTGGGGCTGAAGCCCGCCGAAGGCGTCCAGGATCGCGCGGTGCGAGGCGGGGTCGGCGAGCGCCCGGTCGTCGTGCTGCCCGTGGATCTCCACGAGGGCCGCGCCGATCGCCCGCAGGACCTGCACGCCCACCGGCTGGTCGTTGACGAAGGCGCGGGTCCGGCCGTCCGCCATCTGGGTCCGGCGCAGGATCAGGTCGCCCTCGGTGTCGATCTCGGCCTCCTCCGCGATCCGGCGCGCGGGATGGTCGACGGGCAGGTCGAAGACCGCCGTGACCACGCCCTGCGCCTCGCCGTGACGCACCAGGCGGCCGTCGCCACGACCGCCGAGGGCCAGGGCGAAGGCGTCGAGCAGGATCGATTTGCCCGCGCCCGTCTCTCCGGTCAGGACGCTGAGTCCCGATCGAAAATTCAGTTCGAGCCTGTCGATCAGGACGATGTCGCGAATCGCGAGCTGCGCCAGCATGCGGCGACGGGGATTCCTCAGGACGGGACCGCACACATAAGGCCGCTGCGGCGCGGATTCACCCCAAAAATGCGTCGCACCACGCAAGGGGGCGCCGCAACGGGAAAGGCCCGGAGCGGCGGCTCCGGGCCTCGATCTGTGCGCGGGACGGCCCGGTTGCGGGCTCCGATGCCTACTCGGCCGAGGCGGTCTTGCCGGTGACCGTGCGGTAGATCTTCGAGAGGAACGAGGACTTCTCCTCGCGGGGCTCGAGGCCGCCCTGAGCCAGGAGCGCGTGGGCGTCCTTGTACCAGGGGCTTTCCGGGAAGTTGTGTCCGAGCACCGCGGCGGCATTCTGCGCCTCCTGGGTGATGCCCAGCGCCCAGTAGGCCTCGGTCAGGCGCTCGAGCGCCTCCTCGGCGTGGCGGGTGGTCTGGTACTTGGCGACCACGTCGCGGAAGCGGTTGATCGCCGCCGGGAAATTCCGCTTCTCGAGGTAGAAGCGGCCGATCTCCATCTCCTTGCCGGCGAGCTGATCGCGGGTGATCTGGATCTTCGCCTTCGCGTCGGCAGCGTATTCCGATGTCGGATACTTCTGCACCAGTTCCTGGAGGGCGACGAGCGCCTTCTCGGACCGGTCCTGATCGCGGGTGACGTCCGGGATCTGCTTATAGTTCGACATCGCCATCAGGTACTGCGCGTAGGCGGCGTCCTTGCTGGCCGGATGCCGCTGCAGGTAACGCTTCGAGGCGCTGATGGCGTCGTCGTATTTCTGGCCTTCGTAGTTGGCGTAGGCCGTCATCAGCAGTGCCTTCCGAGACCACTCGGAATACTGATACTGCTTGTCCAGATTGTCGAATTTCTTGACTGCGCCCTCGTAGTCGCTGTCCTCGAGCTTGGCCAAGCCATCGCTGTACAGCTTGTCGGCCGGGACGTCCGGGACAACTTCGGGTTTGTATTTCTCAGCGAAGATGCTGGTCGGGTCGAAGTCGCAGCCGCCGAGGCCCAGGCCGAGGATGGCCACGAGGGGCGCCGCGAAGGCCGCTCCCCGGCGATGACGAATGGTGACAGGCATCTGGCGCTCTTTCCCGGAACCGGCGCCGTCTCGCGCCGTCATGCCATCGCGTGGGTGGATCCGGCCCGCCCCGGGCCGTGCCCGCCGTTCACGGACCGTTAAACCGTGCCGTTCGATTCGGGCACGAAAGCGGCAAGGCTGCGGCAGCCAGGATCGGTTGCCGGCTGTGTCCCACCGGCCACAGGCGCTTTCTAGAGGTCGCCCGCGAAGGCGGCGATGCCGAGGCCGACGCCGAGTTCGGACAAAACGGTCTCGCGGCGCGAGCCCTGCGCCTCGACGATGGCGTAGTTCGCCCGGTCGGCGAAGAGGGCCGAGAGCACGCCGACATTCATCCGGTGGCCGCCGCAATAGGAGCGGTACGCGCCCTGGATCGGCAGCCCGGCCAGCGCCAGGTCGCCGATCGCGTCGAGGATCTTGTGGCGGACGAATTCGTCCTGGAAGCGCAGCCCCTCGGGGTTGACTACCGCGGTCTCGCCGACCGCCACGGTGTTCTCCAGCGAGGCGCCGAGGGCGAAGCCCGCCTTCCAGTAGCGCTCCACGTCCCGCATCATCCCGAAGGTGCGGGCGCCGGCGATCTCGCGGCGATAGGTGGCGGGCGAGAGGTCCATCGCCTTGCGGGAGCGGCCGATCACCGGGCTCTCGAAATCGATCTCGACATCGAGGCGGAAGCCGCGATCGATCGGACGCAGCTCCGCGAAGGACGTGCCGGTCTCGATGCGGACGTGGCGGAGGATCTTGAGCCAGCGCCGGGGGGTGTCGCAGGTGGCGATCCCCACTTGGTCGATCGCCTGGACGAAGGGGAGCGCGGATCCGTCGAGGATCGGCATCTCCGGGCCGTCGATCTCGATCAGGGCGTTGTCGACGCCCAGGCCGAACAGGGCGGACATCAGGTGCTCGACGGTGGCGACTGCGCCCGTCTCGACGTCACCCAGAACGGTGCAGAGTTCCGTGGCGGAGACGAGGGCGTGGTGTGCCTTGATCAGGCGGTCGTTGCCGTGAGTGGTGCCGGTGCGGAGGAAGGCGATGCCATGATTGGCCGGAGCGGGCCGGATCGTGATCTCGGCGGGATTGCCGGAGTGAACTCCGATGCCCGAGAGAGTCGCCGGCCCTTTGAGGGTCGTCTGTTTGTGCGTTCGCATTCCTTAGCCCCCGGGCGCGACCAGATCCCGACACCCCGACCGGGGGTGAAGAGAAAACCGACTGATCCGTCCGCTGCTTGATGCCCTAGCCCACGCGATCAGGTTGTGTCCCGATGCGTGTCGTCTCGATCACATGGTTTCTATAGCTGCACCGCACAGGGCAGCCAAATCACGGATTCTTACGGTCTGTTACAGACACGCTTACCGGCTCGTTGCCGCAAAACGCTGGTCCACCAAAGGCTTAAAGCTTGGTTAACGCATGGCTAACCGGCGGCCGTTCTGTGGCGCGGATGCACCACGGTCCCGGCCTCGCGAGACGCCGCATGCCCACGCGATGAGGCCTGTTTCAGGCCGTAACAACCACGAGTTGCTTTGTTGCAGCGCGAAGGGGCCGGCGGTTTCCCGCCGGCCCCCTGCCGTGTCCGAGATCTCGGCCTGTCAGTTCGCCTGACGACGCAGGAAGGCGGGGATCTCGAGCTGATCGTCGTCCATCATCCGGGGCTGCGCGGAGACCCGGCCCTGCGCGTCGAGGTTGCCCTGGGCCGGGCGGTATTGCGGCACCGCGGGCGCGGCCGGGGCACGGGGGGCCGGCGGCACGTGGGACTGGGCCATGTGCGGCTGGGCCATGTGCGGCTGGGCCAAATGCGGCTGCGGGGCGGCGGGAGAGGCCGGCCGGGCTGCCGGGGCGCCCTCCATGTCCTCGCGGCGGCCGCCGAAGCCCACGGTGGCGAGCCGGCGCAGCAGCGAGGTCCGCTTGGATTCCGGAGCGGCCTCCTCGGCCGCGCGGTTCGCCATGATCTGGGTCTGGGCGATCGGCGGCAGCTCGTGGATCTGCGGCATGCGCGGAGCGCGGGCGAGCGGCGTGCCCGTCGGGGCGGCGGGACGCGGCGGCACGAACGGGCCGGCCTCGATGGCGGTGGCCGGCTCGGCCCGCTGCGGTGCGGGAGCCGGGACGAACGGTGCCGCGGCGCGCGCTTGGGCCGGGGCGAGCACGACGTCGTCGCGGGTCACCGGCGCGGCGCTCTCCATGCGGCTCTCGATCCGCGGCTCGGCCCGCATCTCCGTGCTGGGCTGCGGCGCGGGGGCCGGCGCGGCCGACTCTGTGCGGATGCTCGGCACCGGCGAGGCGGCGCGAGAGCGGGCCTCGGCGCGCAGGCGCTCGGCAACCTCGGCGATGCGCTGCTCGGTCTCGGCGATGGCCGGGTTGTTGGGCGAGTTCGCCGAGATCAGCAGCGGCTCGATGCCGGTGGCGACCACCGACACGCGGATGATGCCGTCGAGGCTCTCGTCGAAGGTGGCGCCCAGGATGATGTTGGCGTCCTGGTCGACTTCCTCGCGGATGCGGGTCGCGGCCTCGTCGAGCTCGTACAGGGTCAGGTCCGAGCCGCCCGTGATCGAGATCAGCAGGCCGCGGGCCCCCTTCATGGAGACGTCGTCGAGGAGCGGATTGGCGATGGCCGCCTCGGCGGCGCGGTTGGCGCGCTTCTCGCCGGACGCCTCGCCGGTGCCCATCATGGCCTTGCCCATGCCGCGCATGATCGCGCGGACGTCGGCGAAGTCGAGGTTGATGAGGCCTTCCTTCACCATCAGGTCGGTGATGCAGGCGACGCCGGAGTAGAGCACCTGGTCGGCCATCGCGAAGGCGTCCGCGAAGGTGGTCTTCTCGTTGGCGACCCGGAACAGGTTCTGGTTCGGGATCACGATCAGGGTGTCGACCGCGGCCTGCAGCTCCTGGATGCCGGATTCGGCGGTGCGCATGCGGCGCATGCCCTCGAACTGGAACGGCTTCGTCACGACGCCGACCGTCAGGATGCCCATGTCGCGGGCCGCACGGGCGATGACCGGAGCGGCGCCGGTGCCGGTGCCGCCGCCCATGCCGGCGGTGATGAAGCACATGTGGGCGCCCGAGAGCTGGTCACGGATCTCGTCGATCACCTCGTCGGCGGCGGCCGAGCCGACCTCCGGGTGCGAGCCGGCCCCGAGGCCCTGCGTCACGCCCAGGCCCATCTGGATCACCCGCTCGGCCTTCGAGGAGGTGAGCGCCTGGGCGTCCGTGTTGGCCACGACGAATTCGCAGCCGAGCAGGCCCGACTCGATCATGTTGTTGACGGCGTTGCCGCCGGCGCCGCCGACGCCGAAGACGGTGATGCGGGGCTTGAGTTCCCGGATGTCCGGCGCCTGGAGGGTGATGGCCATGGTGTCGAGCCTCTCGCTAACTGTGCTTTCCGTGCGACGCCTGGGCGCCGGATACTCTTCGATCCGCCCGTCCGCGGGGGCGGATGCGAAACCCTAGAAGCTGTCCCGGAGCCAGCGGCCGACCCGGTTCAGGTAGTTGTCGGTTCCGGTCGCCGCGAAGGCGCCGTGCCCGCGCGGCTCGAAATGCTCGGCATGCGCCACCTGCGGGTAGACCAGCAGGCCGACCGCCGCCGAGAAGGCCGGGCCCTTTGCGGCTTCCGGCAGACCCCGGATCCCGAGGGGCCGTCCGATTCGCACCTGACCCTGGAGGACGCGGCGGGCGACCTCGGGCAGGCCGACGAGCTGGCTGGCGCCGCCGGTGAGGACCACGCGCCGTCCGGCCTGGGCCGCGAAGCCCGCGTCCCGCAGGCGGTCGCGGACCAGCTCGACCACCTCCTCGACCCGCGGCTTGATGATCCGCACGAGCTGCGAGCGCGGGATGTGGGCCGGGGCCTCGCCCTCGTCCTCGCCGACCCCGTGAACCGCGATCATGTCGCGGTCGTCGGAAGGCGTGGACAGGGCCGAGCCGTAGAGGGTCTTCAGCCGTTCGGCCGCCGCCATCCGGGTGGAGAGGCCGCGGGCGATGTCCATGGTGACGTGGTGGCCGCCGACCGCCAGGGCGTCCACGTGGACGAGGTGCCCGCCGGAGAACACGCCGACGCTGGTGGTGCCGCCGCCCATGTCGACGACGCAGACGCCCATCTCGGCCTCGTCGTCCACGAGCGCGGAGAGTCCGGCCGCGTAGGGCGTGGCGATCACCGCCTCGACGCCGAGGTGGCAATGCTCCACCGCCAGCATGACGTTGCGGGCGGCGGCCAGCTCGCTGGTGACCACGTGCAGGTCGACGCTGAGCGCCTCGCCGATCATGCCCGACGGGTCGATGACGGCGCCCTGCCCGTCCAGGGCGTAGCCGGTGGGCAGGGCGTGCAGCACGGCCCGGCCGGGGCTGACGCCGTGGGCGCTCGCGGTCTCGAGCACCCGCTCGACGTCGCTGCCCGTGACGGTGCCGGAGCGGACGTTCACCCGCGCCTGGAAATGCTGCGAGGCGAGCCGGCCGCCCGACATGTTGACGATGACCGACTGGACCTCGACCTTGGCCATCCGCTCGGCGGCGTGGACCGCCTGACGGATCGCGCCCTCGGCGGCGGCGAGGTCTACGATGGCGCCGCCCTTCAGGCCGAGCGAGCGCTGGTGGCCGATGCCGATGATGCGCGCGAGGTGGGTACGCCCGCGGAGCGTGGTGAGCGCCTCGGCGGGCTGCAGCTCGGCGATGAGGCAGACCACCTTGCTCGTGCCGATATCGAGCACCGAGAGGGTGGTCGAGCGCCGGGCGGAGAGCGGCTTCAAGCGCGGCGTGAGGCCGTGTTGGCTGTGCATTGACGCTACCGGACGCGGGAGGCGGGACGGGCGGAGATCGACAGGAAGGGCATCAGCTGGCCGCGCCCTTCTTCTTCGCCTTCTGGGCTTCCGCACGGGCGGCGGCGGCCTCCTCGGTCAGGCGCACCACGAGGCGGTCCGGCATGCGCAGGTCCACCGCGATGATGTCCTTCTCAAGCAGGCCGGCCTCGCGCTCGAACCGGACGAGGCGGGCGAGCGCCGCGGCCGGGTCGGCCTCGGGCAGGCGCACGTCGATGCCGTCGAACTTGAGGGTCCAGCGCCGACCGGACACGTAGGTGCCGGCCTTGATCCGCTCGGCGAGCGGACCGGCGGCGGCGATGAGGGCGAGATATTCCGGAAGCTTGGTGTTGGCGTCGTCGCCGACCACCAGGGGGAGGCTGGCATAGCGGTCGTCCCGCATGGCGTCGATGACGGTGCCGTCGGCGGCGATCACGCTGATCTCGCCGTTCTTCTGCCAGAGGGCCGCGGGCTCGCGCTCCACCTGGGTGATGGCGATCTCGTTGGGATAGATCTTCCGGACGGAGGCCTGGGCGATCAGCGGCACGCGCAGCAGCCGCTCGCGGACCTCGTTGACGTCGAGGAAGGGAACCGAGGAGCGCCAGTCGATGCCGGCGGCGGCCAGCACCTCGCGCTCGTACATCCGGGAGATGCCCGAGATGGTGACGCGCTCGACGCCGAAGCCCGCGACGCGCGCGGCGATGTCGAGGAGACGGCCCTGCTCCGCCACGAAGGCGTCGTAGCGGCCGCTCGCCACGAAACCGGCGAGCGCCATGGCGGCGGCGGACACGGAGACCGCCACCACGCCGACGCCGCGCGGCAGGCGCTCGCTCAGGCGCTGACCCGAGCGGGCCCGGCGGACCGAGAGCGACCGAGGCGAGACGCGGCCGGCGAGCCGGCCCAGGATCGCGCCAGCGAGGCGCGCGGGACCGGTCCGGCCGGCGGCGTCGCCGCTCAGCGATTCAGGGAAGCGTCCTCCACCATCCATCGGACGAGCTCACCGAAACTCAGGCCCGCATGGGCCGCCATCTCCGGCACAAGGCTCGTCTGGGTCATGCCGGGTTGCGTGTTGACCTCCAGCACGACGAGCAGACCGGTTCCACCCGGTGTGTCGTCGTAGCGAAGGTCGGCACGGCTGACGCCCCGACAGCCCAGTGCTTGATGCGCCGTTAACGACAGTTCTTGGACACGCTGGTAAACATTTGGTTTAAGTTCGGCCGGGAGCACGTGCACCGACCCCCCCGGGGCGTATTTAGCATCGTAGTCGTACCAATCCCCCGTCGCGGCCTTCACCTCGATCACGCCGAGGGCCCTGTCGCCCATCACCCCGCAGGTGAGCTCGCGGCCGGCTATGTAAGGTTCTACAAGGACTTGCTCGCCGAACGTCCACTCCTCGGAGCCGAGGATCTGGGGCGGGTGCGAGCGCCCGTCGCGCACGATGATCACACCCACCGAGGAGCCCTCGGCGATGGGTTTCACCACATAGGGTGGCGGCAGGGGGTGTGTCCTGGCGGCCTCACGACGGTTAACGATCCGGCCTTCCGGCACGTCGACGCCGGCCGCGCGCATGACGGTCTTGGCCTGCTCCTTGTTCATCGCGAGCGCCGAGGCGAGGACGCCGGAATGGGTGTAGGGGATCCTGAGGATCTCCAGGAGACCCTGGATCGTGCCGTCCTCCCCGTCCGGGCCGTGCAGCGCATTGAAGGCCACGTCCGGCTTGAGCGCCGTCAGCACGGAGGCGATATCGGGACCGACATCGACCCGGGTGACCCGGTAGCCCTCGCCTTCGAGGGCGTCGGCGCAGGCCTTGCCGGAACTGAGCGAGACTTCGCGCTCGGCGGAGGTGCCGCCCAGCAGGACGGCGACGTGCTTGGACATCAGGGCACCTCGAATAGGTCGGCTTCAAACAGACTCTGCAGGGACCGGACGGTCACCGGTGGCAGACGAGCACCGTATCCCGGCCGCATCGGCGAGACGGGAACACCGCGCTCACCGGGGGGCGGCCGCCGCGCCGATCCGCCGGATCTCCCAGCGCAGCTCGACGCCGCTCGTCTCGCGCACCCGGCGACGGACTTCCTCGCCGAGTCCCTCGATATCGGCGGCGGTCGCATGGCCGGTGTTGATCAGGAAATTGCAGTGCATCTCGCTGACCTGGGCGCCGCCCCGGGTCAGGCCCCGGCAACCGGCGGCGTCGATGAGCTGCCACGCCTTGCCGCCCTCGGGATTGGCGAAGGTCGAGCCGCCGGTGCGCTCGCGGATCGGCTGGGCGGCCTCACGGGCGGCCGTGACCCGCTCCATCTCCGCCTCGATGGCGGCCCGGTCGCCGGGCTTGCCCCGGAACAGGGCGCTCGTGAAGATGACGTCCTCCGGGGCATCCGAATGCCGGTAGGAGAAGCCCATGTCGGCGTGGCTGAAGGTGCGCAATGCGCCCCGGCGGTCGATTCCGCGCGCCTCCACCAGCACGTCGGTGGTCTCGCCGCCATGCGCGCCGGCATTCATGCGCAGCGCGCCGCCGATCGAGCCCGGGATGCCGCGGTAGAAGGCGAGCCCGTCGAGACCGGCCTCGGCGGCCGCCTTGGCGAGGCGCATGTCGGGAACCGCGGTGCCCACAGCCAGCGTGTCGCCGTCGATCGCGACGCTGCCGAACGCCTTGCCGCCGAGCCGGACCACCACGCCCGGCACCCCGCCGTCGCGGACGATCAGGTTCGAGCCGAGACCGATGACCGTGACCGGCACGTCGGGGTCCAGGGTGGCGAGGAGGCGCGCGAGATCCTCCTCGTCGGCCGGGGTGAACAGGACCTCGGCGGGGCCGCCGACCCGGAACCAGGTGAGGTCGGCCAGCGGCTGGTCGGCGAGCAGACGCCCGCGGAGATCGGGCGCGGCGGCGCGGATACGGTCGTGGAGGGATGCGGTCATCTTTGGATCTCCCCGCTCCCCGCCTGCGGGGAGAGGGATGCGACGACCGTGTCGTCGCATCGGGGCGGCAGCCGAGGGTGAGGGGGCGGCTCCAGCTGTGGCTTGACTGAAGCCGCCCCCTCACCTTCGCCCTTCGGGCGTTCCGTGCCGACGACGGGGTCGTCGCGACCCTCTCGCGGCAGGCGGTGAGTTGAGGGCGGCACGGACAAGATCGTGTCTCGGACGCGGGCGACGGTGTTCACGATCCCGGCATTCCAGAACCCCAGGACGCGAGAGTCCTGTGCGGTCAGCCACGGGGCCCGAACGCCATGGTCGCTGTCCGCGTGGTGGTCGCCATTCCGCTCGCCAATCAGGCGTGACGTTCGGCAGTCGAACTCCGCGACAGAGCGCCTGATCGATTCCTGCCGGACGACCTCGGCCCCGCCGAGACGCCGGTCCCGCAAGCAGCACCGGAGACGGCGCTCGGCCTCGGTCAGTGATCCGCGCAGGCATCGCCGGAAACGGGTCGGTTCCGGATCGGCCCCGCGCATCCCCTCACCGTCCCCGCGCGGCCAATTCGCCCGGCAGCGCGTAGGCCCATTGGGTGATCGTACCGGCCCCGAGGCACACCACGTAGTCGCCCGGCTTGGCGAGCTCCGCGATGATCCCCGAAAGTTCCTCCGGCCGCTCCAGCGCCCGGGCGTCGCGGTGGCCGCGGGAGCGCAGGCCCGCCACGAGGCTGTCGCGGTCGAAGCCCTCGATCGGCGTCTCGCCGGCCGCGTAGACCGGCGCCACGATCACCGTGTCGGCATCGTTGAAGCAGGTGCAGAAATCGTCGAAGAGCGATTGCAGCCGGGTATAGCGGTGTGGCTGCACCACGGCGATCACGCCGTGCTCGGTCGAGGCGCGCGCGGCCTTGAGCACCGCCTTGATCTCCACCGGATGGTGTCCGTAATCGTCGAAGATCGTCGCGCCGTTCCACTCGCCGGTGCGGGTGAAGCGCCGCTTGACGCCGCCGAAGCCGGCGAGCGCCTGGCGGATCGCGTCGGGCTTCACGCCGAGCTCGTGCGCCACGGCGAGCGCCGCGGTGGCGTTGAGCGCGTTGTGCTTGCCCGGCATGGGCAGGACCAGGTCCTCCATCTCCATCCGGTAGCCGGGGCGGCGGTCGCGGATCATCACCCGGAAGCGGCTCTGCCCGCCGCGCAGGTCCACGTCGATCAGGCGCACGTCCGCCTGCGGATTCTCGCCGTAGGTGATGATCCGCCGGTCCTCGATATGGCCGACGAGATCCTGCACCACCGGATGGTCGATGCACATCACCGCGAAGCCGTAGAACGGGATGTTGTCGATGAACCGCCGGAACGCGTCCTTCACGGCATCGAACGAGCCGAAATGATCGAGATGCTCGGGGTCGATGTTGGTGACGATGGCGACGTCCGCCGGCAGCTTCAGGAAGGTGCCGTCGGACTCGTCGGCCTCCACCACCATCCAGTCGCCCTCGCCCATGCGGGCATTGGTGCCGAAGGCGTTGATGATGCCGCCGTTGATCACCGTCGGGTCGAGGTTGCCGGCCAGCAGCAGCGTCGCGACCAGCGACGTGGTCGTGGTCTTGCCGTGCGTGCCCGCGATGGCCACGCAGGACTTGAAGCGCATCAGCTCCGCCAGCATCTCGGCCCGGCGCACCACCGGCAGACGGCGCTCCCGGGCGGCTTGCAGCTCGGGATTGTCGCGCTGGATTGCCGTGGAGACGACGACCAGGGCCGCCTCCTCGACGTTCTGGGCGTCGTGGCCCACGAAGGTGCGCATGCCCTTCTCGGCGAGACGGCGGACATTGGTGTTGTCCGAGGCGTCCGACCCCTGCACCGTGTAGCCGAGGTTGTGCATCACCTCGGCGATGCCGGACATGCCGATACCGCCGATGCCGATGAAGTGGATGGGTCCGAGCTTGTCGGGCAGCTTCATGGGTCGAACCGTCTGGTGTCGGGATCGCCGGTGCGGAATCCCGGGAGGATCAGGTGCGGGCGGCCGTCTCGACGACGACCTCGGCCAGCCTCTCGGCGGCGTCATGGATGCCCGCGCTTCTGGCCGCATCGGCCGCTGCGGTCAATTTTGCCGGCGTCTCGAAGCAGGCCGTGAGGTCTGCGGCGAGGCGCTCGGGCGTGAAATCCGACTGTTTCACCGCCAGCGCCGCGCCGATCGCGTCGAGGGTCGCGGCGTTGGCAGCCTGGTCCTGATCCAGCGAGCCGGGCAGCGGGACCAGGATCGCCGGGCGGCCGATCGCCGCCAGTTCGGAGACCGTCGAGGCGCCCGAGCGCGAGACCACGAGGTGGCTCGCGGCCATGCGGGCCGGCAGGTCCTTGAAGAAGGGCGCCGCCTCGATCCCCGCGAGACCCATGGCGAGGTAGCGGTTCTGCACCGCCGTCAGGTCCTCGGGCCGGACCTGCTGGACGAGGTGCAGCCGGGCGCGCAGCGCTTCGGGCAGACGGGCGATCGCCTCGGGCACGATCTCGCCCATCACGCGGGCGCCCTGGCTGCCGCCGAAGACCAGGAGCCGCAGGGCGTCATCCGGACCGAAGGGGGGATACGGGATCTTCGCCGCCTCGATCACCGCCGGGCGAAGCGGGTTGCCGGTGTGGATCCGCGGGGCTTTGGCCTTCTCGGGCACGCCGCGCACGTCCTTGAAGCCGGTGGCGATGGTGCGGGCGCCCCGCGCCAGGAAGGCGTTGGCCCGGCCCATCACGGCATTCTGCTCGTGCAGGATCGTCGGCACGCGCAGGATCTGGCCGGCCAGCACCGGCGGGACGGTCGGATAGCCCCCGAAGCCCACGATGGCGGCCGGGTTGATCCGTCGGATCTCCTTCGCGGCCACGCCGAAGCCGCGGCCGAGCGTCAGCACGGCGCCGGCCCGCTTCAGCGGCGAGCGGCCGGACGGCGTCGCCGAGGCGATGGTGACGACCTCGGAGGCCGGGAACTCGGACGCGATGGCATCGACCCGGGCGTCGGTGGCGAGGGCCACCCGGATGCCGCGGGCGCGCAGGGCGTGGGCGAGGCTCTCGGCTGGGAACAGGTGTCCGCCGGTGCCGCCCGCGCAGAGCAGGATCGTGGGGGTGAAGACCGTCACCGCATCACTCCGGCGACGGTGGCGGGCGCGGTGCCGGGGGGCTTCTGGCTGAGCATCACGGTGCGGGGACGCTTGCGGGTCAGGGCGACGAGGAAGCCGGTGCCGAGCGCCAGCGAGATCAGCGAGGAGCCGCCGTAGGAGACGAAGGGCAGCGTCATGCCCTTGGCGGGCATCAGCTGGGTGTTCACCGCCATGTTGATGCAGGCCTGGAGGCCGAACAGCGTGGTCAGGCCGGTGATCGCCAGCCGCGAGAAGGTGTCGTCGGTGCGGCGGGCGAGCTTGAGGCCGCGCAGGACGATGAAGGCGAACAGGGCCACGAGGCACAGGCAGACGATCACGCCGAACTCCTCGCCGGTGACCGAGAAGATGAAGTCGGTATGCGCGTCCGGCAGGTGGCGCTTGGCCACGCCCTCCCCCGGCCCGGTCCCGAACCAGCCGCCCGAACGGAAGGATTCCCGCGACCAGAAATCCTGGAAGCCGCCGCCGGAATCCCGGTCGAGGAACTTGTTGAAGCGCTCACGCACGTGATGGAAGAACAGATAGGCAGCGAACACGCCTCCGAGGCCCAGCACGCCGAGGACGGCCACCCAGATCAGGTGGAGGCCGGCCACGAAGAACAGCGCGCACCACACCATGGTAATCAGCATGGTCTGGCCGAAATCGGGCTGGAGCAGCAGCGGCACGATGGTGATCGGCAGCAGCAGCAGGGCGAGGATCCCGCCCGGCATGTCGCGGCGCTGGGCGCCTTCCGAGAAGGCCCAGGCGGCGACGACCACGAAGGCGGGCTTCACGAATTCCGAGGGCTGCAGGCCGAAGGAGCCGAACTGGATCCAGCGGTGCGCGCCCTTGATCTCGGGCCCGAACTTGCCGGCGAGCAGGCACAGGACGACGCCGCAGACCCAAGTGACCAGCGCGAGCCGCCGGATGCCGCGCAGCGACAGGAACGACACCGCGCAGATCAGCAGGATGGTCGGCGCGAGGTACATCGCCTGCCGGTTGAGGAAGTAGAAGGTCGGGAGGCCGATGCGTTCGGCCACCGGGGGGCCGCCGCCCATCAGGAAGACCAGACCCGCGATCATCAGCGCGAACAGGGCCGCGAGCAGACCGCGGTCCACGGTCCACCACCAGTCCGTCAGGGGCGTGCGTTCCGCGCGTGACATCATGCCGGGCAACGACTCCAGGCCGCGCGGATGCCGATCCGCGCGGGTCGGGCCTGATCCTGTGCAGGAATGGTAAACGGAGCCTTATGGTCGCCGCGTGGGCTTTCGGCCGCCGCGAAACCGGCCTGCGGTGGAGTGCTGTATTCGACCGGTTTTATACTGGTATAAAGACACCCTATGTTAATCTTCCCATTGCAACTTTCAGGTGTACCCCCGGCGGGTCGAGGCGCGCCGCGCCTGGCCCGCCCAGAGGAAGCCGACGCGCCATGTTTTCTGCCCTGAACGTCCGTGAAGCGCATGCCAAGCTCGCGGCCCTCGACCGGGTTCAGGGCGTGATCGAGTTCGATCTGGCCGGGCGGATCCTCTCGGCGAACCGCAATTTCCTCGACGTCGTCGGGTACACGCTGCCCGAGATCGTCGGGCAGCACCACAGCCTGTTCATGGATCCGGCCCAGCGGGACGCGCCGGACTACCGGGCCTTCTGGGAACGCCTTCGGTCCGGCGCATTCGAATCCGGTCAATTTCA
The DNA here is from genome assembly GCF_040545035.1 of Methylobacterium sp. 1973. Taxonomy (NCBI): domain Bacteria; kingdom Pseudomonadati; phylum Pseudomonadota; class Alphaproteobacteria; order Hyphomicrobiales; family Methylobacteriaceae; genus Methylobacterium; species Methylobacterium sp. 1973. Next base: position 92,574 of record NZ_JBEPLA010000014.1, read on the forward strand.
GCGGGTCGGCCGCGGCGGCCGGCCGATCTGGATCCAGGCCTCGTACAATCCGATGCTCGACGTCCGCGGCCGCCCCTACAAGGTGGTGAAGTTCGCCACCGACATCACGCAGCAGCGGACCGAGGAGGCCGACCGCGCCGGCCAGATCGCCGCGATCGACAAGGTGCAGGCGGTCATCGCCTTCGATCTCGACGGCACGGTGACGGCGGTCAACGACAATTTCCTGACCGCGATGGGCTACACCCGCGACGAGGTGATCGGGCAGCATCACAGCCTGTTCGTGGACCCCGCCCACCGCGAGAGCGAGGGGTACCGGGCCTTCTGGGCGGCCCTGCGGAACGGAACCTATCAGGCCGCCCAGTTCCGGCGGATCGGCAAGGACGGCCGCGAGGTCTGGATCCAGGCCTCCTACAACCCGATCCTCGATGCCGCCGGACGCCCCTACAAGGTGGTGAAGTTCGCCACCGACATCAGCGATCAGGTCCGGCTGCTCGCCAATCTCCGGACGCTCATCGACCAGAATTTCGGCGAGATCGAGCAGGCGGTGACGCATTCGACGAAGGCGGCCGCGCTGGCCTCGTCGGCGGCGGATTCCACCGCCGGCAACGTCCAGACCGTCGCGGCCGCGGCCGAGGAACTCGCGGCGTCGGTGGCGGAGATGTCCCAGAGCATCGTGCGCTCCCAGGGCGCCACCGACACCGCCTATGCCTGCGTCCAGGACGCGGATGGCCACACCAAGCGCCTCGCCGAGACCGCCACCGCGATGACCGGCATCGTCGGCCTGATCCGGGATATCGCCGGCCAGATCAACCTGCTGGCGCTGAACGCCACCATCGAGGCCGCCCGGGCGGGGGCGGCGGGCCGCGGCTTCGCGGTCGTGGCCTCGGAGGTGAAGGCGCTGGCCGATCAGGCGGCGCGCGCCACCGGCCAGATCAACGGCGAGATCGCCAGCGTGCAGCGCGTCTCGCAGGAGGTCGTGCAGGCGCTCAGTTCGATCGGATCCTCGGTCTCGGTGATGCGCGAGACCGTGGTGGCCACCGCGGCCGCCATCGAGGAGCAGAGCACCGTGACCCGGGACCTCGCCGAGAACATGCAGAGCGCCGCGGGCGCCGTCACGGCCATCACCGGCAATATCGGGGCGATCGTCCAGTCGGTGGCCAACGTCTCGCAGGCGGTCGGCACCACCCGCGACGCCGCCAAGGTTCTCGCGCGCTGAGAGCGGCGCACCCTCAGGGCAGCGCCTGGACCAGCTCGCGGAAGCGGTTGCCGCGGATCTCGAAGTTCCGGAACTGGTCGTAGGACGCGCAGGCCGGCGACAGCAGCACCACCGGCTCCGGCGCGCCCGAGGCGGCGGCGTTCTCGGCAGCCTTCGGGACGGCGTTCTCGAGGGTCTCGCAGCGGGTGTAGGGCACTGCGCCCTCCAGGGTCGCCGCGAAGGCATCCGAGGCGGCGCCAATCAGGTAGGCGTGGGCGACCCGCTCGAAATACGGCACCAGCGGGAAGATGCCGCCCTCCTTGGCCTTGCCGCCGAGGATCCAGTGGATGTCCCGGAAGGCGGTGAGCGCCTTCTCGGTGGAATCGGCGTTGGTCGCCTTGGAATCGTTGACGAACAGGACGTGGCCGCGCCGTCCCACCTCCTCCATCCGGTGCGGCAGGCCCGGAAAGGACGTCAGACCCGCCTGGATCTGCTCCGGCGACAGGCCGAGGGCCCGCGCCACCGCCACCGCAACGCCTGCATTCTGCCAGTTATGTGCCCCCCGGAGGGAGCCGATCCCATTGACGTCCGCGAGCGCCGTGCCGTCGACGTCGCGGACGATCCCCTCGCGCACCGTCAGCGCGTCGGTGCACAGCACGTCGCCGTGGGGCACGTGGACGCGCACGAGGTCGGCGCCGCGCCGGTCGGCGATCGCCCGGCTCGGCGCGTCGTCGATGCCGACCACCGCGAGGCCGGCGCCCTGGATCAGGCGCTCCTTGATGGCCGCGTACTGCTCCATGGTGCCGTGGCGGTCGAGATGGTCGGGGGTGATATTCATCAGCACGCCGACGCTCGGGTCGAGGCTCGGCGTCAGGTCGATCTGGAACGACGACATCTCGATCACGTGGACGCGGTCTGCCGCGGGGGGCTCCAGCGACAGGATCGCGGTGCCGATATTGCCGCCCATCTGAACGTCGCGGCCCGCCTGGGCGAGGACATGGGCGATCAGCGCCGTGGTGGTCGACTTGCCGTTGGTCCCGGTGATCGCCACGAACGGCGCCCCCGCCGCCTGGGCCCGCCGCTCCCGGCAGAACAGCTCGATGTCGCCGATGATCGCGACGCCCGCGTCCCGGGCGAGCCTGACGCTCCAGTGCGGCTCGGGATGGGTCAGCGGCACGCCCGGGCTGAGCACGAGGGCGGCGAAGCCGGACCAGTCGGCCTCGCGCAGGTCCCGCGTCTCGATCCCGGCCTCCCGCGCCCGCGCGAGGCTGTCGGCATTGTCGTCCCAGGCCTGCACCCCCGCGCCGCCGGCCTTCAACGCCAGGGCCGTGGCAAGTCCGGAGCCGCCGAGTCCGAACAGGGCGACGGTCTTTTCCTGGAAGACGGTGACGGGGGTCATGCGGAACTCTGGATGCGGCAGCCGAACCCGGCCGATCCCGCCCGCCGTCTCATCCCGTCGTGCCGGCGCGCGGCGGAGGTCTCGAAGGGCTCCAGGGATCGCGTGGCCGGCTGGAGGGCTCCTTCGAGGCTGCTGCGCAGCACCTCAGGATGAGGGCGAGCGTGGGATCGCCCACTTTCATCGCCCCTCTAGCACAGTTTTTCAGCGCAGCTTCAGCGTCGCCAGACCGGCCATCGCCAGGATCACCGCGATGATCCAGAAGCGGATCACCACCTGCGGCTCCTTCCAGCCCTTCTGCTCGAAATGGTGGTGGATCGGCGCCATGCGGAAGACGCGCTTGCCCGTGAGCTTGAACGAGGCGACCTGGATGATCACCGACATCATCTCCAAGACGAACAGCCCGCCGACGATGGCCAGGACGATCTCGTGCTTCGTCGCCACCGCGATGGAGCCCAGCAGGCCACCCAGCGCCAGGGAGCCGGTGTCACCCATGAAGATCTGGGCCGGCGGCGCGTTGAACCAGAGGAAGCCGAGACCGGCGCCGATCACCGCGCCGCAGACCACGGCCAGTTCGCCCGTGTCGCGGACGTAGTTCACCTGCAGATAGCTGGCGGTGAACGAGTTGCCGACGAGATAGGCGATGAACCCGAAGGTGCCGCAGGCGATCATCACCGGCACGATCGCCAGGCCATCGAGGCCGTCGGTCATGTTCACGGAATTGCCCGCTCCGACGATCACGAAGGCGCCGAACAACGGGTAGAACCAGCCGAGATTGAGGAGGGCGTCCTTGAACACCGGGAAGGCGAGCTGGTTCTGGAGGGCGGCGGGGGAATAGACCGCGACGGTGAAGCAGGCCGCCATGGCGATCACGGCCTCGAGGGCGAGGCGGAACTTGCCCGAGAACCCCTTGTGCGACTGCTTCGTGACCTTGAGGTAATCGTCGTAGAAGCCGATCGCACCGAAGCCGAGCGTGACGGTCAGCGTCACCCAGACATAGTGGTTGCGCGGGTTGGCCCAGAGCAGGATCGCCACCACGGCGCCGGCCAGGATCATCAGGCCGCCCATGGTCGGCGTGCCGCGCTTGGTCAGCAGATGGGTCTGCGGCCCGTCCTCGCGGATCGGCTGACCCTTGCCCTGGCGGATCCGCAGCAGCGAGATGATCCAGGGGCCGAACCAGAACACGAACAGGCCCGCGGTGAACAGCGCGCCGCCGGTGCGGAAGGTGATGTAGCGGAACACGTTGAGCGGCGTGAAGGCGCTGCTCAGGTCCGAGAGAAGGTACAGCATCCGGGCGCTCGGCCCCCTTGTTCAGGCTCAGGTTTCGGGGAGCGGCGCCGGCTGCGCCGAACGCGCGGACGTGCCGGTCACGGGACGGCCTGGGTCCGCCGGGTTGGATCGACCGCGTAGCGGGCTTTCAGCGCCTCGACAATCCGGCCCATGCGGCTGCCGTTCGATCCCTTTACCATGACGACGTCGCCGGATCTGAGATTCCGGGCGAGCGGCTCGAGCAGGTCGGCGGCGGTGTCGGTCACGGCGCCGCGGCGGCTCACCGGCAGGGCCTCGAACAGGTGGCGCATCAGCGGACCGGCCGTGAAGACGAGGTCGATCCGTGCCGCCTCGATCGCCTCTGCGAGGCCGCGGTGCAGGTCGGCCGCGGCGGCGCCGAGTTCCAGCATGTCGCCCAGCACCGCGATCCGGCGTCCGCGGGGTCCGGTCTCGATCCCGGCGAGCGTCGCCAACGCCGCGCGGACCGCGACGGGGTTGGCATTGTAGCTCTCGTCCACGAGGTAGGCGGTGCCGCCACCGATCTCGAGGGCGGTGCGCTCGCCGCGGCCCGCCGGCGGCGTCAGGCTGCCCAGAGACAGGGCGGCGCGGGCGAGGTCGGCCCCGAGGCTGTGGACCACCGCCATGACGCCGAGCGAATTCAGCGCCGCGTGCCGTCCGGCCGTGCCGAGCTTGTAGGTGACGGGCTGGCCCATCACCGCCGCGTCGATCACCGACAGGTCGGGGCGGAGCACGATCTTCAGGGCGCGCACGTCGGAATCCGGGTGCTCGCCGAAGGTGACGACCCGTCCCGCCCGGGAGGCCTGCGCGTGGGCCGCGAGCCGGTCGAAATGCGGAACGTCGCGGTTGACGATCGCCACGCCGCCGGGCTGGAGCCCGGAGAAGATCTCGCCCTTGGCGTCCGCGATGGCGGCGAGCGAGGCGAAATGTTCGATATGGGCGGGCGCGATGGTGGTGATGAGCGCGATGTCGGGGCGGACCTGGGCGGTCAGCGGCACGATCTCGCCGCCGTGGTTCATGCCGATCTCGAACACGCCGTAGCGCGTGGAGCGCGGCATCCGCGCCAGGGTCAGGGGCACGCCCCAATGATTGTTGTAGGAGGCCGCCGAGGCGTGGGTCTCCCCCTGCTCGGCCAGGACGTGGCGCAGCGCCTCCTTGGTCCCGGTCTTGCCGACCGAGCCGGTGACGGCCACGACCTGCGCGCCTGTCCGGGCGCGGGCGGCGGCGCCGAGACGCACCATCGCGGTGAGTACCGGGTCGGCGCCCGCTTCGGGCACCGTCAGGACGGGACCGTGGGACGCGAGGTCCCCGAGGCGGGACGCGCTCACCACCGCGGCGCCGGCCCCGCGGTCCAGGGCGTCGGGAACGAAGTCGTGGCCGTCGCGTGCATCGCCGCGGATCGCGAAGAACAGGTCGCCGGGCTGGAGCGTGCGGGTGTCGATCGAGGCGCCGCCGATGGCGCGCTCGGGGCCGATCAGTCGGCCGCCCGTCGCGGATTCCAGCTCCTCCCGCGTCCAGAGTGCGGTCATCGTCGATTCCCCCGTCGTCCTCAGGCCGCCGCGGCAATCGCGGCACGCAGGACCGCATGGTCCGAGAACGGCAGCGTGCGATCCCCCACGATCTGGCCGGTTTCATGGCCCTTGCCGGCCACGACCAGGACATCGCCCGGTCCGAGCCGGCCGACGGCGCTGTGAATCGCCTCGGAGCGGTCGCCGATCTCCTCTGCGCCCGGAGCGGCGTCCAGGATCGCCCGGCGGATGGTGGCGGGATCCTCGGTGCGCGGGTTGTCGTCCGTGACGATGACGACGTCGGCGAGCCGCTTCGCGATGGCGCCCATCAGCGGCCGCTTGCCCCGGTCGCGGTCGCCGCCGCAGCCGAAGACCACGATCAGCCGGCCTGACGCGAACGGGCGGAGCGCGGCGAGCACGCTCTCCAGGGCCTCCGGCTTGTGGGCGTAGTCGACGAGGCAGAGCCCGCCCCGCGCCTCGCCGATCCGCTCCATGCGGCCGGGGACGCCGGTGAGATGGTCGAGCGCGGCGAAGACGCCGTCGGGATCGGCGGCGCCCGCCGGTGTGGCGAGGGCGAGGCCGGCCGCCACCAGGGCGTTCTCCACCTGGAATTCGCCGACGAGCGGCAGGCGCAGATCCCGGGCCCGGCCGGCGAACAGGACCCGGGCGGCCTGCGCGAACCCCTCGGTCCGGACGGATTCGACGTGCAGATCCCGGCCGCCCCGCCCGACCGTGCGGACCGGACGTCCTGCGCCTTCGGCCGCGGCGATCACCCGGTCGGCATAGGCGCCGTCGGCATTGACGATGGCCGGGCAGCCCGGCGGCAGCAGGTCTGTGAACAGGCGCAGCTTGGCCGCGAGGTACTCCTCGATGCTCGCGTGGTAGTCGAGATGGTCCCGCCCGAGATTGGTGAAGCCCGCCGCGTCGAGGCGCACGCCGTCGAGCCGGCGCTGCTCGATCCCGTGGGAGGAGGCCTCCATGGCGAGGTCGGTGACGCCCTCGGCGGCGAGACGCGCCAGCGTCCGGTGCAGCGTCACCGGGTCCGGGGTGGTCAGGGAGCCGTACTGCGCGCCGCGGTTCGTGACGATTCCGACGGTGCCGAGGCTCGCGGCGTCGCGGCCGAGGCGGGCCAGGATCTGGCGCACGAAGTCGGTCACCGAACTCTTGCCGGCGGTGCCGGTGACGGCCACCACGGTCCCGGGCTGCGCGCCGGCGAGGCGGGCCGCGGCGAGAGCGAGCGACCGGCGCGCGTCGGCGACCGGGATCCAGGCGACCGCGTCCGGCAGGTCGGCGGGGCGGGCCCCCTCCCCGGCCACCGCGGCGGCGCCGCGCTGGGCGGCCTGCGCGGCGAAGCGCCGGCCATCGGCCTTCGTGCCCGGCACCGCCACGAACACCGTGCCGGTGGCGACCTGCCGGCTGTCGGCCGTGAGGTCCGATACGGTCAGGTCCGCGGCCGGGCCGGTGGCCTCGGGGAAGAGGTCGGCGAGCCGCGCACTCATGAATCCACCCTCATGGGCCGCCGAGCTGGTTGACGTGGTAGGCGTTGAGCTTGACCATCTGCGGGAACGGCCTCACCGGCGGCTCGAATTGCGGCGGCAGGCCGAGGATCGGCGCCACGCGCTCGATCACCTTGCCGGTGACCACGCCGGAATTCCAGGCCGCGGTGGCATAGCCGCCGGATTCCGGCAGGCCCTGCGGCTCGTCCATAATCGTGACGAACAGGTACTTCGGGTCGTTCATCGGCGCCGCCGCCATGAAGGTCGTGAACAGGCGGTTGTGAATGTAGCGACCGCCGATCACCTTCTCGGCCGTGCCGGTCTTGCCGCCGACGAAGTAGTACGGGATCGCGGCCTTCTTGGCCGAGCCCTCGGAGGCGTTGAGCCGCATGATGTAGCGCATCGCCTCGGAGGTCTGGCCCGACAGGACGTGGGTGGATCGCGCCTTGTCGTCGGGGTTCGCCTTGAGGAAGGTCGGGGTGATCAGGTCGCCGCCATTGGCGATGGCCGCCACCGCCGCCGCCGCCTGGATCGGCGCCACCGCGATGCCGTGGCCGAACGCGATGGTGATGGTGTTGATCTCGGTCCAGCGGGACGGAACGATCGGCGCCGCGCTCTCGGGCAGCTCGGTCCGCAGCCGGTCGAGCAGGCCCATCTTCTTCAGGAAGGCCTTGTGACCGGGCACGCCGACGCCGAGCGCCATCTTGGCGGATCCGATGTTGGAGGAGTGGGTGAACACCTCCGGCATGGTGATGACGCGGTTGGTGCCGTGGTACTCGTGGATCTTCTGCCGGCCCCAGTTCAGCACGCCGCCCCGGGTGTCGAAGGTCGAGTTGACGTTGTACTTTCCGGAATCGAGCGCCATGGCGAGCGTCATCGCCTTGAAGGTCGAGCCCATCTCGTAGACGCCGACATTCATGCGGTTGATGCGATCCGGCGAGAGCGCATCCTTGGGATCGTTCGGGTCGAAATCGGGCATGGACACGAGCGCGATGACCTCGCCGGTCTTCACGTCGAGGATCATGGAGGCGCCGGCCTTGGCCTTGAAGTGGTCGATGCCCCAGGCCAGCTCGTCGCGGACGGCGAACTGCGCGCGCAGGTCGATCGACAGCTGCACCGGCTTCAGGTCGGCCTGCTTGTTGATCAGCCCGAAGCTGTTGAGGGCCTGCAGGCCGGTGGAGTCGATGTACTTCTCCATGCCGGCGATGCCGATGCCGTCGAGGTTCGTCGCGCCCAGGATGTGGGCGGCCGCGACGCCGTTCGGGTAGACGCGCTTGTGGTCGGGCAGGAAGCCGATGCCCGGGATGCCGAGCCGGTGGACCTCGGCCTGCTGCTTCGGGGTCAGCTCGCGCTTCACCCAGACGAAGCCGGCGCCCTTCTTGTCCTTGCGCTGGGTGAGCTTGGCGCGCAGCTCGGAGGCGTTGAGTTCCGGCAGGACCGCGGTGAGGAGTTCCACCGCCTCGTCCTTGTCGTAGATGTTCCCGGGTTCGGCGAAGACCGAGACCGTGCGGATGTCGGTGGCCAGGATCTCGCCGTTCCGGTCGATGATGTCGGGCCGGAAGGCGGTCGAGGATGCGGCCGCGACCCGGTGCTCCTGGCTGGGCGGATCCCCGAAGATCGCCATCATCAGGAGCTTGGCGGAGATCGTCCCGAACACGCCCACGAAGACCAGGCCGACCAGGGCGACGCGCATGTGCGAGCGCTCGATGGCCAGCCGGAACATGCTCCGCAGGAGCAGCTTTGCGCGCTCCGACGGCGGCACCGGCTCGCGCGCCTCCTCCTCGACAGGGCGCGGCGCGCCCGCGGCATGCGCCAGCGCGGCAGCCTCGAGAAGCGCGGCCTCGTGGTCCGACACGGCGGGCTCGACCGTCGGCTCTAGGGTCTGGGCGGCGTCATCGGACACGGGGGATTACCTCGAAGCCGTCGGCGGGGTGCGGGTCGTGGTGACGGTGCGGGTGATCGCGCCGGTCGTTCGCGGCTCGATCGTGCCCTTGTCTTTGGGGGTCGCCGTGGCGGCGAGCAGGCGGCCGATCTCGTCTCCGCGCTCCTGTCGGGCGGGCAGGTCCGAGAGGCGCGCCAAGTGGCTGGTGCCGATCGGCTCCAGAGCCAGATGTTTGTCGACGGCCGCCTGGAGGCGGTCGGGCCGGGTCAGAAGCTGCCACTCGGCGCGCAGCACGGCGATCGCCTGCCGTTCCTTGTGCAGGGCCGTCTGGAGCTTGGAGACCTGACCGCCCTGGTAGAGCGTGTCGTACTTGATCGAGTAGGCGTAGATCGCCGAGGCGACGAGGCCGGCCACCGCCAGCAGGTTCAGCAGGCGGATCATCGGCGATGGCCTCCGCGGGCCGCATCCGGCAGGCTCGCCAGGGCGGTCAGGGCCGCCAGCGGTTCGGGAATGTCGGATTCGGTACGCTCCGCAGCCCGCAGCTTGGCGGAGCGGGCGCGCGGGTTGCGGGCGGTCTCGGCCTCGCCCGGCAGGACCGGGCCCTTGGTGACGAGACGGAAGCTGCGGACGGTCTCGACCGGGGCTCCCGGGAGATGGCGAGAGCCCTGCGCGGAGCGGCCGCTCCGCGCGGCGAAGAACTGCTTGACGATCCGGTCCTCGAGCGAATGGAACGTCACGACGGCGAGCCGGCCGCCCGGCCTGAGCACGCGCTCGGCGGCGTGCAGCGCCCGCACCAATTCGCCGAGTTCGTCGTTCACGGCGATGCGCAGGCCCTGGAACGTCCGCGTCGCCGGGTGAATGTGGCTGCCGGGCTCGACGCGTACGACGCTGGCGACCAGCTCCGCGAGCTGCGCCGTGGTCTCGATCCGTCCGCGGCGGCGCGCCTCGAAGATGGTCCGTGCCACCGCGCGCGAGCGACGCTCCTCGCCGTAATGATAGAGGATGTCGGCGAGCACGGTCTCGTCGGCCTCGTTCACGAGGTCGGCGGCGCTCGGCCCGTCGCAGCCCATGCGCATGTCGAGGGGCCCGTCGCTCCGGAACGAGAAGCCCCGTTCCGGCACGTCGAGCTGCATCGAGGAGACGCCGATATCGAGGACCACCCGGTCGACCTGCGCGAGACCTGTCTCCGCCAGGAGGGTGTCGAGCGCGCCGAAGCGGCCGGGCAGGAGGCGCAGGCGCCCCCCGGATTCCGCGACGAGCGCCTGCCCGGCTGCGATCGCCGTGGGGTCCCGATCGATCGCGACGACCTGCAGGTCCGGATCCGCCGCCAGGAGGGCGCGGGTATAGCCGCCGGCACCGAACGTGCCGTCGACCGCGATCCCGCCCGCGGTGCCGAGCGCCTCGACGACTTCATCGAGGAGGACCGGCACGTGCGGTTCCGACGGTGCGACGGCGCCGCTGTGGCGGGGCGAGCTCTCTGGAGAAGGACGGCGCCGGCTCACGGGCGCCTCGCCGACGGGGCGCGACGCGGGTTGCGAGAACCGGCGGAGGATCGGCGCGGTCCGGAGATCCGGACGCGGAAGCGGCTCGTGCGTCTCATGGTGCCCTGTGCCGGGCCGCGCGAGCGCGGCGCGCGTGACGGGAACGGCACCGGATGCGGAGCGCGCAAAACGCCGCGCACGGACGGGACCTGCAGGAAGGCAGGTTGCGCCCGGCGATCCGATACACGCCGTTGACGGGAGGATGCCGGGTATCATGGGCCTCGGAGGATCGTCAACGCACAAGCTTGGCGCTGCCGCGCCGAACGATCTGAACCCGGCAAGGTTAACCGAAGGTTTTTGCCGCACCGGAATCTTCGGCGCGGCGTGCGGCGGCGCGGGCGCGGCGCCGGGCCGATAAGGCGTTGAGGACGCAGGGCTTATCGGGATGTGGATCAGCCGGCCTATAAGCCGGGTTCTGTAGGGCCGGAGCGCTCGCGCGCGCCGACGTGGCGGCCATTCCTCTGGGACGGTCGTTGCCGACCGCCTCGAGCAACCAACCCGGGCGACTGGCCTGGAGAGCCGGCCTGCCCTTCTCGCGAAGGGCGCGCCGCCCCTATTCGGTCTTGCTCCCGGTGGGGTTTGCCGTGCCGTCCGCGTTGCCGCGTCCGCGGTGCGCTCTTACCGCACCCTTTCACCCTGACCCCGGACGGATCCGGGGCGGTCTGCTTTCTGTGGCACTGTCCCTGGGGTCGCCCCCGCCGGATGTTATCCGGCACCGTCTCTCCATGGAGCCCGGACTTTCCTCCCCGGACGCTCGCGCGTCTGGAGCGGCCGCCCGGCCGGCTGATCCGCGGGCAGATGCGCCCGCGGGGCCGTCCGGGTCAAGGGAGTCGACCCGCGCTACCAGGTGCCGGTGTTCTCCATGGACGTCCACGGCTCCTGCGGCGCCTTGGCGCCGCCCTTCTGTAGGATCTCGATGGAGATGCCGTCCGGCGACTTCACGAAGGCCATGTAGCCGTCGCGCGGCGGGCGGTTGATGGTCACGCCCTTCTCCTGCAGCCGCGCGCAGAAGGCGTAGATGTCGTCCACCTGATAGGCGAGATGGCCGAAGTTGCGCCCGCCTGAGTAGGTTTCCGGATCCCAATTGTAGGTCAGCTCGATGAGCGGGGATCGTGTGGCCGTGGCCCGCTCGACGTCGCCGGGGGCGGCCAGGAACACGAGGGTGAAGCGCCCCTTCTCGTTCTCGACGCGGCGGACCTCCTTCAGGCCGAACGTGTCGACGTAGAAGGCGAGGGCTCGGTCGAGGTCGGCGACCCGGACCATGGTGTGCAGATATTCCATCGGACCTATCCTGTGGCTGGTCGGAGGTGGATCGTGCGTCCTGTTCGGGACGCGCGTCCCGCCTCCGGCTGATCGCCACCGCTAGCTAGCGGCCGGCCCGGCGGTGAGAAGGCCGCGCGCGCCGGACGGGCCATAAATCGACCCTGGCGCTCCTGCGTCCCGTGCCGATCCGGCGGCCGGCGCGAAACGGGCTCCCGTCGAAAGACGACGGCGGACGCGTCCGTTGCCGCGGCCGGCCGCCAGCGCCGGGCGCTGCGGCGCGGTGATCGGATCGGTTTGACGCGCGAAGGCTGTCCCGACGGCGCGCCGTCTCTCCGGGGCCGTTTCGGCGGCTCCGATCGTTGCGCCGCGCGCGCCGAGGGACCAGAACGGGCCCATCCCGCACCCGGAGTGAGCCGAATGCGCACCGAGACGCCGCCGCTGATCCGCCTAGAGGAATACCGGCCCAGCGACTACCTGATCGATCGGGTCGACCTCGACATCCGTCTCGACCCGCACGCGACCCGCATCGACGCGATCTTGACGCTGCGGCCGAACCCGGCCGGTGTGCCGGCGGCTCCGCTCACCCTCGACGGCGACGATCTCCGGCTGGTCTCGGCCGAACTCGACGGGGCGCCGCTGGCGCCCGACGTCTACGCGGCGACGCCGTCCGGCTTCATCCTCCGCGATCCGCCTCCGCGGCCCTTCGCGCTGCGCCTCGTTACGGAGGTGGATCCGACCGCCAACACCAAGCTGATGGGGCTCTACCGCTCGAACGGGGTCTACTGCACCCAGTGCGAGGCGGACGGCTTCCGGCGGATCACCTACTTCCTCGATCGTCCCGACGTGCTGGCAGTCTACACCACGCGCATCGAGGCCGACCGGACCGAGGCGCCCGTCCTGCTCGGCAACGGCAATCCCGTCGAGGCCGGCGACGCCGGGCCCGGCCGCCATTACGCCCTCTGGCACGATCCGCACCCCAAGCCCGCCTACCTGTTCGCCCTCGTGGGTGGCCGGCTCGGGAAGGTCGAGGCCCCCTTCACCACGATGGAGGGCCGCACCGTCAGCTGCGCGGTCTACGTCGAGCCCGGCAAGGAGGACCGGGCGGGCTACGCCCTGGACGCCGTCATCCGCTCCATGGCCTGGGACGAGACGGCCTTCGGCCGCGCCTACGACCTCGACGTGTTCAACGTCGTCGCGGTGTCCGACTTCAACATGGGCGCCATGGAGAACAAGGGCCTCAACATCTTCAACGACAAGTACGTGCTGGCCAGCCCCGAGACCGCCACCGATGGCGATTACGCCGCCATCGAGGCGATCATTGCCCACGAGTACTTCCACAACTGGTCCGGCAACCGCGTCACCTGCCGGGACTGGTTCCAGCTCTGCCTGAAGGAGGGTCTCACGGTCTTCCGCGACCAGGAATTCTCCTCCGACATGCGCTCCAGGCCGGTGCATCGCATCGCCGAGGTGCGCTCGCTGCGGGCGCGTCAGTTCCCCGAGGATGCCGGGCCGCTGCGGCATCCGGTGCGGCCGCGGGCCTATGCCGAGATCAACAACTTCTACACGGCGACCGTCTACGACAAGGGCGCCGAGATCGTCCGGATGCTGCGGACCCTGATCGGTCCCGAGGCCTTCCGGGCCGGCATGGACCGCTACTTCGACGACAACGACGGGCGCGCCGCCACCGTGGAGGATTTCCTCGCGGCCTTCGCGGCCGTGACGGGGCGCGACCTCGATGCGTTCGCCCGCTGGTACGAGCGCCCCGGTACGCCCCGCCTCGCCGTCACGGCCGCCTACGATCCGGCCGCCGCGCGTTACACCCTCCAATTCGCTCAGAGCCTGCCCGGCACGGCCGACTCCGACGGGCCACCCTTGGTCATTCCCGTGGCCCTCGGCCTGGTGGGGGCCACGGGGCCACTGACCGGCGCCAACTGCCCGGATGTGCGGGACGGCGTCTACGTGCTCGACCGCCCGGAGGCCGCGATCGTGTTCGACGCCGTCGACGAGGAGCCGGTCCCGTCGCTCCTGCGCGACTTCTCCGCGCCGGTGAAGCTCGATCTCGGCCTGACGGATGCGCAGCGGATGCGGCTCCTGGCACAGGACAGCGACCCCTTCAATCGCTGGCAGGCCGCGCAGGACGTGGCGCTGCGGCTGATCCTCGACCCGGACGCCGACCGGACCGAGGCCTTCGCGGCGGCGCTCGGCCGTTTCCTCGACGGCGAGGCCCTGGCCGACCCGGCCTTCGCGGCGCTGGTCCTGGCACTGCCGAGCGAAGGCGAGGCCGCCGACGCCGTCCCGGCCGAGGTCGATCCCGACGCCATCCACCGGGGGCGTTCCGATCTGCGGACCCGTCTCGGCCAGGTCCTGCGGCCGCGGCTCGAAGCGATCGACGCGGCGCTCGTGCCGGACGCGGGTGTCCCTTACAGCCCCGACGCCGCCTCGGCGGGGCGCCGGTCGCTCCGCAACGCTGCCCTCGACCTGATCGCCGCCGGGGATCCCCGGACCGGCGCGGCCCGCGCCGCCGAGCGCCTGGCCGAGGCGACCAACATGACCGACCGGCTCGCCGCCCTCGGCACCCTGGCGCTGGTTCCGGGCGAGACCCGCGAGGTTGCCCTCGCGGAGTTCGCAACGCGCTACGCCGACGAACCCCTCGTTCTCGACAAGTGGTTTGCCATCCAGGCCCAGATCCCGGAACCCGGCACGCTCGACCGGATCGCCCGGCTTCAGGAACACCCTGCCTTCACCATGACCAATCCGAACCGCGTCCGGGCGCTGATCGGAAGCTTCGCGTTCGGCAACCCGACCCAGTTCGCCCGGCCGGACGGGTCGGGCTTCGCCCGCGTGGCCGATACGGTCGCGGCGCTTGATTCGACCAACCCACAGGTTGCCGCGCGGCTCCTCACGGCCTTCGGATCATGGCGTCGGCTGGAAAAATCACGCGGCGCCAAAGCGGTCGAAATGCTGAATGGGATCAAGGCGATCCCCGGCCTTTCCCGGGACACGGCCGACATCCTCGCCCGCACCCTTGGAGACGGCTAAGCGTCTGAACCTGCGGTAGAAATTGATTCCCGGGCGGCCGCGCAACACCCGACGGGCGTCAAGTCGTTATGGTAAAAAACCCGTGGACAAACGGCCCCCCGAGGTGATTGTATTCACTCAGATTCGGGGGGCCTTCGGGGGCCGGGCGCCCGTACCGGATCACTGTTCCCACGGGTGAGGTTCGGCCATGCCGGAGGCGGCTTCCGCTTCCTTCTCCGCGCGTGCGGATTCGAATCTCACGATCTCCTGGCCGATGCGGACCCGGGATCCGCGGCTCGGCCAAGCCGAACGCTGGCTGCGCTACGCCGTGCCGGGGACGCTGGCGGTGTTCCTGGCCTGCCTCGTCGGGCTCGCGGCGCTTCACATCCAGGGCCAGCGGGCCGAGATCCTGGCCGGTGCCCGGGCCGAGGTCGAAGGCTTCGCCCGTCTGGCCGCCCGGGCGGTGGACCCGACCGGTACCGTGGCGGAGGACCTGCGGGCGCTGATGCCGGAGAGCGAACGGCATCCCGGCCGCCGCCTGCTGGTGGTCCGCCCCGACACCCGCATTCTCGCCGCCCATCCGCCGCTGCCCGCCGACCGGACGACGCTCGCCGCCGTCCTCGGCGACAGCGAGCCGCTCTCCGGCCTCGGCGAGCGCGCAGGCGCCATGGCCCTCGAACTCCCCGGGGGCGAGAGCGTGCTCGCTGCCATGCACAGCCTCCCGGGCGGCGCGGGCCAGGTGGCGGTGCTGCAGCCCATCGAGCCGCTGCTGCGTGGCTGGAGCGCCCGCACCCGCGACCAGATCGTCCTGATCGCCGCCGCCGCCCTCGTGATCGTCGGCGTCGGACTGGCCTACGGGCTGCAGACCCGTCAGGCGGCCCGGGCCGACCGCGCCCGCGAGCAGATCCGCGGTCGCCTCGAGACCGCCCTGCGCCGGGGTGCCTGTGGGCTGTGGGACTGGGACATCGCCCGGGGCCGGATCTACTGGTCCGACTCGATGTACACGCTGCTCGGCTACCGGCGACAAAACGAGTATCTCTCGTTCGGCGACGTCAACGGCTTGGTCCATCCCGATGATGGCGACCTGTACAGCCTCGCCCGGGGGCTCGCCGCCAATCAGACGCATATCGACCACGCCTTCCGGATGCGCGGCGCCGACGGGGCCTATGTCTGGCTGCGTGCCCGGGCCGAGGTCGTGGCCGACGCCGCCGATGGTGGCCGCCACCTCGTCGGCATCGCCACCGACATCAGCGAACAGCGGGCCCTCGAAGAGACCAACGCGGCGGCCGACATGCGCCTGCGCGACGCCGTCGAGGCGATCTCGGAGGCGTTCGTGCTCTGGGATACCGGCAATCGGCTGGTCCTGTGCAATTCCAAGTTCCGCCACCTCCACGCCTTGAGCCCGGAGGATGCGCAGGCCGGGCGAAGCTACACGGACGTGATGGGTCGCGGCGTGCTGCCTCAGGTCCGTCGGGAATCACCCGAGGCGGGCATGGCGTTGACCAGCATGGCGGCCCGGACCTTCGAGGCCGAACTCACCGATGGCCGCTGGCTGCAGATCAGCGAACGGCGCACCAAGGATGGGGGCTACGTCTCGGTTGGGACCGATATCACCAGCCTGAAGCGCAATCAGGAGCAGCTCCTCGCGTCCGAGCGCGAACTGATCGAGACCGTGAAGGACCTCAAACGGTCCCGCCGGACCCTCGAGCTTCAGACCCAGCAGCTCGCCGACCTCGCCGAGCGCTATCTCGACCAGAAGGCAGTCGCCGAGGCCGCGAACCAGGCCAAGGCCGAATTCCTGGCCAATATGAGCCACGAACTGCGCACGCCGCTCAACGCCATCATCGGCTTTGCCGACGTGATGGAGAATGCCGTGCTCGGCCCGCTCGGCACCCCGCGCTACACCGAATATTGCCGCGACATCCGCGAGAGCGGCTCGCATCTGCTGTCCATGATCGACGACATCCTCGACATGGCCCGCCTCGAGGCCCGGCGGGTGCGGCTGATCCCGAAGGCGATCTCGGCGGAGGCCGCCATCACGGCTGCGCTCGCCCCGGTCGAGCCGGCCGCCCGCGAGAAGGCGATCACCGTCAGCGTCGACGTGACGTCCGGGCTGGACCTGCTAGCCGATCCGCAGGCGATCCGGCAGATCCTCGCCAACCTCCTGCAGAACGCCGTGAAGTTCACGCCCGCCGGCGGGCGCGTCGCGGTGCGCGCGCGCCGTGCCGGGGCGTGCACGCATCTGTACATCGAGGACAACGGCATCGGCATTCCGCGCTCCGATCTCGACCGGCTCGGCCGGCCCTTCACCCAGGTCGAGACGCAGATGACCCGCAGCCACAAGGGATCGGGTTTGGGCCTCGCCATCACCCGCTCGATGGTCGAGCTGCATGGCGGTTCGCTTCGGATCCGTTCCGAGGAAACGGTGGGCACGATCGTCCTCGTGCGCCTGCCGGCCGTGCCGGCCGACCGTTTGGATCCGCCGGTCCCCCTCGCGGCGGCAGGCCCCGGGTTAAAGACCCTGAGTGAGACGCCGCGGTCGGGTCGCGGCGCGGCCGGCCGATCCGCCGCGGCCTGACCGCACCCTCTCACGACCGCGGATCGAGACCGCCGAGGCGCGCGCGGCGCCCCTGTTCCACGTGCCAGCGCGCGTCCGCCACGGCCCGCGCCAGGCTCCGGATGCGCCATTGGCGATAGAGGGACAGGACAGGGTTGCGACCCAGCCCGGCTTGATGTCGGCTCAGGCGTCGCAGCAGGTCCGGCAGCTGCGCCGAAGCCGCGTCGCCGGTGGCGATGTCGATCGCCCGCAGTTCCGCCCGGAGCCCCGCTTTCCAGTCGTCCATGATGCCTCCTCCGCGCTGATCGCCCGACGCGACCGGGCCGCGGTTCCGAGCGGCCCGGCTGCCGGTCCTCCCGCGGCATGGCCACCCGGCGCCAAACCCCAGGGCCGGTCCGGTGGTCGCCCGGCAGGTGATCCGTGCGGCGGACCGGAAATGGAGAATACGACCGATGCGGTCGCGGGCAACGCGCAGTTCGCCCTGGCGCCCTGGCTCGGACACGCCGCCGGGCCGGCCTGCGCGCGGAGCACGGGCGCCGTCACCGGCCTTCCCGGGGCGGATGACCGGAGATCGCGCTCGCAAATCTCCGCAGGGCGCCTGTGGGTGCGACCTGCGCCGCGCCGATCTAGCGCCGCCGCAGCGCCCGCTTGGCGGCGGCGCGCGCGTCCCGCTCGAAACGGGCGAGCCGGAGTCGCCGCTCCAGGGAGATCACCTGCCGACCGGGCGGAACGGCGATGATCTCGGCGATCGGGGTCCGGTCGCGGTAGAGGCTTTCCAGAGCCGAACCGTCCAACGTCGCCGAGTCGAGGCGTTCGGCGAAGCCGGTCTCGTGGCAGGCCCGCACGATCTCGGCTTCCAGCAGCAGGCCCGGGGCGTGGCTGCGCAGGCCTTCGTCGTAGGCGGTCTTCAGCAGGGTCGCGGTGCCGCCGGTGACGAGGGCCAGGCTGACGGCAATCGGCCGCCCGTCGAGGGTCAGCGCATCGGCCCGGACGCCGACCGGGCCCGGGGTCGCCGTGAACAGGGCGCGGGCGAGCGCGGCGCTCTCCGGGCGGCAGGCCATGGCGGTGCCGGCCTTTCCCTTCCAGCCGACGCGCTCCAGGTCGAGAAATGCCGCAACGAGGTGGGCGAGGTCCGGTCCGCTCGCGGCGCTCACATGGGCGACGGCGCCGGTCTCTGCCAGACGGCGCGCCCGGCGACGCAGATCCTTGAAGCGCGCCCGGTTGGGATGATCGGCGAGGAACGCCGCTTGGTCGGCGCGCCGGTCCATGACCGGCCGGTCGAAGGCCGCCACCGTGCCGATCGCCCAGCCGCGCCGGCGCATTTCCGCCAGCATGTCCGGCACGGCGCCTTCTCCGGTCGGCAGCAGAGGCCAGCGCCACGCCCGGCCGCCGGAAGCCGCCTCGAGGCCGGCCACCAGCGCCCGCGCATAGGCCGTCCGGTCCGGGCCGTCGGCGATCAGCGGCGCGGTGGCGGTCACGTAGGGGGAGAGGAACGGCCGCAGGATCCGGCTGCCGAGGCCGCACAGGTCGCGGGTCGGCGCATACGGCAGCAGCGCCACGAGCCGGTCTCCCTGGCGGACCGTGACATAGCGCAGAGCGGCCGACAGGAGTCCTGCGGCCCGATGGGCATCGATCACGTGCCGCGCGAAATGCGGATGCGGGGCGGTGCTCGCTGCGACCAGCGCATCCCAGGCGACGGGATCCGGTGCGTCGGTCAGCGCGAACGCGACGTCGGAGGGCGCGCGGAGGGGGTTCGCCGCGGTCATCGGGCCATCCCGGCGGCCCAGACCGGGGTCGGCAGCCCGTGAATCCGCCCGGCGGCCCGGGCCAGAAGGGCGGCCCGGCCCATGGTCGCGAGCGCCACCGCCATGGCGGCGCCGAGCGTCCCGAAGGCCGGAACCAGGGCGAGGCACAGACCTGCGGCGGCGACGAGGCTCCCCACGGTGATGCCGGCACAGAGCCGCTCGCCACCCAGCATGGTGAGGAGGTCCTCTCCCGGCCCGAACAGGCTCGCTCCGACGCTGCCGGCGATCAGGATGCACAGGATCGGCACGCTGGCGCCGAGTCCCGGGCCGAACATGGCGAGCAGCAGGGGGCTGACGGCCAGGATCGCGCCGCCGACCACGAGCGTCGCGGCTGCCGTCATGCGGCCCTGGCGGCGGACCAGCTCGGCGAGCAGGAAGCGGTTGGCCTGTGCCTGGGCGGCGCTGTAGCGCTGGAGCGTCGCCGCGCTGACGGCGTAGTGGACGAACACGACGAATTGCTGGATCCGCGTCGCCGCGAAGTAGACCCCGACCTCCGCCGGGCTCACCAGGGCACCGAGCACGATGACGTCGACGAAGGTGAAGCCGGCATTGGCGAGGTCGATGGCGGCGATCGGCAGGCTCGTCCCCAGCCAAGCCCGCCACCGGTAGCGGTGCGGCCCGGCCGGCAGACTCCGCCGAAGCCGCGCGGCGAGCAGGGCAGCCTGCAGGCCCGTGGCGCCGGCGGCGGCGATCAGCATGCAGGCCATCGCCACCTCGGCGCGGGGCGGCGCGCCGAGCAGGATCGCCGCGATCATGCAGCCCATCATCAGGGTCTGGCGCAGGAGGTAGGGCGGCGCGATGGCGAGCCCGACCCAGTTCTGGCTGCGGGCCACGCCCTCGAGGTAATCCTGGAGCGCGAAGAGCGGCATCACGCCGAGCGCGACCGCGATCGGGGCCCAGTAGGCCGGGGCGAACAGGTCCGGTTCGAGCATCAGCAGGGCCGCACCGAGCCCCGCGATGGCGAGGGCCGCACCGCCGGTCACCAGGGCGCCGGCCCGGATATAGCCCCGCGCGAGGTCGAGATCGCCCTGCGCCTGATCGCCCGGCACGAAGCGGCAGGCGCCCTGCGACAGGCCAAGGGTCAGGGTATGGCCGAGCATCGCGGTCCAGACCCAGACCGAGGCGAAGATCCCGTAGGCGTCCCAGCCCATCATCCGGGCCGCGAGCACCTGCGCGCCGTAGGCGAAGCCGGCTGCCCCCACGCGGATCGCGAAGACCGTGAGGGCCGCCCGCTGGGGACCGGTCTTCAGAGCCCGGAGGTGCCGGAACGCGCGGAGAGGGAGAGCCGTGGCTGACACTACGCGCTCCGCGCCCGTCCTGAACTCGGCGGGAGGCCGATCTCTGGCCGTCCGGTCTAGCCCGGGGCGCGTTGCGGCTCGGTTAAGGGCGGCTGGGCCGGGGCCGCCTTGGGTTCCTTCGGCGTCTCGGTCCGCATCAGGGAGGTTGCGATCGTCAGGGCGACATGCTCGGCCATGCACCGCAACCCGAGATCGTTGAGCCGAAACTGGCGGCCGAGCATGTGCCCCTCGCCCTTGTCCGTGCGGCTCGACAGGTAATGCAGCGCCTCGTAGCGTCGCACGAGCGGCACGCCCTGCTGGGTCGCGACGGTGCGGACCGCCTCGACGATCCGGTTGTAGTCGACGTCGGCCGCCATGCTTGCGGTATAGATCGGGTCGACCAGCACCACGTCGATTTCGTGAGAGCGGATCCAGCCGACGGCCTCGGCCAGCGCGCTCGCGAAGGCGTCCACGTCGACGCGGGCGATGGCATCGTGTGTGCCGACCTGCCAGACCACGAGGTCGGGCTCGGCCTCGGCCACCATGGTCCGCAGGCGCTCGGCGGCCCCGGAGGCGATCTCGCCCGGAAGGCCGCGATGGTCGATCGTCACGTCGACCTTCGGCAGAGCGTGCTCCAGGGCGGCTTCGAGCTTGGCCGGATAGGAGGCGGACGCCCCGGGCGCCGCGCTGCCGCCGATCGCCAGGATCTTGAGCGGGCGGTTCTCCGCCAGCGCCGCCTTGACGGCGCCGAGCTGGGCCACGGTGTACAATTGTGCGCCGGGAACCCGGCACTCCAAGGAGAGGGTTGGATCGCCCGGGGCTGGAATGGTGGGCTGCTCCGCCGCGGCCGATACGCCCGGAATGCCGCACAGGCTGGCCGTCAGGATCCAGGTGGCCAGCGCCGGGGCGAGCCCGCCGGCGGCACCGGTCCGGACGGCCCGGGATGGGCGCACAGGATATCCCGCCCGCATCATGTCCGCGGTCGCGACGATCTGCTGCGGCTGCGCCATTCGACGAACCATGCCGTAAACCCCAGCCCGACGAGGCCCGAGCCGGCGACCAGCATATCGATCGGCACGCCGCCGCCAGTCTGGAAACGCACGAGCTGCCCGATCAGGCTCAGGATCGAACCCATCGAGAAGACAGCCAGCGAGTTCCGGCCCATCTGAGTTAGATAACCGACAATGCGACCGATTCGGGGGGCGAGTACCCTGTAAAGGGGCGCAAACGCTAACAATACCCCCAAGAAATGAAGCAGCCGGGCCGGTGTGAGGTAGGTCTTCTCGAACGTGAAGAGCAGGCGCGGCTCCGGAACGAGCATCGGATCCGGGCGGATCTCCGTCACCGCGAGCAGGATCCCGAGGAGAACGATGACGACGCCCATCGGAAACAGGCGTCGCGCCCAGCGGCGCAGGATATCGGAGCGCAGGTTCCAGCCCTGAAGCACGAAGCCGAGTACGAGCAGAAGCTGCCAGCAGAACGGATCGAAGAACCAGTCCCCTTCCCCCGGCCAGGACGGAAGGTTCCAGCCGAAGATGAGGCTGGCGAGATACACGCCCACGGAGAGCGCCAGGGCCGCGAGCAGGCTGACGCGCCCGACGAGCACGAAGACGGGCGCGATACCGATCAGCAGCACGTAGAGCGGCAGGATGTTGAAGTAGCCGAGCTGGTAGGTCAGCAGCGCCATGCCGCAGACCGATTGGATCGGGTCCGCAAAGAAGCCGCCGGCATTGTGCCATTCGAGGATGAGCGGGTTGTCGAGCAGCAGCGCCGCGCCCGCGATGATCGCCAGCGCCAGCAGCATGACGGTGAGCTGCGCCCGGTAGACCTCGACGGTGCGGGCCAGCAGCCGCACCACGCTCCGTCCGGGCGGCTCGGGGTTGCCGTCGCGACCCCGTGTGGCGATGCCGATCGACCAGCCCGCGAGGAACACGAACAGCTCGGCCGCGTCCGAGATGCCGTATTGCGAGAAGGTGTAGCGCTCGAAGGTGTTGCCGGGGATGTGGTTGATGAAGATCGTGATCAGGGCGAAGCCGCGCCAGAAGTCGATCGCGTTGGGGTCCCGCATCGTCGCGGCGGCTCCGGGTTTCGACGCTTCAGAATGTCGGCTGCGGGAACGCGGCTCCTGATACGGCGCCGCATCGGTTCTGCAAAGGCGAACAAAGGTAGGGATCGGCCCGTGGGGTCGAACCGGATGGTCACACCCGCGTTATGGCCCGGCACGGAGTTCCAGACAGATGACCCGACCGCTCACCACCCTCGGCCTCGCGATCTTCCTGCCAATCCTGGCGGCCAGCGCCGCGGCGGCGCAGGCTCAGACCGGCACCGGCGGCGGTCCCGCCTCGACGGCGACCGCGCCGAACACCTCCTCTCTCGGCCGTGTGATGCCGCCGAGCCGGGGGGCCGGCGCGGCGACGCCCGACGACCGGCGCACGCTCACGCCGAACGAGGCGCAGAACGATCGGATCATGCGGGGCATCTGCATCGGATGCGCTCCGAAATAGGAGGCGCGTCCGACCGAGGGCACTCCGGCTACTTGCCGCGACGCAGCCGCAGGTCGTCCTCGCTCTCGCGGGCGAGGCGCAGCAGGTTCTGCCCGTAGGCGGTCTTGGCGAACATCTCGCCCCGGGCCACGAGCTGGTCGCGGGCGATGAAGTGCTGGAGGTAGGCGATCTCCTCCAGGCAGGCGACCTGCAGGCCCTGGCGGTGCTGCAGGGTGCGCACGAACTCGCTCGCCTCCAGCAGGCTGTCGTGGGTCCCGGTGTCGAGCCACGCATAGCCGCGCGACATGCGCTCCACGTGCAGTTGACCGCGTTGCAGGTAGGCCTCGTTGACGCTGGTGATCTCCAGCTCGCCGCGGGCCGAGGGCTTCACGTCGGCGGCGATGTCGAGCACCTGATTGTCGTAGAAGTACAGGCCGGTCACCGCCCAGGTGGATTCCGGGTTCTGCGGCTTCTCGACGATCTTGGTCGGGCGGCCCGCCTTGTCGAGGTTGACCACGCCGTAAGCCTGCGGGTTGTCGACGTGGTAGGCGAAGACGGTCGCGCCCTGCTTGCGCGCGGCGGCGCGATCCAGGAGTTCGCCCATGCCGGCGCCGAAGAACAGGTTGTCGCCGAGGATCAGCGCCACGTCGTCGTCGCCCACGAAGTCGCGCCCGATGACGAAGGCCTGGGCGAGGCCTTCCGGCCGCGGCTGCAGCGCGTAGGAGAATTTCAGCCCGAACTGCTCGCCGGTGCCGAACAGGCGCTTGTAATTGTCGAGGTGCTCCGGCGACGAGATGATCAGGATCTCGCGGATGCCGGCCAGCATCAGCACCGAGACCGGGTAGTAGATCATCGGCTTGTCGTAGACCGGCAGGAGCTGCTTGTTGATCGACAGCGTGGCCGGGTGCAGGCGCGTGCCGGATCCGCCGGCCAGAACAATGCCCTTCATGGCTTGGAAACTCCCTCTGAAACCGGCCCGACGAGCCGGTCCAGGATGTCGTCGAGCGCCGCCTGCCAGGCCCGCGGCGCGATGCCGTAAGCGGCCGTGAGGCTGTCGGTGGACAGGCGCGAATTGGCCGGCCGCCGGGCCGGTGTCGGATAGGCGGAAGTCGGGATGCCCTTGACCGGCACCGAGCGGCCGCCACGGTGGGTCGAGCCCGCCACGATCGCCTCGGCGAAGCCGCACCATGTGGTGTCGCCGGCGTTCACGCAGTGGAACGTGCCAGTGGGAGCGTCCGCATCCCCGGCCATGCGCTGCGCGATCGTCGCGAGGGCGGCGGCGAGGTCGGTGGCCGAGGTCGGGCAGCCGTGCTGGTCGTCGACGACGGTCAGGGCATCGCGCTCGGCCGCGAGCCGCAGCATCGTCTTGACGAAGTTGCCCCTGTGCGGGCTCACCACCCAGGCGGTGCGGATGATGGCGTGGCGCGGATTGCCGGTGCGCACCGCCAGCTCGCCGGCGGCCTTGCTGGCGCCGTAGACGCTCTGCGGGTCGATCGGTGCGTCGGGCGCGTAGGCCCCGTCGGGCTTCGTGCCGGCGAAGACGTAGTCGGTCGAGACGTGGACCAGCGGGATGGATCGCGACGCCGTGGCGGCCGCCAGGATCGCCGGCGCGAGCGCGTTGAGGCGCCACGCCGCGACCACATCGGACTCGGCCTTGTCGACGGCCGTGTAGGCGGCGGTGTTGATCACCGCCCGGTAGTCGCGCGCGGCGAGCGCCGCCGCGACGGCGTCCGCGTCGGTGATGTCGAGATCCGCGCGGCCCGGTGCGTGCACGCGGACGCCGTCCGGCCAGGACAGGGCCTGCAGCTCGGTGCCGACCTGGCCCGCGCCGCCGAGGACGAGGATGTCCATCAGCCGTTCAGTCCCAGGCGCTCGCCCTTGTACCGGCCCTCGCGGATCGGGCGCCACCAGCCCTCGTTGGCGAAGTACCAAGCGACGGTCTCCACCAGCGCCTGCTCGAAGGTCTTCTGCGGGCGCCAGCCGAGTTCGGCCTCGGCCTTGGTGCAGTCGATGGCGTAGCGCCGGTCATGGCCCGGGCGGTCGGCCACGAAGCTGATCAGCTGCTCGTGCGGGGCGTTCTGCGGACGCAGCCGGTCGAAGGCCGCGCACAGCGCCTTCACCACCGCGAGGTTGTTGCGCACCGCCCGGCCGCCGAGCAGGTAGGTCTCGCCGATCCGGCCGCGCTCCAGCACGGCGACGAGGCCCTTGGCGTGATCCTCCACATGGATCCAGTCGCGCTCGTTCAGGCCGTCGCCGTAGACCGGCAGCTTCTTCCCCTCCAGGGCGTTCAGGATCATCAGCGGGATCAGCTTCTCGGGGAAGTGCCGCGGCCCGTAATTGTTCGAGCAGTTGGTCACCAGCACCGGCAGGCCGTAGGTCTCGTGCCAGGCGCGGGCGAGGTGGTCGGAGGCCGCCTTCGAGGCCGAGTAGGGCGAGCGCGGATCGTAGCGGCTCTCCTCGGTGAAGAACGCGTCCGGCGGCAGCGAGCCGTAGACCTCGTCGGTGGAGACGTGGAGGAACCGGAAGCTCTTTTTGTCCGCCTCCGGCAGGGCTTCGTAATAGCCCCGCGCCCCATCCAGCATGGTCTGCGTGCCGATGACGTTGGTGCGCACGAAGGCGCCCGGATCGGTGATCGAGCGGTCGACGTGGCTCTCGGCGGCCAGATGCATCACCGCCTGCGGCTTGAAGTCGGCAAAGGCCTTCTGCACGGCGGCGCGGTCGCAGATGTCGGCCTCGACCAGGCGATGGCGCGGGTTGTCGGCGAGCGGCGCCAGCGAGACCGGGTTGGCCGCATAGGTCATCGCGTCGAGAGTGCAGACGTCGTGGCCGAGATCGTTGACGAGGTGCAGCACCAGCGCCGAGCCGATGAAGCCGCAGCCTCCGGTCACCAGGATGCGCATGGCGTGTCACCTCTTCGGATAGGTCAGAAACGGAATAGCCGGGCAGCGTAAGACTGGCCGGCGTGACGAAATTGCGGCCGGGCCGCGCGGCTCAGAAGACTTGTCCGAGATCGGCGAGGCGCGGGGCGCGGCGATCCTTGTCGGACAGGATCGCCGCCTCGCCCGAGACCGGCCACGGGATCCCGACTTCGGGATCGTTCCAGGCGAGCGCCCGGTCGTGCTCGGGGCTGTAGTATTCGTCGACCTTGTAGGCGACCATGACGTCGGGGGTCAGGGTGCAGAAGCCGTGGGCGAAGCCGTGCGGGATGTAGAGCTGATCGCCCGTCTCGGCGTCGAGGGTGACGGCGACGTATTTTCCGTAGGTCGGCGACCCGCTGCGGATGTCGACCGCGACGTCGAGGATCGCGCCCTGGAGCACGCGGATCAGCTTGGCCTGGGCCCGGGGCGCGATCTGGAAGTGTAGCCCGCGGATCGTGCCCTGCGGCGCCGAGAAGGACTGGTTGTCCTGTACGAACGGCGTCGTGATGCCGACCCGCGCCAGGGCGTCGGCCCGGAACGTCTCGGAGAACCAGCCCCGCGTATCGCCGAAGCGCTTCACCGCGATGCGCTTCACGTCCGGGATCTCGGTCTCGATGACGTCCATGCCAGCGCCCTTCTTGCGGATCCCGTCGCGAGGTCCAGCGGACGTCTCCGCATCGGTCGTTCGGGGCCGCGCGCCCGCCTTGCCGACCACAACCTCGGTGATGCCCCGCGACTTCCGGTCATTCGCCGTCCGTGTCAAGGCGTGCCCGCTGCGGTGGCGTGCGTGCGAGGAGCCGATGACGGCCGGACCGGGATCCGCGGTGGAGACCCTTCTGCGGGCCCAAATGGCCGATCCGGCCTGCACGTGGAGCCTCGGCAGCTACGGAGCCGGCGCCGTCTTCGCGCGGGACCCTGACGAGGCGGCCCGGCCCCTCGAGAATGGGGGGATCGGCATCGTCACGGCCCGGGGCGCCCTCGCCCTCGTGGTGCCGCCGGATCTCAGGCCGTTCGCCTACGAGACCGGTTTCAACGGCGGCTGGAGCCAAGCGGTCGCGCTCTGCCTCCCCGAAGCGGCCTGTGCCATGGGCGGGCGCACCGTACTGACCGAGCTGGGTCCCGATGCGGCAGCAATCCGGCCGCAGGACCGCGCCGCGTCCCTGTTCGACCTCGGCCTCGGCCTGCGCGCCGTGGATGCCTGCCTGCGGGTGGCCGATCCCGAAGGCATCCGTAGGCTTCGGGCGCTGGCGGGCCGGCCGCTCCTGGCGTCCGGCGATGCGGGAATCCTGCGGTCGCTCGCGGCGCACCCGGATCGGGTCTTCATCACGCGCTGCGGGCGCATCGAGGTCTTCGCCCCGGGGCCCGATCCGGCCGAAGCGGGGTCCGGACCGCAGAGCCACGTCCTGCCGCAGCTGCTGCGGCTCGGACGGACCCATGCGGCCACCGCGCCGATCCCGCAGGGCTGGGTGCCCTGCGGTGCGCTCCATCCGGCGCATCCGGCCCGGGACCGGCCCGGTCGGCCGATCCCGTTCGATGCCGGACGCCACGCGGCGTTCGCGCTGGTGCTCGACGCCTGGGGCGATCCCGCGCTGGTCGCCCTGCGCCGCACGATCCTGGCCGGGCAGGATCCGTCGCACGTCGATGGACGGTTCGCCCGCCTGGCGGTCCGAGCGGCGCGCGCCCAGCGGAGGGCCATGGCCGGCTGAGCGGGACGTCACAGGTCCGGCGGCGCCGGCACGAAGGGCGGCGCCAGCTCGGGATGGCCGCCGGCCGGCATCCACGCTCCCCCGAGCGGATGGATCGGCGTGTCCGCCCGCAGGGCGCCCGAACGCGCCATGCCGACGAGCGCGGAGAGCGGGAACGGCCCCGTCACCGCGTCGCGATAGAGATAGAACCGCATCGCCGTCTCCTCCGGCGGGGCCGGCGGCGTCCGATCCACCAGGCGCAGCAGGGCGTCGGTCGCGAAGGCCGCCGGATCGACGGTCGGGAGGTGGCGCTCGGCTTCGCCCCGGGCGACCCCGAAGAAGGCCGCGACCATGTCGAAGCCGGCCTGAGCGGCGGCTTCCTCGAAGTCCAGACTCCCGCGTGTGGCGAGCACGGCTCGACTCAGCGCCGAGTAGTTCAGCGAGAACAGGGCCGTCATGGCGGTGCGGTCTGGGCCCGGCGGCGCCTATTTGCGCATTTTGTGCAGGCTGCGCGGCGACGTGCGCCCGGGAACCTGACCGTCCTGGTCGAAGGTCCCGATCGCGATCGTGCCCTCCGGTACGCGGATGGCGGCCGCCAGTGCCTCGACGAAGGGCCGGAATTGCGAGCCCTCGGCGCTCAGGAACGGCTCCATCCATCCGGGATCCTGAACGAGCACGAGCTGATGGGCGGCGGCCTGGACCGGGGGCGACCAGAGGACGAGCAGCGCGAGCGCCGCGCGGGTCGGAAGCGACCTCATGCCGTCTGAAGCCGCAGCGCGTGGCAGCTGCGCCCGGACCGGGTCCAGAGGTACAGCGCGTTGTCGTGCAGGAGCGCGTCGGCGTCGCCGCGTGACGCCACCTCCAGGGTGATCGGAAGGCGGTGAAGGCCAACCCCGTGGGCGTGGTGCAGGACGTGGCCGATCACCGGTTCGCGGAGAGCGGCGCCCTTGAGGAATGCGGCGCGCGGAGCGTCGATGTCCAGGGCGAGGAGCACGGTATCGCGGGGCAAGGCCAGCAGCGGAACGAGGAGAGCGCCCGCATGCGCTCCGAGCGTGAGCGTCTCGGCCGGCGGCTGCCAGGGCAGGTCGAAGCGGTCCGCGCCCCAGTAGGCACGGGTCCGGCGGCGAGGCGCGGCCCGTCCAGGGGGCGGAGCGTCCGGTCCGGCGTCACTGCGGCGAGGTGGCAGCGACCCTCCAGGATGCCGAGCTGGTGGTGCTGGTCGGCCCGGTCGCGCCACGGCGCCTGCGCGGTGATCGGCGCGAAGCCGTCCGGCCAAGCGACGAAAGCCGCGCCTGCGCCGCCCGCCCGGAACGCGACGAACCCGTCGGGTCCAGTCCAGAACATGTCGCCCAGGCGGTTTGTCCAGGGACCTGAGAACCGGCTTCCGGACGCGGATCTGTCGAGGTCCAGCAGGGCGAGGGCATCCGAGCCGACCGTGCCGCGGCACAGGATGAGCCGCCCGTCCCGTTCGGCCAGGGCGAGGAGGTCGATCCCGTCCCAGCCCGGAGCGGAGAGAAAGCGCAGGCGCGGCAGGCCCGCTTCGCCGGAGGCGAGGCGGAGACCGAGTTGCGGAAGTCCTGCCGAGACCAGCGCGTCGGCGGTGGTGTAGGCGATCCCCGCGGGAGACGCCGTCGGCGTGGTTCGCGGTGCAGCGGCGGGCAGACGGCCTGGCGGCAGGAACGTCCGGCCGTCCCAGGTGTCCAAGGCGCCCAGGTTTTCCTGAAACAGGTGGAGCGCGGCCGGGCGCCCGGCCCGGAGCAGCACCGGCACGCCGCTCGGCAGGGGAAGCTCGGTCAAGCTGCCGCGGTCGATCTCGAGCGTGGCCGGCTCCTCGGCGGTTGCGGGGTTGCGCAGGATCTCGCCGGTTGCCGGTGCGTGGGTGAAACGCGCTGGATAGGGGCGGGCTTGGGTGTCCCGCCGGATGCCGAGCTGGGCAATCCGCGCGTCATCGGCGGCGATGCGGATTTCGTTTATCTCGGCCGCCACCGGTACCCCGCCCCGGAAATGCCAGAGCTGACGGCCAGACAGGTTCGTCACATGCGGATCGGGATCGACCGGCCAGATCCCGTGGCATTCGGAAGCGTGCGCATTCCGCGCTGGCGCGGAGATGATCCGCGGCTGTGAGAAAGATCCATCGGCGCTCAACGGCCCTGTTCCGCAGATGAAACACAGAGCTGATCGTTTCCGATTCTCCGCGCGATGGGAAGAGCACTGTCGAGCGGCGTCCCCCGTCTTGCGCTGATCTTGTCAGGGAATGCCAATGATCTTGTGGGTTTGCAGCGACAGCCGCCAGCGGGCATCGCGGCGGCAATAGGCGATCGCCGCCTCCGTGCTGGCGGCGCGGTCCGGCCCGTCCATGGGCTGGAGGAAGCGGTGCTGGAATGCGAGCCCGACGAAAGCCGCCGGATCGGCGTCCGCCTGCGGATAGACGAGCTTCAGTTCATGGCCGGAGGTCTGCGCCAGGGCGTTGCTTCCCTTGGGGCTGACGCAGATCCAGTCGATACCGGGCGGCGCGGGCAAAGTCCCATTGGTTTCGATCGCGATCTCGAACCCGGCCGCGTGGACGGCCTCGATCAGGGGCGTGTCGAGCTGGAGCAGCGGCTCGCCGCCGGTGAAGACGACGTAGCGGTTCTCGGCGCCTCCCGCCCAGGTGGCGGCGATCGCGTCGGCGAGCGCCGCCGCATCCGTGAAGCGGCCGCCGCCCTCCCCGTCCATCCCGATGAAATCCGTGTCGCAGAATCGGCAGGCCGCTGACGCGCGGTCGGCTTCGCGACCGGACCACAGGTTGCAGCCGGCGAAGCGGCAGAACACGGCGGCGCGGCCGGCCTGGGCGCCCTCACCCTGAAGTGTGTGGAAAATCTCCTTGACCGCGTAAGCCACAACTGTCCCAGTCACGTCCGCGCGCGGTCCGCTCCGCGTTCTGACTGCACATAAGCCGTGCCTGGCCGGTGGGCCACCGACAACCGCGCCGAGCAGACGCGCGGTGCGATCTCGCCTTGCTCTTGCCATGGTGGACTCGTTCATGCCGAGATGCAGTCCGGCGACCGCTTTCGGCCGGCCGGGTTGCGCCGCTCTCCGGCTGGCCGGCCGGAAAACCGACGCCCCGCGGCGTCGACCAGGCGATCCTCTGATGAGTCGGGCTCGAATGTCCTCTTCTCTCTACCGACGCGTCACCGTCGGGTTTGCGGCGCTGACGGGTCTGCTCGGGGCGGGCCTGATCGGGATCGGCGCCGCGAATGCCGTGACGGTGCCGATCCTCGTGGCGGACGTGGATTCCGGCAAGGTGATCTACGCGCAGGCGCCGACCGATCCCTGGTATCCGGCCTCGATCACCAAGCTGATGACCACCTACGTCGCCCTGGATCTCGTGCGGCAGGGCAAGGTCTCGCTCGACTCGATGATCACCATCTCGGCCGCCGCCGCCGCCGAGCCGCCCTCGAAGATGGGCTTCAAGCCGGGGACACAGCTCACCCTCGACAACGCCCTGAAGATCATCATGGTCAAGTCGGCGAACGACGTCGCCTACGCGATCGGCGAGTCGCTCGGCGGCACCGTCGACAACTTCGCCGCACTGATGAACGAGACCGCGCAGCGGATCGGCATGCATGACAGCCGCTGGTACAATCCCAACGGCTTGCCCGATCCGCGGCAATGGACCTCCGCCCGCGACATGGCGGTTCTCGCCCGGTCTCTGATCCGCGATTTCCCGGATTCCCACGACCTGTTCTCGATCTCGGCGATCCAGTTCGGCCGCGCCGTGATGGCGAACCACAACGGGCTGCTCGGACGCTATCCCGGCACGGATGGCATGAAGACCGGCTTCATCTGCTCGGGCGGCTTCAACGTGGTGGCGACCGCCACGCGCAACGGTCGGCGGATCGTCACCATCGTGATGGGGCAGCCGAGCCCGCGCGAGCGCGACGTGAAGGCCGCCGACCTGTTCGACTACGCCTTCGGCCAGAGCGCCGGCTGGACGAGCCCGACCCTCGACGCGCTCCCGGCCTCGGCCTTGTCCGCGCCGCCGGACATGCGCCCCTTCATCTGCGGCGGCAAGAAGCCGCCGGCCATCGAGGACGGGGCCGGCGCACTGAGCGCTCCCGGTTCCGCCGCGCAGCTGATCGGTGGCTCGGCGGCGAATTCGCCGGCGCTGGCGCTGGCCGCCTTCTCCAATCCTGCCCTGCGGGCCCGCTCCCTGCCGCCGCGGGCGCCGCTTCAGCCGATCGCCGTCTGGATCGGCCGCAACCCGGCGGAAGGCCAGAACATCCTCGACGCGCAGGAGGCCGAGCAGAAGGCCGCCGCCGCCAACACCCGCGCCGCCAAGCTCGAGGCCGCCAAGGCCAAGCGCGCGGCGGCCCTTGAGGCAGCCAAGCAGGCCCAGGCGGCCCGGCTCGAACGCGCCCAGGCCGCGAAGGCCGCCGCCAAGACGGCCCCGAAGGTCGCCGCGAAGCCGGGTCACGGCGTGCCGCGGAACGCGAGCGCCTACACGGCCGACGAGACGCCCGGGATGCCCGAGGCCAAGCCCGGCAAGGGCCTGACCAAGTCCGCGCCGAAGGCCGCCGCCCACAGGTCCGGGTCGACCAAGGGCGAGACCAAGCCCGATGCCAAGCCCGATGCCAAGGCGGCGGCCAAGGCGCCGGCCAGGAAGCCGGCCGCCAAGAAGGCCGCGGCGGACGAGTAGGCCATCGCGGGTGTCCGGCGTGGCGCCGCGTTGCCGCGGAGCCCGACGCACCCCACTTCGCCGCCTATGTCAGACACCATCGTGCCCGCTCCGGACCCGCGTCGCCCGGAGCCCATCCCGCTGACCGTGCTCACCGGCTTCCTCGGCGCCGGAAAGACCACCCTGCTGAACCGGCTGCTGCGCGATCCCGCGCTCGCCGACACGGTGGTGATCGTCAACGAGTTCGGCGAGATCGGCCTGGATCACCTGCTCATCGAGACCGTCGACGAGGACATGATCCTTCTCGGCGCCGGCTGCCTGTGCTGCACGGTGCGGGGCGACCTGATCGCCACCCTCGAGGATCTGCTGCGCAAGCGCGACAACGGCCGGATACGGCCGTTCCGGCGCGTGGTGATCGAGACGACGGGCCTCGCCGATCCGGCACCGATCCTCCACGCCTTGATCTACCATCCCTATCTGGTGCTCCGATACCGCCTCCAGGCCGTGGTGACCCTGGTGGATGCGCTGACCGGCGCCGAGACCCTCGACGCCCATCCGGAGGCCCTGCGGCAGGCCGCGGTCGCCGATCGGATCGTGCTGACCAAGACCGATCTCGCGGGCGACCTGTCGGGCATCCGCGCACGCTTGGCGGCGCTCAACCCGGCCGCCCCGATCGTCGCGCCGGACGCCCCCGCGGAGGCGCTCCTCGGGGGTCTGTTCGGTCTCGACGGCAAGGCGGCCGACGTGCGTGCCTGGCTCGGCGACGCGGCGCTGGGGCAGGATCGCCACCACGCCGACGTGAACCGCCACGACGCCGCGATCCAGGCGATCTGCCTGACCAGCCCGGCGCCCGTGCCGCGCCCCGCCTTCGAGATGTTCATGGACCTCCTGCGCTCCGGCCACGGTCCGAAGCTGCTGCGGCTCAAGGGCATCGTCGCCCTCGCCGACGATCCCGAGCGCCCGCTCGTCGTCCACGGCGTCCAGCACGTGTTCCACGCGCCGATCACGCTGCCGGCTTGGCCTGATCCAGACCACACCTCGCGGCTCGTGCTGATCCTGCGCGATCTCGATCCCGCCTTCGTGCGCCAGCTCTGGGACGCCTTCCTGGGCCGTCCCCGGATCGACGCGCCGGACGCCGCGGCGCTCACCAACAACCCCCTGGCGATCCCCGGCCCCTGACGCCGGCGGGCGGCACCATCCTTGAAGCCATCGAGCCGAATGGCGCCCCTGAGGCGCCGGATCGTCCCGGATCGGGACGGATCGTCGACAGGCAGGACACGCGATGGTGCGACGCTTCACCGTGATACAGGGCGGCCTGTCCGAGCGGGCGGACGACACGGCAATTCCGGATGCCGGAGCCGGTCCGCAGGCCGAGACGTGGCGGGTCGATCTCCAGCGGCCCGGTGCCGTGGATGCGGCGGCGGTCGCCGCCTGGCGGGCCATGCTGGTGCGCAATGCCGTCAGCGATCCGCTGCGCGACCCGGATCATCTCCTGCCGCTGGCCCAGCATCGTCCGGCGGCGCGTTCCGTCGCCGTCGCCCTGGCCTGGAGCCGGGATGCGCGCGACGGCCGCGAGACGCTGCGCGGGGTCGTCCCGCTGGCGATGCCCCATTCGGTCTGGGGCGGCCGGGCCCGGCCCTGGCAGCCCGCGGAGCCTGACGCCGCAGCCCTGGTGGAGCACGCAGCCGCCGAGGCCGTGGACCGGGCCTTGCGGGAACGGCTCGGGGCGCTGCGCCGCCCGCTCCGCCTGGTCGGTGAGTCCGCGCCCGTGCAGGATCCGGGACCGCCGCGTCCCATCCTGGCGGCGAGCCGTCCGGCGCGACCGCGTTCGGTTCCGGCCGGGAACCTGATCGGCATCCGCCCGGCAGGCTGGGAGCCCGCGGAGTCCGAGATGCTGGCCGTGACCGAACCAGCCGCCGTCCGCGATGCGGTCGAGACCTTCCTCGCCCTCGACGCCCGGACGGCTGCGCGGCCGATCATCGCCGACCCGGCCGAGGCATCGCTGGTCCGGGTGGTCACCCGGCTGTTCGCCCGTCGCGGCGCGCTGCAGGTCGAGTTCCGGCGCCGGGCCGGCGCAGTCGTGTCCGGAACGCTCCACCTCTGCGCCGGCTCCAATGCGGTACCCTGGCGGCGGGCCCGGGCCTGAGCGGTCAATCCGCCGCGCGCAGGAAGCCTGTCGCGGGAGGCGTCCGAACCCTAGCTGGCGCCCATGACCCGCGACCTGACCCATGGCATTCGATCCGCTCCGCGCCGGAAGGCCGCCGCGGGACCGGCGTCTGAAGCCGGTCAGGCGGGAGACGCCGCCACGGTGGCCGCGGTCCTCGCGCGTCTCGCGGACAGGGATCCGGATCCGAAGGCCGGATTCGACCGCACCGACCCGTTCCGCCTGCTCGTGACCGTGCTGCTCTCGGCCCAGTCCACCGGACCGACCGTTTCGCGGGTCGCAGAGGCATTGTTCGCCGAGGTCCGCGACCCCGCCGGCATGGTGGCGCTCGGGGAAGCCCGGATCGTCGAGATCATCCGGCCGGTCGGGCTCGGGCCATCCAAGGCGCGCAACATCGTCAAGCTGTCGGCGGCCTTGGTGGCGGATTACGGCGGCGGCGTCCCGCGCAGCGCCGCGGAGATGCGCCGCCTCCCGGGGATCGGCCGCAAGAGCGCGGAGGTGACGGCGAACTTCGCCTTCCACGAGCCGGTGATCGCGGTCGACACCCATGTCTTCCGGGTTTCGAACCGGATCCCTCTGGCCCCGGGCCCGACGGTCGACGCGGTGGCCGACGGCCTCGCCCGGAGCGTGCCGGAGGGCTTCAAGGACAATGCCCATGTCTGGCTGTTCCGACACGGGCGCGACATCTGCACCGCCCGGAAGCCTGCCTGCCCCCGATGCCCCGTCTCCGACCTGTGCGCCTGGCCGGGCCGATCGACGGCCTAGCCGCTACTCGTCTTCGCCGAAGCGGTTGGCGAGCAGGGCCTCGATGGCGTCGAGACAGTCTTCCGCATCCGGGCCCACGGCCGTGACGGCGATGCGTGTGCCCATGGCGGCCCCCAGCGTCAGCAAGCCCATGATGGAGCGTCCGCCCACGGTCTCGCCCGCCCGGGTCACCGTCACGGCGGCGTCGTAGCGTTCAACGGTCTGGACGAACTTCGCGGATGCGCGGGCATGGAGGCCCCGCCTGTTGATGATCGGGAGCTTGCGGAGAAGGCCGCCCTCCGGAACCGGCGGATCGTCATCCGTCTCGAAAAGCTCGTCCATCGTCCGTCGTGTTTCCCGCCCGATCGGCGGCCCTGGCGGCCGCCTGTGCCGAACCTAAACCATTGACCGGGCGTGTCGATCCCGCAGCCTTGCTGAGGACGCGCAAGCCGGTCCTGTGGATCGTGCCGGCTACCACTCGTACTCGGCGCCGACGCCGAGGCTGGTGCGGCCGTCGCTCCCGGCCTCGCCCTTCAGCTTGATCCGGCGGGTGACGTCGAAATCGACGCCGACGGCCGTGTCGGCAGGCTTCGCCCCGGCCTTCACGCCGACGCTGACCCGATCCGAGATGTAGCGCGAGGCGCCGATCGCCGGCCCGCCGCTCGCGCCGGTGGAAACGTCGAGGCTGTCGAGGCCGAGGCTCTTGCGGGCCTGCTCGAACATGTCGGGCCCCGCGGCGCCCCCGGAGAGCTGGGCGACCGCCTGGGCGAGCTGCAGGGCCTGGAACGGCGACAGGCCGGCCGACGCCTTCTTGAACAGGATCCGCGACAGGATCTCGTCCTGCGGCAGGGCTGGATCCGAGGTCAGGGAGAATTGCGGTGCGTCCGCGAAGCCGGAGACCGCGATGCGGGCGGTCACGTCGGTGGCCTTGGTCTCGGCGACGAAGTCGAGTTCCGGCGTGGTCAGGCTGCCCGCGAAGGTCAGCCGCCCGCGGCTGAAATCCAGGCGCTGGCCGACAAGTTCGAACTGACCGCGCCGCAGCGAGAAGGCGCCGTTCGCGTTGGGCGACGCGGAGGTTCCGGTGACACGCAGCGCACCGCCGAGTTCCGCGTCGATGCCCCGCCCGCGCACGAAGATGCGGCTCGGCGCATCGATCGTCACGTCGAGAGTGGCGTCGAACGGCACGGCCGGCTTTCCGGACCGCCGCCCGGGACGTGCCGCGGCCTTCCTCTCCGCCCGCTGCGCCAGGCGCGCGCGCAGCTCCGGCGGCGTGTTGACGTGGCGGACCCCCGGCAGCGGCCGGATGGTGGCCGGGAGCCGATCCGGGACCGCGACATCGATCGACACGACATCCACGCGACCGGCGATCCGCGGTGTCCGCGCCAGCGGACCCGCAAGCGTGACGTCGACGCTCGACACGGCCGTCATCAAGGGGCTCGACACGAGTTCGGCCTTGTCGGCAACGACATGGAAACTGCCCGGGAAGTCGGGCGCGAGGGAGACGCGGCCGGTGACCGAGACCCGGCCGCCGTTGCGGGCGCTCGCGGTCAGGCGCTCGACCACCACGCTGTCGCCGCGACCGGTGACGCGCCCCTCGATCCCGGTGAAGCGGAGGCCGTTCAGCGGATCGGTGAAGCTGCCGCCGGTCAGCACCGCCGCACCCTGCGCCCGCGGCGCCGCCAGCGTACCGGTGACGCCGCCGTCGATGGCAACCTTGCCGGTGACGCTCTGGCCGCCGACGCTGAGCAGGGAATTGGCGAGGGATGCGTCCAGGGTCCCGCGTGCGCGCAGGTCCAACGGCCCCCCTGCCTCCACGGGCAGCGATCCCGAGACCGTCAAGGCGACGCCGCGCCCTGCCGTCACTCGACCGTCCAGGCTCGCCTGCCCATCCGACAGGGTGCCCTTGGCGGTGGCGTCGATCGCCGGAAGTCCGGCCTGCCGCGTCTGCGGGGCGACGAGCTTCGCGACGCTGATCGCGTAGCGTCCCTCGGGGCGCGTGACAGGCCCGTGGAGATCGGCTTCGCCGTCCAGGGTCCCCGAAAGGGCGAGGCTCGGCGCGGCGATCCGGGCGAGCGACAGGGGTAGCGACCGGATCGCCACCCGCAGGTCGAGAGCCTGCCCGACACGGCCCGCGGCCGTGATGCGACCCGCGCCCGCCGCGATGGACAGGCCGTCGATCACGGCGCCACCGTCCCGAAGCGTGATCGCCGCCGGCCCGGTGAGGGCGAAGCGATCGCCGCCCCGGGCGGCCGACAGACGCTGGATCTCGATCCGCGTGTCCCCGGCCGGAACGACCCGCGCGGCGCCATCGAGATTGAAGCCGCGCGACCGGGCGGTCAGGGTCACGTCGCTGAAGGCGGGGCTGCCGTTGGCGAGGAGCCGGATCGTGTCGACCTGCTGGCCGGCGGCCAGAAGCCGGTCGGCTTCGAGCCGTCCTTCGAGAACGGGATGCGCGCGCAGGTCGCGGCCCGAGAGATCCGCATCGAGACGCGCGAGGCTGGTCTCCCCGTATCGGAGCGCCGCCCCGGTGGCGCGGATGGCCGCATCCTGGCGGCCGCCGTCGCGGGCGAGGGTCAGCGCGGCGTCGAGTCGGCCCGTGACCGGCTCCGGGACCAGGGGCGCGATGTCCGTCAGATCGCCGGCCCGCACGGTGAGCGCGCCGGCCGACAGCCACGTGTCGGCCGCGACCATGGCGTGGCCCGCGACGGCGACAGAGCCGAGATCGAGACCGAGCCGGTCGAGGACCCAATCGCCGCCGACGCGCGCGAGGTGAGCACCGCCCGTGAGCGCCTTGCCGGCGACATCGCCGCTGAGTCGGACCGTTCCGTCCGGGGCGAGGAGCGCGTCCCGCAGGACCGCCTCGGCGCGCAGGTCCCGGATCGGCTTTCCCGCCGCGGTGGCGGACGGCGCCGTCAGAGCCGCGGTCACATCCGGATGTTCCAGGGATCCGGTCAGGCGCGCATCGATGCTGGCCTTGCCGGTGAGGCGTCCGTCGAGATCCCCGAGGCTCCTGAGATCGAGCCGCCCGGTGACATCCGCCCGGGACGCCGTCGCCTCGCCTTGCAGGGTCGCGGCGACGCCGGCCCCCTCCAGGCGCAGATGGTCGAAGCCGTAGCCGTCGAAGGTCTGGGAGACGCGCCCCTGAAGGGTCGGTGCGCGGCCGAGGGTGCGGTCGGCGGCCTGGATCCCGGTGACGAGGCCGCTCGTGGTCACGGTGAGGTCGGCCGCGATGGCCTTGCGCGCCGGATCGCCGCTCAGCCGCGCCTTGGCGTCGAGGCTGCCCGCAAGGCCCTGGCCCGCGAGACCCGAGAACACCGAGAGGTCCGGCAGGGCCGCGTCTACGGTGCCCGTCAGGGTGTTCTGGCCGACGCGACCGACATAGGCCGCCCGCGCCGTGTCGGAGTCGAGCCGGAGCGCCGCGATATCGATCACGCCGTCGGCGCCGGCCGAGGCGCGGAGCGTCACGTTGGCCCGGCTGCCGATCGCCCGGTGCAGGGCCGGGTCGGCGAGCTTCAATCCCTCGACCCGGCCGTCCGCCGTGATGGCGAAACGCTGCGCCGATGGGTCGCCCTGCGGGTCGATCCCGAGGCTGGCCTCGATCCGGTCCAGGCTGGAATCGCGGCTGCGCAGGGCAGCCGCGTCGAGGCGGCCCCGGACCGTCGGTGCCGCGAGCGGTCCCTTCAGGCTGCCGTCGAAGACGAGCTTGCCGATCTCGGCCTCGCCGGCCCGGGTGACGTCGCCCTCCGTGGGCAGGGCGCGGGCCTGGAGCGTCAGGTCGGCGACCCGGTCGCGGGTCAGGCTGCCGCCAGCGGCCAGACGCGCCGTGCGGGAGGTCAGTTCCAGCCGGTCGATCCGGAAGGCGCCGCTATCCGCGAAGGCGATGCCGCCGTCGAGCTTGGTGGTGCCGGCGAAGATCGCGGCCGCCGGGCCCGGCATCAGGCCCTCGATCCGTGCCGCGAGATCCAGGGCGAGGCGCCGCTCGGCCCCGATCCGGGAGATCTTCGCACCGCCCTTGGCACCGATGTCGGGTCCGGCCGTGAAGTCGAGCTTGGCCCCCCAGGCGTCCAACGTCCCGGTTCCATCGAGTTCGAAGTCGATTGGCGGCGTGCCGGGCAGGTTGGCCGCCTTCGAGAGCAGGCCGCCCGCCGGCTCCACGAGGTTCGCCTTCAGCTCGAGCCGCTCGCCGTTCGGCACGAACAGCAGCGACAGCAGGAAGCGGCCCGGCGCGTCGAGGCGCAGGGCCCTGGCCTGGAGGTCGAGCCCTTCGCTGGCGGCGCCGAGCTTCGCCCGGCCCTCCGCGGACAGCCGCGCCGGCTGCCCGGCCACCGCCTCGCCCAGCGTCAGCTCGGCCAGCTTGAAACCCTTGATCTCGACCTTGACGGGCAGGTCCGGGAGCAGCCGGCCATCGGGCTTCGCTTCGGGCGGCGGTGGACCGGGGATCGGTCGCCGCAGCACGTCGAGATGCCCGATCTCGAGGCTGTCGACCTCCAGGCGTCCCGACAGAAGGGCGAGCCGGCGCCAGACGATGCGGGCCCGGTCGAGTTTCAGCCAGACGCCGTCGCGGTCGCTGATCGCCACGTCCCGGATGGTGGCGTCGGAGGACAGGGCGCCGTCGATGGCGCCGATCGCCACCCGGGACGAGGGCGTCGAGAGCGCCCGCGACAGGAGTCCGCCGAGCACGGACTTGTCCCCCTCTTCGGCGGAGGTCAGCGTGACGGCCCAGGGCAGCGCCAGAATCAGGCAGACCAGGACGAGGCCAAGCCACCGGCCGCCGCCGCGGTTCGGCGTGGCGCGGCGTCGCGTGAGTCCGGTCCGAAGAGCCATTCAGAACGCCTGTCCCAGGCTGAGATACAGGACGGCCGGCCGCACGTGCCCGCCCTTGTAGGGATCGAGCGGGAAGGCGAGATCCGCGCGGATCGGGCCGATACCGGTGTAGTAGCGCAGGCCGATGCCCACGGATTTGCGGATCTTCTCATCGAAATCCGGCGTCGCCGAGGCGAAGGCGGTGCCCGCGTCGAAGAACGGCACCACGCCGATCGTGTCCGTGACCTTGATGCGCGCCTCGAGGGAA
Source organism: Methylobacterium sp. 1973 (assembly GCF_040545035.1). Taxonomy (NCBI): domain Bacteria; kingdom Pseudomonadati; phylum Pseudomonadota; class Alphaproteobacteria; order Hyphomicrobiales; family Methylobacteriaceae; genus Methylobacterium; species Methylobacterium sp. 1973. The sequence goes on from NZ_JBEPLA010000014.1 coordinate 132,521, forward strand.
GCCTCGAGCAGGCTGCGGCCGCCGATCGGAAGGTTGTAGGGGCCGATTGGTCCGAGGGTCCGATACGGATAGCCGCGCACGGAGCCGCCTCCGCCGGCGAAGAACCGGAAATTGTCCGGGATTTCTCCCAGCGGCGCCCCGGAGACCGAGCCGAAGCCGATGCGGCCGGCCAGGATCATGCGGGCTTCGTCGTCCAGGGCGTAGTAGGTCGAGCCCTGCGCCTTGGCCACGACGATGCCGGGCGACGAGATCGCGCCGGGATAGACCGCCAGCGACGCGATCGCCCGAATGCCCCGCGTCGGGTCGAGGAGGCTGTCGGTGGAATCGTAGGTCACCGAGGCGGGGACGCCGATCAGCCGGTAATTGACGGTGCCGAGGGCATCCTTCGACCGGCCCGCCTGGGCGTCGAGCCCGATCTGCGCCGAGAACGTGTCCGAGAAGCGGTGGCGGATCGCCCCAGAGACACCGCCGCCATCCACGAGATAGCTCTGCTGCACCTCACGCGTGATGAAGGCGTTGGCCAGCAGATCGTTGCGTGTGCCCCACAGGGCCGGCTGGACGTAGGTCGCCGAGAGCCGTCCGCCGAGGCCGTTCGTGCCGATTCCCGCAACCTTGCGCTGATTGGCGAAGGGGTCGTTGCCGAGGCCCAGATAGTAGATGTCGGCGTCCACCCGGAAGGACTCGCCGCCACCGAACAGGTTGCGATTGGCGTAGTAGGCCCGCACGCCCGGCCCGTCGACGGTGGAATAGCGTGCCGAGACACCCACGAGGTTGCGCTCGCGTTCGGTGACCTCGACGAACAGCGGCAGGTTTCCGTCGGCGTCGAGCGCCGTGCCCTCGCGGACGCGTACGCCGCCGATGCCCTCGATCCGCGCCAACGACCGGCGGATCGCCGCCACCGCCTGGGGCGAATACGGGTCGCCCGGTTCGGCATAGATGAAGGAGCGGATGGTCGCCGGGTCGATCCCCGGTGCGCCGCTCACCGCGACCGGACCGAGACCTGCGACCGGGCCCGGCGCCACCGTGAAGGTCACGTCCATGACGTGGGCGGAATCGTCCACCACGGGGTCGCGATCGACGACTTTGGCGAAGGGATGGCCCTGCGCGCGGAACTGGTCGACGATCTGCGCTTCCCGGGCGAGCACGGTGACCGAGCGGGCCGGAACATCCTCGTCCACGCGGGTGATCCGCGCGGGCAGGACGGATTCCGGAAACGGGTTGCCCGCCGGATCGCGCACGGCGATCCGGCGGAGATGGTAGAGGGGGCCGAGATCGACCGCGATCCGGACCGGGACGAGGCCGCGGTTGCGCCATGCCTCCGCGGCGGCGACCGCGACCGGTGCCTGCTCCGCCACTGGCGCGCCGTCGATCCGGATCGTGACGGTTCCCTGATAATAGCCGTAGCCCGACAGCACGTCGGCGAGCTTGGCGCGGTCGGCCTCTGCCCGACGCAGCAATCCCTCACCGTCGGGCGGTGGGTCCTGCCTCAGGCGATGGAGGGTGGACGTGTCCTGCAAAGCCCGGAGCACGTCGGAATCGTCGGTCCCGGTGATCCGCAGCGTGTATGGCAGCGCGGTCGGACTCGGCGGCGGCGGTTCGGGCTCGCTGGCGAACAGACCGAACAGGTCGAAGGCGCGTGCGGGTTGAGCGCCCGCAGCGACCAGCAGGGCGAGGGCCAGGGCAGCCAGCCTCGGCGGCGATGCGCGACGCATCCCCGGACGGACCGCACGATGAATGGGAGCGGAGACGCGCAAACCGCGGTCTTCAGCTCCGATCGAGGTCGGCCGTGCCGCCCGCCTGTGAGATCATTGCCGCTCCCCCCTTACGCCGTGTCACGACGTACCCCGCCTCATCTTAAGGCCAGGTGCCTTCCAGGCCAACACCGCTACGGTCGCTGTTCAGAGGCCGCGCTCGGAAACCGGGACTGTCCCCTCTCGGCGAGGCTTTCCGAGATGGGGACCAGAGAAGCGGGTCGGATCCGGCGGTTAGATGTCCGGCCTCCCCTCCCCTGCCGGAAAGCGGTGACCTGCGCGGCGTGCATCCGCATGATGACCGAAAGGGGCTGATCGACGGCGCCGAACGAAAAAACCCGCCGCGCTTTTGGGCGCGGCGGGTTTGTGTGTTTGGTTGCGGGGACAGGATTTGAACCTGTGACCTTCAGGTTATGAG
>NZ_JBEPLA010000015.1:0-133847 GCF_040545035.1 Methylobacterium sp. 1973
CGACTTTGGCCGACACCTGGGTTCCCGCGGCGTCCCGCGTCCCTCGTGTTCGCTCCCGGGCCATGCCCCCGGCGCCACCGGCGCGCGGGGACGATGACGCGTGACGGGAGGGCCGCGCGCCCGAATCGATGCTCGACGAAGCGGAACCCGGCAGGGGCGGGCGCGACGTCCCGCGGCGATCCGCGACCCCTGGAAAGTTGACGGCGGCCCGGCGGGCTGCCATCCGCCCGTCCGACACGTCCGCCTGCCGGCGGTTCCCTCGAGTCCGAAGAACCCATGACCGACCTGATCGAGACGATCCGCCGGACGCTCGTGCCGATCCACAAGGAGGGCTATCCCTTCATCCTGATCGGCATCGTGCTGACGGTTCTGGCGGGCTATTTCTCCCAGTTCTTCGGCTGGATCTTCCTGATCCTCACCCTCTGGGTCTGCTACTTCTTCCGCGATCCCGAGCGGGTCACCCCGGTGGCGGACGGGCTCGTGATCTCGCCCGCCGACGGGCGCGTGAACCTCATCGCCACCGTGCTGCCGCCGCCCGAGCTCGACCTGCCGCAGGTGCCCACGCTACGGGTCTCGGTGTTCATGAACGTGTTCGACTGCCACGTGAACCGGGTGCCGGTGGCCGGCCGGATCGGCCAGATCCACTACACGCCGGGCCTGTTCCTCAATGCCGAGCTCGACAAGGCCAGCGACGACAACGAGCGCAACGGCATGGTCATCGAGACGACCCATGCCGGCCAGCCGAAGCGCGTCGGCGTGGTGCAGATCGCCGGCCTCGTGGCCCGGCGCATCGTCGGGTTCGTCTCGGCGGGCGACGTGCTCGGCGTCGGCGAGCGCTTCGGCCTGATCCGCTTCGGATCGCGGGTGGACGTCTACCTGCCGGCCGGGTCGACCGTGCTGGTCGGGCTCGGCCAGAAGGCGGTGGCCGGCGAGACGGTGCTGGCCGATCTCGGCGGGGGCCCGGAGCGCCTGTTCAAGCGGATCTGAGGCCATGGACGATCTCTTCCCGCCCTTCGCGCCCGATCCGAACGAGCCGCGGCCGCGCCGGTTCAAGCCGGTGCCGTTCCGGATGATCGCGCCCAACATGATCACCCTGATGGCGCTCTGCCTCGGGCTCACGGCGATCCGGCTCGCCTTCGAGGGCAAATTCGAGCCCGCCGTCATCGCCGTGGTGGTGGCGGGCGTGCTCGACGGCATCGACGGGCGGGTGGCGCGGCTGCTCAAGGGCACGTCGCGCTTCGGCGCGGAGCTCGATTCCCTCGCCGACTTCGTGAATTTCGGATGCGCCCCGGCGCTCATCCTCTACGGCTTCGTGCTGTTCCACCTGAAATCGATGGGCTGGATCGTCGCGCTGATCTTCGCCATCGCCATGGCGCTGCGGCTCGCCCGCTTCAACGCGATGCTCGACGATCCGAACCGGCCGGAATGGAAGAAGGACTTCTTTGTCGGCATGCCGGCGCCCGCGGGGGCGCTCACCGCGATGCTGCCGCTCTACCTCCACTTCCTGGGCTTCGGCATCGAGACCTGGGCGGCGCCCGCGGTCCTGATCTACGTGCTGTGCATCGCGCTGCTGGTCGTCTCCACGGTCCCGACCTATTCGGGCAAGACCATGGGCAAGCGGGTGCCGCGCAGCCTCGTCCTGCCGATCTTCCTGTTCGGGGTCGCGGCCTTCGGCCTCCTGATCAGCTACCCGTTCGAGGCGCTCGTCGCGGTGAGCGGGGGCTATCTGCTGACCATCCCGGTGGTGGCCGCCCAGTATCGCCGCCGGGTCAAGGCGGAACTCGCCGCCCTGGGCGAGGACCGGCCCGCCCTAGCCACGGCCGACCGACCGGCATCGGAATAGGCGCTGGCCTTCGCGGAGCCGTCCTCTATCTTGGCGGTATCAAGCGGGCGGGGGCTGGCGGATGCTCGGGGATTTCAAGACGTTCGCGCTGCGCGGGAACGTGGTCGATCTCGCGGTCGGCGTGATCATCGGCGCGGCCTTCGGGGCCATCGTGACGTCGGCGGTCCAGGACATCTTCATGCCGGTGATCGGCGCGATCACCGGCGGGCTCGACTTCTCGAACTACTACATTCCGCTCTCGTCGAAGGTGCAGGCAGGCCTGCCCTATGCGGATGCCAAGAAGCAGGGCGCGGTCATCGGTTACGGCCAGTTCCTGACCCTGACGCTGAACTTCCTGATCGTCGCCTTCGTGCTGTTCCTGGTGATCCGGGCGATGAACCGCCTGCAGACCGCCGAGGCCAAGAAGCCCGACGCGATGCCGGCCGACGTGAAGCTTCTCTCCGAGATCCGCGACCTGCTGGCCGAGAAGCCGCGCGTCTGACGCCTGTGCGGGCGCGCGGTGCCGACTCAGCCCTTGGGCTTGTCGGTCTCGTCCGGCTTCACGCCGAGGGCATCGAGGATCTGGTCGAGGGCATGACCGACGGCTTCGGTGCCCTCCTCGTGGGTCTTCAGCCGGGTCTCGAGCCGGCGGATCTGCGGCTCGAAGGCATCCGGCACGGGATCGTCGCCGAGGAAGCGGGGCTTGTCCGACCCCACCGGCAGGACGCCGCGCAGCTGCTGCCCGAGGTGGTCGCGCACGGGCTCCGGCAGAGTGGTTTTCGGATCGGTGGGTGCGTCGCTCATGATCGCCTCACGGCTCAGGCCATCTCTCAACGGCCGGACGGATGAAGCGTTGCGCCGACGGCCGCGGCTATGAAGATGCCCCCGGAGCCGGGCTCCGGGGGCGCTTGGGCCAGCGCGAAACCGGCCCGGGGTCTTAGTCGATGACCTCGACGATGCGGTGGCCGCGATCGACCAGCACCGGACGATCGTTCACCACGGTGTAGCGGTAGCCCGGCTGCACGCGGTACTCGTTGGGCACGTCGTAATAGGTCACGCCCGAAGCCGGCAGGGTGGTGCCGACGGCGACGCGGCCGTCATAGTCGTAGGAGCGGACATTGCGCTCGCGGACATAGCTGCGGAAGCGCGGGGCCATGTCGACGCCGAGGATGCCGCCCACCGTGCCGGTAGCCGCACCGACCGCGCCGCCGACGATGCCGCCGATCGGGCCGGCCGCATCGGCACCCGCAGCCGCGCCGCGCTCGGCGCCGGGGATCGTGCCCTGGGCCTGGGCGGCCAGCGGAAGCGACAGGACGAGGGCCGAGGCGGCGATAAGGGTCTTGAAGGTCATGCGGGACATCTCCGTTCCGTGGTGTTTCGCCGCGCAGGCGCAGCGAAGCTCGGGCCGGTAACGCCCGACCCCCGGAATCGGATGCATCTTTTTTTGTGGGACGCCGGGATGCAGCCGGCTGAGCCCTCACGCGTCCTTGGGCATCGCCGACTGGATGAAGCGGTCGGAGCCGAGATCCTCCTCGTCGTAGCCCAGCAGCTCCGCGAGCCTGCCACGGGCGCGGCTGACGCGGCTCTTCACCGTGCCAACCTTGCAGCCCATGATGGCCGCGGCCTCCTCGTAGGAGACGCCCTCGGCGCCGACCAGGACCAGGGCCTCACGCTGATCCGGCGGCAGCTTGGCCAGCGCCGATTGCAGATCCTCGACGTCGAGCCGGTCACCCTGGTGCGGGGCGGTGGCGAGCCGGGCCGCGTAGGACCCGTCCTGATCCTCGACCTCGCGCACACGCTTGCGGTGATCCGAGTAGAAGATGTTGCGCAGGATCGTGAACAGCCACGCGTTGAGGTTCGTCCCCGGCTGGAACCGGGCGCGGTGCTGCCAGCCCTTGAGCAGGGTGTCCTGCACGAGATCGTCCGAACGGGCGGGGTTCGACGTCAGCGACAGCGCGAAGGCGCGCAGGGACGGGACGGCCGCGAGCAGACCGTTGCGGAATTCCGGCTCGATCGCCTCACCGCGGGCGCGCAAAGCCGCCTCGAGCTTCTCGATCAGCTCGGCGAACCGGGACGGCAGTGTCTCCTCGCCGATCCGCTCGTAGACGGTGCGCAGATGCTCCCCGAGATGCGTGCGGATCCCGGGAGCCAGGTTCGGGCGGCCATCCCGAGTCCCGTCCTCCTGGGACAGGACGGTGTCGGTGTCGTCGCGGGTCATGTGTATCGCGCTCGTCAACTCGTCGTGGCTCGACCTGTGGTCCCCGGCGGGTCGAGGCGGAGCGCTTGTCGGCCCGAACCGGTTGGAAAGCCCGGCCGATGCGCTCCTGTTACCGGAGTTCTAGCGCATCGGGCGCGGGCATGCACCCTCAGGCAAAACACACTTAAGCTAAGTTGGCCGGTCTCAACAGCCGGATCGCCCCGTCGCGCAGGGTCAGGACGTCGCCGCGGGCGAGATCGGTCCAGCACTCGTCCCGGGTCAGCGCCTGGGTGGCGATCACCGTCACCACGTCGTGCTCGGTGGTCTCTTCGGCGAAATCCACCTGCCAGTCCTCGTCGATCAGGGTGGCCTTGCCGAAGGGGGCCCGCCGGGTGAGGTAGCAGAGGCGCTTGCCGCAATGGGCGTAGAGGGTGCGGCTGTCGGTGAGCAGCATGTTGAACACGCCGAGGGCGTGGAGTTCGCCCGCGAGGTCGGCCACGGCCCGGTCGAGGGTCTCGGGCCGGGGGAGGGCGCGGAACCGGGCCTGGAGCCGGCCGAGCATCCAGCAGAAGGCGTGCTCGCTGTCGGTCGAGCCGATCGGCATGAAGCCGCCCAGCGGCAGCCGCTTCACGCCCTTGAGCTGTCCGTTATGCGCGAAGGTCCAGCGGCGGCCCCACAATTCCCGCGAGAACGGGTGGGTGTTCTCCAGGCTGACCCGGCCGCGGTTGGCCTTGCGGACATGGGCGACGACGATGCGGCTCTTGATCGGCATGTCGCGCAGCAGCCGGGCGAGCTGCGAGCGGGCGCTCGGCTCCGGCTCGTGGAAGCTGCGGCAGGTGCGCCCGTCGTAGAAGCTGATCCCCCAGCCGTCCGCATGCGGCCCGGTCTCGCCGCCGCGCCGGGCGAGGCCCGCGAAGGAGAAGCGGATGTCGGTCGGCACGTTGGCGCTCATGCCGAGCAGTTCGCACATCGTCTGTCAGCCAGGCTATGCGGGGGAGCGGCGACGTTTAGGAGTGTTCGGCCGCCCGGACAACGGATTTCGCGTCGCTCAGCGCGCCAGATAGTCGGTCAGCGTCATGCCGACCAGGATGGCGACCCAGAAGAAGCCGAGCCCCGAGAACAGCCGGATCAGCGGCGGCTCGTGGATCACCTCCATGGAGACGAGGAGGATCAGCGCCACCATCACGGCGACCACGGCGAGTTCGACGATCCAGACCTGCGCGAAGGGGAGGGTGGCGCCGAGGGTGACGTTGACGGCCAGAAGCGCCAGCAGCGCCAGGAAGGTGAGCACCGGCGTGCGCAGGCGCCGCCGGAGCAGGGCGCGGTCGTCGGCGCTCAGGGTCGCGAGGGGGTTCCGCATCCTACCGGTTCACCACGTAGAGGATCGGGAAGGCCAGGATCCAGACGAGGTCGATGAAGTGCCAGTACAGGCCGTAGACCTCGATCCAGTTCTGGTGCCGGGCGAGGAACCCGGCCTTGGCGGCCATCCAGGTCATGCCGAGCAGGAGCGCGATGCCGGTGAACAGATGCAGCGCGTGGAGCAGGGTTGCGACGTAGTAGAGGTTCACGAACAGCCGCGCCGCCGGCGTCTCGGCCAGCGCGAAGGGCCGATCGCTGAGGAACGGCATCATGTGCTCGGCCCAGTCGGCGTAGTACTCGTAGCCCTTGAGGACGAGGAACAGGCCCCCGAGCGCCGCGGTCGCCAGCATCGCCCGCACCATGGCGCGCTGCCAGCCCATCCGGGAGAATTCGATCGCCATCGACATCGTGAGCGATGAACAGATCAGCACCACGGTGTTGGTGGCGCCGATCCAGAACTTGAGGTGCTTGGCCGCCGCGATCGTCGCTTCGGGATGCTGGATCCGGGTGATCAGCGCCACCAGGAACAGCGCCGAGAACAGCAGCAACTCGGTGATCAGCCAGGCCCAGATGCCGAGCGTCGCCGCCTCGCGCTGCTGGGCCACGCTCTCGAAATGCTCCGCGCGCGCGACCCCGACGCCGTCGGCCAGACCTTTGCTCATCCGTGCTGGTCCCGGGATTCCTGGGCCTGGATCGGGTAGTCGTAGGGGATGCGCGGCACCTCGGGCGGGGACAGGAAATTGTGCGTCGGGGGCGGGGAGGCCGTCTCCCATTCGAGCCCCTTGGCGTTCCACGGATTGGCGGGCGCCTTCCGGCCGAACCAGAGGGAATAGACGAGGTAGAGCATCGGGAAGATGTAGCCCGCCGCCAGGATCGTGGCGCCCGCCGAGGACAGCACGTTGAGCAGCTGGAACTCCGCCGGGTAGGTCGCGTAGCGCCGCGGCATCCCGAGGTAACCCAGGATGAATTGCGGGAAGAAGGTCACGTTGAAGCCGAGGAAGATCAGCAGCGCCGAGACCCGGCCCCAGGGCTCGCTGTACATCCGGCCGGTGAATTTCGGCCACCAGAAATGCAGGCCGCCGAGGAACGCCAGCACCGTGCCGCCGACCATGATGTAGTGGAAATGCGCGACCACGAAGTAGGTCGCGTGGATGTGCTGGTTGATCGAGAGCGTCGCGAGATAGAGGCCGGTGAGGCCTCCGAGCACGAACAGGCCGATATAGCCCATCGCGTAGAGCATCGGGGTATCGAGCCGGAGCGAGCCCTTATGGATCGTGGCGGTCCAGTTGTAGACCTTCACCGCCGAGGGCACCGCCACCGCGAAGGACAGGCCCGAGAACACCAGCGAGGCCAAATCGCTCTGGCCGTTGACGAACATGTGGTGACCCCAGACGAAGAAGGTCACGGAGGCCAGTCCGATCGACGCGTAGGCGACGAAGCGGTAGCCGAACAGCTTCTTCTGCGCGAAGGCCGGGACGATCTCGGAGATCACCCCCATGCCGGGCAGGACCATGATGTACACGGCCGGGTGGGAGTAGAACCAGAACAGGTGCTGGAACAGCACCGGGTCGCCGCCATAGGCCGGGTCGAACACGCCGATATGGAAGGCGCGTTCCGCGATCAGCAGGATCAGCGCCGTGGTGATGACCGGCGTCGCGAGCAGGAAGATCAGGCTCGTGGCGTAGTGCGCCCAGACGAAGATCGGCAGTTTGAACCACGTCATGCCGGGCGCCCGCATGGTGTGGATCGTGACCACGAAGTTGAGCCCCGTCAGGATCGACGAGAAGCCCACGATGGTGACGCCGATCAGCGCCGGCAGCACCCAGGTGTTGGAGAAGGCCGTCGAGAGCGGGGCGTAGAAGGTCCAGCCGGTATCGACCCCGCCCAGCACCACAGAGACCAGGGTGAACAGGGCCCCGGTCATGAACACGTACCAGCTCGTCAGGTTGAGCTTGGGGAAAGCGAGGTCCTTGGCCCCGATCATCAGCGGGATCAGGAAATTGCCGAAGGTCGCGGGGATCGACGGGATCAGGAAGAACCAGACCATCACCACGCCGTGGATGGTGAAGGCCTTGTTGTAGGTGTCGTTGGTCATGATCGCGCCGTTCGGCACGACCAGAGCGAGTCGGACCACGCCCGCCGCCAGGGCGCCGATCACGAAGAAGCCGGTGATCGAGGCGAGGTAGAGGATCGCGATGCGCTTGTGGTCGGTGGTGAGGAACCACGAGCGCAGGGTCGATTCCGCGTGCAGGTAGTCGGATTTGCGCCCGATCGTGGATTCCGGGGTGTGGGGTTCCCGGTGGGCGGTGCCGCCGATGCTGCCCGATGCGCTCATCGTGTCGCCCTCGATAGGTAGCGTCGGAAGCCGGACGTCAGGACGTTCGCGCGCTCGTCCGACCCCGATCCGCGGGCCGCGATGTTCACAGGTCTGAGGCGGACATCGCCGCTGGCGACAGGGCGCGACGGGCCCCCTCTCCCGGGCGGGAGAGGGTTGGGGTGAGGGACGAGAAGGCTCAGGATCGAGCACACCCTTGAAGCATCGACAGGTCGCGCCTCGTCTGGAGCGTTCTCATCCCTCACCCTGTCCCTCTCACGCTCGGGAGAGGGGACCCGCGCTCGATCCTGAAAACGCAAGGCCAGATCGGAGGTGTGAAACCGCGAGCAGGGCGAAGAGCTGGTCCGGTGCGCCTTGCGATCCGACGACTGAATTTTCAGGTTGACGCAGCTCATCATCGTGTGGCGTCCGCGGCTTTCGAGGTCGGATAGGCTTTCAGAAAGTCGATCAGCGTCCCGAGTTCGTCCGCCGGGATCCGGCCGGCGAAGCTCGGCATCACCTGCTTGCCCCCGTCGGCGAGCCGGTCGCCGTTCGGATTCAGGATTTTCTCGCGCAGCCACGCCGCGTCGGCGGTGACGGTGCGGCCGTCGGCGAGCCTCACCTGCGACCCGAACAGGCCCGCGAGGCTCGGCGCCTTCACGGACGTGCCGGGCTCGTGGCAGCCGGCGCAGCCATAGGCCTCGTAGAGGGCCCGGCCCGCCGCGATCTTGCCCTGCTGCGCGCCGGCATGGGTCAGCCAGTCCTGGTAGTCGCCGGGGTTCATGAAGGTGACCTCGCCGCCCATCACGGAGTGGTCGGTGCCGCAATATTCCGAGCAGTAGAGATGGTAGGTGCCGGTCTTGTCGGCCTTGAACCACAGGTCGGTGTAGCGGTCGGGCAGGGCGGCGACCTGCATCCGCACGGCCGGCAGGTAGAGGGCGTGGATCACGTCCTGGCTGATGATGTGCAGGCGGATCGGCTGGCCGATCGGCAGGTGCAGGTTGTTGATCTCGGACTGGCCCGTCGGGTGCTGGAACTTCCACATCCATTGCCGGCCGATCGCCTCGACCACCATGGCGTCGGGAGGCGGGTTCTTCGACTGGATGAACAGCTTCGCGCCCCAGACGAAGAAGATCAGCGTCAGCAGGAACGGGATCAGCATCCAGCTGATCTCGATCAGGTTCGAGCGGATGCCCGAGGGGCTCCGGTCCGCCTCGGACCCCTCGCGGTAGCGCAGGGCGAAGTAGGTGATCGCCACGAAGACCGGGACGGTCAGGAGCAGCGTCAGGACCGTGAAGGCCAGGATGAGCAGGTCGGTCTCGCTCGCGGTGGCGGAGACCGCCGCCGGCCAGAGCTGGAGGGAATCGTGGCTCGGCGTCATCGCGCAGCGGGCTCCGCCGGTTCGAGGGAGCGGCCGACGATCAGGTCCATGGCGCGCCTGATCGGGATTCGGGCGCGGGTCCGGGCTTCGTCCCGGTAGCCGTAGCCGGCGAGAGACGCTTCGGCCGCCGCCCGCGCACGGTCGATATCGGCGTACGGGTCGGCCTGAAGGTTCGGAGGCGGCGGCGCCAACTGCGTGGTCTGCTGCGGCGTCAGGGCCGGCAGGGCCCGGCGCTGACGCGCCGCGAAGGTGTCCATCAGCCAGATCATCGTCCCCACGACCGCCAGGACCGTGAGCGCGAGGCCCGCCATCACCATCACGGTGTTGCGGACATTGACGTCCCGGGTCTCGTGCCCGGGCTCATTCGGATTGCGCTGGGTGTTGGCAGCCGGACGGGGCGGCCGCCCGTTCAGGAGCCCGCTGCCGCGCAGGGTCAGCCCGGCAAGGATCGCCGGGATCAGCCCGGAGGGGCCGTCGGCGCTCAAGCCAGCCTCCCGGCGCGCCGGGCGTCGGAGGCCACGCGGTCCGCCCGCGGCCGCAGCACCGGCCGGAGCGCGGCCGCGAGGCAGGCCACGGCAGCGGCGGCGAGCACGTCGCTCGGCCGGAGGACGAAGCGGTCGCGCACCGCCGGGGTGATCAGCCAGAACATCTCCAGGGCGTGGACGGCCACCGCCGCGCCGGCCAGGATCCGGGTGGTCGGGCGTCCCGGCCGGAGGGTCGCGAGCCCGGCCAGCACGACGACCGCGCCGGCCACGACCGCCAGCGCCCGCCCGACCCAGCCGCCGCGGGCGAAGTACCACGTCACCTCGGGCGGCAGATTCGCCGACCAGACGATCAGGAACTGGACGAAGTGCAGATAGGCCCAGAGGCCCAGAAGCACCACGAGGGGCACCAGCCGGCCCCGTCCGGGCGCGGTACGGCCGCGGCCGACGGGCTCCGGCTCCTCCCAGGCGAGGAGGATCGCCGCCGCGAAGGCGAGGCCGCTCCAGGCCGTCATCACCAGGAGGCCCAGAAGGGTGGAATCGAGCCGCGGATCCAGGGAGGCGACGACGTCGGTGACGAACAGCGTGCCGACGACCGCGTGCAGCCCCACAGCCGGCACGGTCCGCCCCTCGCCTGGGGCGTCGAACGGCTTGGCGAACCTCAGCGCCAGCCAGGTCCAGGCTGCGAGATAGACGATCGCCCGGATCGCGAAGAACGGCACCGTGAACCACAGGGCGGCCAGCGGCGTGCGCGCCGGAGCGCTCACCCAGGGATAGAGCAGGGGCGTGGCGGCCAGAAGCGGCAGCGACAGCACGGCCGCGACCGGCATCAGCGCCATCAGCCGGCGCAGACCCGCCAGCATCTCGATGCCGCCGCGCTCGCGGACCCGCTTGCCGAAACGCTCGGCGACGATGACCACCGGCAGGGCGCCGACCGGCAGGGCGAGAAGGACGAGCCACGCCGCGAGATACGAGGCCGCGGCCCCGCGCCAGCCGCCCGCGAGCAGGCAGACGGCCAGGAGGACGAGGCCGGCGAGGCCGAGCAGGGCGGGGCGCCTCACGGCGTTGCCTCCAGGCGGGTGCGATCCTCCGGGGGCAGGCTCGCCACCGGGGTATCCTGGCTGAGCTGGAGAGCGCGGAGATAGGCGATGATCGCCCAGCGGTCTGCCGAGGGGATCATCTGGGCCATACCGAACATGGACTTCCGGCCGTTCGAGATGGCGTCGTAGAGCTCCGCCGCGGAGGCCATGCGCACGGGCTCCGCCGTGAGATTGCCGGCGGAGGGAAATCCCCGGGCGACGATCATGCCGGCGCCGCGCCCGTCCTGCCCATGGCAGGGGGTGCAGAAGACTCCATAGCGTTCCCGGCCCTGGTCGAGCAGCGCCCGGCTGATCGTCTGCGGCTGCGGCGCCGTCCGGGCCGGATCGATCCGCGGCACGGTGCCGGCCACCGGCTGGCGCATGGTGATCTCCCGGGGAAAGAACGGGTTCTTGTCCCAGGTCTTGGCCCGGGCCTGATCGGCCATGTCGGCCTCGCCGCAGGCCGCCAGCGGCGCCAGGGCGAGAAGAGCGAGCGGCACGGTGCGGAGGGCGGCGCGCCTCATCGCGGGATCCGCCGGAGCTCGAGGGGACGCCCGGCCTCGGCCGGCAGGGCCGCGAGCCGCCGCTCGATCCGGCCTGCGTCGAACCGGTCACCCCGCGCCTCCGCGGAGAGGAAGAACCGGTCCTCGGAAGCCCGCAGGAAGCCCGGGATGTTGAAGGCCGGGTGATTCAGCCGGGGCAGGCGGTTGAGCACGAGGAGCGCGAAGTGGATCGCCACGCAGCCCGCCATCATCGCGACGGAGACGCTCGGCACCACGAACGAGGGCCAGGACAGGCGCGGGCGCCCGCCGATCAGGAAGACGTAATCGTAGGCCGTGGCGTAGAGGCACAGGGCGAAGAAGCCGACACCGCCGAGCAGGGCCCCGGCCAGGGCGTAGGGCAGGATCGAGCGTCCCTCCAAGCCCAGTGCCCGCAGGGTGCGGGGCATCGGCACCGGCCCGTGCCCGTCGAGGTGGACGTGATCCGGACTGATCCCGGAGACCGCCTGGAGGGCGGCGGCGAGGTCGCCCTGACTCGCGAAGGTCGCGGACACGCCCCACAGGGGCGCGGTGACCGGGTCGTCCTCCGGGCGACCGGTGGCCCGGGATGCGGCCGCGCGGGCCGCCTCCTGCGCGGCCGGCGACACCATCAGGGCGAGGCGGCGGCTCTCGACGATCGACACGGCCGGCAGGTAGCGCAGGAACAGGAGGAGCAGGGTCAGGAACAGGCCCACCGAGCCAGCGAAGGTGGCGATGCCCCAGACATCCGTCGTGTAGGGCAGCCGCGAGGACGGCAGGAAATCCTGCGTCAGGGTGACGACTAGGACCATGACGTGGTCGGCATAGGCGCCGATCGCCACGAGAAGGCCCACCACCGCGATGGCGACCGGCGCCGTCCGGGCCCGCGCCGACCACAGGATCTGTGCGGGCAGGACGAGGCACAGGATCGCCGTCCAGGACACGAGGGCGTGGTCGCCGGTCATGCGCCGGACCAGGACGCCGCGCCCCGCGGCGTCGCCATTGAGGAACGTGTCGAAATATTCGGCCGCGTAGCAATAGGCGCTGGCGCAGCCGAGACAGAGCAACAGCCGCCCGAGCACGTCGAGATGGCGGTCCGTCACCAGGGCGCCGAGGCCGTACACGAGGCGGATCAGCATCACGATCACCGCCGTGACGCCGACGCCGGAATAGACCGCATTCACCAGGAAGCTCACCGGCAGCAGCGTGCTGTGCCAGCCCGGCATCAGCGAGCCCGCCAGCATCACCGAGGCCCCGGTCTGGACCGAGACCACCAGCAGCACGCCGAGCAGCGCCACCGTCCGGTAGGCCTGAACCCAGATCTGCCAATGGGCCGCCGAGCCGCGCCAGCCCGAGGCGAGGATGCCGTAGACCTGCGCGCGCAGCAGCGCGCGCTTCCGGGTCGCTGCCTTCGTCTCCCGCTGGCGCATCGCCTCCGCGTGGGCACGGTCGCGCAACGTGGCGAGGTCCGGCAGCAGGCCGATGAACCAGAGGCTCACGCAGATCACCAGGAAGGACACGATGTCGATCGCGTCCCAGAGGAGTGGCGAGCGGAACTGCGGCCAGAGATCGTAGGTGTTGGGGTAGGGCAGGTTCCAGAAGAAGAACCACGGCCGTCCGAGATGGATGATCGGGTAGAGCCCGGCGGCCGCGGTGGCCAGCAGTGCCAGGGTCTCGGCCACGCGGTTCACCGCCCCGCGCCACTCCGCCCCGAGCAGGAGCAGGATCGCCGAGACCAGCAGGCTGCCGGACGCGACGCCGATCCACCAATCGTAGCTCGCGATGTCGAGGGCCCAGACGACGGCGTTGTTGTTCGCCCAGATGCCGGGACCGGCATAGAGCAGATAGCCGAGGGTGAGCACGAACAGGCCGAGGAGCGAGGCCGCCGCCGCGAAGGCGATCCACCAGCGCCGGTTCCCCGGATGCGTCAGCGG
This sequence comes from Methylobacterium sp. 1973, assembly GCF_040545035.1. Classification (NCBI taxonomy): domain Bacteria; kingdom Pseudomonadati; phylum Pseudomonadota; class Alphaproteobacteria; order Hyphomicrobiales; family Methylobacteriaceae; genus Methylobacterium; species Methylobacterium sp. 1973. The sequence continues at coordinate 13,087 of NZ_JBEPLA010000015.1, forward strand.
GATCGCCGTGACCGCGCCGCCGATCCCCTGAAGGGTCTCGTCGGGCCGGATCAGGGGGCCGGGCTGCGGACCGCCGGAGAGGGGGCCGGCCATGCTCAGCCCTCCCGTCCGTTCGGATCCGCGGCGGGCGCGAGCCCGGCGAGATAGGTGGTGCGCGGCCGCGTGTTCAGGTGGCCGAGGAGCGCGTATTCCCGCGTGTCCCGCCGGGCGGCCGAGACCCGGCTTCCCGGATCGGCGACGTTGCCGAAGGTGATCGCCCGGGTCGGGCAGGCGCCCTGGCAGGCGGTCTCCACGGCCCCGTCGGGGATCGGCGCGTGGGCGTCCTTGGCTGATGTGATCCGCGCCGCCGTGATCCGCTGGATGCAGTAGGTGCATTTCTCCATCACGCCCCGGGACCGGACCGTGACCTCGGGATTGCGCTGCTGCTGCTCCACCGGGGTCATGCCGCCGGTGTAATCGAGGTAGTTGAAGCGGCGGACCTTGTAGGGGCAGTAGCTCTGGCAGGTGCGCGTGCCGACGCAGCGGTTGTAGACCTGCAGGTTCAGGCCCTCGCTGTCGTGGAGCGTCGCCTCCACGGGGCAGCCGAGTTCGCAGGGCGCCTGCTCGCAATGCATGCAGGGCACCGGCTGGAAATGCGTCGTCGGCGCGTCGAGGTCGCCCGCGTAGTAGCGGTCGATCCGCAGCCAGCCCATCCAGCGGCCGAGTTCGACCTCCTCGCGCCCGACCACGGGGATGTTGTTCTCCGCCTGACAGGCGGTGACGCAGGCGTTGCAGCCGGTGCAGGCATCGAGATCGATGGCCATGCCCCATTGCGCGGCGACCCAGCGGTCCTGGCTCTCGGGGGGCGGATAGAACGAGGCGGGCGTCGGCGCGCCCTTCGGATCGCCCACGGGTGCGGCGCCCAGAGCCTGCACGCGCACGAGATCCTGACCCTCCATCGTGCCGAGATGCTGGGTGGTGACCGGCCTGCGCTGCTGTCCGGTCTTCGTCAGCCGAGCGCCGGCGAGACCCCAGGGAGAACCCGGCGGCCGCAGGGGCGCGGCGTCGTAGCCGAGGCCGCGGGCGAGGTGGTCCGGGACGTCGCGGCCGTAGCCCAGGGTGAGGGTCACGGTGGTGTCGGCCTGCCCCGGCAGGATCCAGGCCGGCCCCTCGACCGCGCGGCCGCCGGCCTCGACCCGCAGGATGTCGCCCGTGGCGATCCCCTCGCGCTCGGCGAGGCGCGGGCTGAGCGCGATCACGTTCTCCCAGACCACCTTGGTCAGGGGCTTCGGGAGCTCCTGCAGCCACGCGAGGTCGGCATGGGTGCCGTCCCAGATCGTCGGATCGGGCCGGAACAGCACCTCGACCCCATCGGCGGCCGGCGCGGGCGACGAAGCCGCTGCGGGGGCGGCTGCCGCCGCCTGCGTCAGCGCCACCGTCTCGGCCGGACGCGCGCTGTCCGCCCAGAAGCCCTGGCGCAGGGCCTCGGAGAAGCGGGCCTCGAAGGCCGCCTCGTCCTCGCCCGGGTTCCGTCCCTGCGCCTTGAGGAGCCCGAGGGCGTCCTGACCGACCTCCCCACCCTCGCCGCTCGCCAGGAAGGCCAGCATCTCCGCGAGCGTCCGGCCGTTGTACAGGGGGGCGACCGTGGGCTGGATCAGACCCACCGTCCCGTCGAGGGACCGGATGTCGCCCCAGGATTCCAGCGGGTGGGCGGCCGGCAGATGCCAGTCGGCATGCGCACCGGTCTCGTCGTAGTAGAGCCCCGCATGGATCTTGAGGGGCACGCGCGCCATCCGGGCGGCGAAATCGAGGGCGCCGGGCGCCTCGTAGACCGGGTTGGCGCCGAGGACGACGAGCACCTTGACGGCACCCTGATCCATGGCCTCCGCGAGATCCGCGAGGGTCCCGGCGCCCGTCTCCGCCACGGGCGCCGTGTGGACCAGGGTCGCGCCGGTGTTGCCGAGGGCGCCGTTGAGGCGGTGAACCAGCGCGTGCAGGTCTGGGCTGGCGGTCAGGCCGGCGGTGACGATGCCGCTTCCCCGGGCCTCGGCGAGGGCCGTCCCGGCGCTCCGCGTCCAGCGCGCGACGGGATCGTCGCCCGCCGGGGCCGCGCCGCCCGCGGCCAGATTGAGCAGATCCCGGGCGAGGGCCTCCAGCCGGCCGGCCGGGACCACGAGCCCCCGATCCGCCTTGGCGCTGGTCAAGGTCGGTGTCGGCGCCGCCGCGTGGAGGGTGAGGAGGCGGCCCTCCGCGTAGGCCGCCCGCCGTGCCTCGCTCCAGCGCCGCGACAGGCCGACCTGACCGGGTCCGAGATCCAGAAAGTCGCCGTCCAGCGCCACGATGGTCCGGGCGCGACCGAAATCGGGGCGGGTCTCCAAGGGCCGTCCATAGGCCTGGCGAGCGCCCTCGTAGATCCCGTCGCGCCCCGCCCCGGCGCCGACATACCAGCGGAGCGCCGGGTAGGCGGCCCGCAGCCGCGCGAGCTGGGCCGCCACGCCGGGCGAGGTCACGGGACCGGTGAGCAGGGCGAGACCCTCGCCCCGGCTCTCGCGCCAGCCCGGCATCCGACCCTGCAGGTCTGCCCGGAACGCCGCCCAGGAACTCGGCCGGCCGAGATGCTGCACCGCCTGGGAGCGGAACGGGTCGTAGAGCCCGAGCACCGAAGCCTGGGCCAGCACGTCGGTGCCGCCGCGGCTCCAGGGATGCTCGGGATTGCCCTCGATCTTCAGGGGCCGGCCGTTGCGGGTGGTGACCAGGATGCCGTTGCCGAAGCCGTCGAACACGGCCGAGGAGGCGTAGGACAGGTCCGTGCCGGGCACGATCCGCTCGGGCTGATTGACGTACGGCACTTCGTAGTCGCGGCCGCCGCCCCCGCCGCAGGCGGTAAGGCCGCCCAGCGCGAAGGAGGCGGCCATCAGCTTCAGGAAGCCGCGCCGCTCCGGGGCCGCGGCGAGCCGGGACGCCGACGGGAACTCGGCCGCCAGATAGGCGCGGAACTCGGGGCTGTCGGCCACGGCGTCGAGGCTGCGCCAGAAGCGCGGACCGTCGCCGCCGGCGAGTTTCGCGCGCAGGGCCGCGATGTCGGGGGCGCCGGTCATCGGTGGCAGATCCCGCATTCGGTCAGCCGCTCCCCGCCGCGGATATGGTACTGGGCCACGAGCTTGGGGCCCAGGGTCGCCTGGTCGGAGGGCGGCGTCCAGGTCATGTTCCAGACCTGATCCGGCGTGCGGACATACTTCTCCGGCGCCCGGTGGCAATCGAGGCAGAACTGCATCTCGAAGGCGTTGGCCCGGTACGTCATCTGCATCGCCGTGACGTCGCCGTGGCAGGTCGAGCAGCCGATCCCCTTCGTCACGTGGACGGAGTGATTGTAGTAGACGTATTGCGGCAGCTTGTTCAGCCGCTTCCATTCGAGCGGCTTGTCCTGCGCGTAGCTGTCGCGCACCGGCTTGAGCATCTCGGAGCCGGTCCAGATCTGCGAGTGGCAGGTCATGCAGGTATGCGTCGGCGGGATGCCGGCCGTGGCCTCCCGGTCGACCGTGGTGTGGCAGTAGCGGCACTGGATGCCGAGTTCGCCGGAATGGTGCTTGTGGCTGAACGGCAGGGGCTGGGCCGGCGCGACCCCGACGCCCGTGACGTAGTTCGAGCGCACGATCCCGGCCGCCAGAACCGGGAGCCCAACCAGGCAGGCGACGCCGGTCATCAGAGCGAGGCGGTAGAGCGCGTCGGCCCCGGGCGTGAACAGCTGCGCCATCAGGCCGACCCGCAACAGGCGAAGGCCGGGAGATGGCGCTCGGTCTTCTCAGCCCCTCGCCGCAAGCGTCGCCCCACCTTCTGGTCCCGGTCGAAATCGTGCGGTGCGCCGGCCGGCCGCGCGATACGGCTCGGGCGCCCGCGGCGATCAGGCTTGGAAATCCAGCGCCTCGCAGATGCGAGCCACGGCCGCGCCATGCCCCATGGTTGTAACGCTGGAGCGCTTCCAAACCAGAGCCACAACCGCAAACAACCCGGCCGACATGTCGCAGCCGCCGGCGGCAAGGTCCGCGCAAGGGAAGCCCGCGCCCGCGACTCTTCCCGTGACCGGCGCGAACGCCTATGCCCGCGCGACGGTTGAGACGCCCGATCCTGTCCGGAGACGCATGGAATCCGATCCTCTCGTCCTGACGTGGCGCGCCGCGCGGCCTCAGCACACCGCGGCGGCGGCCCTCGCGGTCGGGATCGGCGCGCCGCTCTGCGCGCTCGCGCTCCTGTGCCTGCGCGACCTGATCGCGGTCCTGCCGCGCGACGAGGCGCCGGTGCTGCCCTTCCTGCGCGTGGCGGTCGCGCTTCCGGGCGGAGAGCTGGTGCTGGCCCCCGGCATCCCGATGCGCCCCGCCGAACTCGAGCTCACCGCCTTCCTGTGCATCGCCGTCTGCGCCCTGGCCCTGGCGGGCCTCGGCTGGTGCGTGGCGCGCCTGTGCTTCAAGGCGCAGAACAAGGCCGGGGACGCCGTCCGCGAAGGCGTTCTGCGGGCGATCCTCGACGCCCCCGCGGGCGCCCGGGACGAGGCGCGCAGCCTGGCCCGGATCGTCGGAGAGGTGCTGGCTCGAGCCGACCGCCTGCTCGCCGCCGGCATCGTCCTGCCGGCGATGACCCTCGCGGCCCTGATCCTGGCCCTCGGCTTCGCGGCCCTGGCCGCGCCCCGACTGATCCCGGCGGCCGTGATCGGACTGGCGGCGATCGGACTCGCCTACGGCTTGGTGCTCGAACGGGCGCGCGACCGGCAGGAGTTGCGCCTGCGCTCCAGCGCGCGGGCGGAGGAGAACCTGAACGACCTCGTTCGGCGGCTTCCTGCCGTGCGCAACCACGGAGCGGCGGCCATCGAGCGCAGGCGTATCGCCGCCCGCGTCGCCGCGATGCGGACCAATGTCGGTCGCGCCGAGGCGCGGCTGGCCTACGCCCGGGCGCCCGCCCTGGCGCTGGCGGTGATCCTGCCGGCCATCGCCGCCGGCACGGCACTGTGGCGCTCGGCGCCAGGGCAGCCGCCCGCGGCCCCGGTGGATCCGGCCGCCCTCCTGGCGGCCGTCGGCGCCTTCGGCCTCGCGGGCTGGCTCGCCGCCATCTGCGCGCGGTTCTGGATGGTCCGCCGGTCGGTGCGTCCGCGCCTCCGCGACCTCGCCCGCATCATCGCGTCCCTCGAGGGGCGGCGGGCGAGGGCCGCCCGGATTGGTGCGGCCGCATTGCCGCTGCCCCGGTCCGGGATCCTGGCCACGGAAGGCGTCGGAGCCTTCGATCCGGCCACGGGCGAGCGCCTGACCGGCGTCGCCGTGGCCGTGACGATGCCGGGCCACGTGGCGATCACGGGCAGCCGCGGCAGCGGCGCCCGGGCGCTGGCGGCGGTGCTGGCCGGGCAGGTCGAGCCGACGGCCGGGGCCGTCACCTATGCGGGCACGGACCTGCGCGACTTCGACGCCGCGGAGCGCGCCCGGCGCATCGCCTTCACGTCGGGGGAGGCGATCCTGATGGAGGGCTCCCTCCGGCAGAACCTGCTCTACGGCACCGATCCGGCGACCGCGCCCGACGACATCGCGCTGATCGGCATCAGCCGGCTCACCGGGCTCGACGGCTTCGTGTACGCCCGCGGGCTGACCGGACGGCTCGATCCGGCCGCTCAGCCGCGGCTCGCCGCCGCGATCGTCACCGCCCGCCGGACCATGCGGGTGGCGCTGGCCGCCAAGGGCGCCGAGCGCCTCGTCGAGCCCTTCGATCCCGACCGCTACAACAACCAGGCGAGCATCGGCGAGAACATCCTGTTCGGGGAGCCGGTGGGCGGCACCTTCGCGCCCCTGCGTTTCGCCCGCCACCCCTATCTGCGGGCGGTTCTGGAGGCCGAGGGGCTGGTTCGCCCGCTCACCGAGATCGGCCTGTCGGTGGCCCGCAGCACGGTGGAGATCTTCGCCGACCTGCCCAACGACCATCCCCTGTTCGACGCCTATTCGCTGTTCCAGGCGGCCGAGCGGGGCTATTTCGAGGATCTCGTGGTGCGCCTGCCCAACGCGGCGAGCCTGCGCCGGGGACCGGCGGGCCAGCGCGACCGCTTGCGGTTGATCGGCCTGGCGCTGCGCTACAACGAATCGCGCCACCGCTTCGGCCTGATCGACGGCCCGTTCGAGGAGCGCCTCGTCCAGGCGCGGCGGTCCTTCGCACGGATGCTGCCGCCCCACCTCGCGGGCGCGGTGGAGTTCCACGACCCCTCCCGGGTCAATCCGGCCGCCAGCCTGGAGGAGAACCTCCTGTTCGGCCGGATCAGCCTCGGCGAGGCCAATGCCGAGCCGCGGGTGCGCGAACTGGTGCGCCGGGTTCTGGCCGACGAGGGCCTCGAGGCCTCGGTCTATGGCCTCGGCCTCGACAGCAAGGTCGAGGCTCAGCCCAGCACCGGGGCTCTGGCGGACGGCGCGATCAATGCCCGCGAACGCGTGGCGATCGAGCTGAGCCGCTGCCTCGCCCGTGATCCCGACATCCTCGTGGTCGCGGTCGCGATGGACGAGCGGAAGGTCGAGGGCGCACGCGAGCGCCTCGCCCAGCTGCGGCAGGCGCGGGCCGGGCGCGGCCTGATCGTCTGCCTGCCCGAGACGAGTCTTGCGGAGAACGCCGCGCCCTTCGACGCGGTGATCGCCGTGGAGAACAGCGCGGTCATCGCACCCGTCCCGGCCGCCGCCGAGCGGGACCCCGCACCGGCAGCCTGACAGGACGTCACGATCCGCCGGCGCCGTCGGCCTTCCGCGCGCAGCGGGACAATCCAGCGGGGTCGGGCTGACCGGACGCGCAGCCTCATGGCCGCCGCAATAATCCGTCAGGCCGCGAGGCCGCGCCTGTCCGGCAGCCATCCCGGCCGATCCAGCGCGGACGGTTCATGCCCCTGTCGACCTCGATCCTCCTCGCTGCCGGCCTCGTCGTGCTGGTCCTCGCCGGTCCGGCCGCCGCGCAGGCCGGCAAGGCGGAGGCGCCGATCCCCGCCGCGACCCTTGCCCTGATGGCGCAGAAGGGCGTGACGGCCGCCTCGCCGGTCCTGTTCCGGGCCTACAAGAAAGAATCCGAGATCGAGGTCTGGAAGAAGGGTCGCGCCGGCTACGTCTTCATCAAGACGTTCCCGATCTGCCGCTGGTCCGGCCAGCTCGGGCCCAAGCGCAAGAGCGGCGACCGGCAGACCCCGGAGGGGTTCTATACGGTGCCCCGGCGCCAGATGAACCCGAACTCGCACTACTACCTGTCCTTCGACGTCGGATATCCGAACGCCTACGACCGGGCCCATGGCGGAACCGGGTCCGCCGTGATGGTCCACGGCATCTGCTCGTCCATGGGCTGCTTCGCCATGACCAACGGTACGGTCGGCGAGATCTACGCCATCGCCCGGGACGCGCTGAACGGCGGGCAGGCGGCCTTCCAGTTCCAGTCCTACCCGTTCCGGATGACCGCCGAGAACATGGCCCGCCACCGGACCGACCCCAACATCGCCTTCTGGCGGGAACTCAAGGCCGGCTCGGACCGGTTCGAGGCGAGCCGCGAGGAGCTGCAGGTCTCGGTGGTCGCCGGCCGGTACGCGTTCGCGCCTTCGCGGGATCCCGCCATCGAGGCGGCGGTCACCACCCGCCGGGCGGTCGAGGAGGCGCGGATGACCGCGCTCGCCGAGGCGGGCGAGCCCGCCGTGCGCACGACCTATTCCGACGGCGGCCAGAACGCCTTCTGGGCGGCCTACACGGCCCGGGGCGGGGCGGTCGGCGACATCAGCCGGCCGGAAGCCCTGGCCTTCGCCGGCCAGGAGGTGGTGGTCGTGCCGGGCCATCGCGCCCATCGCCCGGTGCCCGACACGGTCTGGGCCAGCTGGGCCGCGCCCGAGTCGGGCCTGTCGCCGCGGCAGATGGCGGGCTTCGTCCCGGTCTACGAGCGCGCCCCCGATCCGTTCGGGGCGCTGGTCGCGCCGCTCCCGACCCGCTACAGCGACGCGCTTCCGTCCTGGCTGGCCGCCGGCCTCGCCGGATCGGGCTCCGGACGCCCGATTCTGGCCGGTTCGCCGGGCGGTCTCCTGGCCTCGGCCGAGGCGCTCTGAGCATGCGAGGGTCCGGTCAAGCGTCCCGTGCGTGTGCGCGGACGCACATCACGACCGCCTGCGGCACACCAATTCATGATACGGCAGGGGATGAGCGGTACACCTGCTCCGTCGGCCTGCCTTATTCAAAGCTACCTTCCCGGAACGGCGACGGGGTTTCGATCATAACCGATCGGGACCGACTGTCCGCGGATTCGTGATCGCCATGTCGAACAGTTCCGAGCCGACTCTCCTGACGGCCGACCAAGACCTCGTACTCCGCTTCTGGGGCGTCCGCGGCTCGACGCCCGTCAGCGGCCCGCAATACGCCGAATTCGGCGGCAGCACGCCCTGCATCGAGGTGCGGTGCGGCCAGCGGATGTTCATCGTCGACGCGGGCTCGGGCATCTACAATCTCGGACAGGGTCACCGGACCGATCTGCCCCGGGAAGTCGATCTGCTGTTCAGCCACCTGCATCTCGACCACACCGCGGGGCTCCCCTTCTTCAAGCCGGCGGTTCTCGACTGCGACCGGGTGATCAACACCTATTGCGGCAACCTCGGCGGCGAATCGGCCGGCCCGACCCTCGACCGCCTGTTCGCGCCGCCGCTGTTCCCGGTTACGCTCGACAGGCTGTGCTGCACCTTCCACCACCACGGCTTCGAGGCGGGGCAGACCCTGACCTTCCCGGACGGGACGCGGGTCGCCACGATCCTGCTGAACCATCCGCAGGGCTCCGTGGGCTACCGGTTCGAGCATGCCGGCAAGCGCCTGTGCCTGATCAGCGACATCGAGCACAGCGACCCCTGGCCCGATCCCAACCTCGCCGCCTTCGTGGCCGACGCCGACCTGATGGTCTACGACGGCATGTTCACCGACGGCGAGTATCCGACCTGCCGGGGCTGGGGCCACTCGACCTGGCAGAAGGGCGTGGAACTCGCCCGGACGGCGGGCGTCAAGGCGCTCGGGATCATTCACCTGCACCCGGCCCATTCCGATACGGCGCTGCGCGACATGGAGGCCGACATGCAGGCCGAGATGCCGACCGCATTCATCGCGCGCGAATGTCAGAGCCTCACGGTCGGGGCTCCCCGGGCGGTCGGCGGCCGTCCAAACGGGCGTCCGGCCGTGGCGCGGGAGATGCGCCGCCGGATCAAGGTCGCCTGAGCCGGCGGATCAGGCGGAGTGCCGCCTGCGGGTCCGGCTGTACCGGGACCACGCGAACAGCACGAACAGCGCGACGCCGATGATCAGAATGCTCCAGCCGTAGTTGCTGACGAGCTGCGCGTCGATCGGGTGCCCGACGAACCCCAACGCGACCAGCAGGCCGAACACCGCGATCGCCGCGGAAACGAGCATCCCTACAATCATCGAAGTCCCCGGCGCGTCCCATCCGCGCGATTCGGCAGGGCCGTATGGTGGGTAAGAATGCTTGGCGGCCGCACCCGTTCCAGCGTCCGGCCCTCTGCCGCGCCGGTCATCGGCCCCACGCTGTTCACCGGAATGGCGCGGCGGCTCATTCGGCGGCTCCCATCGCGCCGAAGTTAGGCTAAGTAGGCCGCCTGACGGCGCCCCGGGGCGCGCGAGGAGCTCGAGACCACGGCGATGAGCGGCCAAGAGAACACGACGGCGCCCGCGGCGGCGCACACGAGTCCGGAGACGCAGTCCGCAGCCGCCGCCACGCCGGGGCTCCTGCGTCCGCAGGACCAGCTCGTGACGATCTACGGCGGCTCCGGCTTCCTGGGACGGCACGTGGTGCGGGCGCTGGCCAAGCGCGGCTACCGGATCCGCGTCGCGGTGCGCCGGCCGGATCTCGCGTTGTTCCTGCAGCCCCTGGGGAAGGTCAACCAGATCGTGGCCGTCCAGGCCAACCTGCGCTACCCGGACTCGGTGGTCCGGGCCGCCGAGCGGTCGGACGTGCTGATCAACCTCGTCGGCATCCTGCAGGAGACCGGCTCCCAGAGCTTCGCGCGGCTGCAGGTCGACGGGGCCGAGGCGATCGCCCGCGCCGCGGCGCGCCAGGGCGCCCGGATAATCCACGTCTCGGCGATCGGGGCCGATCCGGCCTCGCCGTCGGTCTACGCGCGCACCAAGGCAGAGGGCGAGGCGCGGGTCTTCGCCGCCTGTCCGGACGCGGTGGTGTTCCGGCCCTCGCTGATCTTCGGGCCCGGCGACAGCTTCTTCAACCGCTTCGCCGGCCTCGCCCGGGCGCTTCCGGTTCTCCCGCTCGCCGGCGGCCAGTCCCGCTTCCAGCCGGCCTTCGTGGGCGACGTCGCCGAGGCGATCGCCCGCGCGGTCGACGGCACCGTGGCGCCCGGCAAGGTCTACGAACTCGGCGGCCCGGAGGTGGGCACGCTGGAGCACTTCGTGCGCTACATGCTGAAGACGATCCGGCGGAAGCGGGTGGTCGTGGACCTGCCTGCGCCGGCGGCCAAGCTCCAGGCCCGCATGCTGGAGATCGCCGACACCCTGACCTTCGGCCTGCTGCCGGATTCGCTGAAGCTGACCCGCGATCAGGTGACGCTGCTTCAGAACGACAACGTCGTCTCGGAGGCCGCCAAGGCCGAGGGTCGGACCTTCGAAGGCATCGGCATCACGCCGACCGCCGCCGAGGCGGTGGTGCCGGGCTATCTCTGGACCTTCCGCAAGGCGGGGCAGTTCGCCACCGACCAGGACGAGTCGTACCTGTCCGAGGTGCCGGACACGCTGGCATCGAAACCCCTGGCGGCCGGCTCTCAGCATCGGCCCCAGACCGCCTCCGGCCCGGCGATCGGGGCCGATGCCGGCAGCTCGCCGGGGGCCGGGCAGGGCAGCAGGGGCGTGCGCTGGGGAACTCGGAAACCGGGCTAGGTGACGGCCCGCGCCCGGATCGCGCCATGAGCGCGCTCTCCCTCCACGGATCCGGCGGCCCGGTCGGGCGGCGCATCCTCGTCACCGGGGCGGCCGGCTTCGTGGGCGGCCACGTTCTGCCGCTCCTGGCGACGATGAGCGCGGGAGCGGGCGATTGCGTGGCCGGGATCGGGCGGGGGCGGGCGCCGCACCTGCCGGAGGGCGTCAGCTACGCGGCGATCGATCTCCTCGACGAAGCCGCGCTCCGCGGCTTCGTGGCGCGATTCCGGCCGACCGCGATCCTCCATCTGGCGGGCCTCGCCTCGGTGGCGGATTCCGCCAGCGGCCCGGGCCAGACGTGGCGGGTCAACGTCAACGGCCTGATGAACCTCGTGGCCGCGGTGGAGGCGGTGCCGGGCTGCACCTTCTTCTTCGTCAGTTCCGGCGAAGTCTACGGCAGCGCCTTCCTGGCGGGCCACGCCCTCAGCGAGGCGGTCGAGCCCCTGCCGCGCAACACCTACGCCCGGTCGAAATGGGTGGGCGAGCAGCTGCTCCGCGACCTGCTGCCCCGGATCGGCGTGAAGCTCGTCGTGCTGCGGCCGTTCAACCATATCGGCCCCGGCCAGGACGAGCGCTTCGTCGTGGCCTCCTTCGCGGGCCAGATCGCCCGGATCGAGGCCGGCCTCGTGCCGCCCTGCCTGGAGGTCGGCAATCTCTCCTCCTACCGCGACTTCCTCGACGTCGCCGACGTGGCGAACGCCTACGCCGACCTGATCGGCCGGGCGGACTCCCTGGCGGACGGGAGCGTGTTCAACATCAGCTCGGGCCAGCCGCGGACGATCGCCAGCGTCCTCGAGGACCTGCGCGCCCGGGCCCGGGTCCCGTTCGAGATCCGCATCGCCCCGGAGCGCGTGCGCCCGACCGAGATTCCTCTGGCCGCGGGCGATGCCGGCCGCCTCCACGCTGCCACCGGCTGGCAGCCGCGGGTCTCGTGGGACGCGGCCCTGACCCGGGTGCTGGACGACGCGCGGGCGCGGCTGTCGGACGCGCGCAAGTCCGGCTGAGGCGCAGGATTTGGCGCCACCGCGGCGCTCAGCGCTCCGCGACGGCGATCAGGGCAGTCGAGGGGATCGACAGGACGGGTCGACCGCCCGCCATGCGCCGCGCCTCCGCGATCACCGCGGCCCGGTCGGCCGCGCTCAGGTCGACCCAGTCCGGCGACAGGCCGAACACCGTGTCGGGGTCGTCGAGCATGGCGACGTCTAGCGCGTAGTCGAAGGTCACCCGGTCGATCCGGGGGGCTGCGTACCCGGCCGCGACCAGCGCCCGGGTGAACCCCGCCGGATCGCCGAGCGCGCGCACCCCTTCGGGCATCGCCCGGCTCTCGCGCTCGGGGAACAGCCTGCGGCGGATCTCGCCGAGCAGCAGGAACGTCGCCGCGCCCTGATCCTGCCACGTGGCCACGACGCCCGATCCCCCGGGGCGCGTCACGCGCGCCATCTCGGCGAGGCCCTTCCGCCAGTCGGGGAACATGATCACTCCGAAGATCGAGAACACCGCGTCGAAGCCACCGTCGGGCAGGGCGAGGGCCTGTCCGTCCATGACCCGCGCGTCGACATTGGGCAGTCCCGCCCCGGCGATGCGCGCGACCATGCCGGGCGAGAAGTCGACCGCGAGGACCTGCGCCCCCGTCCGCGCCGCGGCCAGCGCGAGGGCACCGGTGCCCGCCGCGACGTCGAGGACGCGGCTGCTTCCGGTCAGCGGCACCCGCGCGAGCGCCGCCTCGGCGAAGCGCGCCGTGAACGGATGGGCGGTCGTCTCGTAGTGCTCGGCGACCCTGTCCCACCGATCCGGGTTCTCGAACTCGCGCACCGCTTCAGCTCCGCGCCATCACGTAACTTGATAAGTATCGTGAGGGCGCACGGTTGCCAATCCCGAGTCCGGTGTGATGGATCGACGGGTGCGCACCGACAGCCGCCTCTCCCGAACGCTCCATGTGCTGCTTCACATGGCGCGCCACGACGGACCGATGACGTCCGAGGCGATCGGGCGGATGCTCGGGACGAATCCCGTGGTCGTCCGCCGCACGATGGCCGGGCTCCGGAACGCGGGCTACGTGACGTCGGAGAAGGGGCACGGCGGCGGATGGACCATCGCGGCGGACCTGAACGCGGTCTCGCTGCTCGACATCCACCGCGCGGTCGGCGGGCCCCGCATCTTCGCGATCGGCAGCGATCGCGCGAACCCGGCCTGCGCCGTCGAGAAGGTCGTCAACGCGGCGGTCGAGGACACGCTGCGCGAGGCCGAGGCTCTTCTGATCACGCGGCTCGGTTCCGTCAGCCTCGCCGAGCTCGCGCGAAGCTTCGACGCCCGGTGCCGGTCCGAGGGGGCATCGGACAGCTCGACCTGCACGTGACGGCGGGCGCTTGCCGCGCCGACGGTCGGGCGCCATGCTCCGCCTCGACGCGGACCAGCACGAGATGATCGGCCATGGGCCTTCTGGACGGATTGCTCGGACACGGCTCGGCCGTCGATGCGGCCTCCCTGGAGCGCCGGCTCGACGGCATCCTGATCGACGGCGAGACGGCGCGGCTCGCCTTCAAGATCATCCGGGACGTGTTCGTGTTCACCGAGCGCCGCGTCATCCTGATCGACGTCCAGGGCGTGACCGGCAGCAAGGTCGAGTTCCTGTCGGTGCCGTACCGCGCGATCGTGCGCTTCTCGGTCGAGACCGCCGGTACGTTCGACCTCGACGCCGAGTTGAAGATCTGGGTCTCGGGCGCGGCGGAGCCGATCCAGCGGACCTTGAAGAAGGGCGCGGACATCCGGGGCATCCAACGGGCCCTGGCCGAAGGCGTGCTGCGCTAGCCCACGGCCCGACCGCGCGGATGACGGCCCGCTCCGACCCGCGGCGAGCCGTCCACGGTACGCGACGGCAGGAGGCGACCTGCAGGAGGCGACCTGCAGGAGGCGACCTGCAGGAGGCGACCTGCCTACCGGACCACGCCCTTGACCCGCAGCGCGTCGCGCGCGCCCTCCGGATAGTCCAGCTCCTCGGCCAGGATCTCGGCGCTCGAATCCCCGAGGCCCGGCGGCATGCGCCGCACCGGCAGCCGGCGGCCGTCGAGCCGATAGGGCGGGGCGATGACGTGGGCATTGCCGGGCGCCGTCACCACCAGCCCGGCCTCCTGGGCCCGGTCGCAGGTGAGCGCCTCGCGCAGGCCCATCACCTCGCCGCAGGGGATGCCCGCGGCCCTGAGCCGCGCGATCAGCGGCGCGCGCTCCCACTTGGCGAGTTCCGCCTCCAGCACCGGGATGAAGGCGGCGCGGTTGCGCGACCGATCGAGGTTGGTGGCGAAGCGCGGGTCGGCGACCCAGTCCGGCCGCTCCAGCACCTGCTCGCAGAAGCGGCGGTACTGCCCGTTGTTGCCGACCGTGATCACCACCGGCCCGTCGCCGGCCTCGAATACGCCGTAGGGCACGATCGAGGGATGGGCATTGCCGTAGCGGGGCGGATCGATGCCCCGGGCCAGCGCCTCCAGGCCGTAATAGGAGGTCAGCGCGACACCGCAATCGAACAGAGCGAGGTCGATCGTCTTGCCCCGTCCGGTCCGCTCCCGCTGGTACAGGGCCGCCAGCACGGCCTGGGCCGCGAACTGCCCGGTGAACAGATCGACCGCCGCGACCCCGAACTTGAGCGGCGGCCCTCCAGCCTCGCCGTTGAGCGCCATCACACCGGATTCACCCTGCACGACGAGGTCGTAGCCGGGTCGTCCGGCCTCAGAGCCGTCGGAACTGTAGCCGGCGATCGAGCAGTAGATCAGGCCGGAATTCTCCGCCGACAGGTCGCCGTAGCCGAGGCCGAGCTTCTCGGCCCCGCCGGTCTTGAAGTTCTGCACCAGGACATCGCTCTCGCGCGCGAGCGCCTTGACGATCGCCAGCCCGTCCGGGGTGGCGAGATCGATACCGATGGAGCGCTTGTTGCGGTTCACGCTGTCGAAATACGAGGTGTTGCCGGGGCTCGTGGGCACGCCCCAGTCTCGGGTATCGTCGCCGCGCTCCGGGTGCTCGATCTTGATCACGTCGGCGCCGAGATCGCCCAGCACCTGCGCGCACCACGGCCCCGCCAGGACCCGGGACAGGTCGAGGACGCGGATCCCGGCGAGCGGCAGGTCGTCGGTGGCGGATTCGGCATCCATCGCGGACATCCTCAGGCTCCCATGACGCCGTCGAGGCTGCGGACGGCTGCGATGAGTCTCGGGCGCGCCACCTCCATGAGGAAGCGTGCGTCGGTGATGACGGTGGGGGCGCCGCAATTGACCGACATGGGCGGCAGGCCGCCGCCGGGATGGAACCCCACCGCGATGGCGCAGACGGTTTCCTGCCACTCGCCGAACGAGGTGCAGCAGCCGATCTCCCGATGCTCGGCCACGGCCCGGTCGAGACCGGCCCGGAGCGCGGGCCAGGCGACCGGGTCCAGGGCCTTCAGGTCCTCGTAAATGCCCTCGCGCTCGCGATCCGTGCAGATTGCCACGTAGGCTCGGCCCATGGCGCTGCGGGCGAGGGAGATGCGCGAGCCGGTATCGAGGTTGAGCGAGATCGCCGCCGGGCCGCGCTGGCAATCGACGTAGCGCATGCTGAGACGGTCGCGGACGCCGAGTCCCACCGAGGCGTTGGCGGCTTCGGCCACGGCGCGGAGCACGGGCCGGGCGATGCCGCGGACGTCGAGGCCTCCGAGAGCCGCCGAGCTGAGCGCGATCGTCGCCGTGCCGAGGCGGTAGCGGCCGATCTCGGGCAAATGCTGCAGGTAGCCGAGCTTGGTCAGCGTGTAGGTGAGCCGCGACACGGTGGAGCGCGGCAGGCCGCAGGCCTCCGCAATGTCGTGGTTGGCGAGGCTCGTGCGCCCCGGGCCGAAGCAGGCCAGCACCGACAGCCCCCGCGCGAGGGCCGTCACGAAGTGCCGGTCCTCCTTCGCGCCGAGTCCGGCGGTGTCGGGATCGGCCAGCAGGGCCGCGTCCGCATCCATCTGCGCCCTCATCGGTGCAGGAACGCCGCGAAGGCCGCCTGCGCCTCCGGGGCGCGGCGGAGCGCGTGGAAGACCTCCGCCTCCTCGCCGAGCGTCCGGACAACAGCTTCCTCGTGGCCACGGCGCAGGGCCTGCTTGGTGGCGGCGATCGAGAGCGGGGGCAGGGCCGCGAGCGCGCGCGCCTTGCCCAGGGCGGTCTCCAGCGCCATCCCCGCCGGGACGGCGGCGTTGACGAGGCCCGCCGCGGCGGCCTCCGCGGCCGTGAAGGGCTCGCCGAGCATCAGGAGTTCGGCGGCGCGCTTCGAACCCGCCACCAGGGGCAGCAGGTAGCTCGATCCGCCCTCCGGGCTGAGGCCGAGCGCCGTGAAGGGCAGGCGGAACCGGGCGCCGTCCCCCGCATAGGCGAGATCGCAATGAAGCAGCAGCGTCGTGCCGATCCCGACCGCATGGCCCTCCACGGCCGCCAGGACTGGCTTCGGGCAGGCGCGCAGAGCCTTGAGGAAGGTCAGGCCGGGGCTGTCGCCGCCGGTCTCGACGTCCTGAAAATCCTTGAGATCGTTGCCGGCGGTGAAGCAGCCGCCGGCGCCGGTGAGCACGACGGCGCGCACCGCCTCGTCCCGGGCCACGGCCTCGATGGCCGCGGTCAGGCCCGCATAGGTCGCCCGATCGAGGGCGTTGCGCCGCTCCGGCCGGTCGATGGTGACGAGCCGGATCCCGGGCTCCGGGTCGGCGACGCGCAGGTTCGGGGGGGCGGATTCACACATCACAGTCGCGCCCCCGTCTCCCGAGCAGGCCGCTGTCCCCTCGCCGGACGGGCAACGGGCGGCGAGATTCGCGTGCCCCCCGCCATCGCCGACGGAGCGCGACAGGCTTCCGCCCCCGTCCGGGGGCGGGGACCGGCACCGCGCTGGGGCGCCGAAGCTCGGATATCCGGAGCCCGGACTTCCATCGCCCATCCCGTGAAGGGGATGAGACGAGCCGCCTGCGCCGCGAGAGGCGGATGCACCCGGACGCTCACGGCACGGCCTCGCCCGCGTACTCCGCCGACAGGCCGGCCATCCGCCCCCGCGCCGCCGCGTATTCCCGCGCGAGACGGGCCACGAGGTCGGCGGTGGCCGGGGCGTCCGCGATGGTGCCGACGCCCTGGCCCGCGCCCCAGACGTCCCGCCACGCCTTCACGCCGCCGCTGCCGAAATTCATCGCGGTCTTGTCGCGCACCGGCAGCGCCTCGGGATCGAGCCCGGCGGCGCGGATGCTGGGCGTCAGGTAGTTGCCCGGCACGCCGGTGAAGTAGGGGGTGTAGAGGATGTCGGCGGCCGCGCTGCCGGCGATCATGTCCTTGTAGGCGGGGGCGGCGTTCGCCTCCCGGGTGGCGATGAACCGGGTGCCCATGTAGGCGAGGTCGGCCCCCATGGCCTGGGCGGCCAGGATCGCCGCGCCCGAGGTGATCGCCCCCGAGAGGATCAGCGGACCGCCGTAGAACCGCCGGATCTCGCCGACGAGGGCGAAGGGGCTCAGCGTGCCGGCATGCCCGCCCGCGCCGGCGCAGACGAGGATCAGCCCGTCGACCCCGGCCTCCAGCGCCTTCTCGGCATGGCGCACGGTGGTGACGTCGTGGAAGACCACGCCGCCATAGGCGTGAACCGGGCGGATCACCGCGTCGGGCGCCCGCAGCGAGGTGATGATGATCGGCACCTGGTGCCGGACGCAGGCCTCGACGTCCTGGGCCAGCCGGTCGTTGGACGCGTGGACGATCTGGTTCACCGCGAAGGGCGCGACCTTGCGCGACGGTTCGGCCGCCCGGGCCTCCGCAAGCGTTCGCGTGATCCGCGTGAGCCATTCGTCGAGCAGAGCGGCGGGCCGGGCATTGAGCGCCGGGAACGAGCCGACCACGCCGGACAGGCACTGGGCGATCACCAGTTCCGGCCCGGAGACGATGAACATCGGCGCGCAGATCACCGGCAGGGCGAGGCGTCCGCGCAGGGCTTCGGGCAGGCGCCCGGACAGGGTCTGCTCGGGACCGTCGCTCACCGCCCGCTCCCTGCCGCCCGATTCCGCGCCGGACAGGCGCTCCCGGGCCGCTCGCCCCGATGGATGCCACGCACCGCGATCCTCCCCTGCTTCGGGCAGCCCGATCATCGCTCACCCGGCGGCGACCGCAACCGAGTCCCGCCCGGGGCCGTTTTGATGACATGGCGCCGGGGCGCGGGTCAAACGGCAGCATCCGTCGATTTCTGCAATGCAGAATGATCGGTTCGGAGATGACGTCAGCCGCAGACGATTCACGGCCCTCGCTTGACGCTCGCGTCGACCCGGACCAACATTCATCCAACGTGCAGACCATTATTCTGCATTGCAGAATGACAGGGAGTGTTGTGTGGTTCGTCAGGAGGTCGATGGCGGCGTGGCCGTGCTCACGCTCGCCAACCCGCCGGTCAACGCGCTCGGTGCCGCGTTGCGGGCCGCCCTCGACGGGGCCCTGGACCAGGCCATCGCGGACGAATCGGTCCGCGCGATTGTGCTGGCCGCCGAGGGTAAGGTGTTCGTCGGCGGGGCCGACATCACCGAGTTCGGCAAGCCGCAGCAGCCGCCGAGCCTGCCCGACATCCTGGACCGCCTCGATACCAGCCCGAAGCCCGTGGTGGCGGCCATCAACGGCGTGGCCCTCGGCGGCGGCCTCGAACTGGCGATGGCCTGCCACGGCCGGGTCGCGGCGCCCGCCGTCAAGCTCGGCCTGCCGGAGATCAAGCTCGGGATCATCCCGGGGGCGGGGGGCACGCAGCGCCTGCCGCGCCTGATCGGCCCCGACGCCGCCTCCCCGATGATGCTCACCGGCGAGCCCGTCTCCGCCGAGAAGGCGGCGGCGCTCGGCATCGTCGACGCCGTGGTCCTGGGCGACCTCGTGGCGGAGGCCCGGACCCGGGCCCTGGAACTGGCCGATGCGGGCCGCCTCCCGCGGGTGCGCGACCGGTCGGAGAAGCTCACGCCGGAGGCCCGGGAGCGGTTCGAGAGCCTGGCTGCCGAGGCGGTGAAGCGGGATCCCGACGCCACCAACGTCCACGCCCTGGTGCGGGCCGTGCGCGCCGGCCTGGAGCAGGATTTCGACGCCGCCGTCGCGGTGGAGCGGGCCGAGTTCCGCACCCTGGTGGAGGATCCGCGCTCGAAGGCCCTGCGCTACGCCTTCTTCGCCGAGCGCGAGGCGGCGCGGGTGCCCGGCCTGCCGAAGGACACGCCCCGCCGCCCCATCCGGACGGCGGCGGTGATCGGCGCCGGCACGATGGGCGGCGGGATTGCCATGTGCTTCGCCAATGCCGGCATCCCCGTGACGGTGATCGAAACGGAGGCCGGTGCCCTGGAGCGCGGTCTCGACCGGGTGAGGGGCCTCTATGCCGGCTCGGCCAAGCGCGGCTCGATCACCGAGGCGCAGCGCGACGAGCGGGTCGGCCGGATCACGGGGGCGATCGGCCTGGAGAACGCCGCGGAGGCCGACATCGTCATCGAAGCAGCCTTCGAGGACATGGGCGTCAAGCGGGAGATTTTTTCCAAGCTCGACGCCATCGCCAAACCTGGCGCGATCCTGGCCACCAACACCTCCTACCTCGACGTGAACGCCATCGCGGCGGTGACGAGCCGGCCGCAGGACGTGCTCGGCCTGCACTTCTTCAGCCCCGCCAACGTCATGCGCCTCGTGGAGGTAGTCCGGGCCGAGAAGACCGCGCCGGACGTGCTCGCCACCGCCCTGGATCTCGGCAAGCGCCTCAACAAGCTGCCGGTGACGGTGGGGGTCTGCTTCGGCTTCGTCGGAAACCGCATGCTGGAGCGCCGCAGCCGCGCCGGCGAGCGCCTGCTGCTCGAGGGGGCGCTGCCGCACGAGGTCGACGCGGCGGTGACCGGTTTCGGCTTCCGGATGGGCCCCTTCGCCATGAGCGATCTCGCGGGGCTCGATATCGGCTGGCGCTCGCGCAAGGATTTCGGAGGCCGGGCGCCGGTCGCCGATTCGCTGGCCGAGCAGGGCCGCTACGGCCAGAAGACCGGCCGCGGCTTCTACCTCTACCCGGACGGCGCCCGCACCGGCACCCGCGACCCGGACGTGGAGGCCCTGATCGCCCGCGTCGCCGCCGAGCACGGCATCGCGCGCCGCAGCTTCACGCCGGACGAGATCGTGGCGCGGCTGATGTACCCGATGGTCAACGAGGGCGCGCGGATCCTGGAGGAGGGCGTTGCGGCCCGTCCGAGCGACATCGATACGATCTGGATCAACGGCTACAACTGGCCGGCCTGGCGCGGCGGCCCGATGCACTGGGCCGATACGGTCGGGCTGCGGACGGTCGCCGAGGCGCTGTCGCGCTTCGCGGCCGAGACCGGCGACGACAGCCAGGAACCGGCGCCGCTCCTGAAGCGCCTCGCCGCCGAAGATGGCCGCTTCGCCGAGTGGAAGGCTTCGGCCTGATGCCGTGTCGGCTTGCGCACACCAAGTCCCGGTTTCGAAAGGTCCGGGACCTTTCGCGGGTGCAGGGCAGCGCCCTGTTGACGGCCGAGGCCGCATCCGTCGGGGCCTCGCCCCGACACCCCACCAAAGGGCGTGACGCCCTTTGGGAACCCCAGAGGATTCCGGCATGACCGACGCGGTGATCGTCGCGACCGCTCGCACGCCCATCGGCAAGGCCCATCGCGGCGCGCTGAACCTCACCCGCGGCGCCGATCTGGCCGCCCACGCGATCCGCGGCGCCCTGGACCGGGCGCGGCTGGAGCCGGAAGCGGTCGAGGAGGTGGTGCTCGGCTGCGGCTATCCGGAGAACGCCACGGGCGGCAACGTCGCCCGCCACGCCGCCCTGGTGGCGGGGATCCCGGTCGAGTCGGCCGGCGTCACCGTCTCGCGCTTCTGCGCCTCGGGCCTGGAGGCGATCGCCAGCGCGGCGCGCCGGATCATCCTCGACGGCGTGCCGGTGGCGGTGGCCGGCGGGGTCGAGTCGATCAGCCTCGTGCAGCCGAAGGTGCAGCGGGAGCTGACCCGCAACGCGTGGCTGGAGGCCCACCTGCCGGCGATCTACATGCCGATGATCGAGACCGCCGACATCGTGGCGGAGCGCTACCGGATCTCCCGGGAGGCGCAGGATCTCTTCGCCCTGGAGAGCCAGCGCCGCACCGCCGCCGCGCAGGAACGCGGGCTGCTCGACGACGAGATCGTCCCGATGAGCGCCGTCATGGCGGTGACCGACAAGGCCACCGGCGAGACCCGGGAGGTCGAGACCCGGCTCGCCAAGGACGAGGGCAACCGGCCGGACACGACCCTGGAGGGGCTCGCCAAGCTCAAGCCCGTGCGCGGGGAGGGCGCCTTCATCACGGCGGGCAATGCCAGCCAGCTCTCGGACGGCGCCTCGGCCAGCGTGCTGATGTCGGCCGACGAGGCGGCGCGGCGCGGCCTCGAGCCCCTCGGCATCTTCCGGGGCTTCGCATCGGCCGGCTGCGGGCCGGACGAGATGGGCATCGGCCCCGTCTTCGCGGTGCCGCGGCTTCTGGAGCGGCAGGGCCTGCGGGTCTCCGACATCGACCTCTGGGAGCTGAACGAGGCCTTCGCGTCCCAGTCGGTCTATTGCCGCGACAAGCTCGGGATCGACCCGGACACGGTCAACGTCAACGGCGGCGCCATCGCGGTCGGCCACCCGTTCGGCATGTCGGGGGCGCGGCTCGTGGGCCACGCCCTGCTGGAAGGCCGCCGCCGCGGCGCGCGCTACGCCGTGGTGACCATGTGCGTCGCCGGCGGCCAGGGCTGTGCCGGCCTGTTCGAGATCGCCCGGAGCTGAATCGATGGATCTGCGCTTCACCGACGAGGAAATCGCGTTCCGCGACGAGGTCCGGAACTTCTGCCGGACGGAGATCCCGGCCGAGATCCGAAAAAAGGTCTCGGAGGGGCGCAGTCTCTCGAAGGACGACTACGTCACCAGCCAGCGGATCCTCAACGCCAAGGGCTGGGCGGTGCCGCACTGGCCGCAGGAATTTGGCGGCCGGGATTGGACCTCGATCCAGCGCTACATCTACACGGAGGAGCTGTTCCAGGCGGCGGTACCCCTGCCGCAGCAGTTCAACTGCTACATGTTCGGCCCGGTGCTGGCGACCTTCGGCCGGCAGGACCAGAAGGAGCGCTTCCTCCCGCGCGCCGCCAATCTCGACGATTGGTGGTGCCAGGGCTTCTCCGAGCCCGGGGCCGGCTCCGACCTCGCCTCGCTCAAGACCAAGGCCGTGCGCGACGGCGACCACTACGTCGTGGACGGCCAGAAGACCTGGACGACGCTCGGCCAGCACGCCGACTGGATCTTCTGCCTGGTCCGCACCGACTTCGAGGCCAAGAAGCAGCGGGGCATCTCCTTTCTGCTCATCGACATGACGACGCCCGGCATCACCGTGCGCCCGATCCTCACCCTGGAGGGCCGGCACGAGGTCAACGAGGTCTTCTTCGACTCTGTCCGCGTGCCGGTCGAGAACCTGGTCGGTGAGGAGAACAAGGGCTGGGACTACGCGAAATTCCTGCTCGCCAACGAGCGGACCGGCATCGCCCGGATCGGGCTAACCAAGGAGCGGATCGCCCGGATCAAGCGCCTCGCCCGGGAAATGCCGGCCGGACCCGGCACGATGTGGGACGATCCCGCCTTCCGGTCCCGCGTCGCGGAGGTCGAGGTCGAGCTGAAGGCCCTGGAGATCACCCAGATGCGGGTGGCGGCCAAGCAGGGCCGGGCGGATTCGGTGGAGCCGGACCCCGCCTCCTCGCTCCTCAAGATCCGCGGCTCGCAGCTCCAGCAGGCGGCGACGGAGCTGCTGGTGGAGCTCGCCGGGCCGTTCGCGCTTGCCGCCCCGGCACGCGGGGCAGGGGCCAACAACCTGCCCGGGGGCTTCGACTGGGTCGATGCGGCGGCGCCGAGCTATTTCAACAACCGCAAGGTCTCGATCTACGGCGGCTCGAACGAGATCCAGCACAACGTCATCGCCAAGGGCATTCTGGGGTTGTGAGACGATCCCGGATCCGCTTGCAGGCTTGAGAAACGCGGCGGTCGCGGCCTCGGCTCTCCCTCCCCCCTCTGCGGGGGAGGTTGGCCCCCGAAGGAGGTCGGGAGAGGGGAGCGACGTTTCAGGACGCGGCACGCCCTTCATGCCGGTCGCGCCCTGTCCTGCAGCCGGGTTCCCCTCTCCCGGCCTCTGCTGACGCAGGGGCCACCCTCCCCCGCAGAGGGGGGAGGGAACTTCCGAGGACAACCACCATGGATTTCGACCTGAACGAGGACCAGTCGCTCCTACGCGACAGCGTCGAGCGGCTGGCCGCCGATCTCTACCCGTCCCTGGAAAGCCGGCAGGCGCGGCTCAAGGCGCCGCTCGGCTTCCCCGCGGAGGGCTGGGCGGCTTTTTCCGAACTCGGCGTCACGGGACTGCCCTTCTCGGACGAGGACGGCGGCCTCGGCGGCGGCCCGGTCGAGACCATGCTGGTCATGGAGGCGGTCGGCCGCAACCTCGTGGTCGAGCCGCTGCTGGCGAGCCTCGTTCTCGGTTCGACGGCCCTGCGGCTCGGCGGCAGCGCCGCGCAGAAGGCGCGCCTCGTTCCCGACTTGGTCTCCGGTGACCTGCGCCTGACCCTCGCCCACACCGAGCGCCAGTCCCGCTATGACCTCGCCGACGTGGCGACCACGGCCCGACGCTCCGGCGACGGTTTCGTGCTGAGCGGGGCCAAGAGCGTCGTACCCAACGCCGACGCGGCCGGCCTGATGGTGGTCTCCGCCCGCGTGTCGGGGGAGCGGCGCGACGCGCAGGGGATCGGCCTGTTCCTGGTCCCGGCCGACGCCGCCGGCGTCGCGATCGAGGCCTACCCGACGCAGGATGGCGGCCGGGCCGCGGAGGTGTCCTTCTCGGAGGTGCCGCTGCCCGGCGACGCGGCGCTGGGCGATCCCGAAGCCGGCCTGCCGCTGATGGAGCGGGTGGTGGAGCACGGGATCGCGGGGCTCGCCGCCGAGGCGGTGGGCTCCATGGACGCGCTCCACACGCTCACGGTCGAGTACCTCAAGACCCGCAAGCAGTTCGGCGTCAGCGTCGGCTCGTTCCAGGCGCTGCAGCACCGGGCGGTGGACATGCTGATCCAGCTGGAGCAGGCCCGCTCGATGGCCCTCTACGCCGCCATGATGGTCGACACGCCGGATGCGGCGGCGCGTGCGGCGGCCCTATCGGCCGTGAAGGTCCAGATCAACAAGGCCTGCCGGTATGTCGGCCAGGAGGCCGTGCAGCTCCACGGCGGCATCGGCATGACCCTCGAGTATATCGGCGCCCACCACTTCAAGCGGCTCGCCATGATCGAGTACCAGCTCGGCGACACCGCCCATCACCTGCGCCGCATCACGCAGGACGCGAACGGACTGCTGGCGGCGTAACCCACGCGGACAAGGGGCTTCCAAAGGGCGTGCCCTTTGGTGGGGTGTCGGGATGAAACCCCGACGAACAGGTCTCCGCCCCAGGCAGGGGAGGCGGAGACCTTTTAAAACCACCTTCAGACCGTCGAGCGGTCAGTTGAACAGCGAGCCGACCCCACCCTGCACCCGGCCGAGGCCGGCGCGGGCGACGGAGTTGTTCGGATCGATCGTCGCTGCGCGCTGGTAGTTCTCCATCGCCTCCTTGCGCTGGCCCGACTTCTCGTAGGCCAGGCCGCGATAGGCCCAGGAGGTGGCGTCCTTGTTGTTGACGTTGAGGGCCGCGTTGTAGTCCTCGATCGCCTTCGGGTACTGGTTCGTGGCGATCAGGCTCTGGCCGCGCGCGGCGTAGGGCGCGGACTTGAAGGGGTCGCGGTCGATGGCGGCGTCGAAATCGGCGATCGCCTGCGTGTCCTGACCCTGCTTCTGCCGCACGAGGCCGCGGGCATGATAGGCCTCGGCCGATTCCGGCATCAGCCGGATCGCGACGTTGAGGTCGTTGAGCGCCTGGTCGAGGTTGCCCTGGGCGCGCTCGACATTGGCGCGGCCGATATAGGCCGGGCCGTAATTCGGATCGATCCCGATCGCCTTGGTGAAGTCCTGCAGGGCAGGGCCGTCGCGGCCGATCTGGCGGCTCGCCAGGGCGCGGTTGTTGTAGGCGGAGGCGGAGTTCGGATCGAGCTGGATCGCCTTGGTGAAGTCGGCGATGGCATCGTTGAACTGGCCGGCGCGGGCATAGGCTGCGCCGCGGGTGTTGTAGGCGGCCGCGTCGTTCGGGTTGCGCTGCACGACCTCGGTCAGGGAGGCGATGTTGACGTTCGTGGCCCCCGTGGTGTCCTTCTCGAGGACCGCGTATTGCCGCGGGCCGGCCGCGCTCCCGACGGTCTCGCAGCCCGCGAGGCCGGCGGCCGAGACCATGGCTGCGCCGATCAGTGCCGTCTTTCGTCCCAGCCCGTTGCGTACGTTCATTGCCCCACTCTCCCCGAGGCGTCGCCCGCCTTGCGCGTGCCCGCCTCGCCCCTCACAGTCCAAGAGCCCGCGCCGTGCGCCGGGCACGCCCGAATCCGGGGCACCGTCGCGCATCACGGTGAAGGCCGGCTTAAGAAGCGCCGCGTCGTGATCCGGCCCCCGCCCGTCCCGGGGACGAAGGCGGTACAGGCGGAATCGATCGACAGCATTCGGAACCGACCACGCTGTGGTGGAAGCGGTGGGATGTGGCGAAGGTATGGCTCGACGGTTCCGGGACGCCGCAGGCGGGCTTCCGACCGCCATGCGACGATGCAGGTGTGCCTTCGAAGCCTCAGGAACCGGCCGGGACGGGCCCGAGGCGGGTCACGTGCCCCATCTTCCGGCCGGGACGCGCCTCGCCCTTGCCGTAGAGGTGCAGATGGGCGCCGGGCTCGGCCAGCAGGGCGTGCCAATCGTCGGCCTGGGCGCCGATGAGGTTGCGCATCTCCACCGGCAGGCCGCCGACCCGGCCCGGATCGCCCAGCGGCCAGCCGCAGACGGCCCGCACGTGCTGGGCGAATTGCGAGGTCAGCGCCCCCTCGCTGGTCCAGTGGCCGGAATTGTGGACCCGGGGCGCGATCTCGTTGACCACGAGCCGCTCCGCCCCGTCCTCGCGGACGAGGAACATCTCGACGGCGAGGACGCCGACATAGTCGAGGGCGTCAGCGATCCGACGGGCGATCTCGAGGGCGATGCGGCCCGTCTCCGGGGCCACGCCCGGGGCCGGCACCCGCGTCAGCGCGAGGATGTGATCGCGGTGCTCGTTCTCGCACAGGTCGTAGGCCGCGAAGCTGCCGTCGCGCCCGCGGGCGCCCACCACGGAGACCTCGCGCTCGAACGGCACGAAGCCCTCCAGGATCAGCGGCGCGCCGCCGAACTCGGCGAACAGGGCGTTGCGGTCGCCCTCGGCCCGCTCGCGGAGCATGCGCTGCCCCTTGCCGTCGTAGCCGAAGCGGCGGGTCTTGAGCACCGCCGGCAGGCCGATCACCTCGATCGCCCGGTCGAGATCGTCGGGCGTGTCCACCGCCCGGAACGGCGCCGTCGGGATGCCCAGCCCGTTGATGAATTCCTTCTCGGAGAGGCGGTCCTGCGTGGTCGAGAGCGCCCGCGCGTTCGGGTGCAGGGCGGCGTGCCGGGCCAGGATGTCGGCGGTGGCGTGCGGGATGTTCTCGAACTCGTAGGTCACGACATCGACGCTGCGCGCGAAGGCGGCCAGCGCCTCGGCATCGTCGTAGGCCGCGCAGGTGGTCCGGGCCGCCACGTCGAAGGCGGGGCTGTCCGCGTCGGGGGCGTAGACGTGCGCCTTGAGGCCGTAATCGGCCGCCGCCAGCGCGATCATGCGCCCGAGTTGGCCTCCACCGACGATGCCGAGGGTGGAGCCGGGGCCGAGGATCTTGTCCGTCACGCGTTCTCTTCCGTCACCGGCCGTTCGGCCACCGAGGCGCTCTGGGCCGCGCGCCACGCCTCCAGGCGCTCCGCCAGATCCGGATCGGCGAGCGCCAGGACGGCGGCGGCGAGCAGGGCCGCGTTGATGGCCCCGGCCCGGCCGATCGCCAGGGTCCCCACCGGGATGCCCGCCGGCATCTGGACGATCGAGAGGAGGCTGTCCTGGCCGGACAGGGCCTTGGATTCCACCGGGACGCCGAAGACCGGCAGGCGGGTCATCGCGGCCGCCATGCCGGGCAGGTGCGCGGCGCCGCCCGCCCCCGCGATCACGACCTTGAGGCCGGCCGCGACCGCGCCTTTGGCGAAGGCCACGAGCCGGTCCGGCGTGCGGTGGGCCGACACGATGCGCGCATCGTAGGGTACGCCGAGGGCATCGAGCGTCTCGGCGGCATGCCGCATGGTCGCCCAGTCGGACTGGCTGCCCATGATGATCGCGACCGGAGGCGACGCCATCGTTGATCCCGGAAAAAGAGGGCGCTTACAGGCGGTGCGGGCCCGCGGCAAGGCGCGGCCCGAAGACGTCCACCGGCATCAGGCGATGATGTCCGGCGTGAGCGCGTCCTCGATGTGGAAGATGCGGTCACGCAGGGTGAGCTTGCGCTTCTTCAGACGCTGGATCTGGAGCTGGTCGCCAGCCACGCTGCGCTCCAGCGCCTCGATGGCACCGTCGAGATCCCGGTGCTCCTCGCGCAGCCGCGCCAGTTCGCCCAGGAGGTCCGACTGCGCACT
This sequence comes from Methylobacterium sp. 1973, assembly GCF_040545035.1. Taxonomy (NCBI): domain Bacteria; kingdom Pseudomonadati; phylum Pseudomonadota; class Alphaproteobacteria; order Hyphomicrobiales; family Methylobacteriaceae; genus Methylobacterium; species Methylobacterium sp. 1973. The sequence continues at coordinate 40,614 of NZ_JBEPLA010000015.1, forward strand.
CTCACCCGCCTCGTCCGCCATCGTCACCTGAGGACCCGAAGACCGTTCATGGCCCGAGAGCATGCGTCACGCTCCGGCGCCGGACAAGACGGCGCGGTAAGCAATCATCAGACTTAGCAGCAGAAAACGCTTCGACAGGTCCGGCATCTTGTGCCAATCTCGGTGTGTCGAAACGATGACAGGAGATTCGGCTCATGTCGCTGCAGACGCATCTGAACCAACTCGCCCGGAAGCACGAAGCCCTCGAGCGTGAGATTCAGGAAGCGATCCACAGGCCTTCGGCGAACGACCTTCACATCGCCGAGATGAAGCGACGGAAACTCCTTCTCAAGGACGAGATCAACAGGCTGCAGGCGAACGGCAATACGCTGCACTGAGCCCCTGATCCATCCGCACGGATAGCAGAAACGGCACGACTGCTGCCGCCGCATCGGGAGACCGGTGCGGCGGTTTTGCGTTCTGCGACCGCCCGTTTGGAGAAACGGCCGCCTGGGGATCGCCGATCCGGGCGGGCGTCGTGCTCTCGCGGATGTGACCCCGGAGCCTTGGCGACGGGGCGCCTGCCGCGCCCGCACGCCCGGGGATCGAAACAGACGACCCGCGACCTCCCGGCAGATGCATTTCCCGCCGGGCACGCCGAGGCGCCCGGCTTCGAAGCCGCCGATCCGGGATGCATCCGGCGAACGCGTCACGGAGCACCCCGATCGCGCGAGCGAAGGCGCGTGGGGGTTCCGGCGACCCACAACCGGCCTCGCACCCGCGGAAGAATGCGCTACTCTGGGCCCCGCCGCCGGAGAGCGGCCCGCGAGGAAACGCCGAACCGATGACGAGAGCCAGCCTGCCGGGCCGCTACCCGGACATCTACGACTCGGCCCGCCGCGACCCGGAGGCGTTCTGGCTCGGCGCGGCGCAGGCGCTCGACTGGGCGGACGTCCCGCAGCGGGCCTTCGCGCCGGATTCCGGCCCCTACGGCCGCTGGTTTCCGGACGGCACCCTGAACGCCTGCCACAATGCCGTGGACCGTCACGCCGACGGAGCGCGGGCGGATCAGGTGGCGATCCGCTACGATTCGCCCGTCACCGGGACCAAGCGCAGCATCACCTACCGCGCGTTGCGCGACGAGGTGGCGGTACTGGCCGCCGTCCTCGCCGGCCTCGGCGTCGGCAAGGGCGACCGGGTGATCCTCTACATGCCGATGGTGCCCGAGGCCCTGTTCGGCATGCTGGCCTGCGCACGGCTCGGCGCGGTGCATTCGGTCGTGTTCGGCGGCTTCGCGGCCAACGAGCTGGCGGTGCGGATCGAGGACGCGGCGCCGAAGGTGGTGCTCGCCGCCTCCTGCGGGATCGAGCCGAACCGCGTGGTCGCCTACAAGCCGCTCCTCGACGCGGCGATCGCGGCCTCGCGCCACAAGCCGGAAGCCTGCCTGATCCTGCAGCGCCCGCAGGCCGCCGCGACGCTCATGCCGGAGCGGGACCGCGACTGGGCCGAGACCGTGGCGGCCGCCCGTGCGGCGGGGCAGCGGGCGGCCTGCGTGCCGGTCGCCGCCACCGACCCGCTCTACATCCTCTACACCTCCGGGACGACCGGGAAGCCCAAGGGCGTGGTCCGCGATACCGGCGGCTACCTCGTCGCCCTCGCGTGGTCGATGCCGAACCTCTACGGCGTCCAGCCCGGCGAGACCTATTTCTGCGCCTCCGACATCGGCTGGGTCGTCGGGCACTCCTACATCGTCTACGCGCCGCTCCTGCACGGCTGCACCACGGTCCTGTACGAGGGCAAGCCGGTGGGCACGCCGGATGCCGGCGCATTCTGGCGGGTCGTCGCCGAGTACGGGGTCGTGTGCCTGTTCACCGCGCCGACGGCGCTGCGGGCCATCAAGAAGGAGGATTCCGCCGGCGCCCGGATCGCCGATTACGACCTCTCCGCCTTCCGCAGCCTGTTCCTCGCGGGCGAGCGCGCCGATCCCGATTCGGTCGCCTGGGCCGAGCGGGTGCTGAACCGGCCGGTGATCGACCATTGGTGGCAGACCGAGACCGGCTGGCCGATCGCCGGCAACCCGATGGGTCTCGGCCTCCTGCCGGTGAAGCACGGCAGCACCTGCGTGCCGATGCTGGGCTACCGGGTCGAGGTGCTGGACGAGGGCGGCAAACCGGTCCCGGCCGGGACCATGGGCACCATCGCGATCCGCCTGCCCCTGCCCCCTGGCTGCCTGCCGACGCTCTGGGGCTCGGACGCGCGCATGCGGTCGAGCTACCTTTCCACGTTCCCGGGCTACTACGACACCTCGGATGCCGGGGTGATCGACGCGGACGGCTACATCACGGTGCTGGGACGCACCGACGACATCATCAACGTCGCCGGGCACCGCCTGTCCACCGGCGGCATGGAGGCAGTGCTGGCGGGCCATCCGGACGTGGCCGAGTGCGCGGTCATCGGCATCCGGGACGCCCTGAAGGGCGAAGTCCCCTGCGGCTTCGTGGTGCTCAAGGCCGGCGTCGACCGGCCGACCGAGACGATCGAGCGGGAACTCGTGGCCAAGGTGCGCGACGAGATCGGCCCCGTGGCGGCGTTCAAGCTGGCCCTCACCGTGCCGCGGCTGCCCAAGACCCGGTCGGGCAAGATCCTGCGGGCCACCATGAAGCGCATCGCCGACCACGAGCCCTGGACGATGCCGGCGACGATCGACGACGCCGCGGCCCTCGACGAGATCGACGAGAGCCTGAAGGGGCGGGGAATCGGCGCCGATTGAGGCGCCGGACGGTCCCGTGATCGGGACAGGCGCCGAGTCCAGGCGGTTCTCCCCGCGCGGTGCCGGGACACCGCGCGGCCCAACCGCGTCCTGCGGATAGAGCCGGAGCGGCGGTGAGGGTGATGATGCAGGAGGCAGCCGCCCTGACCCGCCGTCGCCCCTCTGCGGCCGCCGCGCTCAGCGCGCCTGCGTGATCCGCAGATCTCCGCCCGGCGCCACTGCCCCGGGAACGCGAGTGCGGCCTCCCCCACGCTCAGGGGAGAGGCGACGGGTGGGGGCGGGGCAGATGGCACCGCACCGCTCGAGCCTGCGCCATCCCGCACGGAATCTGCGACCCTGGCACGCTCTGGGACGCCACCACTCCCCGGGAAGAACGCGCGCGGGCTGCCGGGCAGGTTCCCGGGCCGCATGACCGGCGTGCGCGGCGCCGCCGCCGGTCTCGATACGCCAACGCCCATTGCGCTTCGGATGCCCATCACCATCTTTAGACCATCCAACGGGATGGCCTGGAGATGTTTCGACGATGACCGACACCGCGCGCGACCTCCGTCCGAAGGTGCCGGATAGCGAGAAGATCACGGTCAATCTCGGCTTCGTCGATCTCGGGCGCGTCGACCTGATGGTCCGCGACGGCTTCTACGCCAACCGGGCCGACTTCATCCGCACGGCCGTGCGCAATCAACTGGACCGGCAGGAGGAGGCGGTCCGGCAGTCGGTGGCGCGGCGCAAGCTCCGGCTGGGGCTCTCGCACTTCTCCCGCGCGGACCTGGAAGCGGCCCGGGATGCCGGCTCGCCCCTGCACATCCAGGTCCTGGGCCTCGCCACGATCGCCGCCGACGTCACCCCCGAACTGGCGCGGGCCGCGATCGCGTCCGTGGAGGTCCTGGGTGCCTTCCAGGCCAGCGCCGCCGTCAAGGCGGCACTGGCCGACCGGACCACCTGACCGTCCGCGCCCCGGTCGCGCGGAATCTCCACCCGAACCACGCCGTATGAGGATCCTCCCCATGTTCCGTTTCCCCAAGATTGACCCGTCGAAGCTCGACCTTTCGGCGTTCGGAATGCCGCAATTCGACCCGCACGCCTTCGGATCCGCGACGGCGAAGGGCAGGGGAACGGGGACAGGAACCGGGCGAGGAACCGGGGCAGCGGACCGGACCGCCCGGATGCAGGACGCGATGGCGCGGTTCCGCCGCGGCCAGGAGGTCGCCGTCGCGCAATGGACCGAGGCACGACGCGGCATGGCAGACCGGCCCGGCACCGCCGGTCATGCCGAGCAGACCCTCGACATGGAGGCGCCGACGGCGGCCGGCGGTGCCTGGACGGCGCCGGATCAAGGCGGCGGTTCGCGACCAGGGACGGCCCCGGACCTGTCCGCGATGTTGCGCGCCCTGCGCGAGCGGCTGCCGAATGCCGGCCCGTCAGCCCGCCGCCCTGCCGCCGAAGTCCCGCCCGGCGCGCGGTTCGAGGATCGCGTTTTCACGGAGGCCGCCGGCAGCCGGGGCTACAAGGTCTACGTCCCGAGCGGCTACCGGGGTCAGGCCCTGCCCGTCATCGTGATGCTGCACGGCTGCACCCAGAACCCCGACGATTTCGCGGCCGGCACGCGGATGAACGCCCTGGCCGAGGAGCAGACGTTCCTGGTCGCCTATCCGGAACAGCCCCCGTCGGCCAACCTGCAGCGCTGCTGGAACTGGTACGCGGCGGGCGACCAAGTCCGCGAGGGCGGCGAGCCGGCGCTGATCGCCGGCATCGCCCGGTCGGTCGTGGCGGAGTTCTCGGCCGATCCCGGCCGGGTCTACGCGGCCGGGCTCTCGGCCGGCGGCGCCGCGGCGGCGATCCTGGCGGCGACCTATCCGGACCTGTTCGCGGCCGTGGGCATCCATTCCGGGCTGGCCTGCGGGGCGGCCCGGGACATGCCCACCGCCTTCGCGGCCATGCAGGGGCAAGGGTCGGCACCGGGGCCGAATCGGCAGGCGGTCCCAACCATCGTGTTCCACGGCGACGGCGACCGAACCGTGCATCCCGTCAATGGCGATCGGGTCGCGGCGCAGGCCGTGCCGGCCCCGGGCCTGGACGAGACGGTCAGCCGGGGCATGAGCCCCGGGGGCATGGCCTATACCCGGACGGTCCGCAGCGACGCGACCGGCCGGCCGGTGCTGGAGCAGTGGGTTCTGCACGGGGCCGGGCACGCCTGGTCGGGCGGAAGCCCCGACGGATCCTACACCGATCCGCGCGGGCCCGATGCCAGCGGCGAGATGGTCCGGTTCTTCCTGGCGCAGGAAGGAGCGTCCGCGGACCGTGCCTGATCGTGACTGACCGCGGCGAGCGACGGCGCGGCCGGTCCGCCGCGCCGTCACCGTCGGGCGCTCAGGAGGGTGTCAATCGGCGTCCGAATCGTCGGCGTCATCCTCCAGGCCGGCGGGGGCCGATCGGTCCAGCGCCGGCGCGTAGGCGTCCTGCGTCGCATTCGTCGACACCGATGCCGGCACGCTCCGCGCGTTCGGGTCGGTCGGGATCAGGGTCGCGCTGGCCGCGACGAGGCCGGCCATCGAGCGGACGTCCTGGGGCTGGCGCGGATCGCGGGAGATCAGCGTGGCCTCCCGCTGCAGACGGAGATTGCAGGCCTGCGAGGGCAGCCCGCCATTCGGCGTGCAGGCATCGTGGCGGGCGCAGGCGGCGTCGAGGGCATCGATCGGCGGCAGCGGGGCGTTGTTGCCCGGACCGCAATAATTGCCGTGAACGAGCATCTTGGGTCCGCCGAAGGCGGCCGGCTGGGCATATGACGGCGCCGCGAGGGCGGCGCAGCCGGCGGCCAGAAGGAGCGAGGCGGCAAGTTTCGTGATCATCATTCAGGACCTCGGGCGATCTCGCCCCCTCAGGCGGTTCGCGTCGTGGCGACAGCGTCAGAAACGGTCAGCCGCATCGGCGAGTTCCCGAACCCCCAGCCGCAGGGCTGACCTGCCGCAGCGCGCTGGCCGGCGCGGCCGTCCTGCGCCAGATTGACCGGACGCATCCGGAGCCACCCATGACTGCACGCCTGTTCGAACCGCTGGTTCTCGACGCGCTCACGCTCGAGAACCGCATCCTGATCGCCCCGATGTGCCAGTATTCGGCCCGGGACGGCGAGGCCACCGACTGGCACATGATGCATCTGGGCCAGCTCGCCATGTCGGGGGCGGGCCTGCTCACCCTGGAGGCGACCGCGGTCTCGCCGGAGGCCCGGATCACCGCCTGGGACCTCGGCCTGTACAACGACGGCTGCGAGCGGGCGCTCGGCCGCGTGCTCGACGCGGTGCGCGAATACGCGCCGATCCCGATCTGCATCCAGATCGCCCATGCCGGCCGCAAGGCATCGAGTGCGGCGCCCTGGGCCGGCGGCCAGCAGATCCCGCCGGAGCATCCCTATGGCTGGCGCACCGAGGCGCCCTCGGCGGTGGCGCACGGGGAGGACGAGGTCCCACCCCATGCCCTCGACGCCGCCGACCTGAAGCGCGTCCGCGACGAGTTCGTTGCGACCGCCAAGCGGGCGGTCCGGCTCGGCATCGAGGCCGTGGAGTTGCACGGCGCCCACGGCTACCTGCTGCACCAGTTCCTGTCGCCGATCGCCAACAAGCGCACGGACGCCTACGGCGGCAGCCTCGAGAACCGCATGCGCTTCCCCCTCGAGGTCTACGACGCGGTGCGCGACGTCGTCCCGGCGGGCAGCCCGGTCTGGCTGCGCGTCTCGGCCACCGACTGGGTCGAGGACGGCTGGGACCTCGACGAGACCGTGGCGCTGGCCCAGGCGCTGAAGCGCGCGGGCTCGCCGGCGCTCCACGTCTCGACGGGCGGCGTCTCGCCGAAACAGGCGATCAAGCTCGGGCCGGGCTACCAAGTGCCCTATGCCGAGCGGATCAAGGCCGAGACCGGGCTCACCACCATCGCGGTGGGGCTGATCACGGAAGCCCGGCAGGCGGAGACGATCCTGCAGGAGGACAGGGCGGACGCGATCTCGCTGGCCCGCGCCATGCTGTACGATCCGCGCTGGCCCTGGCACGCGGCCGCCGAACTCGGAGCCCGCGTGCGGGCGCCCAAGCAGTACTGGCGCTCGCAGCCGCGGGAGTTCAAGGACCTGTTCAAGGATACGGCCTTCGGGCAGCGCTGAGGATACCCTCAGCGCGGCAACGCCCCCACCAGCGGTCCGAGCGGGCGGCTGATGTCGGCGCGGCCGAGATTCGGCGCGTAGAGGCTCGAGACCGAGCCGTCGAGGAACAGGGCGTTGCGGCAGCCGAGATCGTCCCGGAACAGCCGCGCGAAGGCCCCGAAGGTTACCGGGCGCTCGGAGATGGCGAAGATCGCGACGTGCCCGTCGCCGGGCACGCCGACGCCGTTGCGGATCTTCTGGCTCGGCCCGTCGGCGGCGATCTTAGGGTGGATCTGGCCGTCGATCACCAGCATCGGTCCAGACTGCGTGGCGAAATCCGGGCGCATCTTCGCGCGGAGATAGCGGGCGGTGTCGACCACTCCGGCGCGCTCGCCCTTCACCCAGAAGATCCCGTTGGGCTTGAGGTGGAAATTGCCCGGCCCGTCCGCCGTGGAGGCGCGCTTCAGCTCGTGGCCGTCTTCGATGTAGAGGCCCACCGGCGCCTGGTCCTTGTCGTACATGCCGGCATTCATCGCGAAGGCGAGACGGCCGCCCTGCTTCTCGGCGAGGGTGCCGAGGGCGCCGTAGGGCTTTCCGTCGGCCGAGAGCCAGAACAGCCGCAGCCGCTGCCGCCGCAGGTCGATGGTGCAGACCGTGAAGGTCTCGCCCTGCGCCTCCACCGGCCGGCACGGTTCCGCCGCCGCCGGGGTCGCCGCCCGGGCCGGGGCCGCGAGGGCGAGCAGCGCGATCAACAGGGCGTGAGCCGGTCGCAACATCATCATTCGTTCCATGCAGCTCGGGGACGGCGAGTCGGGGACGGCGAAGCTAGATCGGCGCGCGTCTCGCTCTGGAAAGCGGCGATTTTCGTGTCTCGGCCCGACCGGGACGCGTCAGGGGATCTCGCGTGGATCTCGCGGCTCCGCGCCGCGGGGCGGGGCTGGACCGTTTTGCCGATTCGCACGTTCTTAGCCGCAGAGGGCATTTTTTCCACGGAGATGACGTGATGAAGGGTGCAGTGCTCGGATCGGCCCTGCTGGCGGCGGGTGCCCTGGTTCTGGCGCCGGCCAGCGCGGACGCGCGCGGCTTCGGCGGCGGCGGCTTCCATGGCGGCGGCTTCGGAGGCGGGTTCCACGGCGGCGGATTCCACGGCGGCGGCTTCGGCGGCGGCGGCTTCCGTGGCGGCGGGTTCGGGGGATTCCGCAACGGCGGCTTCGGCGGCGGCTTCCGCGGCGCCGGCTTCCGTCCGGGCGGCTTCGGCTACGGCCGCGGCTTCTACGGTCGGGGATACGGCTGGCGGGGCGGCTACGGCTATCGCGGCGGCTACGGCTACGGCCTCGGCGGCCTGGGTCTCGGCGTCGGGCTCGGCCTCGCGGCCGGCAGCCTCTACGGCGGCTATGGCTACGGCTATCCGGGCTACGGCTACGGCGGCTACTACGCGCCGGCCGCCTACGATTACGGCTACGGCGGCGGCTGCTACACCGTCCCGCGGGTGCGCTGGACCCCCTACGGCTACCGCCGGGTCCTGGTCGAACGCTGCTACTGAGCGTCATCGACAGCGAAAAGAATGGGACAGGCCGCCTCCGGGCGGCCTTTTCCTTGCGTGGCCCGCCGCATCGTTGGACAGCTCAGCCTGGGACGCCGATACTGGTATCCGGCGGCGGGAGACGGTGATGAGTTCAGCAACCGGGCAGGGGCGCGCGGCCGTGGAGGTGGTCGAGATCCGCGACGCCAGCCTCACCGCCTTCTATCGTTCGATGACCCCGCCGGAGCGGCACACCTTCTGGGCCTGCGCGGCCGGCTGGTGCCTCGACGGCATGGACTTCATGATCTACCCGCTGGTGATCGGGACGATCATGGCCCTGTGGCACGTGGATGCCGGCACGGCCGGTCTCGCCGCCACGGTGACGCTGCTGGCCTCGGCGCTGGGCGGCTGGCTCGCGGGCTTCATCGCCGACCGGATCGGCCGGGTTCTGACCCTGCAGATCACCATCCTGTGGTTCTCCTTCTTCTCCCTGCTCTGCGCCTTCGTGCAGAATTTCGAGCAGCTCCTCGTGGCCCGGGCGATCCTGGGCCTCGGCTTCGGCGGCGAGTGGGCGGCCGGCGCCGTGCTGATCGGCGAGACCATCCGGGCCGAGTATCGCGGCCGGGCGGTCGGCTCCGTCCAGTCCGGCTGGGCCATCGGCTGGGGGCTCGCGGTCCTGTCGCAGGCGGTGACCTTCTCGCTGCTGCCCCCCGAGATCGCGTGGCGCTGGATGTTCGCGGTGGGCGCCCTGCCGGCCCTGCTGATCTTCTACCTGCGCCGCTACGTCCAGGAGCCGCAGGTCGCCGCCGAGACCCGCGCCCGGGCCATCGCCACCGGCGACCGGCCGAAGATCTGGGAGATTTTCTCCGGGCCGATCCTCAAGACCACCCTGCTCGCCTCGCTGGCGGCGGCGGGCTGCCAGGGCGGTTATTACGCGATCACCACCTGGGTTCCGCGCTTCCTCACCACCGAGCGCGGCCTGTCGGTGGTGTCCTCCACCGGCTACCTCGCGGCGCTGATCATCGGCTCGTTCACCGGCTACCTGGTCGGCGCTTGGCTCGCCGACCGGCTCGGGCGGCGGCCGCTGTTCCTGATCTTCTCGCTGGGCGCCATCGCGGTGATCGTCGCCTACACGCAGATCCCGCTCTCCAACAGCGTGCTCTGGGTGCTGGGCTTCCCCCTCGGGTTCTTCGCCTCCGGCTACTTCTCCGGCATGGGCGCCTTCCTGACCGAGCTCTACCCGACCCGCCTGCGCGGCTCGGGGCAGGGCTTCTGCTACAATTTCGGCCGGGGCGTCGGCGCGCTGTTCCCGGCGCTGGTCGGCTTCCTCGCCGAGCGCGCCGGCCTCGCCTCGGCCATCGCGATCTTCGCGGCCATCGCCTACGGGATCTTCTTCCTGGCGGCCTTCGCGCTGCCCGAGACCCGCGGCCGGGTCCTGCACGCGGATACCTGACCATGCCGGAGATCCGAGACTGCCCCGCCCCGGATCCGCATCCGGGCGGGCCCACCCGCTACCGGGTGCCCGCCGGCGCGGTCGACACCCACGCCCACGTGATCGGCCTGCCGCCGGCCTATCCGCTGGTAGCCGACCGCAGCTACACGCCCCCGGCCGCCCCGGCGGACCGGTATCTCGCGATGCTCGACGCCACCGGCATGGCCAACGGCGTGCTGGTCCAGGTCAGCGTCCACGGCACCGACAACCGGCTGATGGTGGAGACGCTCCGGGCCAACCGGGAGCGTCTGCGCGGCATCGCGGTGATCCCGCTCGGCCTGCCCGACGGGGAACTCGCCGCCCTCATGGAGGCCGGAGTGGTCGGCCTGCGGCTCAACGTTCTGTTCGGCGGCGGGGTCGGGCTGGATCAGGTCGAGTCCTACGGGGCGCTCGCCCGCGAGATGGGCTGGCACCTCCAGTTCCTGCTCGATGCCCGTGAACTGCCGCCCATCGCGGGCCGCCTGTCGCGGCTGCCGGTGCCGCTGGTCTTCGACCATATGGGCCATATGCCGACCTCGGCCGGCGTGGACCATCCGGGCTTCCGGGCGCTGCTCGGCCTCGTCGCCGACGGCAACTGGGTGAAGCTGTCGGGCGCCTTCCGGGATTCCGTGACCGGTCCGCCCTACGCCGACACGATCCCGTTCGCCCGCGCCCTCAACGACGCCGCCCCCGAGCGCTGTCTCTGGGGCTCGGACTGGCCGCACGTGGCCGCCTGGGACGGGCCGCCCCGGACCGCGACGCTCCTCGACCTGATGGCCGACTGGGTGCCGGACGCGGATCGGCGCCGGATGGTCTTCGCCGACAACCCGCGCCGGCTCTACGGATTCGGTTAGGGCAGGGGTTCAACGCCGGCCGAAGACCATGCCGTCTGCGCGCGCGGAATTCGTTCGCGCTGCCGGCGAGGCGGGGGACCCGGTCAAACCCGCAGGTCGACGCTCAGTCCCTGTCCGGGGGGCGCCGGGGGACTGGCGTTCGCCGCGCTCTGGGCGCTGTCCGCGACGAGCCCGGCGACCGCCTTGTCGGCCGCGAGCTGCTGCTTGGCGACGGCGATGCCGATCTGCTGGTTCTGGGACGAGCCCAGCATCTGAACGGCGGTGGCGGCCAGGGTATCCATGGCCCTGTTCTAATCCTCCCGCCTGAATCCCGCGTTACGCAGATCCGGGGCTTTCGAGCGAATCCGGATCAATCGCCCCGGACGGCACCGCGGGCGGCCTGCCGTCAGAAGCTCGGCGGCGTGCAGGCGCTCACCACCTCGCAGGGGTTGGGCCCGACGCAGCGGAACCGGTGCGGGCGGCGGCTGTCGAAGCTGTAGGCGTCGCCGGGGCCGAGGATCCGGCGCTCGGCGTCCACCGTCACCTCCAGGCGGCCGGAGAGCACGATGCCACCCTCCTCGCCCTCGTGGGAGAGCGGCACCCGGCCGGTATCGGCCCCGGGCTCGTAGCGCTCCTTGAGGATCTGGAGCTTGCGCCCGAACAGGCTGTCGCCGACCTGGCGGTACGAGATCGCCCCCTTGGCGGCCCGGCGGCCGATCTCGGTCAGCTCCTCGGCGGCGAAGAACGCCTTGCGCTCCGGCTCCGGCTCCAGGGCGAAGAACTCGGCCATGCCGATCGGCACGCCGTCGAGGATCCGTTTGAGCGCGCCCACCGACGGGTTCACCCGGTTCGCCTCGATCAGCGAGATCGCCGAGTTGGTCACGCCGGCGCGCTTGGCGAGCGTCCGCTGCGACAGGCCGTGGTGGGCGCGCACGAAGCGCAGGCGCGCGCCGACATCGATGCTCATCCGGCTCAGGCCCGTTTCAGGTGTTGCGGATCCCGCAACGGTGCCACCCGCGGCCCCATTCCTGCAAGGGGTTGGCGGCGACCAGAAAAGGACTTGTTGCCCGATCGGCGAAGGTGTCCCCTGGTCCCGCCGCCCGATCCGCGCCGCCCGCCCCGGAGAACCGCCCCATGACCGACCATCCGCTCCGCAACACGCCCGCGATGGACGCCTTCTGGATGCCGTTCACGGCCAACCGCCAGTTCAAGGCGGCGCCACGCCTGCTCGTGTCGGCCGAGGGCATGCACTACACCGCCGATGACGGCCGTTCGGTCCTCGACGGCACCGCGGGCCTCTGGTGCGTCAATGCCGGCCACGGGCGCCGGGGCATCGCGGCGGCCGTGGAGCGCCAGCTCGCGACCCTCGACTTCGCCCCGACCTTCCAGATGGGCCACCCGATCGCGTTCGAATTCGCCGAACGCCTCGCCGAGATCGCCCCGGGCGGCCCCGACAAGCGCCTCGACCGGGTGTTCTTCACCAATTCCGGCTCGGAATCGGTCGACACGGCCCTCAAGATCGCGCTGGCCTACCAGCGGGCGATCGGGCAGGGGACCCGCACCCGGCTGATCGGCCGCGAGCGCGGCTATCACGGCGTCGGCTTCGGCGGGCTCTCGGTCGGCGGCATCGTGTCGAACCGCCGGGTCTTCCCGCAGCTCAACGGCACCGACCACCTGCGCCACACCCACGACCCGGCCCGCAACGCCTTCGTGAAGGGCCAGCCCGAGCACGGGGCGGAACTCGCCGAGGATCTGGAGCGGCTGGTGGCCCTCCACGGGGCCGAGACCATCGCGGCCTGCATCGTCGAGCCGGTGGCGGGCTCCACGGGGGTGCTGATCCCGCCGAAGGGCTACCTGGAGCGCCTGCGCGAGATCTGCACGAAGCACGGCATCCTGCTGATCTTCGACGAGGTCATTTCCGGATTTGGCCGCCTCGGCGCGCCGTTCGCGACCGACTTCTTCGGCGTCGTCCCGGACCTCGTGACCAGCGCCAAGGGCCTGACCAACGGCACGGTGCCGATGGGCGCGGTCTTCGCGAGCCGGGCGGTCCATGACGGGCTGATGCACGGCCCGGACGGGATCGAGCTGTTCCACGGCTACACCTATTCCGGGCATCCGGTCGCCTGCGCGGCCGGCATCGCCACGCTGGATATCTACCGGGACGAGGGGCTACTGACCCGCGTCGCCGACATCGCCGACGACTGGGCCGCGGCGATGCACGATCTGCGCGGACGCAAGAACGTCATCGACATCCGCACCATCGGGCTGATCGCCGGCATCGAGCTGGCACCGCGGCCGGACGCGCCCGGCAAGCGCGCCTACGAGGTGTTCGTCGACTGCTTCGAGCGCGGCCTGCTCACCCGGGTGACCGGCGACATCATCGCACTGTCGCCGCCGCTGATCATCGAGCGCGGCCAGATCGGCGAGATCGTGGACGTCCTGGGCGCGGCGATCGACCGGGCCGCCTGAGAGCGCTATCCGCCTTTGCGAGCGCAGCGAAGCAATCCAGGGTCGCGCCACGCTTAAGGATGTCGCGCTGCCCTGGGTCGCGTCGCTGCGCACGCGGTGACGGAGAGGGGTGACGCGATCCCGCAACCCTTGCGGTCCGCACAGGCGCCCCCGGCGCGCGGTGGGGTTGTCGCGACACTGCCGACGCCCATCTGCCCCGGACCCGGATTTGAGGCGGGCATGAGGGTTTCTATGTCGAACACCGCCCTGATCGTCGGCGCCAGCGGCATCGTCGGCAGCGCCACCGCGGCGCTGCTCCATCAGGAGGGCTGGCAGGTTGCCGGCCTCGCCCGTCATCCGGTGCGGCAGGACGGCGTCGCGCCGGTGGCCGGCGACCTGCAGGATCCGGCCTCCCTGGCGCGGGCGCTCGCCGACATCGCCCCGTCCCACGTGTTCCTGGCGACCTGGCAGCGGCGTCCCACCGAGGCGGAGATGATCCGCATCAACCGGGCCATGATCGAGAACCTGCTCGAGGCCCTGCGCCCGAAGGGCAGCGTCCGCCACGTCGCCCTGGTGACGGGGCTGAAGCACTATCTCGGCCCGTTCGAGGCCTACGGCAAAGGCCGCCTGCCGCAGACGCCGTTCCGCGAGGACCAGGGCCGGCTCGATATCGAGAACTTCTATTACGCCCAGGAGGACGCGGTCTTCGCGGCCGCCGCGCGCGACGGCTTCACCTGGAGCGTCCACCGCCCGCACACGATCATCGGCAAGGCGGTGGGCAACGCCATGAACATGGGCACGACGCTCGCCTGCTACGCCACCCTGTGCCGGGAGCTGGGGCGGCCGTTCGTGTTCCCGGGCTCGGCCGTACAGTGGAACGGGCTCACCGACATGACCGACGCGCGGTTGCTCGCCCGCCAGCTGCTCTGGGCCTCCACGGAGCCGAAGGCGGCGAACGAAGCCTTCAACGTCGTCAACGGCGACGTCTTCCGCTGGAGCTGGATGTGGGGCCGGATCGCCGACTGGTTCGGGATCGAGGCGGTGCCCTTCGACGGCACGCACCGGCCGCTCGAGCCCCGGATGGCGCAGGACGGGCCGGCCTGGGCGGAGATCGCCGCGCGGCATGGGCTCGCCGAGCCGAACCTCGAGAAGCTGGCCTCCCCCTGGCACACGGATGCCGATCTCGGCCGGCCGATTGAGGTCGTCACCGACATGAGCAAGAGCCGGCGCCTCGGCTTCACGGCCTACCAGCCCACGGACGACGCGTTCTTCGACCTGTTCGGCCGGCTCCGGGCGGACCGGCTGATCCCCTGAGCCGGGGCTGTCCGGTCAGCGCGCGTCGCGCTGCGAAGAAAGCACGCGCACCAAGCCCTCTCCCCTGCGGGGGGAGGGAACCCGCCCCCGACCCCGGCCTGCCGACCTCAGGCGGCCTTGCGCTCGGTCCCGCACCACTCGGCCACGAACAGCGCCATGGCGGTGGTGCAGCGTTGCACGGAGGCCAAGCTCACCCGCTCGTCGAAGCCGTGGATGTTCTGGGCGGTCGGGCCGTAGCAGAGCGCCGGGACCCGGTCGTAGAGGGCGTGCACGCGGGTATCGAGGTAGGAGGGCGACGTGAAGCTCTGCAGCGGCGAACCGATCGCCCGCGCGTGGGCGCGGCCGAGCACAGCCTCGGCCTCGGAGCCCGCCTCCAGCACGTAGCCCTCGACGAAGAAGCCGTTGAAGACCACGCGCGGCGGATTGTTGGCCAGGAACGGGTCGCTACGGGCGAAGCGCGACACCGCCGCCTCGATCTCGGCGGCGGCCTGGGCGGCGGTCACGCCCGGATAGAGCGCGATGCGGCAGTGAATCCGGCACCAGGCCGGGACCGAGGAGGCCCAGTCGCCGCCCTCGATCTTGCCGATATTGAGATTGATCGGGTGGTCCTCGTTCTCGAAATGTGGGTGCGCGCTCGTCTCGGCGTTCCAGCGGGCCTCGACCTCCCGGAGCGCGCCGATCACCCGGTAGGTGGCGTCGATGGCGTTGGCGCCCGCCCCCATCTCGCGGACGTGGACCGGCACGCCCCGGACCTCCACGGCGAACCAGAGCACGCCGGTATTGGCGCGCACGAGCTTCTCGTCCTCGGGCTCGGGGATCAGCACGGCGTCGGCCCGGTAGCCGCGCAGATGGGTCATCAGCGCGCCGTTGCCGGTCGATTCCTCCTCGACCACCGACTGCACCGTCACGGAGGCCGCCGGCTGCAGGCCGAGGCGGGCCAGGGCGTCGAGGGCGAACAGGTTCGCGGCGTGTCCCGCCTTCATGTCGCCGGCCCCGCGGCCGTATAGCCAGTCGCCCTCGACTACCGGGTCGAAGGGCCGATGGGTCCAGAGATCGAGCGGGCCGGTCGGCACCACGTCGACATGCGCCTGCAGGATCAGCGAGCGCCCGGTCTCGGTGTTCGGGCGGTGGTGGCAGACGACGATCGGCGCGTCCGAATGGAGGGCGTCATCGATCTTGGAGCCCCCCGGATGCGCCGCGATGGCGGGGCGGTCCATGGCGAAGCGCTCGGTCGCGTAGCCCCGGGCGCGGAATTGCGCGAAGACGTAATCCTGGCAGGCATGCTCCGCGCCCCGCAGGGAGGCGAACCGGACCAGAGCCTGCGTGTGGGCGACCTGATCGGCAAAGCCCTCCGCCACGGACGCTTCGATCTCGGCGGCGAGGGTGGGGTCGAGGGCCATGGGAACTCCGAACCGTCTGTGGCCGAAGGAGGCCCCCGGGCTCGGGCCACTGTCAACCGGCGGTCGGTGAGGCATGGTCCGTGCCGTCAGGCCGGGAAGGCCGCGCGGATCTGCTCGGCAAACCGCATGAACGCCGCGCTCGGCTGGCTGTCCCTGCGGTGGACCAGCAGGGTCTGGGCATGTCCGTCGCCATCCGGAAGCGGGTGGACCGATACGCGCCCGGCGCGGCGGGCGGGCTCCGCGACGACGCGCGGGATCAACGTCACGCCCAATCCGGCGGCCACGCAGCCGAGGATGCCGTCGAGGGTCCCGAATTCCATGCGGCGGACATGCACGAGGCCCTGCCGGGCCAGAAAGTCCTCCAGGCGCCTCCGGTACGTGCAGCCGGCCCGGAACACGAGCACCTTCGCCTCCCGCGCGCGGCCCAGCCGGTCGAGCAGCGCCGCCGGGTCGCCGACGGCCGGATGCGCCACAAGCACCAGGTCCTCCGTGAGCACCGGGATCGCGACGAGGTCGGCCTGCATGACCGGACCGGCGACGAAAGCCCCTTCGAGGACCCTGTCGAGAACCCGGGCGATCAGCTGCTCCGTCGGGCCGGTCTCCAGCTCGATGTCCACCTCCGGGTGGCGGGCGGCGAAGGCGGCGAGCGGACCGGGCAGGCGCAGGGCCGCGGTCGTCTCCATGGCGCCGATCCGCAGCGGTCCGCGCGGCTCGCCCTCGGAGAGCAGCGCATGCCGCGCCTCCGACAGCAGCCGCCCGACCTGGATCGCGTAGGGCAGGAGCCGCTCTCCGGCCCGGGTCAGCGTCACCCCACGGCTGCCGCGGTGGAAGAGCGGCACCTGAAGGGCCTGCTCCAGCGCCCGGATCCGCCCGGTGACGTTCGACTGCACGGTGTTGAGCCGGGCCGCCGCGCGCCCGATGCCGCCGGTCTCGGCGACGGCGGCGAAGAACATCAGGTCGGTGCTGTTCATGCCATCTGCTTTCGCGATGACATCCTTCTGAAGGAATCATTTTTTCTGCGTCAAGCGGGTCGATAAGCCTGAGATCCCGTCGGCGGCGCCGCGTGCGCGACGGAGGGTCGAGCCGGATGCGAAGCGGGGAGGGACCATGGCTCTGAGGACACGACTCACCGAGGCCTTCGGGCTGCGCCATCCGGTCGTGCTGGCCCCCATGGACCCGGCATCGGGCGGGGCCCTGGCTGCGGCCGTGAGCGCGGCCGGCGGACTCGGGCTGATCGGCGGCGGCTACGGCGATCACGACCGGCTCCAGCGGGAGTTCGCCGCCGCCGGCAACCAACGGGTCGGCTGCGGCTTCATCACGTGGTCCATGGCCCGGGACCCGTCGCTCCTCGACGCGGTGCTCGCCCGCGCCCCCGCCGCCCTGATGCTCTCCTTCGCCGATCCCGCCCCCTTCGCCGCGCGGATCCGGGCGGCCGGCGTGCCCCTGATCTGCCAGGTTCACACCCTCGCGCATGCCCGGCGCGCCCTGGAGGTCGGTGCGGCCGTCGTGGTCGCCCAGGGGACGGAGGCTGGCGGCCACGGGCTCGCCGCGCGCGGGACGATGGCCTTCGTGCCCGTCGTCGCCGATCTGATCGCCCGGGAGCACCCGGAGACCCTGCTGCTGGCGGCGGGCGGCATCGCCGATGGCCGCGGTCTCGCCGCAGCCCTGGCCCTCGGGGCCGACGGCGTGCTCGTGGGCACGCGGTTCTGGGCGACCCGGGAAGCCCTGATCCACCCGGCCGCGAAGCAGCGGGTGCTCGCCGCGACCGGCGACGACACGGTGCGCACGCGGGTCTACGACATCGCCCGGCAGCGGCCCTGGCCGGCATCCTATACCGGCCGGCTCCTGCGCAACGCCTTCATCGACACCTGGCACGGCCGCGAGGACGCGCTTCACGCGGCCGCCGCCGAGCGGCGACGGGACGTGGAGGAGGCCGACGCGGCGGGCGATTACGATGTCGCCAACGTCACGGTCGGGGAGGCCGTCGGGCTGATCGAGGATCTGCCCGGGGCCGGCGACGTGGTGCGGCGGATCGCCGACGAGGCGGAGGCCGCGATCCGCCGCAGCGCCGGCCACATGGCGGCGCCGTGACGGCCTCGGCAAAGCGTGACTACGCAGGGCCGGAGCCGGCCGGAACCTCGGCGTTGCCAACGGCTTAGCGTGACGGCAAACCGCCGCGGTTGTTCACGCCGGAGTCGTCCATGCGTATCGGTCTGATCTCGGTCCTGTCCGGCCTGCTCCTGTGGAGCGCGACCCCAGGCGCAGCCCGCGCGGATGTGGTCGTGAACGTCGACAAGACCACCCAGCGCATGGAGGTTTCGGTCAACGGCCAGCCGCGTTATTCCTGGCCCGTTTCCACCGGCGTCGCGAGCTACGACACCCCGTCCGGCTCCTACCGGCCCTTCCGGATGGAGCGGACGCATTTCTCGAAGGAGTGGGACGACGCCCCCATGCCCTTCGCGATGTTCTTCACCACCCAGGGCCACGCCATTCACGGCACCAATCATGTCCGCAGCCTGGGGCGTGCGGCCTCGCATGGCTGCGTGCGCCTGTCGGTGCGCAACGCCGCGACCCTGTTCAACCTCGTCAAGGCCGAGGGCGTCGGTCGGACGCGGGTCGTGATCGAGGGCGCGGACGTCCCGATGGCGGATCGGGGCCAGCGGGGGACGCGCGTCGCCCGGCGCCGCAACCCCTATCAGCCGGACGATCTGCTGGCGGACAACGATCAGATGGGCCGCCGGTCCCTGCCGGCGTATTATCGTCCCGCCGGGTCCGGCTACGCGCCGGCTACCGTCTACGGATACCCGGCCGAGACCGACGAGATGGACGGCTGGTAGCCCGGCCTCGGACGGCATCGTCCAGGCACGATCGTCATGCGCGGCCGCCGCGACCCATTGCCGAGAGCGTGATGCCGGCCTAGCTCCTGCGCGGCCATCAGAGCCTCTCGCGGCCGATGCTGCGATTTCAGACGGACGGAGACACCCCCAAGATGCCCTTCGCTTTCTGCCGCTCCCTCCCCTTTGCCGCCCTGGCGCTCGCGGCGGCCACCGTGCCGGGTTATGCCCTCGAGGTGACGCGCTCGGCCGACATCGCCGCGCCCCCGGCCAAGGTCTGGCAGACCATCGGCGAGTTCTGCGGCATCGGCGACTGGCATCCCGCCATCGAGAAGTGCGTCCTCTCCGACAAGGACGGCATGAAGGTCCGCACCCTCAGCCTGAAGGGCGGCGGCACCATCAAGGAGGAGCAGGTCTCCCGGGACGACAAGGTGATGAGCTACACCTACACGATCCTGGAGAGCCCGCTGCCGGTCTCGGACTACAAGTCCACGCTCTCGGTCGCCCCCGCGGAATCCGGCTCCAAGGTAACCTGGACCGGAACCTTCAACGCCAAGGGCGCGCCGGACACGGTCGCCAAGGACGCGATCCAGGGCATCTACGATTCCGGCCTGAAGGCGATCTCCGAGAAAGCGAAGTAGGCTCCGTCACGATTCGGAGCGCGCTGCCGGACCCGGTCGTCGGCAGCGCGCGCCAACCTCTTCTGAAGACAGCCTGTTTCGCGGTCTCGACCCTGACCGTCCGCCCGCCGCGCCCGATCGGCCTGCGGCCGGGGCGATTGACCCACTGCCAAGCTCGGCTCACAACCCCGGCGGCGCAGCCCGTGCGCCCCAACAGGATGACAGCCGTGCCCGCGTCCCGTCGATCGATGCGTCTCAGCCTCGCCGCCCTCGCCGTCGCGGCGTTGGGCGCCTGTCAGCAGCGCGCTGCGCCCGCGGTCTCCGAGCCCTCGCCCGTCATTCCGGCCCCGATCGTCCTGCCGACGGGCAGCGGCTGCGGCCCTGAGATCGCCCGGACCAAGGCGATCGTCGACAGCGACGTGGCCACCGGCAATCTCAACAAGCCCGTGGGCGACCGCTTCGGCGCCGACCTCGCCCAGGCTGCGGCGGAATGCGCGGCCGGCAAGTCCGGCGAAGCCCTGCACCTGCTCGCCGCCGCCAAGAGCCGGTATGGCTATCGCTGAGCGGACCGCGGCCGGTCCGACCCGCTCGCGCAGGATCGGCCGCATCCCCTTGACGGGCTGAGCTTTGCGACATCCCGAGCGGTTCCGACCCGCCCCCATCCGGAAGCGGCGGAGCGTTGCCGAGCCTGCACGAAGGGCCGTCCAGCCGGCCGCGCCGCTTTCTGCAGGCCGCCGCCGCGGCCGTGGATGCGGGTGTGTTCGCACGGGGGTGCGGTCCGGGACGTAAACCGCGCCGGAGCGGATGCCAGAGTCCGGCTAGATCACGAACAGCAGGTTCAGTCCGGCGCGCCGAAACCCTTCCTCGGCGATCTTCAAATCGAGCCCATAGGACGCGATGTCGTCCGCGACCGGGTCGAGGGTCGGCGCCCGGTGCTGGTGCAGGTGCTTGATGTAGCTGTGGCAGGTCGTGCAGGTCTCGACCTGGACGTCCTTCGAGACCTCGTCGAGGCCGTAATAGCTGACGCCCTCGCCGTCGCCGCAGGCGGTGCAGCGGATCCGGACGTGATTCCAATACGTGCCGCAGAGCGAGCAGCTCAGGTAACGCGCCTTGTCGGCCGGGGTCCAGGCGACGATGACGCTCGCCACAGGCGCGCCGCCGCAGCAGGGGCAAACCCCGTCGGCTACGGGCTTCAGGGTCTTCGTGTCGAGCCGCGCAGCCTGCTCGGCAAGACGGACCTGCAGGACCGCCGAGACGAACACGCATTCGGCGATCCGGTCCACCGGCAGCGCCCCCTCGAAGACCTGGAGGGCCAGATCGAGGCGATCCTCCCGGGACGCCGCACGCAGGCTCTCGCGCGCCGCGACCGAGGCCTCAGGCGCCGTCGTGAGGTCGAGTTCGGCGAGCAGCGCCAGGAGCCCGTCGTCGAACCCCCGGTCCGCCTCGAGGCTATGCCGCGATAGGGGCGGCATGCCGTGCTCGCTCCGCAGCGCCAGATCGGAGGCCTCCGGAAGCGATGCCGGCGGCCCCTTCGCCTGGATCACGGCCTGAGCCCGGGCGACCTCGGCGACGAACCGGAGATAGGCCTCCATCGGATGCCCGGGGGCCGCCTCGAGAAGGCGCGCGGACCGGTCGGCGAACAGCCGTGCGGGATCGGGCAGGCGGACGAAGGGCACCGACCCGGAGATCCCGATCTTGTCGGGATCGGGCTTCAGCTCGCTGAAATCCCGGCGGCGGGGGCTCGTCGCGGGTGCTGCGGTCGGCGTCTCGTCCGCGGCCGGAGCCGCGGATTTCCGCTTGAAGAAACGGGCCAAGGCTCAGGATCCGCGCTTGTCCACCGAACCCCGGCGGCCCGTGCCGCCGGCCATCTGACGGAACCACTTGCGGTGATGGCGGTAGGCCCAGCCGCCCGTGACCGTGCCGCGGACCATCGCCCGGCCGGTGCCGCGGACCCAGATGCCGGCGTAGATGTGCACCACGATGATCGCGATGGCGATCACCGCGGCGAGGGAGTGGGCCAGAAGCGCCCAGCGCTGGGTCTCGATGGAGGTGAGGCCGCCGAAATAGGTGTTCCAGATCACGAGCCCGGTGACGAACATCACGCCGATCAGCGCGGTCTGCCCCCAGAACACGCCCTTCTGTCCGGCATTGTACTTGCCGAGCTCCGGGAGCCGGTCCTCACGGTTGGTGACCACGTCGCCGATATGCTTCGTCCACTCGACATCGTCCTTGTTGGGGATGTTGAGCTTCCAGAAGCGCACGAACAGGAAGAAGAAGCTGACCGCCAGCGCCACGCCGAACCAGGGATGGATCGCCCGGGTCGCCTGCCCGCCGCCGAACAGGCCGGTGAGAGAGAACAGGTAGGGCGTGAACATCGCCAGGCCCGACAGGGTCAGCAGCGTGAACAGGATCGCGGTGATCCAGTGGTTCACGCGCTGCACGCCGGTGTAGCGCGGGACGTACAGAACCTCCGTCGCCTCGGACTTGGCGTGGTGCAGGGGGCGGGGATCGCCGTCCCGGATGTCGCGGTGGATCGTCATCGACCTTCACTCGCCTGATGCGGCGCCGGCCCTGCGCCTCGGCGGAGGGGGCTCTGAAATTCAGGATAGGGCCTCTGGGCCCCGCCGTCTTCGGTTATCCGATCCCGCCCGTTTCCGAAGGGATCGCGGGTCCCCTCTCCCGTTCGGGAGAGGGACAGGGTGAGGGATGAGGACGATCCGGAGAAGGCGCAACCCGATCCCACGTCGACGACGTGCTCGATCCTGAACCTTCTCGACCCTCACCCCAACCCTCTCCCGCACGGGAGAGGGGGCGCGTCGCGTCTCCCGGGCTGCATTGGCAGCCCGGGATGCCGATCAATGC
This sequence comes from Methylobacterium sp. 1973, assembly GCF_040545035.1. NCBI lineage: Bacteria > Pseudomonadati > Pseudomonadota > Alphaproteobacteria > Hyphomicrobiales > Methylobacteriaceae > Methylobacterium > Methylobacterium sp. 1973. The sequence continues at coordinate 62,790 of NZ_JBEPLA010000015.1, forward strand.
GGCCGGGCCTCGCCGCCGCCGGTCTCCCGGCGCTTGGCCTCGTCGTATTCGACCGCCTCTTCCTCCTCTTCGGGCACGACCTCGTTGGGGCCGGCCGTCACGTAGTGGAAGAAGCCCGCCACCGCGGCGAAGCCCATGGCGGCGAGACCGAACACCTTCGCTCCGCCCTTCCAGAAGGCGACGAGCGGCGAGATCTTCGGATCGTTCGGCAGACCGGCGTAGAGGCTCGGCTGGTCGGCGTGGTGCAGCACGTACATGACGTGCGTGCCGCCGACGCCGGCCGGGTCGTAGAGGCCGGCATGCGCGAAGCCGCGCGACTTCAGATCCTCGACGCGGTCATGCGCCTGGTCGATCATGGCCTGCTTGGTGCCGAACATGATCGAGCCGGTCGGGCAGGCCTTGGCGCAGGCCGGAGCCTGACCCACCGCCACCCGGTCCGAGCACAGGGTGCACTTGTACGCCTTGTGGTCGGTCTGGCTGATGCGCGGGATGTTGAACGGGCAACCCTTCACGCAATAGCCGCAGCCGATGCAGTTCTCCTCGATGAAGTCGACGATGCCGTTGGAGTACTGCACGATGGCGCCGGGGGACGGGCAGGCCTTCAGGCAGCCCGGCTCGGTGCAGTGCATGCAGCCGTCCTTGCGGATCAGCCATTCGAGGTTCTGGGTCTCGGGGTTCTCGTATTCGGTGAACCGCATCAGGGTCCACGACTTCGGGGTGAGGTCGTGGGGGTTCTGATACGTGCCCGTGTTGACGCCGATATCGTCGCGGAGGTCGTTCCACTCCTCGCAGGCCGATTGGCAGGCCTTGCAGCCGATGCACTTCGACACGTCGATGAGCTTGGCGACCTCCACCTGGCGGCGGATCTCCGGCGGCGTCTCCGTGGAGGCGGAACGCTGGCGGATGTCGAGGGAGCTGTAGTCGGCCATGATTCAGCTCCCCTTACGCGACGGCATCGGACGGAGGCGTGGTCGGCTCGATATTCACGAGCCAAGCCTTGAACTCCGGCGTCTCGGTGTTCGCGTCGCCCACGACCGGCGTGAGCGAGTTCGGGTGCCATCCTTTCTTGGTGTGGCCCATGAAGCCCCAGTGCTGCGGGATGCCGACGACGTGGACCGGCTTGCCGTCGCAGATCAGCGGCTTGATGCGCTTCGTCACCACGGCCTTCGCCTTCAGGGAGCCGCGCTTCGACCAGACGCGGACCCAGCCGCCCTTGGCGATGCCCTTCTCCTTGGCGAGTTCCTCCGAGATCTCCACGAAGGCCTCCGGCTGGAGGATCGCGTTGATCCGGGCGTGCTTGGTCCAGCCGTGGAAGTGCTCGGTCAGGCGGTAGCTCGTCGCCGCGTAGGGGAAGTCCTTCGCGTCGCCGAGATCGGCCAGGTCGTCCTTGAAGATGCGGGCCGCGGGCGCGCCCTTGATCTTCGGGAAGGCGACGTTCTGCACCGGGGACTCGAAGGGCTCGTAGTGCGTCGGGAACGGCCCGTCGCGCATGAGTCCGCGGGTCCACAGGCGGGCGACGCCCTCCTGGTTGAGGATGAACGGACCGACGCCCTTATCGGGGGCGACGGTGACGCCGTAATCCGGCACGTCGAAGCCGATCCACTGCTTGCCGTTCCACTCGATGAGCTTCTTCTTCTCCGACCACGGACGACCCTCGGGGTCGCACGAGGCGCGGTTGTAGAGCACGCGCCGGTTGGCCGGCCACGCGAAGGCCCAGTTGGGCGCGATGCCGCGATCGCCGGGATCGGTGTTGTCCCGGCGGGCCATCATGTTGCCCTTCTCGGTGTAGCAGCCCGAGTAGATCCAGCAGCCGCAGGCCGTGGTGCCGTCGTCCTTGAGCTGGGCGAAGCCGTCGACCTGCTTGCCCGCCGGGATGACGGTCCCGTTGAGATCCGGCGTCGGCGCGAGCGTGTAGCCGTTGAGCTCGCGGGCGAGCTCCGTGGGCGTCGGCGACTCGGCGATCGCGTAGTCCCACTTCAGATTGACGATCGGGTCGGAGAAGGCCCCGCCGTCCTTCTTGTAAGCTCCGCGGATGCGCAGGAAGATCTCCGACATGATCTCGATGTCGGAGCGGCACTCCCCCGGCGCGTCCTGGGCCTGCCAGTGCCATTGCAGCCACCGGCTGGAGTTCGACAGCGAGCCTTCCTCCTCCACGAACAGGGTGGTCGGCAGTTCGAACACCTCGGTCTGGATCTTGGTCGGATCGACGTCGTTGTACTCGCCGTGGTTCTCCCAGAACCGCGCCGTCTCGGTCTTGAGCGGATCCATCACCACCAAGAATTTCATCTTGGAGAAGGCTTCCGTCATCTTGGCGCGGTTCGGGAACGACAGCAGGGGGTTGAAGCCCTGGATGACGTAGCCGGTCATCTTGCCCTGCTTGGCGAGCTCGAACCCACGCAGCACGTCGTAGGTCGGCACGTCGAGCTTGGGCAGGTAGTCGTAGGCCCAGTCGTTCTCCTTCTGGGCCTTGTCGCCCCACATCGCCTTCTGGAACGAGACGAAGAACTTGTTGTAGTTCTGCCAGTAGCTCGTCTGCCCCGGGCGCAGCGGCTTGAACTGCCGCTTGGCGATGTAGCTCGCGTAGTCGGGCTCCTTCTCCACGGGGATGTTCAGATAGCCGGGGATGAGATTGCTCATCAGCCCGATATCGGTCAGCCCCTGGATGTTGGAGTGGCCGCGCAGGGCGTTCATGCCACCGCCCAGCATGCCGATGTTGCCCAGCAGCGTCTGCACGATGCACATCGAGCGGATGTTCTGCGAGCCCTTGGAATGGTGCGTCCAGCCGAGCGCGTAGAGCGACGTCATCACCCGGTCGGGCGCGGCCGTCGTGGCGATCAGCTCGCAGACCTTGAGGAAGGTCTCCTTGGGCGAGCCGCAGATTTTCTCCACCATCTCGGGCGTGTAGAGCGCCACGTGCTTCTTCAGGAGCTGCATGACGCAGCGCGGGTGCTGCAGCGTCTCGTCGACCACGGCGTAGCCGTCGGGACCGATCTCGTAGTCCCAGGTGGTCTTGTCGTAGTCGCGCTTGTCCGCGTCGTAGCCCGCGAACAGACCCTCGCTGAAGTCGTAGCCCTCGCGGACCACGTACCCGGCGTTGGTGTAGGCGGAGACGTAGCGGTGCTGCAGCTTGTCGTTGTCGAGCAGGTACTTGGCCACGCCCGACAGGAACGCGATGTCGGTCCCCTGCCGGATCGGGCAGTAGAGATCGGCCACCGACGCCGTGCGGGTGAAGCGCGGATCGACGACGATCAGCTTGGCGTTGTTATGGGCCTTCGCCTCGACGACCCACTTGAAGCCGCAGGGGTGAGCCTCGGCGGCATTGCCGCCCATCACGGTGATCACGTCCGCGTGCTTGATGTCCATCCAGAGGTTGGTCATCGCACCGCGTCCGAAGGAGGGCGCCAAACTGGCGACCGACGGACCGTGTCAAACCCTGGCCTGATTGTCGAAGACCAGGGCCCCCATGCTTCGGACGGTCTTGTAGGTCAGCCACGCCGTCTCGTTGGTCGTGGCCGAGGCCGCCAGGAATCCGGTCGTGGTCCAGCGGTTGACCGTGAGATCGCCGTTCTTGGCCACGAAGTTCTTGTCGCGGTCCTCCTTCATGAGCTTCGCGATCCGGTCGAGGGCGAAGTCCCAGGAGACGCGCTTGAACTCCGAGGAGCCCGGGGCGCGATGGAGCGGGTACTTGGTCCGGGTCTCGGCGTGCACGAAGTCGAGGAGCGCCGAGCCCTTGGGGCAGAGCGTGCCGCGGTTGATCGGATGATCGGGGTCACCCTCGATGTGCATCACCGAGGAGCGCGCGTTCTTGGAGCGATCGCCCAGGCTGTACAGGATGACGCCACACGCGACCGAGCAATACGGGCACGTGTTGCGGGTCTCGCGCATCTGCGCGAGCTTGAAGGGCCGCACCGCGGCGGCCATAGCGGGCTCGAGTCCCCCGAACCCGAGGGCACCCAGCGAGCCGCCCGCGAGGCCGGCGCCGGCCCCCTTGAGCAGGCCACGCCTTGAGACCTGGACAGTCATCTCCGCCTCACAGAAAAGCGATCTGGTATAATTCCAGGGTGTCCCAAAAAAGCCCGCGCGAGGCAAGTGCGGTTGCGTGACACAGCAAGTCCCTGTGTCTCGGACGAAGCACCACGTTCGTCCGAGCCGGTATCATCCTGCCGAGAAACGATTTCTTTACTTGCTGGGGATCGCCGGATTCATCCCCGAGGGGCTCGCCGTGCGGTGCTCCAGCGGAGCCTGCGGCTCCGTGGCGGACGAGCCGCCGGGATTGGCCTGCGGAACCGGGCGGTTGGCGTTTTCCTTGGTCGATTGGCCGCCCGGGTCGGGCGCATCCTTGGCGGCCGATTGCTCGCGGGGAACCGGCGCCTGGCTCCAGCCGTCCTGGGCGCTGCGGGATTTGTCGCCCATCGCGTCGACCCCCTTGATCTCGCCCGGCTTGGTCTGCGCGAGGCACGGGGTGCCGACCGTCACCGCCCCGAAGAGCACCAGCATCATCAGGGGGATCGAGCGAGGCAAGGGACGTCTCCGGGGAACGGGCAGGGGGATGCGCGGGCAACGTGCCCTGCACCGCCCCAGTTCCGGCCTGCGACACCGCCCCTCCGAGAGGCCGCCGGATCGGACGACCCGTCGATGCGCCGGCGTCGGTGACGGCTCCTTAACCACGCCCTGCAACGCTGCGTGCTGGCAGGTGCGAGGATCGCCCCATCATGTCGAAGCCGCATCCGGAGCGCGCCTCCGAACTCGAACAGATTCCAGACGCAGCGCCGCTCCCCCCCGGCGTCCGCCGCCATCTCGGCCAGACGTTGCGCACACTCTATACCGATACGCTCTCGGCCCCCGTCGACGAGCGCCTCAAGGCCCTGATCGCCCAGCTCAGCAAGCCGAAGCGCTGACGCAACCCGCCACCGGCGCGATCGCCGGACATCCGGATGGGACAGGGCAGGGACCTCGCGTCGCACCGCCAGCGCCAGCGCCAGCGCCAGCGCCAGCGCCCCACCGGACCGAGGCCCACTCAAGTGCGCCAGCGCACATAAGATTGTTCGTTCTGAGAAACCCGATCCGGCATTGCGATTCTTCTCTCGCCGCGAAGATCCGGAGAAGATCCATGCGTTCTGGCGGCCTACTGCGCTGATCCGACTTGCATTCCGGCCGACGACGCCGTTCCTGAGCGAGCGATGCCATCCCGCGTGTCCGCGTCCTAGGCTTGACTTCGTTCGGTAAAAAGAACGATTTCCGGCGTCCGGGGATGCAGGTCCCCTGGATCGCAATCGCGCATGGCGGGGGATCGGACGTGATGAAGAACGCTGCAGGTCGCGGCCGGATGGCCCGGGCGATCGGGTTCTCCCTGCTGGCCGGTGCCGGCCTGTGGGCCTGCGTGCTGCCGGCCGCGGCCGAGACCGCGCTCCTCAACGTCTCGTACGATCCGACCCGCGAGCTCTATCGGGAGATCAACGCCGCCTTCGCGGAGGAGTGGAAGGCGAAGACCGGCGAAGCGATCACGATACGGGCCTCGCATGGCGGGTCGGGGGCGCAGGCGCGCACGGTGATCGACGGCGTCGACGCCGACGTGGTCACCCTCGGCATCCCGTCCGACATCGACGCGATCGCCAAGCTCACGCACAAGATCCCGGAGGATTGGCGCAGCAAGCTGCCCAACACCGCCACGCCCTACACCTCGACGGTGGTGTTCCTCGTCCGCAAGGGCAACCCGAAGGGCATCAAGGACTGGGCCGACCTGATCAAGCCCGACGTCAAGGTGATCACCCCGAACCCGAAGACGTCCGCCGGCGGGCGCTGGAACTTCCTCGCCGCCTGGGGCTACGCCTACGGGACCGACAAGGACGCCGCCAAGGCCGACGCCTTCGTCGGGCAGGTCTACAAGAACGTCCCGGTGCTCGACACCGGCGCCCGCGGCTCGACCGTGACCTTCGCCCAGCGCGGGCTCGGCGACGTGCTCCCCACCTGGGAGAACGAGGCCTACCTCGTGCTCCAGGAATTCGGGGCCGACAAGTTCGACATCGTCTCGCCGCCGAGCTCGATCTACGCCGAGCCGCCGGTGGCCCTCGTGGCGGTCAACGCCGAGCGGAAGGGCACCACCAAGGCCGCGCAGGCCTATCTCGACTTCCTCTACACCGACCGCGCCCAGGCGATCTTCGCCAAGCACCATTACCGGCCGATCCGCCGGGAGGCGGCCGCCCAGGCCGACCTCGCACAGCTGCCCGACATCAAGCTGTTCAAGATCGAGGATCTCCAGGGCTCCTGGGACGAGATCCAGAAGCGGAACTTCGATGCCGGAGGTCTGTTCGATCGGCTGAGCCGGGCCGGCCGCTGAAGGGCGCATCATGGTCGAGACGCACCGCCCCCGATGGACATTCCGTCGGCCGAGCGTGATCCCGGGCTTCGGGATCAGCTTCGGCTACACCCTGACCTGCCTTGGGCTGATCGTGCTCCTGCCGCTCGCCGGGCTGGTGGTGAAGGCGTCGGGGCTGGGCCTGTCCGGTATCTGGGACGTCGCCACCGACCCGCGGGTGGCGAGCGCCCTGCGGATCAGCTTCGGCGTCTCCGCGCTTGCGGCCCTCGTGGCCTCGACCTTCGGCTTCCTCGTGGCCTGGGTTCTGACCCGCTACCGCTTCCCCGGCCGCAAGCTGGTCGACGCGGCGGTCGACCTGCCCTTCGCGCTGCCGACCGCGGTCGCCGGTATCGCGCTCGCCTCGCTCTACGCGCCGGACGGGCTGCTCGGCGCGCCCCTCGCACGCCTCGGCATCCAGGCGGCCTACACGCCGTTGGGCATCTTCATCGCCATGGTGTTCATCGGCCTGCCCTTCGCCGTGCGGACCGTCCAGCCGCTGATCGCCGAGATCGACAAGGAGATCGAAGAGGCCTCCGCGACCCTCGGGGCGACGCGGTTCGCCACCCTGACCAGGGTCGTGCTGCCGCCGCTGATTCCCGCCGTGCTCACTGGCTTCGCCCTGGCCTTCGCCCGGGGCGTCGGCGAGTACGGCTCGATCATCTTCATCGCCGGCAACCTGCCCTACGTGTCGGAGATCGCGCCGCTGCTGATCGTCATCAAGCTCTCCGAGTTCGATTACGGGGGCGCGGCGGCCATCGCCACGATCATGCTCGGGATCTCGTTCCTGACGCTGCTGGCCATCAACCTGATCCAGGCTTGGTCACGGAGGCGGTTCGGCTATGTCTGAGATCTTCTCGCCCGCCTTCGTGCCGGCCACCAAGCAGGGTCCGGTCGCCTCCGAGGGAGCCGCGACCCGCACGGTCCTGATCGGGATCGCGGTGGCGTTCCTGGCGCTGTTCCTGGTTCTGCCGCTGTTCGCGGTCTTCATCCAGGCCTTCTCGAAGGGGCTCGGAGCCTTCCTGGACGCGTTCCGCGAGCCCGACGCCTGGAGCGCGATCCGCCTGACGCTCACGGTGGCGGCGATCGCGGTGCCGTTCAACGTGGTGTTCGGGCTGGCGGCCTCCTGGGCGATCGCCAAGTTCGAGTTCCCCGGCAAATCGCTGCTGATCACCCTGATCGACCTGCCGTTCTCGGTCTCGCCAGTGGTCTCGGGGATGATCTACGTGCTGCTGTTCGGCTCGCAGGGCCTGTTCGGCTCCTGGCTGATCGATCACGGCATCCAGATCCTGTTCGCGCTGCCGGGGATCGTGCTCGCCACGGTGTTCGTGACCTTCCCGTTCGTCGCCCGCGAGCTGATCCCGCTGATGCAGGAGCAGGGCACCGCCGAGGAAGAGGCGGCGCTGACGCTCGGCGCCTCGGGCCTGCACGCGTTCCGCACGGTGACGCTGCCCAATATCCGCTGGGGCCTGCTCTACAGCGTGCTCCTCTGCAATGCCCGGGCGATGGGCGAATTCGGCGCGGTGTCGGTGGTGTCGGGCCACATCCGCGGCCTGACCAACACCATCCCACTCCACGTGGAGATCCTCTATAATGAGTACAACTTCGTCGCCGCATTCGCCGTCGCTTCGCTCCTCGCCGTCCTTGCCCTCATCACCCTCGTCCTCAAATCCGTCCTCGAATGGCGCTTCGCGGGGGAGCTCGCGGGCGGCCGGTCTCATTGACCGGCCCTCCACGGCCATCCGGGTCGAGAACGTCTCGAAGACCTTCGACACCGCGGCGGTGCTGCACGACCTCTCCCTCGACGTGCGGGCGGGCGAGCTGATCGGATTGCTGGGCCCCTCGGGCTCGGGCAAGACGACGCTGCTGCGGATCATCGCCGGCCTCGACGCGCCGGACAGAGGACGCATCCTGTTCGGGGACGACGACGCGACCGGGCTCGCCGTGCAGGAGCGCGCGGTGGGCTTCGTGTTCCAGCACTACGCCCTGTTCAAGCACATGAGCGTGGCCGACAACATCGCCTACGGCCTGAACGCGCGCCGCCGGGCCGACCGGCCGGCCAAGGCCGAGATCAAGCGCCGGGTCGGCGACCTCCTCGACCTGATCCGGCTCTCGGGCTTCGGCGACCGCTACCCGTCGCAGCTCTCCGGCGGCCAGCGCCAGCGGGTGGCGCTCGCCCGGGCGCTCGCCGTCGAGCCGCGGGTCCTCCTGCTGGACGAGCCCTTCGGCGCCCTGGATGCCCAGGTCCGCAAGGACCTGCGCCGCTGGCTGCGCGAGATCCACGACCGCACCGGCCAGACCACGATCTTCGTCACCCACGACCAGGACGAGGCCCTGGAGCTGTCGGACCGCGTGGCGGTGCTCGACCGCGGGCGGCTGGAGCAGGTGGGCACTCCCGACGAGGTGCAGGAGAACCCGGCCTCCGCCACCGTGATGAAGTTCCTCGGCGATTCCGTCGAGGTGGAGGCCATCGCCGAGGGCGGCCGCGTGCTGGTCCGGGGCCGGGAGACGCCGGTTGCGGCGCCGGCCGGGACCATCGGTCCGGTCAAGCTCTACGTCCGGCCCTGGCAGTTGCAGCTCGCCGAGCCCGAGGCCGCGCATCTCTCCGGCACCGTGCGCAGCTCGTACAGGACGCAGGGGCGTCAGCGGATCGAGGTGGTCGATGCCGAGGGGCGCGTGCTCGCGGTGGAGGATTTCGACGGGGTCCGCTACGCGGCCGGGCACCCGGTGGGCCTGCGGATCAACGGCGGCCACGTGTTCGGGTGACGCTCGCCAGCGGCAACGCAGCATCCTAGGCTCCCGACCATGACCGTACCGAGTCGCGATCCCGCACCCGATGTCCTGGCCGCCATCGGCCAGACACCGCTGATCCGCCTGCGCCGGGCCTCCGAGGCGACCGGCTGCGACATCTACGGCAAGGCCGAGTTCCTCAATCCCGGCCTGTCGGTGAAGGACCGCGCGGCGCTCTCCATCGTGCAGGACGCGGAGGCGAAGGGCCTGATCCGGCCGGGCGGCACCATCGTGGAGGGAACCGCCGGCAATACCGGCATCGGCCTCGCCCTGGTGGCTTCCGTGCGCGGCTATCGGACCCTGATCGTCATCCCGGTCACGCAGTCCGAGGAGAAGAAGCAGACCCTGCGGCTCGCGGGTGCCCGGCTGGTGGAAGTCCCGGCCGTGCCCTTCGCCAATCCGAACAATTACGTCCATGTCGCACGGCGGCTGGCCGAAAGACTCGCCGCCACCGAGCCGGCGGGCGCCTTCTTCGCCGACCAGTTCGACAACGTCGCCAACCGGCAGGCCCATGTGGAGGGCACCGGCCCGGAAATCTGGGCGCAGACCGGCGGCCGGGTCGACGGCTTCGTCTGCGCGGCCGGGACCGGCGGCACGCTGGCCGGCACCGCGGAGGCCCTGCGCGCTCGCAACCCGCAGGTGCGGATCGCGCTGTCCGATCCGGAGGGTTCGGCCCTCTACGCGCATTACACGACCGGGACCCTGAAGGCCGAGGGCAGCTCGATCACCGAGGGGATCGGCCAGGGGCGCATCACCCGGAACCTCGAAGGCTTCACCCCCGATCACGCCTTCCGGATCCCGGACCGCGAAGCCCTCGACATCGTCTTCGGGCTGATGCGGGAGGAGGGGCTGTCGCTGGGCGGCTCGTCGGGCATCAACGTCGCCGGGGCGATCCGGCTGGCCCGGGAACTCGGGCCCGGCCACACCATCGTGACGATCCTGTGCGACGGGGCGGCCCGTTACGCCTCGAAGCTGTTCAACCCGGCCTTCCTCACCGAGCGCAATCTGCCGGTACCGGGCTGGCTCGACGCCCCGCAGGATCCCCTGCCGGACTGGCACGCCTGAGCCGCGGGACCGCATCCGGACTTTTCCGCATAAAAGCGTAGCTTGGCGTTGAACGGAACGGAATGTCGCAGCGTTTGAACGGTCACGCTCGCACCAGCGCGACCGTCCGGAGAACGCGACCGATGTCCCTCGTCACCATTCTGCTCATCATCCTGATCATCCTGGCCTTCGGCGGCGGCGGCTTCCTCGGCGGCGGTGCGTATCGCGGACCCGGCTTCGGCCTGGGCGGCATCCTCCTGATCGTGCTGATCGTCCTGCTGGCGACCGGGCGGCTGTAAGGCGGCCCTCTCCGCCTGGACGGACGCGCGCCGGCCTGCCGACGCTTCGTCCGCTCAGGCCATCGGGCGGGCGCAGGTCCGTCAGCCGGCACGGCGGCCGTCCCGGCAGCGCGCCGGCTAGCGGCAGGTGATCGCCACCACCGCCGGCGCGGCCGCGGCCGGTCCGCTCTCCGGCCGCGGTGCAGCCGCGGGAAGACCTTGCGCGGCCAGGAAGGCCGCCACCGCCCGCGCCGGCACCAGCGGCAGGCGCGCGGGCGGGACCACCCCGGCAACGCGGCGCGGGGCCGAGGGATAGCGGGCCACGAGACCGACGAGCCTGCCCGCGCGGTCGAGCACAGGCGCGCCGCCGGAGCCCGGCTGGAGCGCCGCGATCACATCGTCCCCGCGCGCCTCGCCGGGAGCGGCCAGGATCCCATCGGGACTCGGCGCGAGGGCGATCAGGTTGTCCTCGCCGGCGACGGGTTCGGTCCGGATTGCGGGCCGGAACGGGGCGGGGGCGCCTTGCACCTCGAGAAGCGCGAGGCCGGCCGGATCGGTGGCGAGCACACGCGCCGGCGCCGACCCGATCTGGGGCTGGGCGCACCCATCCAGCACGGCAGCGGCGGTCAGCACGCGTCCTGGCGCCACCACGAGGCCGGCGCCCGAAGCCGGAGCGGACGACAGGCTCGCCGGCCTCAGGGGCGCGGGGGCCTGCGGCTGGGGCACCGGATTGCCGGCGGCGCGGGTGGTCCCCGCTGGCGTCCCGGGGCTTGCCGGCATCTGCGCGGCCGGCGCTGCGGCGGGGTCCGGAAACGGCACGAAGGCATTCGCCACGGCGATGACGAGCCGGCCGACCTCCGGCGCGAGGGTGCGGTCATAGCCGAACAGGAAGCCGCGGACTCCCTCCGGACCGGACGCATAGCGGATATAGGACAATCCCGGCCCGGTCTCGGCGGTGACCACCACGGTGTCCGGCCGCCGCAGCTTGTAGGTCACCTTGTGGCCGGGGAGCGGCGCGGTGGCCTTCTCGAAGAGGGAATCCAGGGTCTCGGTCCCGGGCGGGAAGGTGCGGGATTCCAGGGTCACGCGCCCGTCCTGGCTCTGCCAGCGGGTTCCGGCGGGGAGGGCGGTGCGCTTCGCCAGCAGGCGCTCCGGCACCCCCAACAGGGCGCCGCTCCCGGAATCGACCGCGACGCGGAAGCGCGCCGCGTTCCGCGCGGCGGCACCGGCAGCCAGCAGCGCGGGCCGGCCGTGGGGATCGAGGGGATCGGCTCCCCCGGTCCGGACGCCGTAGGCGTTGAGCGCCTCGAAGGTCCGGCGCCCGAAGGCTCCCGACACCACGGCGTTGAAGTCGCCGGTCCAGACCAGGGCGTCCTGGACCGCCTTGCGGTCGGCCTCCGGCAGGGCCTCGAAGGTCGCCTTCGCCGCCTCGAAGGCGGGATCGGCGGGAGCCCCGGCAACGGGCGCCGGCCTCGGCGCGGTGCGGGCCGGGACCGGCCGGTCCTGAGCCTGAACCGGCCCAAGGCCGAGGGCGATCAGGATCGCGAGCGGTGTCACGCGCCGGGAGCGGCCGCGCGAGGCGCCCGGGAGCCGACACCGCGACGCATCACCCGAATCCATCGCCGCCCCCCGACCCCCGTCGTCGCGATCCTGGCAGAGGCCGCAGCGGCAGGCCAGACCAATCCGTCTCCGGCCACCGTGCGTCCGGGGCGACGATGCGCTAAAGGGCAGATGTCCGGTCCTGGGCGGCGGCCGGATTCCCGGATCGGTCGTCCGGCCATGCGATGCCGTCACGGTTCGACGCGGAGCCCGGCATGAGCGACACGAACACCACCTTCAAGAAGGCGCCCAAGCGCAAGGCCGCCAAGGGCAAGAGCATCAGCGTCTCTCCGGAGATGCGGCAGGCCTATGCCGACCTGATCCAGGAGCGCGCGGAGAAACAGGAAGTCTATGGCCGCCACCTGCCGCAGGATGAGACGCGCCGCCGGTAACCGGAGGCCGGCCCAGGAATGCGGCGTCGCCGCGATTCGTCCGGGCGGGCGATAGCGGGGCGTCCGGCTCAGACGCCGGATCCAGGCCGCACCGGCAGCCGCCGACCGACCCGGTAAGGCCGTCCATTCAGCGCTTGCGCACGAATTCGGTGCGCAGGACCAAGCCCTTGATGGTGTCGTGGCGGCAATCGATCTCGTGCGGATCGTCCGTGAGCCGGATCGACCGGATGACCGTGCCCTGCTTGAGGGTCTGGTTCGCGCCCTTGACCTTCAGATCCTTGATCAGCGTGACCGAATCGCCGTCGGCGAGGGCGTTGCCGGCCGCGTCGCGGACCGCCGCCTTCTCGGGGGGCGCGGCCGCGGACCCGGGCGGGAGCCATTCGCCCGTCGCCGCGTCGTAGACGTAGGCCTCGTCGTCGTTCACAGCCGTACCCCGGGTTCGGATCGGGGCCGGGTCCTGTCAGGATCTCGTGGGCCCGTCATCCGCGCGCGTCCCGGCACACCGAACCGGTCGCCGAATCGGCGCGGGACGCCGCGAGCTTATCCGATCGGGCCGGCCCCGCGCGAGAGCGGCGGGCCGGCCCGACGGAGTGCCTTACCGCTTCAGCGGGCCGGCCTCGATCACGTCCTCGACCGTGCGCAAGCCGGCGCGCGGGGAGTTGACGAGGCAGGCCATGTTGCCCGGCGGGTGCTGGTTCTTCCACATCTTGGTGTGGGCCTGGGGGATCTTGTCCCAGGGGAAGACCTCGCTCATGCACGGGTCGATCCGCTGGTCGAGCACGAACTGGTTCGCCGCCGAAGCCTGCTTGAGGTGGGCGAAGTGCGAGCCCTGGATGCGCTTCTGCCGCATCCACACGTAGCGGGCGTCGAAGGTGATGTTGAAGCCGGTCGTGCCGGCGCAGAACACCACCATGCCGCCGCGCTTCACCACCAGCGCCGAGACCGGGAAGGTCGCCTCGCCGGGATGCTCGAACACGATGTCGACATCCTGCTTGCCGGTGATGTCCCAGATCGCCTTGCCGAACTTCCGCGCCTCCTTGGTCCAGGCGTGGAACTCGGGGCTGTTCACCTTCGGCAGCTGCCCCCAGCAGTCGAAGTCCTTGCGGTTGATGACCCCCTTGGCGCCGAGGCTCATCACGTAGTCGCGCTTCGACTCGTCCGAGATCACCGCGATGGCGTTGGCGCCCGACGCCGCGCAGAGCTGCACGCCGAACACGCCGAGACCGCCCGAGGCGCCCCAGATCAGCACGTTCTGGCCCGGCCGGACCGTGTGCGGTGCGTGGCCGAACAGCATGCGGTAGGCGGTGGCCAGCGTGAGCGTGTAGCAGGCCGCCTCCTCCCAGGTGAGGTGCTTCGGCCGGTGCATCAGCTGGCGCGACTGCACCCGGCAGAACTGCGCGAAGGAGCCGTCCCCGGTCTCGTAGCCCCAGATCCGCTGGGTCGGCGAGAACATCGGGTCGCCGCCGTTGCACTCCTCGTCGTCGCCGTCGTCCTGGTTGCAGTGGACGATGACCTCGTCGCCGACCTTCCAGCGCTTCACCTTGGCGCCGACCTTCCAGACGATGCCGGAGGCGTCCGAACCGGCGATGTGGTACTCGCCCTTGTGCACGTCGAAGGGCGAGATCGGCTCGCCGAGGCCGGCCCAGACGCCGTTGTAGTTCACGCCCGCGGCCATGACGTAGACCAGCACCTCGTCGTCGCCGATCTCCCAGACCGGCAGCACTTCGAGCTGGTGGGACTGTTCCGGCGGCCCGTGCCGCTCGCGCCGGATCGCCCAGGCATACATCTTGGCCGGCACATGACCCAGCGGCGGGATTTCACCCATCTCGTAGAGGTCCTTGACCTCCCCGCCCGTCGGACTGATCGCAGCGCTCGCCGCCATCTCGCTCTCCTCTCGTCCCGCGTGTTTCTCACGGCCGCGGTTCTCCATCGCGCTATAGCGGTGATGCCGGAGGCGTCCAAGTGGGCCGAAAGTCGAAACCCGATGGTTTCCGACACGAAAAAGGCGTCGGCACAGGGCGGGCAGCCACGTATTCAAAATCGGCTTTCCGGCAGACCAAGTATTATTCGCCCCTCGCCATGACGGCGCCGGTCCCGAGACCTTGCGCGGCGGCGCCACCGCGGGCCTGTGCTGCTCCCGGGCGCCCCGCAAGCCTCGCCAGCTCTAAGTCATTGTTCTGACGCGTTCTCTCGCGCCAGACCAAAGGCCGCTCCTGCGAAGAACAGTTCAGGTAGACTTTATACCAGCAGCGACGATGCTGATCGGGATCGGCGCGGGATGCCATCCGTGACCGGATGGGACAGGGTCCTGCGGGGAGATCCCGCGTCGCCGCCTTCAAATCCCGCTGTTCCGGCGGGCAAGTTTTTTCATGGACCGCGGAGGCCCGCGGGGGGCGTCTTGCACTTCCGTCCCGGATGACGCGTGCCCAAGCCTTCGCTACGGTGTCCGCAAGGCCGCGTCCAGCGCGGATACAAAGATGACACGGAGGCGAGGAATGGGCGCGAGCGTCGCCGAGACCAAGAGCGACAAGTCGAGCCGCGACAAGCCCTGGATCATCCGCACCTATGCGGGGCACTCGACCGCGGCGGAATCCAACAAGCTCTATCGGGGCAACCTCGCCAAGGGCCAGACCGGCCTGTCGGTGGCCTTCGACCTGCCGACCCAGACCGGCTACGACCCCGACCACGAACTCTCCCGCGGCGAGGTCGGCAAGGTCGGCGTCTCGATCGCGCATCTCGGCGACATGCGGACCCTGTTCCAGGACATCCCGCTCGCCCAGATGAACACCTCGATGACCATCAACGCCACGGCCCCGTGGCTGCTGGCGCTCTACCTCGCGGTGGCCGAGGAGCAGGGGGCGCCGCTCGCCGCTCTCCAGGGCACGACCCAGAACGACATCATCAAGGAATACCTGTCGCGCGGGACCTACGTGTTCCCGCCCGCACCGTCCCTCCGGCTCACCAAGGACGTGATCCTGTTCACGACCAAGAACGTGCCGAAGTGGAACCCGATGAACGTCTGCTCCTACCACCTGCAGGAGGCGGGGGCGACGCCGGTCCAGGAGCTGTCCTACGCGCTGGCCATCGCCATCGCCGTGCTCGACACCGTGCGGGACGATCCCGAATTCGACGCCGCGAGTTTCTCCGACGTCTTCGGACGGATCTCGTTCTTCGTGAATGCAGGGCTCCGGTTCGTCACCGAGATCTGCAAGATGCGGGCGTTCTCGGAACTCTGGGACGAGATCGCCCAGGAGCGCTACGGCATCGACGACCCGAAGAAGCGCATCTTCCGCTACGGCGTACAGGTGAACTCCCTCGGGCTCACCGAGCAGCAGCCGGAGAACAACGTCCACCGCATCCTGATCGAGATGCTGGCGGTGACGCTCTCGAAGCGCGCCCGCGCCCGCGCGGTGCAGCTCCCGGCCTGGAACGAGGCCCTCGGCCTGCCGCGCCCCTGGGACCAGCAATGGTCCATGCGCATGCAGCAGATCCTGGCCTTCGAGACCGACCTGCTGGAATACGACGACATCTTCGACGGCAGCCACGTGATCGAGGCCAAGGTCGAGGCGCTGAAGGCGCAGACCCGGGCCGAGCTGGAGCGGATCGGCGGGATCGGCGGCGCGGTCGCGGCGGTGGAGACCGGCGCGCTCAAGCGCGCGCTGGTCGAATCGAACGCCCGGCGGATCTCGGCCATCGAGGCCGGCGAGCAGATCGTGGTCGGCGTCAACAAGTGGCAGCAGGGCGAGCCCTCGCCGCTCACCGCCGGGGAGGGGGCGATCTTCTCCGTCTCCGAGACCGTGGAGATGGAGGCCCAGACCCGCATCCGCGAATGGCGCGGTCGCCGCGACGCGAACGCGGTCGGTCAGGCCCTCGACGCCCTGGAGCAGGCGGCGCGCTCCGGCGCCAACATCATGCCCCCCTCCATCGAGGCCGCGAAGGCCGGCGTGACCACCGGCGAATGGGGCGCGCGCCTGCGGGACGTCTTCGGCGAGTACCGGGCGCCCACCGGCGTCACCCTTGAGACGGTCTCCAGCGGCGCGGCCGAGGACGCCAAGCTCCTGATCGCCGATCTCGGCGAGCGCCTCGGCGAGACGCCCAAGCTCGTCGTCGGCAAGCCCGGCCTCGACGGGCACTCCAACGGCGCCGAGCAGATCGCGCTCCGCGCCCGGGATGTCGGCTTCGACGTCACCTATGACGGCATCCGCCAGACGCCGGCCGAGATCGTCGCGAAGGCCAAGGAGACCGGTGCCCACGTGGTCGGCCTGTCGATCCTGTCGGGCTCCCACGTGCCGCTGGTGCGGGAGGTCCGTGCCAAGATGCGCGAGGCAGGGCTCGACCACATCCCGGTGGTGGTCGGCGGCATCATCTCGCCCGAGGATGAGCTGGTTCTCAAGAACATGGGCGTCCGCGCCGTCTACACGCCCAAGGACTACGCCATCGACCAGATCATGGTCGGGCTCGCCAAGGTCGTGGAGAAGGGTCTGGAGCGCCGGGACGGCCCATCGGACCAGCCGCGCGCGGAGGCACAAGTCTACTGAGACGCGGCGGCATTAAAGTTGAATCCACAGCTGCCATATCTCAAACAAGTTTAACCGTTTCCGCATCATGATGTCCTCGGTCCCCCTTTCGGGACCGAGGAAGAAGCGACATGCGCCCTGGCATCTCGATCGCGGCCAAACTCGGATTCTGCCTCGCCGCACTGGCTGTCCTGATCGCCGCGACGAGCGGCCTCTCCCTGACGGAACTGCGCAGCGTCAACGCCACCGCGGCGGAACTCCGCGACGTGCGCGTGCCGGCGACCGACGCGCTCGGCCGGATCGGCGTCATCATCATGCGGCAGCGGGTCAACGGCGGGCGGTTGATCACCGCCGACACGCCGGAGTTGCGGACCGAGGTCGCGGCCACGATCGCCAAACGCGACGGACAGCTCGCCGCTCAGTTCGCCCGCTACGAGGCGCAGCCGCTCACGCAGGCTGAGCGCGACGCCTACGCGGCCCTCCGGCGCCAGCTGGACGCCTACAGGGCGTTGCAGACGGAAGCCCTGGACAAGGCTGCCTCCGGCGACGTCGCCGGAGGCCAGCGGATCTACAACACCACGATGTCGACCGGCATCAATGGGGTTCTGGCCGAATGGGACCGGCTGGTCGACCTGAACGCCGCCGGCTCGCAGGCGAGCGGCGCGCGGATCGAGGCGACCTACGCGGCCGCCAACCGGAACATGCTGGTGCTCGCCGCGCTCGCGCTGTTCGTCGCGCTGGGCGCCATGGTGCTGGTGCTGCGCGGCGTCAGCCGGCCGCTGCGGGCGATCGCGGCGGCGACCCAGCGCCTCGCCGCGGGCGACGCGGAAGTGGGGATCCCGGGCCAGGGCCGGCGGGACGAGATCGGAGCCCTGGCCGGCTCCGTGCTGGTGTTCCGCGACAACCTCGTCCGCTCGCGCGCCCTGGAGGCGGAGACGGCGCTGGCCCGCGCGGATGCCGAGACGCAGCGCCGGACCGCGACCCGTGCCATGGCCGACGCCTTCGAGCAGGCGGTGGGCGGCATCGTCGGCGGCGTGTCGGCGGCGGCCACCGAGCTGGAGGCCACCGCCCGGTCGCTGACCGGTAGCGCGTCGGATGCCGCCGGGCAGTCCGGCACCGTCGCGGCCGCCGCCAGCGAGGCCGCCGCCAACGTCAACACCGTCGCGGCGGCCGCCGAGGAACTGGGCTCGTCCGTGCAGGAGATCAGCCGTCAGGTCAGCGGCTCGGCGGAACTGGCGCGGGTCGCCGTCGCGGAGGCGACCAGCACGGTGGCGCTGGTGCACGATCTCAGCGCGGCGGCCGCGAAGGTCGGCGACGTGGTGGCGCTGATCTCCGGGATCGCCGCCCAGACCAACCTTCTGGCGCTCAACGCCACGATCGAGGCCGCCCGGGCCGGCACCGCCGGACGCGGCTTCGCGGTGGTGGCGTCCGAGGTGAAGGCGCTCGCCGAACAGACCGCCCGGGCCACCGAGGAGATCACCGGCCAGATCGGGCGGATCCAGTCCTCCACCGGGCAGGCCGCGTCGGCGATCGACGGGATCGGCCGACGGATCCGCGAGATCGACGACGTGGCCTCGAGCATCGCGGCAGCCGTGGAGCAGCAGGGTGCGGCCACCCAGGAGATCGTCCGCAACGTCGCCGAGGCCGCGGTCGGCACCGGCGCGGTGACCGGGACGATCGCGAGCCTTGCCCACTCCGCCGAAGAGACCGGTGCGGCCGCCGCCCAGGTTCTCGGGGCCGCAAGCGAGATGTCGCGTCAGTCTGAGCATCTGGGGGCCGAGGTCGCGCGCTTCCTCGCCACGGTGCGGGCGGCCTAGGGCGCCCCCCTGACGGTTGGGCGGCAGATCGCGTAGGACGGCGCCATGCCGTCCGAAATGCCGTCCGAGATACCGTCCGCGATGCCGTCCGCCCTGCCCACGATCCTGCTGCTGGCGGTGCCCCTCGCCGCCGCCCTCTCGGCGGGCCTGATCCTGCGCCTGCGCCCGCTGCTGCAGCGCTACGCCCTGGCCCGGCCGAATGCCCGCTCGAGCCACACCGTGCCGACCCCGCAGGGGGGCGGAATCGCCGTGGTCACGGCGTTCGTCACGATCTCGGGCCTGCTGATCGCGGCGCCGGAGATCGGAGGCCGTCCGGATTGGATCTGGCTTTCCGGCTGCGCCCTGGCCCTGGCGCTCCTTGGTGCGGTGGACGACATCCGGCCGCTGCCGGCCGCGCTGCGGCTCGCCGTGCAGGCTCTGGTGGTCGGCCTGCTGATCTGGCACGTGGACGGGCGCTTGCTGCCCGGTCTGCCGCTCTGGCTGGAGCGCGGCCTCGCGCTGCTGGCGGGCCTGTGGTTCGTCAACCTGACGAACTTCATGGACGGGCTCGACTGGATGACGGTGGCGGAGATCGTCCCGGTGGCGGGCGCGCTCCTACTGTTCGGCCTCGCCGGGCGCCTGCCGCCGCTGCCGACGCTGGTTGCGGCGAGCCTCCTGGGGGCGGTGCTCGGCTTCGCGCCGTTCAACCGGCCGGTCGCAAAGCTCTTCCTCGGGGATGTCGGCTCGCTGCCGATCGGGCTCGTCACCGCCTGGCTGCTGTGCCAGCTGGCCCTGGCGGGCGGCCTCGCCGCGGCCCTGCTGCTGCCGCTCGTCTATCTCGCCGATGCCAGCCTGACCCTCGGCGCCCGGGCGGCGCGGGGCGAGCGGGTCTGGGAAGCCCATCGCGGTCACCATTACCAGCGGGCCACCGTCAACGGGCTCAGCGTCCCCGGCGTGGTGGGCCGGGTGTTTGCGGCCAATCTCGCCCTGGCGGCGCTCGCCGCCGCGACCTTGCTTTGGCCGTCCTGGCCGGTCACGCTCGCCGCCCTGGCAGCCGGGCTCGCCCTGGTCGCCGCCCTGCTCCGCCGCTTCGCCCGCGCCCCGGCGCCGGCCCCAGCCGAAGGTGCCGCTCAGCCGTGACCGGACTCATCGCGCTCACCGGGGCGACCGGCTTCATCGGCCGCCATCTGCTCGCCGACCTCACCGCGCGCGGCTACCGGGTCCGCGTGCTGCTGCGCCGGCCGACGAGCGTGCCGGAGGGCGCCGCGAGCGCGGTGGTCGGCGACCTGACGCGCCCGATCAACATGGCGGCGGCCCTCAGCGGCGTCGACGCGGTGGTGCACTCGGCGGGCCTCGCCCACGCCAACCTCGGCCCGACGCCGTCGGGCGCCCCGGAGGACGATTACCGGACGCTCAACACCGAGGCGACGCGCAAGCTCGCGGAGGCGGCGGCGCGCGCGAAGGTGCGCCGCTTCGTGTTCCTGTCCTCGATCCGCGCCCAGGTCGGGGCGAGCGCACCGGGCGTGGTCGGGGAGGGCGATCCGCCCCGGCCCACCGACGCCTACGGCCGCTCCAAGCTGGAGGCCGAACGAGCGCTCGCCGAGACCGGGCTGGACTGGGTCGCCCTGCGCCCGGTCCTCGTCTACGGGGCGGGCGTGAAGGGCAACATGGCCGCCCTGCTGCGGCTGGCGCGCAGCCCCTATCCGCTGCCGCTGGGCGGCCTCGCGGCGCGGCGCTCGCTGATCTCCCTGGAGAGCCTGTCGGGCGCCGTGGACGCGGCGCTGGCAGCGCCCGGCCCCCTGAACCGCGCCCTCATCGCCGCCGACCCGGATCCGCTCAGCCTGCCCGAGATGATCGCGTCCCTCCGCCAGGGCCTCGGCCGCGGCCCGGGCCTCGTCCCGGTGCCGGCCGGGCTCATCAAGCTGGCCTGCCGGCTGACCGGCCGGGACACGCAGTTCGCCCGCGTCGCCGAGGGGCTCGTCGCCCGCGCCGACGGCCTCGCGGCCCTCGGCTGGAGGCCGGCCGGGCCGACCCGCGACGGACTCGCCCGGCTGGCCCGCGACGGCGGCTGACGGCGCGGGCCAAGCTCAGACGCCCGCGTAGATGTCGGTGATCGTGCCGAGCAGCGACAGGGCGTCCGCCTTCGAGCGCTGGAAGGCGTTGCGGCCCACGATCGATCCGAAGCCGCCGCCCGCCTGGATGGCGCGGATCTCGTCGAGGAAGGGGCCCTCCTCGGCGTGGGCACCGCCGGAGAAGATCACGATCCGCCGGCCGTTGAAGGCGCATTGCACCACGTGGCGGACGCGCTCGGCCGCGGTGCCGATCG
The DNA here is from genome assembly GCF_040545035.1 of Methylobacterium sp. 1973. Classification (NCBI taxonomy): domain Bacteria; kingdom Pseudomonadati; phylum Pseudomonadota; class Alphaproteobacteria; order Hyphomicrobiales; family Methylobacteriaceae; genus Methylobacterium; species Methylobacterium sp. 1973. The sequence continues at coordinate 83,884 of NZ_JBEPLA010000015.1, forward strand.
GGATGCCGGTGGCTTCGTAGACCTTCTTGGCTGCCGGCTGCTCGATATGGGCGGTGGGCAGCTTCACCTTGATGATGTGCGCGCCGAGCTGCGCGGCGATCTGCGCCGCGTAGCCGATGACGTCGATGGCGGTCTCGCCCGCCTTCGACAGGGCCGAGCCGCGGGCGTAGGACCAGATCACCACGGCGAGCCCGACGCTCTTGGCCTCTTCGGCGATCGCCCGAATCTGGCCGTACATGGCGTTGCGGTGGGCGGAGCCCGGATAGATCGTGAAGCCGACGGCGCAGGCGCCGAGCCGCAGGGCGTCCGCCACCGAGCCGGTGATCGCCTGCTCGGGATCGTCCTCGTCGGCCAGGAGGTCGTGGTCGTTGAGCTTGAGGATCAAGGGGATGCGCCCCGCATAGTCCCGCGCCCCCGCCTCCAGGAAGCCGAGCGGCGCCGCGTAGGCGTTGCACCCCGCCGCCAGGGCCAGCTCGAAATGGTACAGCGGGTCGTAGGCTGGCGGATTCGAGCCGAAGCTCCGGGCGGGGCCGTGCTCGAAACCCTGGTCCACCGGCAGGATCAGCATCTTGCCGGTGCCGCCGAGCTTTCCGTGCTCCAGCATCCGGGCGAGGTTGGCGAGCGTCCCGGGGCTGTCGGCCCCGTACCACGACAGGATCTCGGTGACGCGGGGGGATCGGTCCATCGGGCAGCCTCCTGGTCGGAGACCGTCGCGCCGCAGGCCGTACGCCGCATGCCCTGCCACGCCGTGCCATGCCGTGCCGTGCGCGGACGGCCCGCCTTCGGAACGGGGCGGGGAAAACCGAGGTTCCCGCACGCGGCGCTTTCGGCTAACCGGATGGGGAGATGGGCGCCAGGAATCCGGTGGCTCAAAGCCCCGGGATCGGCCCAGAGATTCGCATCAGAGGTTCGCTCATGCGCAGGCTGATCCTGTTGCGGCACGCGAAGTCCGACCGTCCGCCGGGCGTGGCGGACCACGAGCGCCCGCTCAATGCCCGCGGCCGGCGGGCGGCCCCGGCGGTGGGCGCCCACCTCGCGCGGGAAGGCCTCTGCCCGGATCTCGCCCTGGTCTCGACCGCTGCACGGACGCGCGAGACCTGGGAGGCGATGGCGGCCACGCTCGGCAATCCCGAGACGCGCTGGCGGCCCGAGATCTACGAGGCGCCGGCGCAGCGGATCCTCGCGGTGATCCGGGAGGCGCCCGACACCGCCGGCACGGTGATCGTCGTCGGCCACAATCCGGGACTCGGCGACCTCGCGGCGGGTCTGGCGGGGGCGGGGCCGCGGGCGGCGCGGGACCGCCTCGCCCTGGAATTCCCGACCGCGGCCTACGCGGTGATCGATTTCGCGGGCGACCTCTGGGCCGAGATCGCGCCGGGCCGGGGACGCCTGGAGCGGTTCGTGCGCCCGCGGGACATCGACCCGGATCTGGCCGGCTGACGCCTCAGGCGACCGGCACCGCGACGGCGTGCGCCTCGACCTCGGCGTGGCTCGGCAGGGGCGAGCCCGGCACGAAGGCCTCGAAGGCCGCCCAGAAATCCTGCCGGATCGCGTCCCGCTCGGTGAGGATCTCGTGCCGGGAATCCGGCAGGACCAGGATATGGCCGGCCTTCAGCCGGGCCGCGAAGCGCTCGGTGTCCGGCGTGCCGCAAACCGGGTCGGCCCCCGCCGCGACGATCAGGGTCGGCAGCGTGATCCGCGGCGCCGCCCGCGGGTCGCGCAGGCGCGCCATCGCGCGGAACGCCTCGGCGAGCCACGCGATCGTCGGATCGCCGACCGCGCCGGCGCCGACCTCCCGGGCCGCCGCGGCATTGCGGGCGTAGCGGACCGGATCCCGCGACAGCCTGTTGCCGGCGAAGGGGTTGGTGGCGATCGAGACCGGCTTGCCGAGCGGGATGTACCGGCTCCCGAGGCCCAGACGGTGCAGGCCCTGCGACAGCAGCGCGGCGCCGGCCGGCCAGCGGATCATCCGGATCGACAGCATCGGGGCCACGGTCACCAGCCGCCGGAACGGCAGCCAGCCGTCCAGGGCGCCCAGGAGAGCGACGCATCCGCCCATGGAATGCGCGAGGCCGACATGGGGCTCGGGCATCAGGGGCACCAGGACGGTCTCGGCCACGGCCCGCAGGTCGAGGCGGTAATCGTCGAACCGGGCGACGTGGCCCTTGTGGGGATTGTCCACCCGCCGGTCCGATTCGCCCTGGCCGCGCCAGTCGAAGGCGACGACCGCGAAGCCCCGCGCCCGCAGCTCGTGGATCGTCTCGTAGTACTTCTCGATGAACTCGGCCCGGCCCTGGAGCAGGCAGACCGTACCCCGGCAGGTGCGCGCCGTCGTCTGCCAGTAGGCCGCCCGCAGGGTGCAATCGTCGCGCGTGCCGACCGCGATCAGCGTGCCGCCCGGCGGGACCGGATTGTCGGGCGTGCTGCGCAGGGTCAGGAGCGGCGGCTCGCGCCCGGTACCACCGTCGAAGCGTCTCACTGGCCTCACCTCAGCGCGTCCGTGCACCGCCCGCTGCACCCGCGGACCGTAGCGAAAAAATTGCGATTCCTGCCATCGCCCGGGGTCTTGAAGGGCGATTTTCCCCCTCCGATATCTCGTCTGTGCCGGCCGTCAGGCGGCACGAAAGACGGGTCCGGCCCATCGGGCGGACCGGAATTGCATGTTGCTCACACGAGGATATGTCATGCGTCAGTTCGATCTCGCTCCCCTGTACCGTTCCACCGTCGGCTTCGACCGCCTGTTCTCCGCCCTCGACCAGTTCGCGAGCGCCGAGGCGGCCCCGACCTATCCGCCCTACAACATCGAGCGGACTGGCGAGAACGCCTACCGCATCACCGTCGCGGTCGCCGGCTTCACCGAGTCCGACCTGTCGATCGAGGTGCGGGAGAACGCCCTCACGCTGAAGGGCGAGCGCAAGGCCGAGGGCAAGGCGGAGTTCCTGCACCAGGGCATCGCGGCCCGCGCCTTCGAGCGCCGGTTCCAGCTCGCCGACCACGTCCAGGTGACGGGTGCGGCGCTCGAGAACGGCCTCCTCCACATCGACCTCGTCCGCGAGGTTCCGGAGGCGAAGAAGCCCCGCCGCATCGAGATCGCCACGGCGGCGCGCCCGAGCGCCCCGGTGATCGAGGGCGATGTCCGCAAGGACGCGGTCCCGCAGGCCGCCTGATCCCGCGCCCGCGCGGAACCGTCAGGTTGATGGAGCGCCCCGGCCCCGGCCGGGGCGCTTTCTTGCGTGGGCTGTCATAATGGCGTGTGCCCTTCGTGCTCTGTGTCGGATTCGACGGTGCACGGACGCGCACCCGGAGTGAACCCGACCATGGTCGCCAATCTCGCCCGCGGAGCCTACAGCGCGCTCGGAGCCGGCTGGCACAAGGGCGTGCAATGGGGAGTCGGCGCGCCGATCGCGAAGCTGCGCCGCCGGTCGATGCCGCTCCCGGGCGTCGAGGGGGCGAACGGAATCGCCGATCTCCTTTCGGCCGAGCGGGCGATCCGCCTGCCGGAGCCCTTCGAGGGGCGCAGCCTCGGCCGCATCGGCAGCCTGGAGGTGCGGCTGGCGACGCGAAAATCCGAGATCCGGCGGGCGCAGCGGCTGCGCTACAAGGTCTTCTACGAGGAGATGTCGGCGGTGCCCTCCGGGCTTGCCGCCCTGTCCCGGCGCGACGTCGACAGCTACGACGCGGTCTGCGATCACCTCCTCGTCCTCGACCATGCCGCCCCGAAGCGGAAGAAGCCCTTCGTCGAGCCGCGTCCGAAGGTCGTCGGCACCTACCGGTTGCTGCGCGGCGCGGTGGCCGAGCGGCATACCGGCTTCTATTCCGAGAGCGAGTACGACCTCGCACCGCTGCTGGCCGCCCAGGGGCATCGGCGGCTCCTGGAACTCGGCCGTTCCTGCGTGCTCAAGCCGTACCGGAGCAAGCGCACTGTCGAGCTGCTCTGGCAGGGGATCTACGCCTACGTCCTGCACCACAAGATCGACGCGCTGATCGGCTGCGCCAGCCTGGAGGGCACCGATCCGGACCGGCTGGCCCTGCCGCTCGCCTTCCTGCACCACCATGCCCGCGCGCCGGAGGGCTGGCGGGCCCGGGCGCTGCCGAAGCGTGCCGTGGCGATGGACCGGATGCCGAAGGAGACCGTGGACACGAAGGCCGCGCTTCACGCCCTGCCGCCGCTGATCAAGGGCTACTTGCGCCTCGGCGCGACCTTCGGCGACGGCGCGGTGATCGACCACCAGTTCGGCACGACGGACGTGTTCGTGACGCTGCCGGTGGAGGTGATCGGCGCGCGCTACCGGGGCCATTTCGCGCCGGCCGGGTGAGGGGCCGGCGCGGCCCGAGGCCGTCATCCAGCCATCCCTCCTCATCCTGAGGTGCGGGCGCGCAGCGGCCGCCTCGAAGGAGACGTCCAGCCAGCCGCGCGATCCCTGGAGCCCGCCTTCGGGCCCGCTTCGCGGTCACCTCAGGATGAGAGGACCTGTCGGGAGCAACGAACCCTTCGGCCCCGTCCCTACAGATCCCCCAGCGCCAGCTGACCCTGGTTGCGCGCCTTCGGCGGCGCGGCCTTACGCTCCTTGGCCCGTGCGGAGGCGGCGCGGGCAACGGGCGGCTTCTTGGGCTTCGGGTCGCCGCGCATCCGGGCGACCGCCTTGTCGCGGGCCACGGCCTCCGGGGCCGTGGGATCGTCGGTCAGCCACTTGCCGCGCTTGATCACCTCGTTCACGCGGCCCTGGTTGACCCCGACCTTGAAGGCGATCTCCTGCTGGGTCATGCCGGTCGTGGCGTGCAGGTCGAGGATCGCCCGGGCGAGCTCCGGGGTCATCTTCTGACCCGTCAGGCGCCGGGCGGGCTTCACCGTGCGGGTCGCGCGGTCGCGCTCGCGCAGGCGCTCCAGAAGCGCCAACGCCATGTTCATGCCGTGCTCGCGCAGGGCCTCTTCGAATTCCTTCAACGTCGCCATCGGCGCCAACCTCCGCCGGGCTCTCGGGCCGGTTACTCGCGGGGGAACGTGCCGGGAACGAAGCGGTTGCGCAAGCCGAGGGGCGAGGGGGGTCGCGCCGTGTCGGTGGACGGCGGGTGTCATCCACCGGAAATGCGCGGCCCTGGCCTCCCCCGGCGGCTCGGCGCCAGGGGCCGGAGACCAGGACGGCCGTCAGTCCGCCGACGATGATCACCCCGATCCGCAGGATCGCCTCCGGCGAGGCGCCCGGCTTCCTCGTCCGGGCGCTGGAGGCGGGGCGACGGGCGAGCCGCGCCGCTGGCGGATCGGCGAGGATTTCAGGTCGATGGCGGAGGGGTTTATGCCGCGGCTGCCGGGCTACGCGCCGCTCAAGGCGCGGCTGCTCGCGGCCCTGCGCGTCACCAAGGCCAAGCGCCCGGGATACGACCACCTGATGCCGCACCTGCACGACGCACTGAAGCGGGACGAGACCTCTTAGGCCGAGTCGCCCCAGGCCGACGTGGACTTCCAACCCGGCGAGACCTGGGGCACTTTCTCGGACCTCGTGATGCACGGGGCCATGGGCGGCCGTTCCATGCTGGAGCAGACCGTCTATCTGCCGGTCTCGGCGCAGGCCGACCCCTCTTCAAGCCCGCATCGCTTCCTGGCGGCCAAGCTCGGCCGCGTCCTCCGCACCTGAGACAAGGACATCAGACCATGATCCTCGAGATCGCGCAGATCGAGATCAAGCCCGGCATGGAGGCCGAGTTCGAGGCAGGCATCACCGAAGCCTCGGCGATCTTCAAGGCGGCCAAGGGCTGCCGGGCCTTCGAGGTGCGGCGCTCCGTCGAGCATCCGCAGCGCTACCGGCTGCTGATCCACTGGGACACGCTGGAGGCCCACACCAAGGACTTCACCGGCTCGCAGCCCTGGCAGGAGTATCGCGCCCTGGTCTCCCACTGCTTCGCCGGACCGGTGGCCGTCGAGCATACCGAGCAGGTTCTGAAGGCGTTCTGAGCGCCGCCGCGCTGCGCCCCGGACGGCGCCCGCCAGAGGGGCGACGCGTTGCGGCGCGCGCCTCCGGTGCTAGGCTCCCGCATGAGCGAACCCGAAGCGAATCATCGGGGGCGCGGCAGGCGGGAACCAGGCTGGGGAACAGGCTGATGGCGCGGCTCGGACAGCTCGCGGGTGCCCTGGCGCTCCTCGGATGGATCGCGGGGCTGGCCCTTGCCCAGACCGCGCCGGCGGCCCGCACGACCGCACGGCCGGTGTCGGCCGCATCGGCGTCGTTCGCGAAGAGCTTCGTCCGGGCCGACCTCGCCAGCGCGGCGGTCCGCCTTGAAACCGCGCTGAAGGCGGAAGCCGGCGGACCGCTGCGGCCGGCCGGCCAGTCCCGCGCCGCCGGGCTGGCCCTGCTCACCGCCGACAAGCCGGACGAAGCGCTGGCGCCTCTCGCCGCCGCGGTGGCGGCCGACCCGGCCGACGCGCGCAACTGGCAGGCCTATGCGCGCGGGGCCGCGGCGGCCCTGGGCGCGCTCGAGGACAACGACTATCAGGGCCGGTCGCGCCTGCGCGGTCGGGTGACGGCCGCCGCTTACCGCGCCTACGAGCGCGCCGGCACGGCCGCCGACGCCGCGGCGTCGCTGGCGGCCCTGGGGGCGGCAGAGGCCGAGCAGGAATCCTGGCGCCCGGCGCTGGACGCCTACGCGGCGAGCCTCGCCCTGGCCGAGACCGGTCCGGTCCGGGAGACCTACGAGACCCTGCGGGCGCAGCACGGCTTCCGCATCCTCGACTACAAGGTCGATTCCGACGCGGCCGCCCCGCGGGCCTGCTTCACCTTCTCGGAGGCGATCAAGCCCAAGACCGACTACGCCCCCTTCGTCGCCGTCTCGGGCAGCAGCGCGGCCGCGGTGACCGGGGAGGGCTCCCAGGTCTGCGTCGACGGGCTCAAGCACGGCGGCCGCTACGCCATCGTGGTCCGCCCCGGCCTGCCGTCGGCCGTCGGCGAGAGCCTGCTCAAGGCCGCCGATTACGAGATCTACGTCCGCGACCGCGCCCCGCAGGTGCGCTTCACCGGGCGCAACTACGTCCTGCCCCGGACCGGGCAGGCGGGCGTGCCCCTCGTCTCGGTGAACGCGCCGAAGCTCGACGTCGAGGTGCTGCGCATCGGCGACCGCAGCCTGCTGCCGACCCTGCGGTCGGAGGACTTCCTGGGCCAGCTCAGCGGCTCCACCGCCCGGACGATCGCCTCCGAGAAGGGCCAGCGCGTCTGGAAGGGCACCCTCGACACCGCCAAAGCCGAGATCAATCAGGAGGCCGTCACCGCCTTCCCGGTGCTGCAGGCCGTGGGCAAGCTGGAGCCCGGCCTCTACGTGATGCTGGCCCGCCCCTCGGGCTCGGCCGCCTCCGACGAGGAATACGATACGCAGGCGACCCAGTGGTTCGTGGTCTCCGACCTGGGACTCACCGCCACCAAGGGCCGGGACGGGGTCACCGTGGTCCTGCGCTCGCTGGCCTCCGCGCAGGTGATGGCGGGCGCCGAGATCCGGCTGATCGCCCGCAACAACGAGGTGCTGGGCACGCGGACCACGGATTCGCAGGGGCATGTCGCCTTCGATCCGGGTCTCGCCCGCGGGGAGGGCGGCCTGGCGCCGAGCCTCGTGGTGGCGCAGGCCGGCGGCGATTACGGCTTCCTCGACCTCAACCTCGGCGCCTTCGACCTCACCGACCGCGGCGTGAAGGGGCGGCCCGAGACCGGCGGCCTCGACGCCTACCTGTTCCCGGAGCGCGGGGTCTACCGCACGGGCGAGACCGTCCAGCTCACCGCCCTGCTGCGCGATCCCCGCGGCGCCGCCGTGCCGGACCTGCCGCTGACCCTGGTGGTCAAGCGGCCGGACGGCGTCGAGTACCGGCGCGTCTCGGTGCCCGACCAGGGGCTCGGCGGCCGCGCCCTGCCGCTGCCGCTCCTGTCGGGGGCGATGCACGGGACGTGGCGGGTTTCGGCCTTCACGGACCCGAAGGCGCCCGCGATCGGCGAGACCAGCTTCCTCGTGGAGGATTACGTCCCCGAGCGGCTGGAGGTGACCCTCAAGGCCCGGCAGGCGGCCCTGAACCGGGGCGAGGCCGCGCAGGTCGACGTCGCCGCCCGCTACCTCTACGGCGCCCCGGGGGCGGACCTCGACGTGTCGGGCAGCGTCACCGTGCAGGCGGCCGCCACCAGCGGCATCAAGGGGCTCGAGGCCTACGCCATCGGTCTCGACGACGAGGCCGTGGAGCCGGTGACGCAGGAACTGCAGGAGCATGCCACCACGAACGCGCAGGGCGGTGCCACCGTCACGGTGCCGGTGCCGCAGGTCGCGGCCCCGCGCGCCCTGGAGGCGAAGATCACGCTGGCGGTCGGCGAGCCCGGCGGCCGGGCGCTGTCGCGCAGCCTGACCCTGCCGATCCTCCCGGCCGGCCCGGTCCTCGCCCTGCGCAAGGGCTTCACCGACCTGAAGGAGGGCGGGGTCGCGGGCTTCGACGTGGTGTTCGCGCGGCCCGACGGGGCGCTCCTCGCCCGGCCGGGCGTGAGCTGGACCCTGTCGCGGATCGATTCCTCCTACCAGTGGTATCGGGCGGACGGGCGCTGGTCGTTCGAGGCGGTCAAGTCCGCCCGGCGCATCGCCAGCGGCACCGTCGACCTCACGGCCGCCGGTCCGAGCCGGATCGAGGCGCCGGTCGGCCTCGGCCGCTATCGGCTGGAGGTCTCGGCCGCGGGTGCCCCGGAGGCGACCGCGAGCCTCGGCTTCGAGGTGGGCTGGGGCGGCTCCGAGACCGCGGAGGCGCCCGACCTCCTCGACCTGACCCTCGACAAGGCCGCCTACGCGGCCGGCGACACGCTGCGGGCCAAGCTCAGCCCGACGTTCAAGGGTCAGGCCAGCCTGATGGTCGTCAGCGACCGCGTGCACCAGACCCTGGAGGTCAGCGTGCCGGAGGGCGGCACCACGGTCAGCATCCCGGTGAAGGCCGAGTGGGGCGCCGGCGCCTACCTGGTGGCCACCGCCTACCGGCCCCTCGACCAGGCGGCCAAGCGCCTTCCGGGCCGGGCGCTGGGTCTGGCGTGGTTCTCGGTGGACCGGGAGCGGCGCAGCCTCGGGGTCGCCCTGAAGGCGCCGGAGCGGGCGCGCCCGCGCCAGGACCTGACCCTGCCGGTCCAGCTCACGGGCCTGAAATCCGGCGCGCCGGCGCGGATCACCGTGGCCCTCGTCGATGTCGGCATCCTCAACCTGACCCGCTACGCGGCGCCGGATCCGACCCAGTACTTCCTCGGCCAGAAGGCGCTCGGGCCGGAGGTCCGCGATCTCTACGGTTACCTGATCGACGGCATGCAGGGCTCGGCCGGTGCGATCCGCTCCGGCGGCGACGCGGGCGGCGGCGAGCTCGCCGATTCCCCGCCGACCCAGGCGCCGCTGGCGCTCTATTCCGGCGTCGTGACCGTGGGGCCGGACGGCGCGGCCAGCGTCACCTTCCCGATCCCGGCCTTCAACGGCACCGGCCGCGTCATGGTCACCGCCTGGAGCGGCGACCGGGTCGGGCAGGCCCAGGCCGACGTGATCATCCGCGATCCGGTCGTGCTCAGCGCCACGCTACCGCGCTTCCTCGACACCGGCGACCGCTCGCGCCTGTTCGTAGCCCTCGACAATGTCGAGGGGCAGGCGGGCGAGTACACGGTCGACCTGAGCCCGACCGGACCGGTCGTGGTCGGCGCCAGCGCGCTGCGCCAGACGCTGCGGCTGGAGGCCGGCGCCAAGGGCCAGTTCGCGATCCCGCTCACGGCCGCAGGACCGGGCACGGCCCGCCTCGACCTCGCCTTGTCGGGGCCCGGGCTCCCGTCCACCCTGAACCAGAGCTTCGCCCTGGGGATCTCGCCGGGGACCGGCGCGCTGCTGCGCCGCTCGGTGCGCAGCCTCGCCCCCGGGGCGGGGCTGACGCTGACATCGGACCTCCTCGCCGACCTGCAGCCGGGGACCGGCAGCGTTTCGCTCTCGGCCACGGCTCTGCCGGGGGTCGATGTGGCGGCGCTGCTCCGGGCGCTCGACCGCTACCCCTACGGCTGCTCCGAGCAGGTGGTGAGCCGGGCGATGCCGCTGCTCTACGTCAACAAGCTCGCGGCCCTGGAGAAGCTCGCCCTCGACAACGGCGCCGACGATCGGGTGCGCGAATCGATCGAGCGCCTGCTCGCCCGCCAGGATTCGAGCGGCGATTTCGGCCTCTGGTCGGCGCAGGGATCGAGCGACCTCTGGCTCGACGCCTACGTGACCGACTTCCTCACCCGCGCCCGCGAGCGCAACTTCGCGGTGCCGCAGAAGGCCTTCGCCCAGGCGTTGGACTACCTGCGCAACGCCGTGGCCAACGCCACCGAGGTGCGCAACGGCGGCGCCGACCTCGCCTACGCGGCCTACGTGCTTGCCCGGAACGGCCGGCCGGTGATGGGCGACCTGCGCTACCTCGCCGACACCAAGATCGGCGACTTCTCCTCCGCCCTCGGGCGGGCGCAGCTCGCCGCCGCCCTGGCGCTCCTGGGCGACCGCGGACGGGCCGCCAAGACGATGGACTCGGCGCTCACCCTGCTGCGCGCCGACCGCGACAAGGGCCTGTACCGCGCCGATTACGGCTCCCGCCTGCGCGACGGGGCCGGGCTGATCACGCTCGCCGCCGAGAGCGGGCTGGCGCAGGGGGCGCTGGGCCCCGCCGCTTCCGTGCTCGGCGAGGAGCAGCAGGCCGAGCGCTCGACGAGCACGCAGGAGAATGCCTGGATGGTGCTCGCCGCCGAGAGCCTGTCGAACGAGGCGGGCGCCCTGTCGTTCACCGTGGACGGCGCCCCGCAGACCGGAATGCTGACCCGGGTCTACCGGGAGGCGGCCCTGGCCGACCGGGGCGTTCAGCTCACCAATACCGGCCGCGCGCCTGTGCAGGTGGCCGTGACCGTCAACGGCAGCCCCCTGGTACCGGAGCCGGCGGCGCAGCAGGGCTACACGATCGAGCGCAGCTTCCGCCGCCTCGACGGCAGCACCGTCGACCCGGCGAGCGGCCTGCGCCAGAACGACCGGCTCGTGGTGGTGCTCAAGGTCACGGAGGCCAAGGCGGAGGCGGCGCGGCTCCTGCTGGTCGATCCGCTGCCGGCGGGGCTGGAGATCGACAATCCGAAGCTGCTGGACGCCGACGCGCTCCAGGGGCTCGCCTTCGCCAAGTCGGACGTGCAGCCGGTCCACACCGAGTTCCGAGACGACCGGTTCGTGGCCGCCTATGACCGTGACCCGAGCCAGTCGGCCTTCTTCATCGTGGCCTACACGGTGCGGGCGGTCTCCCCCGGGACCTACGTCCATCCGGGCGCCACCGTGGAGGACATGTACCGGCCCGCCCGGTTCGGCCGGACCGCCTCGGGCAGCGTGACGGTCGGAACTGTAAAGTAGGGCGGGCGGCGTTCGAGCACTGCGCTCCGGTCATCGCGAGCGCAGCGAAACGACCCGGGGCAGCGCGCCATCGGTGCGCGTGGCGCTGCCCTGGATGGCTTCGCTGCGCTCGCAAGGACGTCGGTGCTGAAGCCCTCGTCCGGACCCGCCTCGGACGCGACGGCGCAACCCGCCAGGCCGGGCCGCTGCGTTGCGGCAGGCACATGGTGCGTCGCGGAACCCCCATAATCGCCCGTCCATTCCCACAGGTCCCGTTCGGAACCCGTGGAGCGATGCCCGATGCCGGACCTCGACGCGCTCGCCGGCTCCGCAGCCCGCGCGCTGGCCTACCTGCCGTGGTGGGCCGAGAGCCTGATCCTCATCGTCGCCTGCTGCGCCGTGGTGATGCCCCTGCACGGGGTCGTCTACCGGGCGATGAAGCGGGCGGTCTCGGGCAAGAGCCTGTTCTGGCGCTCGCTGGTGTCACGTACCCGCGGGCCGAGCCGCCTCGGCCTGATCGTGGTGGCGATCAGCCTCGCCTCGACTACCGTACATCTGTCCTGGGAGGTGCGGATCGCCCTCAACCAGATCCTGCTGGTGGCCTTCGTGACGCTGACCGGCTGGTGCTGCGCCACCGCGCTCCACATCGCCACTGTCATCTACCTCCGACGGTTCAAGCTCGACGCCGAGGACAACCTGCTGGCGCGCAAGCACTTCACCCAGATGCGCATCCTGGAGCGGGCCGGCGTGACGCTGGTGGCGCTGATCACCCTCTCGGTGGCGCTGATGACCTTCGAGCCGGTGCGCCAGTACGGGGTCAGCCTGTTGGCCTCGGCGGGCGCGGCGGGCCTCGTCCTCGGGCTGGCCATGCAGCCGGTCCTGTCGAACCTCGTGGCCGGCATCCAGATCGCCATCACCCAGCCGATCCGGATCGAGGACGCGATCATCGTCGAGAACGAGTGGGGCTGGGTGGAGGAGATCACCGCCACCTACGTGGTGGTCCGCCTCTGGGACTGGCGCCGGCTGGTCCTGCCGCTGACCTACTTCATCCAGAAGCCGTTTCAGAACTGGACCCGCGACGGCGCCTCGCTGATCGGCAGCGTGTTCGTCTACGTCGACCACCGGGCGCCCGTCGCGGCGATGCGCGAGAAGCTCGCCGAGATCGCCAGGGCCACGCCCCTGTGGGACGGCAAGGTGGTGAACCTCCAGGTCTCGGACGCGAAGGAATCGACGATCGAGATCCGGATGCTGGTGAGCGCCCGCAACGCGCCCCAGGCCTGGGACCTGCGCTGCGTGGTCCGCGAGGCGATGATCACGTGGCTCCAGGCCGAGCACCCGGAGGCCCTGCCGCGGCACCGGACGGAATGGGTCGGCGCCGAGGAGCCGGCCCTGCGCCGGGCGGAGGCTCGGCGGTTCGCGGCGTGAGGCACAGCGTTCAGTGTTGCGGGATTCCCAGCCACGCCCTCATCCTGAGGTGCCGAAGCGCAACGGAGGCCTCGAAGGAGGGCTCCAGGAATCGCAGCGGCTTCTGGAGGGCTCCTTCGAGGCGGCTTCGCCGCACCTCAGGATGAGGGCGCGGGTCGGATGTCTTCCGATGGACCGTCGCTCAGTCGTCGGCGCCGGCGTAAAAACTCTCCACGCCGATGCCCTCCTCCTGCATCAGCCGGGCGCGGGCGCGCAGCTTCTCGGTCTCGCTCTTGAGCTGGCCGCAGGCCGCCAGGATGTCCCGGCCCCGGGGCGTGCGCACCGGCGAGGCGTAGCCGGCGTTGAACACGATCTCGGAGAAGCGCTCGATCCGGTCCCAGTCGGAGCATTCGTAGCGGCTGCCCGGCCAGGGGTTGAACGGGATCAGGTTGATCTTGGCCGGGATGCCCTTGAGCAGGCGGACCAGCTCCCGCGCGTCCGCGTCAGAATCGTTGACGCCCTTCAGCATCACGTACTCGAAGGTGATCCGGCGGGCGTTGCTCAGGCCCGGATAGGCCCGGCAGGCGGCGAGCAGCTCGGCGATCGGGTATTTCCGGTTGAGCGGCACCAGCTCGTCGCGCAGGTCGTCGCGCACGGCGTGGAGCGAGATCGCCAGCATGGCGTTGGCCTGCTCGCCGAGGCGCGGGATCTGCGGCACGACCCCCGAGGTCGAGACCGTGATGCGCCGCCGGGACAGGCCGAGCCCCTCCTGGTCCGACATCACCCCCACCGCGTCCACCACGGCGTCGAGATTGTAGAGGGGCTCGCCCATGCCCATGAACACGATGTTGGTCACGAGCCGGCCGACCTCGCCGGAGCCGCCGGCGTCGCGGCTCGGCATCTGGCCGGGCCAGTCGCCGAGCTCGTCCCGAGCGGTGACGAGCTGCTGCACGATCTCGGCGGCCGAGAGGTTGCGCACGAGGCGCTGCGTGCCGGTGTGGCAGAACGAGCAGGTCAGGGTGCAGCCGACCTGGGAGGACACGCAGAGCGTGCCCCGGTCCGGGCCGGGAATGTAGACGCACTCGATCTCGGCGCCGCGATTGTGCTCCTGCCGGTTGGTCGGCGCCATGCGGAGCAGCCATTTGCGGGTGCCGTCCCGGGAGACCTGCCGGCTGGCCACCTCGGGCCGCTCCAGGGTGAAGTGCTCGGCGAGCTGCGCCTTCAAGGCCTTGCCGACATTGGTCATCTCGGCGAAGTCGGACGCCCCGCGGAAATTGACCCAGTGCCAGACCTGGCCGGCGCGCATCCGGCTCTCGCGCTCGGGCACGCCCATGCCGACGAGCTGCGCCTTGAGGGCGTCGCGGGTCAGGCCGACCAGCGATGGGCGGCGGCCGGGCAGCGCCTCGGGGAGGAGATCCGGCGCCTTCTCGATCGCGGCATCGGCCGCGCGGGCGCTGTCGAGCGACGGCGTCGCCATGGCGTTCAAACAATCCATACGATTGGAAAGGGTCTGATATAGGCGATCGCGCCGGCGAATGCGAATGCGCGCTGGCGACGGCTGACCCCACGGAGAGCCATGACGACCGACACGCAGGCCGGGCAGGCGATCTACAATCCGCGGACGCTGCAGATCTACGACCTCGTCGTGCTGCGCCTGTCGAACCCGCTGATCTGGCGCTGCCCCACGGCGCGGATCCTGGATCTCTACGACCGGCACGCGGGCTCGGCGCATTGCGACGTCGGGGTCGGGACCGGCTGGTATCTCGACCGCTGCCGCTTCCCCGCGCCTGCGCCGCGCATCGGCCTGATGGACCTCAACGCCGACAGCCTCGCCTTCGCGGCCGACCGGATCGCGCGCTACCGGCCCGAGACCTACCGGGTCGACGTGCTCGGCGCCCCGGCCACCGGCATCGCGCCGTTCGACTCGATCGGGATGACCTACCTGCTCCACTGCCTGCCGGGCGACATCGCCGCCAAGGCGAAGGCCTTCGACACGGTGCGACCGTGCCTGCGGGACGACGGGGTGGTGTTCGGCGCCACGATCCTGTCGGGGGGCGTCCCGACCACGGCTGCGGCGCGGGCGCTGATGCGAGTCTACAACCGAAAAGGGGTGTTCTCGAACAGCGCCGACACGCTACCGGCCCTGCGCGCGGCCCTCGATCAGCGGTTCCGGTCGGTGGAGATCACGGTCGTCGGCTGCGTCGCCCTGTTCGTGGCGCGGGAGCCCCGCTGACCCGGCCACGGCCCGCGCACACAAAAAAGGGCGCCCGCAGGCGCCCTGATCCGTTCGGCCAGTCCCAAAAAATCAGGCGGCTGCGGTCTTCACCGGCACACCCTTCTCGGCCAGGAAGGTCTGCAGCTCGCCCGACTGGAACATCTCGCGGGTGATGTCGCAGCCGCCGACGAACTCGCCCTTCACGTAGATCTGCGGGATGGTCGGCCAGTTCGAGAAGGCCTTGATGCCCTCGCGGATGCCCTGATCGGCCAGCACGTTCACGCCCTTGAACGGCACGCCGAGGTAGTTGAGGATCTGCACCACCTGCCCCGAGAAGCCGCATTGCGGCATCTGCGGCGTGCCCTTCATGAACACCACCACGTCCTGGGAGGCGATCTCGTTCTGGATGGTCGTGTTGGCGTCGGTCATCGCGTTAGTCCTCGTTCGTCCTGTGACGGTTTATCGTGCAGCAAGCTTATAAGCTTGGCGTATGCTTCCTTGATTCCGCGATTTGCAGCAGTATCGCGTCCATATCAAAGCGTGCCGAAAGAAGCTCGTCCGGATCAACCGGACAGCTATCCGGCAGGTTGGGCAGAAGGCCATCACCGTATGGCGTAAGACCCAAGTTGGCGGTTTCGCGTGCGGATTTCCAGATCCGGTCCCAATCCAAACGCTGCCGCATCGATCGCTCGAACCTGTTGCGCGCGGCGATTTGGAACGTCAGCGTCTCCTCACGCCAGGGGCGGGTGACGGGCAGATCCGGCGCCGACAGGCGCTTCAGCATATGGGCGAGAGCCTGGACCAGCAAACCCTCAACGGCTCGAAGTTGAGACCGTCCTACGCTCTCGATCTCCTCGGCGACATTCTCCCAGTCGACCGCATTCGACAGGTCGCTGCGGGCTCCGAGCGCGCGCAGAGCCGCAGCCTGCTCCTCGGCCCAGGTCACGATGTCGTCATCGTAGAGACTCGGTCGATCCATCGGGAGAGCTACCGCGAGAACGACTAATCCTGCGGGACACCCGTGGTCAGCGCAAGGGCGTGGAGGACGCCGCCCATCCGGCCCTGAAGGGCGCCGTAGACCATCTGGTGCTGCGCCACCCGTGTCTTGCCCTTGAAGGCCGCCGACAGGACGGTGGCGGCGTAGTGGTCGCCATCGCCCGCGAGGTCGCGGATCTCCACCTGCGCGTCCGGCAACGCTTCGCGGATCATGCGCTCGATCTCGCCCGCATCCATCGGCATCGGCAAACTCCTGGGCGTAAGGGGGTTCAGGCGGCGGGAGCGGCCGGCTGGCTCGCCATGTAGGCGGGCAGCCAGCCCTCGTGCGCCGTGGACAGGTCGGCCAGCGATATGGTCTCGCCGCCCGGCAGGGTCAAACGGTCGGAGCCGGTGACGCCGACCACCGCCGCGTCGATCCCCTGCGCCGAGGCGCTGTAGAGGAGGTCGCTGGCAGCTTCCGGATCGATCGCCAGCAGGTAGCGGCCCTGGTCCTCGCCGAACAGGTAGGCGTGGGGGGCGAGATCCACCGGCACCTCGGGCAGGGCAGCGCCGATGCCGCCGGCCATCGCCATCTCGGCGAGGGCCACCGCGAGGCCGCCGTCGGAAAGGTCGTGGACCGTGTCGACGGCGCCCGACTGGATCAGGGTGCGGACGAAGTCGCCGTTGCGGCGCTCCAGGGCGAGATCCACCGGCGGCGGCGCGCCCTCCTCGCGGCCCTCGATCACCGACAGGTAGGCGGATTGGCCAAGCCAGCCCTCGCCGGAGCCGATCAGCACCAGCACGTCACCCTCGCGCTTGAGGGCGATGGTGGCGTGGCGCGCCACGTCGTCGAGCACGCCGACGCCGCCGATGGTCGGGGTCGGCAGGATGCCGACGCCGTTGGTCTCGTTGTAGAGCGAGACGTTGCCGGACACGACCGGGAAGTCCAGCGCCCGGCAGGCCTCGCCGATGCCCTGCAGGCAGCCGACGAGCTGGCCCATCACCTCGGGCTTCTCGGGATTGCCGAAGTTCAGGTTGTCGGTGATGGCGAGCGGCTTGGCGCCGACCGCCGTGATGTTGCGCCACGCCTCGGCCACGGCCTGACGGCCGCCCTCGACCGGGTCGGCCTCGCAATAGCGCGGGGTGACGTCGCAGGTCAACGCCAGCCCCTTCGGCCCGTCCTCGACCCGCACGATGGCGGCGTCGCCGCCGGGCTTCTGGACGGTGTTGCCCAGGATGAAGTGGTCGTACTGCTCGAAGACCCACCGCTTGGACGAGAGGTCCGGGGAGCCGACGAGGCGCTTGAGCGCGTCGGTGAGCGAGGCCGGGGCCGGAACCTCGGAGGCCGCGAGCACCGGCAGGTGCGTGTTGGACAGGTGCGGCCGGTCGTAGAGCGGCGCCTCGTCGCCGAGTTCCTTGATCGGCAGGTCGGCCACGGTCTCCCCGTGCCACTTGATCACGAAGCGCAGCGTGTCGGTGGTCCGGCCGATCACCGCGAAGTCGAGCCCCCACTTCACGAAGATGGCTTCCGCCTCCGCCTCCATGCCGGGCTTGAGCACCATGAGCATGCGCTCCTGGCTCTCGGAGAGCATCATCTCGTAGGGGGTCATACCCTCTTCGCGGGCCGGCACCTTGTCGATGTCGAGTTCGACGCCGAGGTCGCCCTTGGCGCCCATCTCAACGGCCGAGCAGGTGAGGCCGGCGGCGCCCATGTCCTGGATGGCGATCACCGCCCCCGAGGCCATCAGCTCCAGGCAGGCTTCGAGCAGCAGCTTCTCGGCGAAGGGATCGCCGACCTGCACGGTCGGACGCTTCGACTCGGAGGCCTCGTCGAACTCGGCCGAGGCCATGGTGGCGCCGTGGATGCCGTCGCGGCCGGTCTTGGAGCCGAGATAGACGATCGGGTTCCCGATTCCGGCGGCGGCCGCGTAGAAGATCCCGTCGGTGCGGGCGAGGCCCACCGCCATGGCGTTGACCAGGATGTTGCCGTCGTAGCGCTTGTGGAAACCGGTCAGGCCGCCGACGGTGGGCACGCCGAAGGAGTTGCCGTAGCCGCCCACGCCCGCGACCACGCCGGAGACGAGGCTGCGGGTGCGCGGATGGTCGGGGGAGCCGAAGCGCAGGGCGTTGAGCGCCGCGATCGGCCGAGCGCCCATGGTGAACACGTCGCGCAGGATGCCGCCGACACCGGTCGCCGCGCCCTGATAGGGCTCGATGTAGCTCGGGTGGTTGTGGCTCTCCATCTTGAACACGCAGGCGAGCCCGTCGCCGATGTCGATCACGCCGGCGTTCTCGCCCGGTCCCTGGATCACCCACGGCGCCGAGGTCGGCAGCCCGCGCAGGTGCTTGCGGGAGGACTTGTAGGAACAGTGCTCGTTCCACATGGCCGAGACGATGCCGAGTTCGGTCAGCGTCGGGTCGCGCCCGATCAAGCCGCGAAAGCGCTCGTACTCGTCCGGCGTCAGGCCGTGCTGGGCCACGAGGTCGGGGGTGATCGGAACGTCGTTGCGGAACATGGGGCAGCCTCGACGAGGGCGGTCCGGGAGCCCCGACAGGACCCCCGACCCGATAAGCGACCCGAACCGGGCAGCGTGCGGCGACGGTGACGGATTAGTGCGTTCTCCCACCGCGTTGCAATACGCCGTCTGACGCCACCGTGGATGAAGCCCGGTCACGCGGCCGGCGGATGGGCCAGGAAATCGGCGATCGCCGCCACGAACTTGTCGCCGTAGGCCTCGCGCTTGCGCTCGCCGACCCCGTGGACCGTGCGTAGAGCCCAGAGGTCGACGGGCTTCTGGCGGGCCATCTCGATCAGCGTTCGATCGGGGAAGACCATGAAGGCCGCGATGCCCTCGGCCCGGGCCAACGTGGCGCGCAGGCCGCGCAGGTGCTGGAACAGCGCCTCGTCGGCCTCCGAGAGGGCGATCTCGCCGTCCTCGCGGGATGCAGGCCGGCGTCGCTCGCGGGATTCGGCCTTCGGCTCCGGATCGGGCCGGAGTTGGACCGGCTCCCGGCCGAACAGGATCGCCTCGCCCTTCTCGGTCATGGACAGGCCGCCGAAGCCGTCGGCGTTCTCGGCGATCGCCCCGGCCGCGAAGAGCTGGCGCAGGATCGCCCGCCACGCGGCCACCGGCTTGTCGGCGCCGACCCCGAAGGTCTTGAGGCTCGCGTGGCCGTTGCGGCGGATCTGCTCGCTCTCCTTCCCGTGGACCACGTCGCAGATATAGGCCGCGCCGAAGCGCTGGCCGGTGCGCACGACGGCCGAGAGGATCTTCTGCGCCGAGACCGTCCCGTCCACGAGGGTGACGCCGCCGCGGCACAGGTCGCAGCGGCCGCAAGGGCCGCTCGCCTCGCCGAAATAGGCGAGCAGCGACTGGCGGCGGCAGGTGGCGCCCTCGCACAGGGTGATCATCGCCTCGAGCTTGCGCCGCTCGACCCGGCGGCGCTCGTCGGAGATCTCCTTCTCGTCGATCTGGCGGCGGCGGAGCGCCATGTCGTCGAGGCCGTAGAGGGTCAGCGTGTCGGCCGGCAGCCCGTCGCGGCCGGCGCGGCCGATCTCCTGGTAGTAGCCCTCGACGTTGTTGGGCATGTCGGCGTGGCAGACGAAGCGCACGTCGGGCTTGTTGATGCCCATGCCGAAGGCGATGGTGGCGGTCATCACCACCCCGTCCTCCTGCAGGAACCGGTCCTGGTTGCGCATGCGCGTGCCCTGGTCGAGGCCGGCATGGTAGGGCAGGGCGTCGAACCCGTCCTTCCTCAGGGTCTCGGCCAGTTGCTCGACGCGCTTGCGCGACGAGCAGTAGATGATCCCGCTCTCCGCCCGCCGATGCTTCAGGAACCGCTCGATCTGCCGGGCCGGGTTGTCCTTGGGCTGGAAGGTCAGCCGGATGTTCGGCCGGTCGAAGGAGTGGACGAAGATCTTCGGGGGCCGGTCCTGCGGGAACAGCCGCTCGGCGATCTCCGCGCGGGTCGCGGCATCGGCGGTGGCGGTGAGCGCCAGGGTCTGGATGTTGCCCAGCGCCACCCGGGCCCGGGCGATCTCCCGGTACTCGGGCCGGAAATCGTGGCCCCATTGCGAGACGCAGTGCGCCTCGTCCACCGCGAGCCGCCGGACCCCGGCCCCGCGCAGGGCCTCGATGCAGCCCTCCATCAGCAGGCGCTCGGGGGACACGAACAGGAGACGGAGGTCGCCCGAGCGCAGGGACCGCCAGGTCTCGCGGGACTCCGTCTCCGCCACCGTCGAGTTGAGTGTGGCGGCCTCGATGCCGACGCTCTTCATCTGCTGCACCTGATCGTGCATCAGCGCGATCAGCGGCGAGACCACGACTGTCAGACCGGGCTCGACCAGGGCGGGGAGCTGGTAGGTCATCGACTTGCCGGAGCCGGTGGGCATCACGGCGAACACGTCGGCGCCGTCCAGCACCGCGCCGATCACCTCGTCCTGCCCGGGCCGGAAATCCTCGTAGCCGAAGGTCTTCTTGAGCGCGGCGCGGGCCTCGTCGAGGCGGGTCATCGGGATCCTTGATCGGGGTTCTGGCCGCCCTTGCGGCAGGGGTGTTTAGACACTGGCTTCCGTGCGTCTACACGGGGGCTGCCATGCCGCTCAACATCCGCAGCGAAGAGGTGAATCAGCGCGCCGAGAAGCTGGCATCGCGGACGGGCGTGAGCAAGACCGAGGCGGTGCGACCCGCGCTCAAGAACGGACTGGCGCGGCAGAACGCGGAGCGCGAGACTTTCCTGGAGCAGGTCAAGCCGATCCAGGACAGGTTGGCATCCAACCCGTCGACGGGCCTCAAGGCGGATAAGGCCTTCTACGACAGCCTGAACGACGCGTGATGTTCGTCGACGCGTCCGCCATCATGCGATCGTCGCCGGCGAGCCGGGACATTCTGCGCTGATGGATCGGTTGCGCGACAGTCCCGTGCGGCTCACGAGCGGCGTTGCCGTGTATGAGGCGGTGCTCGCCATCACCCGGCTCAAGGCCGTCCCGCCCGAAGTCGCCGAAGAGATCGTGGACGATTTTCTGGCCGCCACAGGCGTCACGCGGGTCCCGATCGCCGAAGCGGAGACGCGACTCGCCCTCGCGGCCCACGCCCGCCACGGCAAGGGCCGCCACCCGGCGCGCCTGAACCTCGGCGACTGCTTCGCCTGTGCCTGCGCGCGGATGCACGGCGTGCCGCTGCTCTACGTCGGCGACGCCTTTCCGCAGACCGACATCCGCTCCGCCCTGGCCTGACGCCTCAGCCGCCGTGGAACTCGGCCACGTGCTGGGCCACGATCGCGTCGAAGGATTCATCCGCCCGGAAGCCCAGAGCCAGGGCCGCCTCCGGCTCGAAGGCCTCCGGCCAGGAGCCGACGATCCGCGCGATGGTCGGGTCCGGCGCGCGCCGGATCAGCGCCACGGCCTTGTCGCCCGCCGCGCGGCGCAGGGCCTCGATCTCCTCGGCGACCGTGGCGGAGACGCCCGGCATGGTCAGGCTGATCCGGGGGCCGATCGCCGCGAGGTCGAGCCCGGCGGCGTGGACGAGGAAGCCGACCGCCGCGGCGGGGCTGGCGAACCAGTGCTGCACCGTGTCGGGCACCGGCAGGATCGCCTCCTGGCCGGCCAGCGGCTCGCGGATGATGCCGGAGAAGAAGCCCGAGGCCGCCTTGTTGGGCTTGCCCGGCCGCACGCAGATGGTCGGCAGGCGCAGACCGATCCCGTCGAGGAAGCCGCGGCGTGCGTAGTCGGCGAGCATCAGCTCGCCCATGGCCTTCTGCACCCCGTACGAGGAGGCTGGGCGCAGGATGTGGTCGTCCGGGATCACCTTGGGGAAGGGCGGCCCGAACACCGCGAGGGAGGAGGTGAAGACGAGCTTCGGCCGGTAGCCGTCCGCCGCGTTGGCCGCCCGGATCGCGTCGAGGAGCAGGCGGGTGCCGTCGAGATTGACCCGGTAGCCGAGTTCCAGGTTGGCCTCGGCCTCGCCGGAGACCACCGCGGCGAGGTGGAAGATCACCCCCGGCCGCCCGGCGATGGCGGCCTCGGCGGCACCCGGGGCCGTCAGGTCGGCGGCCTCGGCCCGCACCGGGCCGGAGAAGCCTTCCGGCGCCGCGGGCGGAATCACGTCGAGCAGGGTGAGGGCGCTGAGCGTCTGCCCGCCGACCTGGCCGTCCTTCACCAGGGCGTCCACGAGGCGGCGGCCGATCATGCCGGCGGCACCGAGAATCAGGGCGTGCATGGGAAACCTCTCGTCGGAGTATGCGGCCTCAGGCCATCATGTCGAGGGCGCGGCCGAAGAAGTCCGGGCCGCCGAAATTGCCGGATTTGAGGGCGAGTAGCATCGGCTCCGATCGCCCTGCGGTCCGCAGCACCGGTACGCCCGCGGCGATCTCCGGCCCGAGCAGGAAGGCGGTGAGGCCCAGCCGGTCGACCACCGACCCCGAGGTTTCGCCGCCGGCGACCACGAGCCGGCGCACGCCGCGGGCGACGAGGCCCTCGGCGATGGCGGCCAGCGCCGCCTCGATGGCATGGCCGGTCGCGTCGACCCCGTGTTCGGCCTGGAGGGCGCGCACCGCCTCGGGGGGCGCCGAGGACGCGATCAGCACCGGGCCTGCGGCGAGCCGTTCCGCCGCGAAGGCCAGGGCCTCGGCCACCACGTCGGCGCCGGCGAGCAGCCGGGCCGGGTCGAGGCGCATCACCGGCATGATCTTCTCCGCCGCGGCGACCTGCTGGAGGGTCGCCTGCGAGCAACTGCCGGCGAGGCAGGCGGCGGCCCCGCCCACCGGCTCGCCCACGGCGGCCCCGGCGGCATCCTGCGTGCCGCGCCCGTCGGCCACCAGCGCCCGGGCGAGCCCGAGCCCGAGGCCGGACGCCCCCACGGAGAATTTCTCGGCGATGATCGCCCGCCCGAGGGTTTCGAGGTCGCTGTCGAAGATCGCGTCCGCGATGGCGGCGCCCTTGCCCTCGGCCGCCAGGGCCTGGAGGCGGGCCGCCACGGCCTCCGCACCCCGGGCCACCGTGGCGGTGTCGACCAAGCCGACCGGGCTGGCGCTCTGGCGCCCCAGCACGCGCACGAGGTTGGCGTCGCGCATCGGGTTGAGCGGATGGTCCTTCAGGGGACTCTCGTTCAGCGGCACGGATCCGACGAACAGGTTGCCCTGGTAGACGCTCCGGCCCGTCTCCGGGAACGCCGGGGTCACGAGCGCGATGGCCGCGCCGGCCTCGGCCCGAAGGGCGTCCATCACCGGGCCGATATTGCCCGCATCCGTCGAATCGAAGGTCGAGCAGACCTTGAACATCACGTGGGCCGCGCCCCGGGCCCGCAGCCAGGCTTCCGCCTCGCGGGAGCGGGCCACGGCCTGGTCGGCCGGGATCGAGCGGCTTTTCAGCGCCACCACCACCGCGTCGGCCTCCGGCAGGGCGCGGCCCTCCTCAGGCACCCCGATGGTCTGGATCGTGCGCAGGCCCGCCTTGGTCAGGGTGTTGGCGAGGTCCGAGGCGCCCGTATAGTCGTCGGCGACGCATCCCAGCGCGAGGCTCATCGGGCGCTCCCCTTGTAGGCGGCGAGCCAGCCGAGGCCCGCGACGGTGTCGGCGGCCGGGATGTACTCGCAGCCGACGAAGCCGCGGTAGCCGAGCCGGTCCAGCTCGTCGAACAGGAAGAAGTCGTTCATCTCGCCGGTACCGGGTTCGTGGCGCTCGGGCACGCTCGCCGTCTGGACGTGGCCGATGATCGGCATCAGGGCGCGCAGCCGCATGGTCACGTCGCCGTGCAGGATCTGGCAATGGTAGAGGTCGAACTGCAGCTTCAGGTTCGGCAAAGCCAGCTCACGGATCAGGTCCGCGGCGCGGCCGAAATCGTTGAGGAAGTAGCCCGGCATGTTCCGGCCGTTGATCGGCTCCAGGACGAGGTCGAGGCCGGCGTGGGCAAGCCGCTCGGCCGTCCAGGTCACGGCCCGGCGATAGGATTCGGCGGCCTCGGGATCGTCCCAGGGGGCGAGGCCCGCCATGAGGTGAAGCCGGCCCACGCCCGTCGCCTCGGCGTAGCGGAGCGCCGTCTCGACACCCGCCTTCAGCTCGTCGAACCGCTCGGGGAAGGCGGCGATCCCGCGCTCGCCCCCGGCGAAGTCGCCCGGCGGCAGGTTGAACAGCGCCTGGGTCAGGCCATTCGCCCGGAGCCGCGCGCCGATGGCCTCGGGCGGATGCTCGTAGGGGAACAGGAACTCCACGGCGTCGAACCCGGCGCGGGCCGCAGCCTCGAACCGGTCGAGGAACGGCACCTCGTTGAACATCAGGCTGAGGTTGGCGGCAAAGCGCGGCATTCTTTTGGGACTCCCTGCCCGATCCTTAGAAACGCGACGATCCGCTCAGCGGACCACGATCCAACCCAATCCCCGCATCCTGAGGTGCCGGAGCGCAGCGGAGGCCGCGAAGGCGGCCCGCTGGCGCGGGCACCTCAGGATGAGGAAGCGGGTGGGATCAGGCCTCCTCAGGCCGTCCCCGGCAGCTTCGCCCCCGAGACCTGCGCGTAGAGCCGCGCCACGGAGGCGTCGTCGTCGCGGCCCATGCCGGCGCCGGACGCCATCAGGAACATCTGGAGCGCCGCGGCCGCCACCGGGACCGGGTACTTCTCCGCCCGGGCCATGTCCTGCACGATGCCGAGATCCTTGACGAAGATGTCGACCGCGCTCTTCGGGCTGTAATCCGCGTCGAGGATGTGGGGCACCCGGTTCTCGAACATCCAGGAATTGCCGGCCGACTTGGTGATCACCTCGTAGACGCGCCGGAGATCGAGGCCCTGCTTGGCCGCGAAGGCCATCGCCTCGCAGGCGGCGGCGATATGCACCCCGGCCAGCAGCTGGTTGATCATCTTGAAGGCCGCGCCCTGGCCGGCCGCGTCGCCGAGCTCGTAGAGCGTGCCCGCCATGGCATCGAGGGCGGGCCGCGCCTTCGCGAAGGCCGCCGCCGAGCCCGAGGCCAGGAAGGTCAGGCCGCCGTCGGCCGCGCGGGCGGCGCCCCCGCTCATCGGGGCGTCGAGATAGTGGCGGCCGGTGGCCTCCAGCCGGGCGGCGAGCGCGCGCGCGACGGCCGGATCCATGGTGGCGGAGGAGACGAACACCGCGCCCTCCGGCATCGCGGCGGCAGACCCGTTCTCGCCGAACAGCACCGCCTCGGTCTGGGCGGCGTTGACCACCACGCTCACCACCACGTCGGCATCCCGCGCCGCCTCGGCGGGGTTCGCGGCGCCCCGGCCGCCGGCGGCGGCGAAGCGCGCCACCGCCTCCGGGTTCACGTCGCAGGCGGCGACCGAGAAGCCCGCCCGCAGGAGCGAGCCGGCCATGCCGGAGCCCATGGAGCCCAGGCCGATCACCGCGGCGCGGTGTGTTGCTTTGGTCATTGGGGGCGGCTCCTGCATGGACTGGGAAGGGGGTTCGTTACGTCGCGTAGGGTGCATCCGGAGCCGCGCGTCTCCCTCCCCCCTCTGCGGGGGAGGGTGGCCCCCGAAGGGGGTCGGGAGAGGGGAGCGACAGTGCAGAAGGGAGCGTCAGCCTCCGTGGAGGTCGCACCCTTTCCTGAAACCGGGCTCCCCTCTCCCGACCCCTGCTGACGCAGGGGCCACCCTCCCCCGCAGAGGGGGGAGGGAGACCGGAGCGCTCGGCTCGAAGCCTCAGCGGTTGACCATCCGGGCCGGCGTGACGAACACGCAGACCGAGCCGACCACCAGCATCGCGGCGAGCGCGTACATGCCGGCGGCGGTGCTGCCGGTGGCGTCGCGCAGCGCCCCGATCACGTAGGGGCTGACGAAGCCGGCAAGATTGCCCACCGAGTTGATCAGGGCGATGCCGGCCGCCGCGCCGGCGCCGCTGAGGAACGCCGTGGGCAACGACCAGAACAGGGGCGAGCAGGTCAGCACGCCGGCCGCCGCCACCGAGAGGGCCGCCACCGCGATGGTGGTCGAGCCCGCGCTCGCCGAGACCACGAAGCCGACGGCGCCGAGCAGGGCCGGGACGATCAGGTGCCAGCGGCGCTCGCGCATCCGGTCGGCGCTGAGCCCGAACAGAACCATCACGATGGCCGCGCACAGGAACGGGATCGCGCTGATCAGGCCGATGTTGAGATTGCCCTGCACGCCCGACGCCTTGACGATCGTGGGCATCCAGAAGGTGAGGCCGTACTGCCCGGTCACGAAGGCGAAGTAGATCAGGCTCATGAACCACACGCGGCCGTTGCGGAACACGGTGGCGATGGAGTGCGGGCTCGATTCCTTGCCCCGGTTGTCGGCGGCGATGTCGCGCTCCAGGAGCTGCTTCTCGGCGTCGCTCAGCCACTTCGCCTCGGCCGGGCGGTTGTCGAGGTAGAAGAACACGGCGAGTCCGATGAGCACCGCCGGCACCGCCTCGATCAGGAACATCCACTGCCAGCCGGACAGGCCCTGGGCGCCGTTGAACGCGTCCATGATCCAGCCGGAGAGCGGGTTGCCGAAGATCCCCGAGATCGGGATCGCCGCCATGAACACCGCGATCACCTTGGCGCGGCGATGGGCCGGGAACCACGACGTCGTGTAGAGGATCACGCCCGGATAGAAGCCGGCCTCGGCCAGCCCGAGCAGGAAGCGCATCCCGTAGAAGCTCCACTCGGAGTTCACGAACAGGAACGCGCCGGAGATGATTCCCCAGGTGATCATGATCCGGGCGATCCACACCCGCGCGCCGACCCGGTGCAGGATCACGTTCGAGGGCACCTCGAACAGGAAGTAGCCGAGGAAGAAGATCCCGGCACCGAGGCCATAGACCGTCTCGGAGAACTTCAGCTCCTGGGACATCTGGAGCTTGGCGAAGCCGACATTCACCCGGTCGAGATACGCCACCACGTAGCAGAGCATCAGGAACGGCACGAGGCGCCAGAACACCTTCGCGTAGGTGCGGTCGGCGAAGGACTTTTCGTCCGCGGGCGCGGTGGCGCCCCCCAGCGGAGCGGCTTGGACCGGCATGGCGTTCTCCCTCGCCCATACGCTCGCGCGGATGGGCGGATCATGGTCTTCACCGCTCGTCGGGCGGCGCTGGGGCGGTGCCATATCGCCTTTTGGCAGCGCTGCCAATCCGGTTGTGCGACATAATGCAGGCCGCTATGTCAGGGGCCGGATCGCTGAGGACGGTCTTCCCAATTGCACCCTCATCCCGCGGTGGCGCAGCGCAGCGGAGGTCTCGAAGGAGCCCTCCAGGGATCGCAGCGCCCTCTGGAGACCTTCTCCTTCGGGGCCCGGTCGCGCGGGCATCGCGCGATGAGGGTGCGGATGGGCGATGCGACGGACGTCATCAGAGACCGCGCCGGGAGAAGCGGGGCCATGGACGAATTCCAGCCGCCGGGGCGGCTCGTGACGCTCACCGACGTGGCCCGTGAGGCCGGGGTCGGCGAGAGCACGGTCTCGCGGGTCCTGCGCAACCACGGCTCCTATTCCAAGCGCGCCGGCGCGCGGGTGGCTGAGGCGGTGGCCCGGCTCGGCTACGTGCCGAACCGCCTCGCCGGCAGCCTCGCCGGCCAGGGCGCGAGCGCGCGGCTCGTGGGCGTCGTCATCCCGTCGCTCGCCAACGTGGTCTTCCCCGACCTGCTGCGCGGCCTGACATCGGCGCTCGACGCCGAGGGCATCCCCTGCGTGATCGGGGTGAGCGAGTACGATCCGGACCGGGAGGAGGCGCTGGCCGCCGCGCTCCTGTCCTGGCGGCCGGCGGCGCTGCTGCTCACCGGGCTGGAGCACAATCCCGGGACGGTGGCCCTCGCCAGGGCCGGGGGCGTGCGCGTCGTCGAGATGATCGACACGGATGGCGACGGGATCGACACGGTGGTCGGGTTCTCCAACCGGGCCGTGGGGGCGGCGAGCGCCCGCCACCTCGTCGCGCGAGGCTACCGCCGCATCGCCTATCTCGGCCACGACTTGCGCATAGACGTGCGGGCGGGCAAGCGGCTGGCCGGGTTCGAGGAAGCCCTGGCGGAGGCCGGGCTGGCGCTCCAGGCCCAGGAGATCCGGTCGGGGCCGTCCTCGCCGGCCTCGGGGCGGGCGGGGCTGGAGGCGCTGCTGGCGCGCCACCCGGATCTCGATGCCGTCTACTTCTCCAACGACGACATGGCGCTCGGCGGCTACTTCGCCTGCCTGGCGGCGGGGCTCGCGGTCCCGGGACGGATCGCGCTGTTCGGCTTCAACGGGCTCGACTTCGCGGCGGCGATGCCCCAGCCCCTCTCGACGGTGCGCACGCCGCGCCTGGAGATCGGCCGGCGGGCCGCCGCCTGCCTGACCGATCAGAGTCCAAAGAAAATCGATCTCGGGTTCGAGCTGATCGAGGGAGCGACCGCATGAGCGACGAGAGCCGGCTGCGCGAAGACATCTGCCGCTACGGCCGCTCGCTGTTCGAGCGCGGCCTGACGCCGGGCTCGTCCGGCAACATCTCGCTGCGCCTGCCCGACGGCGGCTGGCTGGTGACGCCGACCAACGCGTCCCTCGGCTTCCTCGACCCGGCGCGGATCTCCCGGCTGGACCAGCAGGGGCGCCTCGTCTCGGGCGACAAGCCCACCAAGGAGATCCCGCTGCACAGCGCGCTCTACGAGAGCCGCAGCGAAGCGAAGGCGATCGTCCACCTGCACTCCACCCACGCGGTGGCGGTCTCGATGCTGCCGGAGATTGACCCGCGTCAGGTTCTGCCGCCTTTGACGCCCTATTACCTGATGCGCACCGGCGGCACGGCGCTGGTGCCCTATTACCGACCCGGCGACCCGGCGGTCGCGGACGCGATTCGGGGGCTCGCCGGCCGGTACAGTTCGGTGCTGCTCGCCAATCACGGCCCGGTGGTGGCCGGGGACAGCCTGGAGGGCGCGGTCTTCGCCACCGAGGAGCTGGAGGAGACCGCCAAGCTCTACCTGCTGCTCCGCAACCTCAACCCGCGGCAGCTGAGCCCCGGGCAGGTGGCCGATCTGGTGAGCCATTTCGGCCTGACCCTGCCGGAGCCGGAGGACCATGCCGGGCACGATCACGGGTGAGGGGGGCCCTCAGCGGTCTGTGCGAAGGCGCAACGCGCCCACTCTCCCATGCGGGAGAGGGTCGGGGTGAGGGATCGGGTCTTTCCGGTGAGGTCGCACCCCTCACCCTGTCCCTCTCCCGCACGGGCGAGGGGACCCGCGCTCCGTTCAGATGGCGATTGTCCGCGGGGAAGGCTCCGCCTCACCCCTCGATCTTCGCGAACTCCGCCACCTCCCGCGTCGCGGCGCGCAGGGCGTTGAGCAGAGCCAAGCGGTTCTCGCGGAGCTTCGGATCGGGCGCGTTGACGGTGACGTCCTGGAAGAAGGCGTCCACCGGCGCGCGGAGCGTGGAGAGCGCCTGCATGGCCCCGGCGAAATCCTCGCGGGCGACCGCCGCCGAGGCGGTCTCCCGGGCCTTCGCCAGCGCCTCGGCCAGTGCCCGCTCGGCCGGCTCGCCCGCGGCGGCGAGGGCGGCGTCGGGCGCGGCATCGTAGGCGCGGCCGTCCTTCTTCTCCTCGATGCGCAGGATGTTGGCCGCGCGCTTGTAGCCGGCCAACAGGTTCTTCCCGTCCTCGGTGTCGAGGAACTGTCCGAGCGCCTCGACGCGGCGCACGACCATCAGCAGGTCGTCCTGGCCGGGCAGGGCGAAGACGGCGTCGATCAGGTCGTGGCGGGCGCCCTGGTCGCGGAGGTAGACCTTGAGGCGGTCCGCGAAGAAGCCGAGGAGATCCCCGGCATCCGCACCGGCCCGCCCGGCGAGGCCGCGATCCGCCGCGCCGACCTGCTCGAGAAGGCGCAGGCGCAAGCCGCGGTCGAGGATCAGCCGGATCACGCCCAGAGCCGCCCGGCGCAGGGCGAACGGGTCCTTGCTCCCCGTGGGCTTCTCGTCGATCGCCCAGAACCCCACCAGCGTGTCGAGCTTGTCGGCGAGCGCCACCGCGATGGAGACCGGATCGCTCGGCACCCGGTCGGAGGGGCCGAGCGGCTTGTAATGCTCCTCGATGGCCGCGCAGACGCTGTCGTGCTCGCCCTGGAGCGCCGCGTATTTGCGGCCCATCAGGCCCTGGAGCTCGGGGAACTCGCCGACCATCTCGGTGACGAGGTCGGCCTTGGCGAGACGGGCGGCGCGCTCGGCGAGCGCCGGATCGGCCCCGACCAGAGTCGCGAGGTCCTTCGCCAGCGCGGCGATGCGGGCGATCCGCTCGCCCTGCGTGCCGAGCTTCTCGTGGAAGACGATGCTGTCGAGCTTCGGCAGCCGATCCTCCAAGCGGATCGCCTTGTCGGTCTCCCAGAAAAACTTCGCGTCCGACAGGCGCGCCCGGACCACCCGCTCGTTGCCGGCTGTGATCGCCCGGCCGCCGTCGCTGGCGACGAGGTTCGAGACCAGGATAAAGGCCGGCGCCAGGTCCTCCGACCCGCCCTTGCGCAGGACGAAGCACTTCTGGTTCGCCCGGATGGTCGCCCGGATCGCCTCGGCGGGGATGTCGAGGAAGGCCTCGTCGAAGGAGCCCATCAGCACCACCGGCCATTCCACGAGGCCCGACACCTCCTCCAGCAGCCCCTCGTCCTCGACGAGGTCGAGGCCGCGGGCGAAGGCGAGGTCGCGGGCATCGTGCAGGATCACGTCCTTGCGCCGGTCGGCGTCGAGGATGACCTTCGCCCGCTCCAGGGCCTGGATGTAGTCGTCGAACCGGCGCACCTCGATCGCCTCCGGGGCGAGGAAGCGGTGGCCGTAGGTCACCGTGCCGGCCGCGATCCCGCCGACCGCGAACGGCACGACCTCGGGGCTCTCGGTCTCCGGCCCGAAGGTCGCGACGATCGATTGCAGCGGGCGCACCCAGCGGAGGGACCCCGGCTCCGCCGAGGCCGCGCCCCAGCGCATGGATTTCGGCCAGGGGAAGTTCTTGACGATTTCGGGCAGGAGCTCGGCCAGGACGTCGAGCGTCTCGCGGCCGGGCCGCTCGATCACCGCGAGATAGAATTCGCCCTTCTTGGGATCGGTGACGGTCGTGGCCTGATCGAGGCTCGTCAGTCCCGCGCCCTTCAGGAAGCCCTGGACGGCCGCCTCGGGGGCGCCGACCCGCGGGCCGCGGCGCTCCTCACGCACGGCCTCGCCCCGGGCGGGGAGGCCGGCGATGTGCAGCGCCAGCCGGCGCGGCGTCGAGAACGCCTTGGCGCCCTCGTACAAGAAACCGCGCGCCACCAGGGCGTCGGTGACGAGCTTTTTCAGATCCTCCGCCGCGCGCCGCTGCATGCGGGCGGGGATCTCTTCCGAGCGGAGTTCGAGCAGGAGGTCGGGCATGGCGCGGCCATATCGCCGCGCCGCACCCCTGTCGAGGGTTGACGGCCCAGGCTCAGCGCGCCTCGCCCTTGAGGATGGTCGTGAGCTGCCACTTGCGGTCGCCGATCGCGTGGGCGTCGGAGACCTTCCAGCCGCCATCCTCGCGCACGAGGTCGTAGACGATCGCCTTCGATCCGTCGCCGCCCTTGCGCTCCACCGTGACCTTCGCTTGGTCCTTGCCCTCGGTGGCCTCCTTGAAGGTCAGGTTCTTCACCGTGTCGGGCTTCAGGGGCTCGCCGTTCAGGCGGTAGTCGAAGTCGAGGTTGCCGGTGGCACCGTTGGCCTGCTTCGCGTCGGCGTCGAACAGGCCCTGCAGGCGCTTCGAGTACACGGAGGAGTGATTCGGGTGCGGCTCGGCGTAGAGCTTCTTGACCGTGGCCTCAGGCCCGGGATCGGCCGCCAGCGCGGGGGCGAGGCCGAATCCGAGGAGGCTGAGGGCGAGGATCGTCTTCTTCATCACGAGGTTCCCGCGTCTGCGGACGCGCCGGAGCGCGCCGGTTGGCGGGGGTTGCAACGCGCGAAGGCTCAAGGGGCTCCGCCGGCCGCGGTCTTCAGCCACGCGGCCCCGCAGGCCTTGGCGAGTTCCCGCACCCGCAGGATGTAGCTCTGGCGCTCCGTCACCGAGATCACGCCGCGCGCGTCGAGGAGGTTGAAGACGTGGCTGGCCTTGATGCACTGGTCGTAGGCCGGCTGCGCCATCCGGTGGCGCTCGCCCTCCGCGGCGGGCGCGCCCGCCGCGAGGTAGGACCGGCAGGCCGCCTCCGCGTCGGTGAACTGGCGGAACAGCATCGTCGTGTCGGCGGACTCGAAATTGTGGCGGGAATATTCCTGCTCGGCCTGCAGGAACACGTCCCCGTAGGTGATCCGGTCCGCACCCTCGGCGCCGTTGAAGTCGAGGTCGTAGACGTTCTCGACGCCCTGGACGTACATGGCGAGCCGCTCCAGCCCGTAGGTCAGCTCGCCCGCCACCGGCGCGCACTCGAAGCCCGCGACCTGCTGGAAATAGGTGAACTGGCTGACCTCCATCCCGTCGCACCAGCATTCCCAGCCCAGGCCCCAGGCGCCGAGCGTCGGGCTCTCCCAATCGTCCTCGACGAAGCGGATGTCGTGGAGCTTGAGGTCGACGCCGATGGCCGCGAGCGAGGCGAGGTAAAGCTCCTGCAGGTTCGGCGGGTTCGGCTTCAGGATCACCTGGAACTGGTAATAGTGCTGGAGCCGGTTGGGGTTCTCGCCGTAGCGGCCGTCCTTGGGCCGGCGCGACGGCTGGACATAGGCCGCCTTCCAGGGTTTCGGGCCGAGCGCCCGCAGGGTCGTGGCCGGATGGAAGGTGCCGGCGCCGACCTCCATGTCGTAGGGCTGGAGGATCACGCAGCCCTGCGCCGCCCAGAATTCCTGAAGCGTCAGGATCAGACCCTGGAAGGATTTCTTTTGGGACATGGGTGTCGGAGGCTCGGGCTCGCGCGGCGGCTCGGGCCGCTGGCGGGCCGGTTTAGGTGCGGGCGGGCAGGGGTGCAAGGCGCGGGTGTCGGGTGAAGGCGATCGGGTGACGGGTCTTCGGCGCCGGCGGCCCGGGTTGCCTGTCCGGGCCGGATGAGGTCCGATCCGTCCGGACCAGCGGAGAGAATCATGGACAGCAGCCTCGCGATCCGCCGGATCGGCGCCGGCGACCGGGATGCTTGGCTGCCGCTCTGGCGGGGCTACCAGGCGTTCTACAAGGTCGACCTGTCGGACGCCGTCACGGAGACGACCTGGCGGCGCCTCAACGACCCGGCCGAGCCGGTCGACGGAGCCCTGGCGTGGCGCGGCACGGAGGCGATCGGCCTCGTCCACCACATCCGCCACCGCTCAGCCTGGACGGTCGGGGATTACTGCTACCTCCAGGACCTGTTCGTGGCGGACGGCGCCCGGGGTCTCGGGATCGGGCGGCGGCTGATCGAGCACGTCTGCGAGGCCGCGAAAGCCGCCGGCTGCTCCCGCGTCCACTGGCTGACGCACGAGACCAACACCGACGCGATGCAGCTCTACGACCGGATCGCCGAGAAATCCGGCTTCGTGCAGTACCGCAAGATCCTTTGAGGGCCCGCGCCCCAGGTGCGGCGGGACACGCAAGCGTGGCGGTTTTTGGGCAATACCGGGAACCGCCAAGCCAACGGCCAAGTTATCGCTGCAACAGGGGATCTCGGCACCTCAGCGCTGCCGAACGCAATACGACGGACCACTCGTCATGTTCAATGCTCGCACCCGCAACACCTTCGGCCGCAAGAACATCGCTGTCTTCGCCGCGCTCGCCATCTCGTCGCTGGCCGCGACGCCCGTCGTGATGAGCGCCAGCCGCGCGCTCGCCACCTCCGAGGACCAGCCGGTGGCCGCGACCCTGCGGGTCGAGCCGGTGGACGTCGCGCCCGTGGCGGTGGCGCCGAAGTCCGAGGGGACCTGCCTGCGCAAGGTGCGGGTCGTCTACAGCGGCTACGGCCAGCCGGCGGACGGCTGCGCCGCCCATTGAGGAACCGCACCCCGGCCGGGCGCGGCTCCAGGCCCCTGGTTCGACGCGCTCTCCGACGCCGAACGGGATCCGACTTCGGCGGAGAGTGGTCTAGCCATGGGCCGGCGCGGTCCCGGCCAGACGCTTGAGATGGAGCTCTTCCAGATCGATCTCCGTTTCCAGCTGACGCAGCACCGAGCTGTGGACCCGGTTCTGCCGGTGCAGGTCGATCAGCGCCGACCGGCCTGACCGCACGGCGAGCAGCGCGGCGGCGAAGTGCTCGTTCTTCTCGGCTTCGAGCGCCGTCCGCTCGTCCCGGTCCCGCGAGGAGGCCCGGACCCGGCGACGATACTCCTCCACGAGGCGCGGGTGCTGCAGCGCCCCGGTCTCGGGGAACACCAATCCCTCCAGGGCGGCGAGTCCCGCCTCGTTGACGACGACGCGGGCCATGGGCGCGTCGAGATGGCCGTCGGGCAGGTGCGCCACGGGATCGAGGCGGAGCCGGCGGATCAGCGGCCCCAGGGTCGTGCCCTGCACCAGCACGGTGAACAGGATCACCACGAAGGCCGCGACCAGGATTGCGTCGCGGCCGGGGAAGTCCACCGGCAGCGCCAGGGCCGCCGCAAGGGTCACGACCCCGCGCATCCCGGCCCATCCCACGATCAGCGGCACGGCCGGGTTCGGGGAGGGTTCCCGCGCACGCAACCGCGGCGACAGGAGCCGCCGCAGGTAGACGGCGGGAAACACCCAGAGCAGGCGGGCGACGACGCAGGTGGCGGTGACGGCGAGCGCCAGGGGCAGCCCCGCCGAGAGCGACCCGTACTCGCCGCCGGTCCGGGCCAGCACGCCGCGCAGCGCCAGGCCGATCAGCACGAAGACCAGAGCCTCCAGCACGAACACCACGAATGCCCACACCGCCACGGAATGGCGGCGGGCATGGGCGTCGAAGGTCTCGTGCTCCCGGCCGCCCATCATCAGGCCGCAGGCCACAACCGCGAGAACGCCGGAGGCGTGGACCTCCTCGGCCGCGAGGTAGGCGACGTAGGCGGCGAGGAAGCTCAGCACCGTGATGGCGTTTGCGTCGTGCAGCCGCCGCATCCCGGCGTTCACCGCCAGACCGCAGGCGAGCCCGACCGCGACGCCCGCCACCGCGAGCCACGCGAAGCTGCCGGCCGCCGCCCAGGCGCTGAAGCTCCCCGTCAGCGCGGCCGCCACGGCGAAGCGGTAGAGCACGAGGCCCGAGGCGTCGTTGACGAGGCTCTCGCCCTCCAGGACCGTGATCATCCGGCGGGGCAGGGCGACCCGGGCCAGAACCGCCTTGGCGGCGACCGCGTCCGGCGGCGAGACGATGGCGCCCAGGGCGAAACAGGCGGCCCAGGGCAGGGCCGGCACCACCGCGTGGGCGACGAGCCCGACGATCAGGGTCGTGAACAGGACCGCCCCGAGCGAGAGCGACAGGATCGGGCCGAGGCTCGCCCG
Organism: Methylobacterium sp. 1973; assembly: GCF_040545035.1. NCBI lineage: Bacteria > Pseudomonadati > Pseudomonadota > Alphaproteobacteria > Hyphomicrobiales > Methylobacteriaceae > Methylobacterium > Methylobacterium sp. 1973. Next base: position 119,131 of record NZ_JBEPLA010000015.1, read on the forward strand.
GAAGTCGCGCCAGACGGTGAAGTAGGCGGATTCGAGCAGGAGCGGCGGCAGGAACAGGACCATGATCAGGTCCGGGTCGAGCGTGAAGGCCGGCAGGCCCGGCACCACCGCCAGCGCCATGCCGCCGATGACCAGGGCGGCGGCCGGCGGGAAGCCCAGGCGCCCGGCCGCCAGCGACAGCAGCAGGGCCGCGCCGAGGAGGCCGAGGATCAGCTCGAACAGGGCGACGGAGGTCATCGATGAATCGGGCTCGGCGCTGGATCGGCGGGAAGCGCGGCCGTTCTACGCAGATTTCAATCGTCGGTGGAATACCAGTGCAGACGTACCAGACCGAACCCCGCCGTCCATCGCCAATCGGTCGTCTGCGCGATCAGCCGCCCTGCGCGGCCTCCCGATCCAGCGTGGATGTCCTTTTCGCAGATGGCGCATCGCTCGTTCCCGCGATCCTCGGGAGCCGGTGGGAGGCCGCCCTGCGGTTCATGACGCGATCGAACGTATCCGAGTCCGCGCATCGTCCGCGCCTCGACCACGTTCGGCGAGACAGCTGCCGCTCGCGTCGCCGAAAGCTTCTCGGCCACCGCCGACGCGACGGATGGGTCCAGCGTCGTTCAGCCGTCCCGGGCGGTCCGTCGCGTCGGCGCGAATCCGGCCGCCGGCCGTATCCTACAGCGCCCCCTCCCGCACCGCGCCCGGATCGGCGAGCGCGTGGAGGATGCGCGCGGCGCTGTGGGCGAAGCGGAGCGTCACGGCCTTGCGCCGGGCGCCGCTCAGCGGATGCTCGGGCGCCGCACGCAGGATCCCGGCCCCGTAGGCATCCGCGACGATCAGGCCGCATTCCTCCGGGATCAGGGATTCGGGCACGTCCTCGGGGATCGCGAAGAAGAACCGGTCGCAGAAGTCGCGGTAATCCGGCCATTTCCGGTCCGCGCGGAAATCCGCCACGCTCGACTTGATCTCCACGATGGTGAGCTTCCCGGCGCCGCACAGGGCGATCACGTCGGCGCGGCGGCCGTTGACGAGGGAGAATTCCGGCAGGGTGACGCAGCCCATCTCGGAGAACAGCCGCCGCACGCCGCGCTGGATGCGCAGCGCCGTCGGCGACTGCCGCCGGTCGGGCGGCAGGAGCGCCTCAGCCGCCGGGGGCGGAGAAGCCGAATCGGAAATGCCGATGGAAGCGGACATCAATCTCGGGGAATGCGCCTGTGCCGAATCGGGACATCCTGCCAATCCCGGCGCCGTCCGTCACCTGCGGCGCGGCATCGCCCCGGGGCAATCATCCAAGGCGGTCATCCGAGGCAGGCCCGGATCGCGTCGAACCCGTCGGTGAGCGCGGCCGGGCCAGGCTGCAGGATCAGCGGCGACTTGATCTCGTGGATGCGCCCGTCGCGCACGGCCGGGATCGCCGCCCAGCCGGGTCGGGACCGGATGCGGTCGACATTGACCCGCTTGCCGCACCACGAGGCGAGGATCACGTCGGGCGCGGCTTCGATCACTTGTTCGGGCGTGACGATCCGGTCCTGCGCGGCCGGCTGCCGGCTCAAGGCCGGGAACACGTCCCGGCCGCCCGCGAGGCCGATCAGATCCGAGACCCAGCCGATGCCGGAGATCATCGGCGCGTCCCATTCCTCGAAGTAGACGCGCAGGGTCGGCCGGCCCCGCACCGCCGCGGCGGCCTCCGCCAGCCGCGCCTCGAAGCCGGCCGCCAAAGCCTCGGCCCGTTCCGGCAGACCGACGAGGGCGCCGAGGGTGCGGACCATGGCAAGGCAGCCCGCCACGTCGCGCTGGTTGAACAGGTGCACTGCCACGCCGGCCCGGGCGAGGTCGGCGACGATGCCAGCCTGGAGGTCCGAGAAGGCCAGGACGAGGTCCGGCGCCAGCGCCAGGATCTTCGGGATGTCCGCGCTGGTGAAGGCCGAGACCCGGGGCTTCTCCTTCCGGACCCGGGGCGGGCGCACCGCGTAGCCCGAGACGCCGACGATCCGGTCCTCCGCACCCAGCAGGTACAGAGTCTCGACGGTCTCCTCGGTGAGGCAGACGATCCGCTCGGGCGGGAAGCGCCGCATCAGCGATGGAACCACGTGAGTAGCCCGGCCCCGGGGGCCAGCAGCACGAAGGCCCAGACCAGGGCGGAGGCGACGTTGGCCAGCTGGAACGGCAGCCGCGCCAGGCCGAGGATGCCGGCGAAGAGCGGCACCAGGGCCCTGGCCGGCCCGAAGAACCGCCCCAGCGCCACCGCGGCGATGCCCCAGCGCCCGATGAAGGCCTCGGCCTTGGCCATGAGCTCGGGGTAGCGCCGCAGCGGCCACTTGGTCTTGGCCCCCGGTCCGAGCCAGCGCCCGGCCTCGTAGGAGATCCAGTCGCCGAGCGCGGCGCCCACCGCCGCGGCGATCACCACCGGCCAGAACGGGATGTCGGCGCCGCCGACGAGGGCGCCGATGCCGACCAGGATCACGGTCGCCGGCACGAACAGCGACAGGACCGCGATCGATTCGCAGAAGGCGAGGCCGCCGGCGATGAACGGCGTCCAGGCCTTGTGCGCCTCCACGAAGGCGAGGGTCGTGGTGCGCAGCGCTTCGATGTCCATGGGGCTCTGAACGGGGCTCGGCGGGTGGGAGGAGGGTCGGTCCCATCTGAGGCGCGCGGGGGAGGGCGGCAAGGGATAGGGGTGCAGGCGGCGCGGGAACCGGCTAACCGTAGCGGGACAACGAGCGAGTCCCGCGTTGAACGTCCTGTCGATCCAGTCCCATGTCGCCTACGGCCATGTCGGCAACGCCTCGGCGGTGTTTCCGATGCAGCGGCTCGGGGTCGAGGTCTGGCCCGTGCATACGGTGCAGTTCTCCAACCACACCGGTTACGGCGCGTGGCGCGGCCCCGTCTTCGACGCGGCGATGATCCGCGAGGTGGTGCGCGGCATCGGCGAGCGCGGCGTGCTCTCGACCTGCGACGCGGTGCTGTCGGGCTACATGGGGTCGGCCGAGATCGGCGCCGCGATCCTGGAGGCGGTGGACGCCGTGCGGGCGGCGAACCCCCGAGCGCTCTACTGCTGCGACCCGGTGATCGGCGACGTCGAGGAGGGCGTCTACGTGCGGCCCGGCATCGAGGCGTTCCTGCGCGAGCGCGCGGTCCCGGCCGCCGACATCCTCACCCCCAACCAGTTCGAACTCGGCCTCCTCACCGGCCTGCCGAGCCGCACCCTGGCGGAGGCCGCAGCCGCGATCGCGGCGCTCCAGGCGCGGGGGCCGCGGGTGGTCCTGGTCACCTCGGCGCTCTGCGCCGACACGCCCGCCGACAGCATCGACCTGCTCGCGGGCGCGGAGGGGCGGGTGTTCCGGGTCCGCACCCCGCGGCTCGCCATCGCGGTGAACGGGGCGGGAGACTGCATCGCGGCCCTGTTCCTGGTGCACTATGCCCGGACCGGCTCGGCCGAGGCGGCGCTCGGCGCGGCGGCGGCCTCGATCTACGGGCTGCTCAAGCGCACCGCCGAGGCAGGATCGCGGGAGATCCTGACGGTGGCCGCGCAGGAGGAATACGTGAACCCGAGCGCGCGGTTTCCGGTCGAGGCGGTGTGAGCGCGCTGCCATCGCGCGATCGATCTGCCGCATCGGCCCGGGCACCCGCGCGCTGTGCGCCGCGCCCCATGCCCACATCGCGCACCGCCCGCGTCGAAGCCTGTCCAAGCACCGTAGCCGCCGCTACGCCCAGCGACGCAGCATCAACCTTAAGGTAATTGCTGGGGAAAATTCAATCTTAACGAGAAGAACACGTAGTGCCAGCCGGCACGCGCATGTCAGAACCCACAGATACGGTTCTTCGTCGATGGCCGCTCGCCCGTGCTCAGACTTCAAACGCAGATCAGCGAAACGATCATCGTCCCAGATCTCAACAAAGCTGCGGAAAAACTGCGCGACCGTGCCCCTCTGACGCTCGCCTGCGCCGGGGCGCTGCTCATGATGATCGGTCCTGTCCGGGCCTACGACGAGGGCGACTGCGTCCGGCAGGAGACCGTCCCGGTCACCGTCGAGGAAGCTTACGGAACGTGGTCCGAGATGGACGCGGCCCGCAAGCGGGCCCTGGACCGCACCAACCAAGTGGCGATCGGCCAAGTGATCGGCTTCGAAGTCAAGTCGTCGCGCGAGAACCGCGCGGAGATCGTGAACAGCGACGCCGAACAGCGCTTCAAGCAATTCGAGCAGACCAATCTCGCCGGGTTCGTGCGGGTCAAGGTCCTCGAAGAGACCCGCAAGGAGGCGGATGCCGGTGGCTCCCTCTCGCTCAAGTCCGAGGTTACGGTCTGCGTGCCGAAATCGCAGGCCGTGAAGAAGGAGGAGCAGGAGCGTGCGGATCGGCGCCTGCGGCCGCCGAAGCCGGTCGATCCGACGAGCGCGGCTTGGTTCGATCCCGTCACGGGGCAACCGCGGGTCTGGTACTGGCGCGAAGGGCTGACGTACGAGTTCTTCGACAATTCCGGATTTCATCCGAGGACCGGCGACAAGCTGCTGATCGTCGACCGAAAGGTCGTGACCGAGTGGCGGCAGAGCGTCGAGCGGGCGAAGCGGGAAGCCGTGGAGCGTGCCCAACGGGATGCGGCCCAGCGGGAGGTCGAGGCCCAGCGCCAGGCGAGGATCGCGCGGGCGGGCGATCTGTGCGACCAGGCGGCGGCCGGCCTGTACGATCCCGATCGCCCGAAGGCGCTGCCCGGTGTCCCGTGGGATGTCCTGAAAGGGGCGGGGACCGACGCGATCGAGGCCTGCGAGATCGCCGTTCGGCAATACCCGGAGGAGCGGCGCTACCGCTACCAACTCGCTCGGGCGTACCAGACGTCCGATCCGAAACGGGCGCTACCGCTGCTGCAGGTGCTGATGCGGCAGAACTACCGCGCAGCCTATGACAATTTCGGATGGGCTCTCTTGGATACCCGCGTCGGCCGCAACGATCTGGCGGGGGCCATCGCGAGCTTCCGGCAGGGCGCCACTCTCGGCGATCCGGACGCGATGGTCAGCCTCGCGACGATGATTTCGAAGGGTCGCGTCGAGGGATCCGGGCCGGATGACGCGTATCGGCTCTTCAAGCGTGCGGCATCGATGGGACACCGCGAAGCGGCCGACGCGGTCGAACGCTTGATGGAAGGCCAGCGCCAGGCCGAGCAGCAACGCCTTCAGAACGAGCAGGCGGCGCGGGCCTTCATGGGAATTGTCGGCGGTGCCCTCGGCGGCATCGGCCGGCGCTGATTGGGAGAAACCGGATGACCGCGATCTGCCGCCAGGCCTTCGGTCTGGCCACCCTGTTGCTCGCCGGCCTGAATGGAGCCGCCGCTCAGTCGCCCGAGCCGGCCGGGTCCGCGGAAGCGGCGGCGGCGCTCAACGGCGGCGCCCATCTCACCGCGGGCGCGCGGCCCGCCTCGGTCGAGACGTGCTGGGCGGACTGGAAGGCGAAGGAGAAGCTCGAGGACGGCAAGAACGAGAAGAAGAACGGCTACTTCGTCTACGTCGCCCACGAGCAGGCGGCGGTCGCCGAGCCGCCGGGCTCCCGCAATTGGCTCGTCGGTCGCAATGCGGCCTTCACCTACGCGGAGATCAGCGCGCGAAAGGCCCTCGCGGAGTCGATGCGCTCGACGATGCGGTCGAGCCGGTCAGCGGCCGTCCAGATGTTCGGCGGGAGCGACGCACCGCCGTCCCTGCGGCCTGTCGTCGAGCAATTGTCGATCGTCGACAAGTCGCGCGTCCTCGCGGACAAGGCCCTCGATGCCGAGATCAAGAAATTCGATCCGCAATGGTCGGGCGGGACCGCGGCGCAGCAGCGCGCGGCGATCGCCACGCAGCAATTGCGGATCGACCAGAGCATCGAGAGCAGGGCGGAGATGTTCGCCTCCGGTGCGTTCACCGTTGTTCAGTGCGAGGGGCCGAGCGTGGAGGATGCAGGCAAGTACCACGTCCTGACAGGTCTGATCTGGTCGCCGAAGCTCGCCGGCATCGCGGAGACCATCTGGAACACGACGTTGACCCTGCAGCGTGAAGCCCCTCAGCCGCCGATCCGCCAGCAATTCGAGGCGATCAAGGCCGGGAACCCGGATTGGCTCGCCTACACGATGGGTGCCCGCGTCTTCACGGACGAGAACGGCGAACGCGTGGTGGTCGGCTTCGGCGTCGCCCCGCAGACCAACCTGATGCCCGCCGACCGAAGCCGTGCCAGCTTGGCGGCCATGGCGGCCATTCAGCAATTCGTCAGCGAGCGGGTCGTGGCGAACAGGATCGGCAAGGACGCCTACGAGTCACGCGGCATGAGCGACGGCTCGGTGCAGAGCTTCAATCTCGGAACCTATAACGAGGCTGTCAGGGCCCAGGCCGCGGATCTCCAGCTGAAAGGCGCCGCCGAGATCCTGTCGTGGCGGGGGGAGCATCCCTGGTCGAAGGCGAAGATGCAGGTCGTGGCCGTCGCCTGGAGCCAGCGCTGGGCGAAGGATGCCGACGCCGTCGGTCGGGCCATGGGCGCGGCAGAGCAGCGCATGACGCAGCAGGGCGGCCTTCCCCGGGCGTCCGCCACAGCCGACGAGGGCGATGGCGGCGCGCCGGCCGCCGCGCCCGTGCGGGCGGGCGCCGCTGCGACGACATCGGATTTCTAAGTCGCCGACGACGGCGGTAATCCGCGCGGACGACCGCCGGACCGGCGGTCCGTCCGCTGTCACCGAGGAGTTGATCGCTTGCACGACGGTGACGCGACCACGCGTGTCCCGGCCGCGGGCGGCCGCGTGATCTCCGCGGCACGGCCGCCGTCGCATCGCGTGACCTCAGCTGGACCGTCGGTTACGAGTCGAGCCGCTGCTCGCTGACGGTCATCAGCATTGGACGGACGTCAGGCGGCAGCCAGATCAGGAAGGCCCGACACGATGGCGCGCCGCTTCGTCACCCTCGACGTGTTCACCGAGCAGAGGCTCGCCGGCAATCCGCTGGCCGTGGTGCTCGACGCGGAGGGGCTCGACACCGCCGCCATGCAGGCCATCGCGCAGGAGTTCAACCTGTCGGAGACGGTATTCGTCCTGCCGCCCACGGAGGCCCGGCACCGGGCGTCCTTGCGCATCTTCACCCCCGGCCGGGAGCTGCCCTTCGCCGGCCACCCGACGGTGGGCACCGCCGTGCTGCTGGCGCTGCAGGATCCGTCCCGGGGCGATGCCCGGGCCTTCGGCCTGGAGGAGCGGATCGGAATCGTCCCCTGCGTGGTCGAAACGCTGGCGGACGGCAGCGGCGGACGGGCGCGGTTCCGGCTGCCGATCCTGCCGGAATACCTCGGTCCCGGCCCCGAGCCCGCCTTGCTGGCCCCGCTCCTCGGCCTCAAGCCCGCCGACATCGGCACCGGCCGGCACGCGCCGAGCCGCCACGGCGTCGGGCCGAGCTTCACCTGCGTGCCCGTGGGCTCGGTGACGGCCCTCGACGCCGCCCGGCCGGCCCAGGCGCCCGACCCAAACGACGGGCTCTACCTCTACACACCCGACCCCGAGGGCACCGGCCAGAGCTGGCGGGTCCGCATGTTCGCGCCGAATTTCGGCGTCACGGAGGATCCCGCCACCGGCTCGGCGGCCTCCGCCTTCGCGGGGGTGCTGATGCAGTTCGAGGCCCTGGGCGACGGCACGCACGACGTGGCGATCCGCCAGGGTGAGGCGATGGGGCGGCCGAGCGAGATCGCGCTCCAGCTCACCATCGAGGCGGGGGCCCTGCGGAGCGTCGAGATCGGCGGGGCCGCGGTGATCGTGGCCGACGGCACCCTGCATGTCTGACGGCTTCCGGATCACGCCGCTTGCCGCCGTGACGGCGCGGTTCGTGACCTACGACTGGGCCTTCCCCCGGGAGAATGCCGACGCCATCGCGGCGCATTGGCAGACCCGGATCGCCCGCGCGCCCGGCATGTTCGACGGCACCGTCCTGCTGTGCTGCGATCACGCGGTCGCGGACGGGGCCGCCCACCTCGACCTGTTCGCGACGCGCTACGCCACCTTCACCTACTACCGGGACACCCGGCACGCCGACGCCCGCATCGCAGACGCCCGCATCGCCAATGCCTTCGCGGCGATCGTGCCCTGGACCTCGGACGGCGCCGTCCTGCTCGGCGAGATGGGGGCCCGCACGGCCAATGCCGGCCAGCTCTACTTCCCCTGCGGCACTCCGGATCCGGACGACATACAGGGCGCGCGGGTCGATCTCGTCGGCAGCGCCGCCCGGGAACTCGCCGAGGAGACCGGCCTGGCGCTACCGGACGAGGCCGAAACGGATTGGGTGCTGCTGGAGGGGGAGGGCCAGCTCGCGTTCCTGCGGCCGGTGCGCTTTCCGGAGACGGCCGCGCGGCTCGTGGCGCGGATCGCCGACCATCTCGGCGCCGAGGCCGAGCCGGAACTCGCCGGGATGCACGTGGTGCGGGGCCGCGACGACATCGATGCCGCGCGGATGCCGGGCTTCGTGCGGGCCTACCTGGCGGACGCGTTCCCGCCCGCCCGCTGACCGGCGCGGCGCGGGGAAAGACGTTCGTCTCCCCGCGGGGACGGCCGGATGTCATCTCTGGCATCAATCGCGGGCAATACAGATTTTTGTTTCATTGACCGCCCTCGCGGCAAGCATAAGCTCGGACTTCCACAGAACAGCCCCGCACAACGCAGGCAGCGGATCGAGGCAGGCCCCATGCTCATCGGATCTCACGCTTGTCCCGGCGTCCGCAGGTTCGCCGGCGCGCTGCTCGCCGCCGCACTGACGCTGGCCACAACGACGCTGGCCACGACGACGCTGGCCGCGGTGGCCGCCCGCGCGGATGAGGTCGTCCTGCGGGTCGGCGACCAGAAGGGCGGGAACCGGTCACTCCTCGAGAGCGCCGGCTCCGCGAAGGATCTGCCCTACCGGATCGAATGGTCGGAATTCCCCGCCGCCGCGCCGATCCTGGAGGCGCTCAACGCCGGCGCCCTCGATGTCGGCTACACCGGCGACCTCTCCTTCCTCACGGTCGTCGCGGCCGGGGCACCGATCAAGGCGATCGGCGGCACCAAGTCGGATCCGCGGACGCAGGCGATCCTGGTCCGCGCGGATTCGCCGATCCGCTCGGCCGCCGACCTCAAGGGGAAGCGCCTCGCCGGCACCCGCGGCGGCTGGGGCCAGTTCCTGATCAGCGCGACGCTGGAGAAGGCCGGGATCGCGCCATCCGAGGCCACCTTCGCGCCGCTCAACCCGGTCGACGCCAAGGTCGCGCTGATGGCCGGCTCGGTGGATGCCTGGGCGGTCTGGGAGCCCTACGTCTCGTTCGCGACGCTCAGGGACAAGGCCCGGCCGATCGCGGATGGCGCGGGCCTCACGCCGACCATCACCTTCATCGTCGCCTCGGACAGCGCCATCGCCACCAAGCGGGCCGCCCTGCAGGACTTCCTGAGCCGCCTGGACAGGGCGCGGCTCTGGTCGCTGGACCATCTCGACGCCTACGCCCGGAACACGGCCGCGCTGACCAGGCTGCCGGAGGACGTCCTGCGCGCGGCCTACACGGCGCAGCGGACGCGGCCGATCGCGCTCGACGACGGTGTCGTGACGGAGGTCCAGGAGGCCTCGGACCGGGCGACGCGGTACGGGATCCTGTCGAGGACGCTGGACGTCGGGCGGGCCATGGACCGGAGCTTCACCGCCGCGGCCTCGAACTGAGCGCGGCGCGGTCGTGACGCGCCCGCGATTTTTGCGGCACCGCGGGAGCTTCGCTGTTTCCGGCACGTTCACCCGACGCTCCCCGCGGCGGCACGTGGCCGGGCGGGTCGCGTTCCGGAGTGTCCATGTCCTCTACTCGTCGTCCCGCATCGCAGTCCCGCGCGGCCCGCACGCGCATCCAGGAAGGCCAACCCTACCCCCTGGGCGCCACCTGGGACGGGCTCGGCGTCAACTTCGCCCTGTTTTCCGCCCACGCCACCAAGGTCGAACTCTGCCTGTTCGACGATGCCGGCGAGCAGGAGATCGAGCGGATCGAGCTGCCCGAGTACACGGACGAGATCTGGCACGGCTACCTGCCCGACGCCCGCCCCGGCACGATCTACGGCTACCGGGTCCACGGCCCCTACGAGCCGAAGGCCGGCCACCGGTTCAACCCCAACAAGCTGCTGATCGACCCCTACGCCAAGGGGCTCGTCGGCTCGATCACCTGGAACCCGGCCCTGTTCGGCTACAAGATGGAGACCGGCGACGACCTGACCTTCGACGAGCGGGACAGCGCCCCCTACACCCGCCGCTCCCGGGTGATCGACCCGGCCTTCACCTGGGGCCGGCACCAGAAGCCGCTGGTGCCCTGGGACAAGACCATCGTGTACGAGGCCCACGTCAAGGGCATGACCAAGCTCGACCCGCGGGTGCCGGAGAAGCTGCGCGGCACCTATGCCGGCCTCGGGACCCGGGACGTGCTCGACTACATCAAGAGCCTCGGCGTCACCTCGGTGGAGCTGCTGCCGGTCCATTCCTTCGTGCAGGACGACTACCTGCAGGAGAAGGGGCTGGTGAATTACTGGGGCTACAATACGATCTCGTTCTTCACCCCCGCCCGGCGCTACGCGGCGGTGCCGGACTTCGCCTTCTCCGAGTTCAAGGAGATGGTCTCGCGCTTCCACGGCGCAGGCCTCGAGGTGATCCTCGACGTGGTCTACAACCACACCGCCGAGGGCAACGAGAAGGGCCCGACCCTGTCGTTCAAGGGGGTCGACAACGCCTCCTATTACCGGCTCCTGCCCAACGAGCCGCGCTACTACATCAACGACACCGGCACCGGGAACACCTTCAATCTGTCGCATCCGCGGGTGCTGCAGCTCGTCACCGATTCCCTGCGCTACTGGGCGCAGGAGATGCAGGTGGACGGGTTCCGCTTCGATCTCGCCACGATCCTGGGCCGCGAGCCCTACGGGTTCGACGAGGGCGGCGGCTTCCTCGACACCTGCCGCCAGGATCCGGTGCTCAACAACGTCAAGCTCATCGCCGAGCCGTGGGATTGCGGCCCGGGGGGCTACCAGGTCGGCGGCTTCCCGCCCGGCTGGGCCGAGTGGAACGACCGGTTCCGCGACGATGTCCGCGCCTACTGGAAGGGCGATGGCGGGCTGCTGCCGGATCTGGCGGCGCGGATCGCGGGCTCGGCCGACAAGTTCAACAAGCGCGGGCGCAAGCCCTGGGCCTCGGTGAACTTCCTCACCGCCCATGACGGCTTCACCCTGCACGACACGGTCTCGTACAACGACAAGCACAACGACGCGAACGGCGAGGGCAACCGCGACGGCCACTCGCACAACCTCTCGTACAATTACGGGGTGGAGGGCCCCACCGACGACCCGGAGATCCGGGCGGTGCGCCTGCGCCAGATGCGCAACATGCTGGCGACGCTGTTCCTGTCCCGCGGCACGCCGATGCTGCTCGCCGGCGACGAGTTCGCCCGGACCCAGAACGGCAACAACAACGCCTACTGCCAGGACAACGAAGTCTCCTGGCTGGACTGGGATGCGATCGGCGACGAGGAGCGGGATCTCGCGGAGTTCACCCAGCGCCTGATCATCCTGCGCAACGCCCTGCCGATCCTGAGCCGCGGGCGGTTCCTCACCGGTCAGTACGACGAGGAGTTCGGCGTCAAGGACGTGACGTGGCTGCGGCCGGACGGGAGCGAGATGGCGGGCGAGAACTGGTCGGACGGCGAGGCCCGCGCCTTCGCGGTCCAGCTCGACGGGCGCGCCCAGGCCACCGGCCTGCACCGCCGCGGCGGGGACGCCACGCTGCTGATCATGTTCAACGCCTACCACGACCTCGTGACGTTCACGCTGCCCGAATCCGTGGGAGGCGTGGCCTGGACGCGGCTCCTCGATACGAACCTGCCCGACAGCCAGGACGTGGAGAGCTTCAAGTTCGGCTCCGGCTACGACGTGACCGGGCGCTCGCTCCTGATGTTCGTGCTGAAGCCCGAGGACAGCCCTGGGACGGAGGACAACGCCATGGAGCGCTCCTACCAGCACGTCATGCAGGCCTTCGAGCGGGCGAACGTGGAGCATGTCCGCTTCCACCTCGACGACGCCGAGGGGTGAGGGACGCGGCCGGGCGGTTTTCGCATCGCCCGGCCGACTGCGCCTTGCGCCGGACGGCGCACCCGGCTAACAGCACGGCACCGCGCGGCCCTGGCCGCGCCCGGCGCGCCGCGTGTGCGCCCGGGCGCCCGGTTCGCGGACGGAGGGGTGGCCGAGTGGTTGAAGGCGCACGCCTGGAAAGTGTGTATACCGGAAACGGTATCGCGGGTTCGAATCCCGCTCCCTCCGCCAACGCCTTGCTAAGTGGCTGACACGCCACGAAACGCACTGAAATCAATAGCTTACGACTGGGCGACTGCAACCCCGAGGTGTTATCCGGGAGCATGCCCGACGTGAGCCGCTACACGCACCTTGGGCAGCGCAAAGGCAGCGCGAATTGGTACTTTAAGGCCAAGGTCCCCCGCGATCTCGTAGCCGCCTTGGGGCGGGAGCAGTTGTGGAAGTCGCTCAGCACTGCTGATTTCGCGGAGGCGAAGCGCCGAGTCCGCGACGAGGCGGACGCCTTCGACAAGCAGTGCCGAGCCCTTCGTGACCGGTTGGCATCCGATGGCTGCGACACGGTCGGGAGCGTGGTTCTGACATCGCTGACCGAGGCTGCGATCGAGCAAGTGGCGATCAATTGGTTCAGCACCGTGCTGCCGAAGGGGAGCAGCGGGCGCGGATGGCGGTGCCGCTTGATCGAGACGAGGCGCTGATCAACCTGAGGCAGGATGAGGCCGCGCTGAACGATCCGAACGACCTGGGTCTTGATGCGTCGTACCAAACCGCGATCCGGCTGCTTTGGGCCAACGACGTTCGCTTGCTCAAGCGCCGGCTCAATCCGATCCGAGCCGCCGGATCGCCGTTGCCGTTCGTGGTGAGCCGAGAGGACGCGGCCTCTGCGCAGTTCAGGCAGCTCTTGGCCCTGCTGCCGAGGGGCAGGTTGGAGGATATCCACCGGAGCAGGGCGCGTCTGGCGGGCGACTATCAGGAAGTAGCGTTCGATCCGGTATTCCGGCTGCGTGCCGAGCCGAACGGCAAGACGCTGCCCAGGTCATCGCGGCATTTCGAGCCGAGCCGCAGCGAGCCACCCTTATCGCCAAATCACAGCAGACCTACGACGTGGTCTTCCGCCTCGCGGGCGAGCTGTTCGGCGCTATCAAGCGACATCCGGATCTGCCCCCCCCATCAGGACCCCCACCATGGCCCCTATCGTCCTCCCCATCGCCCTAACCCTGGCCCTCGCCGCGGTCGCCTCGATCACGGTGCCGGCCGCCGCGGTCACGTTCCACCGTACCGAGAAGGTTTACGGGGCGGACGGCCGCCGGGTGGCCGTGATCAAGCGGACGAACTTCGGAACCAAGATGTACAGGCAGGACGGCCGGCGGATCGCCACGATCAAGGGCGGTAGGTAGCCGGCGCTCACTAGATCCGGCGGCGGTCAGCCCCGCGGAGGGTTAAGCCCCGTCACCGGTGCAGTGGGTGTTAGCGGGTCCGGGCAACAATCAGGTATCGCCGTCACGGGATGCCTTATGCCGGCCCCTCAGACCCTCTACGCCATTGCCGCGATCATCAGCGCCGCGGCCCCTGCGATCGTCGCCATCACCGGCCTTGTTGGGGAGCTGCGCCGCGGTCGGCGGACACAGTCGAAGCTGCCGTTCAACCAGGACCAGCCCCGGTAACGGCCGTCGTGGCAGGGCCGCCACGCTTATTCCCGCGTTTCGGTGTGCCAGCATGGTCCGTACCGGCGTCAGCCGCGCCTACTCTGGCCATGATGATGCTCAGTCCCGAAACCCTGGGAGCGGCGGCCGTGGTCATCATCGCTGTCACGGGGCTTCTGGCCGAGATCCGGAGGTGGCGCCGCTAGGCTTCGTCCCGGCCTAGCTCCGCGACCACCCGCCGGCCGGCCTATGTGAGTAGCCAAGCCGGTCCGCCGCTGCGGGCATTTCCATGTAGTCCCGGCTGTCGCGAAAATGGCACATGAGCGGCACTAATCAGCGCGAGAAGTCTGGGAACTGATTTCTAAGCGAGGTTGTCCTCGACAACTCGCGCACCTGGGCGTCAGGCTGCCTGCCTGAGCGCGGCCGCGCACGTTGTGAAGCGCTATGCTGGGCACCTGGACGAGGCGATCGGCATGTCGGGTGGTTTAGGCGGCACGAACGGTGACGGTATCGCTGGCGGCACAGGCGGCAGCGGCTATAACGGCACACCCGGCACGGACGGTACAACAGATACTGCGACCTTCGCATCTTACGGTGGCAGCGGCGGCGGGGGTGGTGGCGCCGGTGGCGGTGGGCACGGCGGCGGCGGCGGCGGAGCGGGCGGCTACGGCGCGATCAACACGGGCGGTGCGGCCAGCAATCTTGGCACGATAACCGGCGGCAATGGCGGAGCGGGTGGCACTGCCGGGGGCGCCAGTGCCCCTGGCACCGCGGTCGGGTGAGTCGGCGGCCGGGGCGGCGACGGCGGCATCGGCCTCTACTTCGCCGGTGGCAACAGCTTTACGAATTCAGGCACGGTCTTTGGCGGTAACGGTGGGGCCGGCGGCGGTCTGGCCACGTCTGGTGCCGCGACCGGCATTGCCGGTGACCTTGCCCCCTGGTCTGCCCTCATTCTGAAGCTAGAGTCCGTCGATCAGGAGACGGACGATGAAGAAGAGCCGGTTCAGCGAAGAGCAGAT
>NZ_JBEPLA010000016.1:0-127632 GCF_040545035.1 Methylobacterium sp. 1973
TGGCCATGGAGGAGAAGCTGCGCTTCGCCATCCGCGAGGGCGGCCGCACCGTCGGTGCCGGCGTCGTCGCCGCCATCAACGATTGAGCTCGAGCAAGCATCCTTAGCAGGGCGCGGCGGGGTCAAGGCCCCGCACACCCCGCCGTCCCTCTCAAGGTTCCAGGATCATGAACGGTCAGAACATCCGTATTCGCCTGAAGGCGTTCGATCACCGCATCCTCGATGCGTCGACCAAGGAGATCGTCTCCACGGCCCGGCGCACCGGCGCGACCATCCGGGGTCCGATCCCGCTCCCGACGCATATCGAGAAGTTCACCGTGAACCGCTCGCCGCACATCGACAAGAAGTCGCGCGAGCAGTTCGAGATGCGCACGCACAAGCGTGTGCTCGATATCGTCGATCCGACGCCGCAGACCGTGGACGCGCTGATGAAGCTCGACCTCGCCGCTGGCGTGGACGTGGAGATCAAGCTCTGAGTCCGCTGAGGACTTAGAGCTTACCGTTTCATCGCGCGAGGGAGAGAACCTATGCGCTCAGGCGTCATCGCACAGAAGGTCGGCATGACCCGCGTCTTTACGGACGCGGGGGAGCATGTCCCCGTCACGGTGCTCAAGATCGACCAGTGCCAGGTGGTTGCCCACCGCACCGTCGAGAAGAACGGCTACGTTGCGCTGCAGGTCGGCGTCGGCAAGGCCAAGGTCAAGAACGTCTCGGCCGCCGAGCGGGGCCGCTTCGCGGTCGCGAAGGTCGAGCCGAAGAAGAAGCTCGCCGAGTTCCGCGTGTCCGAGGACGCGCTGATCCCGGTCGGCGCCGAGATCACCGCGGACCACTTCATCCCCGGCCAGTTCGTGGATGTCACCGGCACGACGACCGGTAAGGGCTTCGCCGGCGGTATCAAGCGCTGGAACTTCGGCGGTCTGCGCGCCACCCACGGCGTGTCGATCTCGCACCGCTCGATCGGTTCGACCGGTGGTCGTCAGGATCCCGGCAAGACCTTCAAGAACAAGAAGATGCCGGGTCACCTCGGCGTCGAGCGGGTCACGACCCAGAACCTGCGCGTCGTGCGCACCGATCCCGAGCGTGGCCTCATCCTCGTCGAGGGTGCGGTTCCGGGCGTGGCCGGCGGCTGGATCCAGATCCGCGACGCGGTGAAGCGCAAGCTCCCCGCCGACGTTCCGCTGCCGGGCAAGTTCCGTGAGAACGGCGCGTCCGCCCCGGCTCCCGAGGCCGCTGCGGCTGAGGAGACCGCGTGATGAAGCTCGATATCAAAACCCTCGACGGTGCCGGTGCCGGCTCGGTCGAGCTCAACGAAGAGATCTTCGGGCTCGAGCCGCGCGCCGACCTGCTGCAGCGCATGGTCCGCTGGCAGCTCGCCAAGCGGCGCGCCGGCACCCATGCCGTGCAGAACCGCTCGGACGTGAACCGGACCCGCAAGAAGCTGTACAAGCAGAAGGGCACCGGCAACGCCCGTCACGGCGCGGCCTCGGCGCCGCAGTTCCGCGGCGGCGGCCGGGCCTTCGGCCCCGTGCCGCGTGACCACAGCCACGACCTGCCCAAGAAGGTCCGTGCGCTGGCTCTGCGTCATGCCCTGTCGGCCAAGGCCAAGGCCTCGACCCTGATCGTCGTCGACGACATCAAGATCGAGGATCACAAGACCAAGGGTCTCGTCGAGCGCTTCGGCAAGATGGGCCTCTCGAACGCGCTGATCATCGGCGGGGCCGAGGTCGACGTGAATTTCGGCCGGGCCGCCCGCGCCATCCCGCAGATCGACGTGCTGCCCGTGCAGGGCATCAACGTCTACGACATCCTGCGCCGCGACACGCTCGTCCTGACGAAGGCCGCCGTCGACGCGCTGGAGGAGCGTTTCAAATGAGTGCCGATCCGCGCCACTACGACATCGTCGTCTCCCCGGTCATCACCGAGAAGGCGACGAACCTGACCGAGCAGAACAAGGTCGTGTTCCGGGTCGCCCCCAAGGCGACCAAGCCTCAGATCAAGGAGGCCGTGGAGAAGCTGTTCGACGTCAAGGTCACGGCCGTGAACACCCTTGTCACCAAGGGAAAGAAGAAGATTTTCCGCGGCCTCCGCGGACAGCGCTCCGACGTGAAGAAGGCGATCGTGACCCTGGCCGAGGGCCACACGATCGACGTCACGACCGGGCTCTGAGGACGGGTTTTAGGGATCCAAGCCGATGGCCTTGAAGACATTCAAACCGGTCACGCCGAGCCTGCGCCAGCTCGTGCTCGTCGACCGCCGTGAGCTCTACAAGGGCAAGCCGGTGAAGGCGCTGACGGAGGGCAAGTCGTCCTCCGGCGGCCGGAACAACCTCGGCCGCATCACCGTCCGCTTCCGCGGCGGCGGCCACAAGCGCGTGCTGCGCAACGTCGACTTCAAGCGGCGCGAGCAGCTCGGCGTCGCCGCAACCGTGGAGCGGATCGAGTACGATCCGAACCGCACGGCATTCATCGCGCTGATCAACTTCCCCGACGGGAAGCAGAGCTACATCCTGGCCCCGCAGCGTCTGCAGCCGGGCGACAAGGTGGTGGCCGGCGAGAGCGTCGACATCAAGCCGGGCAACGCTGCTCCGGTCGGCTCGATGCCGGTGGGCACGATCGTCCACAATGTCGAGCTGAAGATCGGCAAGGGCGGCGCGATCGCCCGCTCGGCCGGCAACTACGCGCAGATCGTGGGCCGCGACCAGGGCTACGTGACCCTGCGCCTGAACTCCGGCGAGCAGCGCCTGGTCCATGGCCAGTGCTTCGCCAGCGTCGGCGCGGTCTCGAACCCGGACCACATGAACATCTCGCTCGGCAAGGCCGGGCGCAACCGTTGGCTCGGCAAGCGCCCGCACAACCGCGGTGTGGCGATGAACCCAGTCGACCATCCGCACGGCGGCGGCGAGGGTCGCACCTCGGGCGGCCGCAACCCGGTCACGCCCTGGGGCGTGCCCACCAAGGGGAAGAAGACCCGGTCCAACAAGCGGACCGACGTGTTCATCCTGTCCAGCCGCCACAACCGCAAGAAGTAATCGCTATGGCACGCTCTCTCTGGAAGGGGCCGTTCGTCGACGGCTACCTCTTCAAGAAGGCCGAGGCGGCGCGGGGCTCCTCGCGTTCCGAGGTCATCAAGATCTGGAGCCGCCGCTCCACGATCCTTCCGCAGTTCGTCGGGCTCACCTTCGGTGTGCACAACGGGCAGAAGCACATCCCGGTCTACGTCACCGAGGAGATGGTCGGTCACAAGTTCGGCGAGTTCTCGCCGACCCGCACCTTCCCGGGCCACGCGGCCGACAAGAAGGCGAAGAGGCGCTGAGATGGGCAAGCAAGCCACCCCCCGCGCGCTCCCCGAGAACGAGGCGAAGGCCGTCGCGCGCATGCTGCGCGTCAGCCCGCAGAAGCTCAACCTCGTGGCGCAGATGATCCGCGGCAAGAAGGTCGACACGGCGCTCGCCGAGCTGCAGTTCTCGCGCAAGCGGATCTCCACCGAGGTCAAGAAGTGCCTCGAGAGCGCCATCGCCAACGCCGAGAACAACCACGACCTGGACGTGGACGACCTCGTCGTCTCCCAGGCCTTCGTGGGCAAGGCGCTGGTTCTCAAGCGTTTCCACGCCCGCGCCCGCGGCCGCGGTGCGCGCATCCTGAAGCCCTTCTCGAACCTCACCATCGTGGTTCGCGAAGTCCGCCAGGCCGAAGCGGCCTGAGGAGGATCTGATGGGCCAGAAAGTCAATCCGATCGGTCTCCGGCTCGGCATCAACCGGACCTGGGACTCCCGCTGGTTCGCCAACAAGGGCGACTATGCGAAGCTCATGCACGAGGACGTCGCGATCCGCGCCGCCCTCATGAAGCAGCTCAAGCAGGCGGCGGTCTCCAAGATCGTCATCGAGCGTCCGCACCGGAAGTGCCGCGTCACCATCCACTCGGGCCGTCCGGGCGTGGTGATCGGCAAGAAGGGCGCGGATATCGAGAAGCTGCGCAAGCTCGTCGGCACGATGACCAAGGCCGACGTGACCATCAACATCGTCGAGGTGCGCAAGCCCGAGATCGACGCCACTCTGGTGGCCGACTCGATCGCCCAGCAGCTCGAGCGCCGCGTCGCCTTCCGGCGCGCCATGAAGCGGGCCGTCCAGTCGGCCATGCGTCTGGGCGCCGAGGGCATCCGGATCAACTGCTCGGGTCGTCTCGGCGGCGCCGAGATCGCCCGCCAGGAATGGTACCGCGAGGGCCGGGTCCCGCTGCACACGCTGCGTGCGGACGTGGATTACGGCACGGCCACGGCGTTCACGACCTACGGCACCTGCGGCATCAAGGTGTGGGTGTTCAAGGGCGAGATCCTTGAGCACGATCCGATGGCTCAGGATAAGAAGGCCCAGGAAGAGGGCGGCCGCTCCGGCGGACGCCGTGAGCGCGATGGCGAGGGCGGCCGCGAGCGCGGACGCCGCGAGCGCGAGCACGCGTAAGGTAGGAAGCCATGCTGCAACCGAAAAAGACCCGCTTCCGCAAGCAGTTCAAGGGCCGCATCCACGGTGCGGCCAAGGGCGGCTTCGAGCTGAACTTCGGCCAGTTCGGCCTGAAGGCGGTGGAGCCTGAGCGCATCACCGCCCGCCAGATCGAGGCGGCCCGCCGCGCGATCACCCGCGAGATGAAGCGCCAGGGCCGCGTCTGGATCCGGGTGTTCCCGGACGTGCCGGTCTCGTCGAAGCCGACCGAGGTCCGAATGGGCTCCGGTAAGGGCGCCCCGGACTATTGGGCGGCCCGGGTCCATCCCGGCCGGATCATGTTCGAGGTCGACGGCGTTGCCGAGAACATCGCCAAGGAGGCGCTCCGCCTCGGCGCCGCGAAGCTTCCGATCCGCACGCGGGTCGTCCAGCGCATCGCCGACTGAACGGAGGATATCGTGAAGTCGACCCAGAGAGTGTCTGATCTCAAGGCCCTGTCGCCGGATCAGCTGAATGACGAGTTGATCAACCTCAAGAAGGAGCAGTTCAACCTGCGCTTCCAGGGGGCCACCGGCCAGCTCGAGAACGTCGCCCGCGTCCGTGAGGTCCGTCGCGACATCGCCCGTGTCCGGACGCTGCAGCGCGCGAAGACGCTGCAGGCGGCCAAGAGCTGATACGGGCCGCTAGGAGAACACCATGCCGAAGCGCATCCTGCAGGGCACCGTCGTTAGCGACAAGGGTGAGAAGACCATCGTGGTCAAGGTGGAGCGCCGCTTCACCCACCCGGTGATGAAGAAGACCGTCCGCCGCTCGAAGAACTACCACGCGCACGACGAGGCGAATGTCGCCAAGGTCGGGCAGACGGTGTTCATCGAGGAGTGCCGTCCCTTCTCGAAGACCAAGACCTGGAAGCTGGTCGAGGGCGACGCCGCCCAGGCCGAGGCCGGCGAGGCCGCCTGATCCTGGGATCCCGGCGGCTGCGGTCTCCGCATCCGCCTGATCCCGGTCCGTGACGCTGCGGGATGGCCCCCGAGACGGGTCCATTCCTGGGTCGCGGCATGACCGGTTCGACGAACGCCCGGACGCAATTCGACTCGTAAGAGCCGGATTCGTGCCGGGCTTCGTCGTTTCGGCATCCTGCGATCTGAATGCGTGTGCAGGCGCCGAGTGGCCGTCTCTGCCGGGACGGCCGATCGGCGCGGTCACGTGGCATCCGGGACGGGGGCTTGCCTGTTCGGCGGTGCCCCAACTCTGCGTCGAGGATCTCTGAGGCTGCGGCCGAGACGGGACGCCCGCTTCTTTCTATTCCGCTATCGGATCGGTGCCTCGGGCCCAAAACAAAACCCCATGGCGATCCTGGGATCGCCATGGGGCTCGGTCTTCAGGGATCGGGCGCCGGACTTGGTCCATCGCCCGGTCTTCGGATCAGGCTTCGCCTTCGTCGAGATCGTCGGCGGTCGGGGTCGCGTTCTCCAGGATTTTCTCGGCGACCAAGCCGGAATTCTGCCGGATGGAGCCCTCGATCTCGGCGGCGATCTTCGGGTTGTCGCGCAGGAAGCCCTTCGCGTTCTCGCGGCCCTGGCCGAGGCGCTGGCTGTTATACGAGAACCACGCGCCGGACTTCTCGACGATGCCGGCCTTCACGCCGAGGTCGATCAGCTCGCCGACCTTCGACACGCCCTCGCCGAACATGATGTCGAACTCGACCTGCTTGAACGGCGGCGCGACCTTGTTCTTCACCACCTTGACGCGGACCTGGTTGCCGATCGCCTCGTCGCGATCCTTCAGGGTCGAGATGCGGCGGATGTCGAGGCGCACCGAGGCGTAGAACTTCAGGGCGTTGCCGCCCGTGGTGGTCTCGGGGCTGCCGTACATCACGCCGATCTTCATCCGGATCTGGTTGATGAAGATGACCATGCAGTTCGAGCGCGAGATCGAGCCGGTCAGCTTGCGCAGGGCCTGGCTCATCAGACGGGCCTGGAGGCCCGGCTGGCTCTCGCCCATCTCGCCCTCGATCTCGGCGCGCGGGGTCAGCGCGGCCACCGAATCGACCACCAGCACGTCGATGGCGCCGGAGCGCACCAGCGTGTCGGTGATCTCCAGGGCCTGCTCGCCGGTATCGGGCTGCGAGATCAGCAGGTCGTCGAGGTTGACGCCGAGCTTGCGGGCATAGACCGGATCGAGGGCGTGCTCGGCATCCACGAAGGCGCAGACGCCGCCCTTCTTCTGGGCCTCCGCGATGGTGTGGAGCGCCAGCGTCGTCTTGCCGGACGATTCGGGGCCGTAGATCTCGATCACCCGTCCGCGCGGGAGGCCGCCGACGCCGAGGGCGATGTCGAGGCCCAGCGATCCGGTCGAGACGGTCTCGACCTCCTGAACCTTGTCGTTCTTGCCGAGCCGCATGATCGAGCCCTTGCCGAAGGCGCGCTCGATCTGAGCCAGGGCGGCGTCAATGGCCTTGGACTTGTCCTTGTCCACGGGGGGCATGTCGACCACTTTCAATGCGGGCTGGGCCATCTGGCGGGCTCCTTATGAAGGGGTTGGACGCAGTTCACAACGCGCGTCGCCACCGCCTTCATGTACCTGTTTTGTTCTATTTCGACAAGGGCGGTCCCGTGGGTTGTGCATAGCCTGCCGGCGCCATCGATGCGGTTCAGGGCGAACCGCGGCCTCCGGCGTGCCGATCCGTCGGGGCATGCCCGGGATCCGGTGCCGCACTCCGTTCAGGGTCCGAACACGGTGGGCGGCACCGGATGCCGGATTTCGCAGGGAAGGGCCGGGACGCTGCCATCGACAACGCCATCGACGACGCCATCGACGCCGTTCAATCGGCCATCGTCTTCTTCACGGTCTCGACGAGCTGCTTCAGACTGAAGGGCTTCGGCAGGAAGTTGAAGGTCTCCCCCTCCGGCAGGTTCTTGCGGAAGGCGTCCTCGGCGTAGCCGGAGACGAAGATCACCTTCAGGTCGGGCTGATGCTTGCGCACCTCCCGCAGCAGGGTCGGGCCGTCCATCTCGGGCATGACGACGTCGGAGACGACGAGGTCGATCGGCTGGGTGCCCTCGCGGACGATCGCCAGGGCCTCGAGGCCGGAGGCCGCCTCCAGGACCGTGTAGCCGCGGGCCGAGAGGGCGCGGCTGTTGACCGCCCGGACGGGATCCTCGTCCTCCACGAGCAGGATGGTGCCCTGCCCCGTATGATCCGCGGCGGGCTTGCGCGGCGCCGGCTTGTCGGCCGTGGCCGGAGCCGGTGCACTCCGCGGCGCGCCGGCATCGCCCGGCTCGGCAGCCGGCCGCGGCGACCCGGAGACCGGCGCGAGCGGCTCCGCGCGCGGGAGCGCCGGCACCGCAGCCGGGGCCGGAACCTCCTCCGGTTCGGCCACGGGCACATGCCGCGGCAGGTAGATGCGGAAGGCGGTCCCCTCCCCGATTGTCGACTGCACGTCGATGGTGCCGCCCGATTGCTTGACGATGCCGAACACCGTCGACAGGCCGAGTCCGGTGCCCTTGCCGATCTCCTTGGTGGTGAAGAACGGCTCGAAGATCTTCTCCATCAGCTCGGGGGGGATGCCCTGGCCGGTGTCGCGCACCTCGATCAGCACGTGGTCGCCGGCCGGCGCCCCGCCGCGTCCCTCCGCATCGGAGGCCGCCCCCGGATCCAAGACGTTCTCCGTCCGGATCATCAGCTTGCCGCCCTCCGGCATGGCGTCGCGGGCGTTGACCGCGAGATTGACGATCACCTGCTCGAACTGGTTGACGTCGGCCTTCACGGGCCAGACCTCGCGGCCGTGCTTCAGCTCCAGGGCGACCCGCTCGCCGAGCAGGCGCTTGAGCAGGAGGGTGAGTTCGGAGAGCGCCTCTCCGACATTCATCACCTCCGGACGCAGGGTCTGCCGCCGGGAGAACGCCAGGAGCTGGCGGACGAGGCCCGCCGCCCGGTTGGCGTTCTGCTTGATCTGCATGATGTCCTGGAAGGCCGGGTCGGTCGGCCGATGGCTCGCCAGCAGCAGGTCCGAGTACCCGATGATCGCCTGCAGCACGTTGTTGAAGTCGTGCGCGATGCCGCCCGCGAGCTGGCCGACCGCGTTCATCTTCTGGGCCTGGGCGACCTGCTGCTCCAGTTGCCGCTGCGCCGTCGTGTCGAGGGCGTACAGGATCACCCGCTCGGCCTCGTCGGTCTGCTGCCCCGGATCGCCGCCGTCGGCGGGGCTGAGCCAGACCCGGGCCGAGCGGCCGCCGGGCCCGGTCAGCTGGACCTCGATGGGTTCCGGATCGGTCCGACCGCTCGCCGCCCGGGCGAGCCCGGCTTCCAGGGCGGTCCGGTCGGCCACGGAATCGGCGACGTTCGGCTCGACCCGGGTCGCGCCGTCACCGTCGAAGGCGCCGTCATCGGCCTGGCGCGGCACCGTGCCGAACAGCCGGGTGAACGAGGCGTTGGCCCGGGCGATGCAGCCGGTCCGGTCGAGGGTCGCGATCGCGATCGGCGAGTTGTTGAGGAAGCGGGCGAGGCGCACCTCGGCGGCGCGCTGCGGCTCGTCGGTCTCGGCCCCGGCGGAGCGGTTGATCACGAAGGTCCGCGACGAGCCGGGCTTGCCGTCCTTGCCGAAGGCGACCCGGTGGTAGAGCCGCACCGGCAGGGTGTGGCCGTTGCGGCGGCGCAGGTCGAGGTCGAAGCGGTCGGTGCGGACCTCGCCCGGCAGGCCGGCGGTGCGCACGAGAACATCCGCCTCCGGGGCGATCTCGGTGAGATGCGGCCCGCCGGGGCCGACGCTGGCGAGATCGTAACCCAGCCAGGCGGCGAGCGTCGCGTTCATGTAGACGATGGCGCCGGCCGGATCGATCGACAGGAAGCCCGCCGGGGCGTGGTCGAGGTAGTCGATGGCGTGCTGGAGTTCCTGGAAGACGTTCTCCTGCCGCTCGCGCTCGGCGGTGATGTCGGCCACCGTCCAGAGCGAGGCCGCCCGGCGCGGACGCGCAAGGGGCCGCACCGAGACGCGGTACCACCCGAAGCCGCGCTCGCCGACCGTCGGCCCGAGGGGCGGCGACATCCGGACCTCCTCGGTATGGGCCCTGGCATCGCGCGAGGCCTGCGACAGGCGATAGACCGCCTCGGAGACCTCCGGAGAGCCGACGAGGATGCGCTCCACCGGCACGAGGTTCGAGAACGTGTCGCCGCTGGCGATCCGCAGATAGGCCTCGTTGGCGTAGATCAGCCGGCCCCCCTCCTCGACGACCAGCTTGCCGTCCGGCGAGGCGTCGACGATCCCCTTGGTGATGTCGTCCCGGGCCGCGCTGCCGCTGAGCTGGAGCGCCCCGATGGCGAGGGCGAACAGGAAGAACACGCCCGCCATGGCCAGCAGGGCCAGCAGCCAGACGATCAGTGACTGGGCCTGCTCGTTGGCCACGAAGGACAGGCCGATGGCGGCGCCGACCAGCAGCCCGGCGAGCACGAGGAGCAGGCCGACCCGGCCCGGCTGCTCCGACCGGTCGATCGAGCCGGTGCCCAGCAGGGCGGACGCCTGCGAGACCGGAGGCCCCGAATTCTGCGGGCCCGCGGCAGGCGCCGGAGGTCCAGTGACGTCGGCCATCGGCTTCATTCCAGAACAGTCACCCGGTTGGTCAGCCGGCCATATCAGGACATGCGGGGCGCGGCACCACTCTCGTCGCGACAAGCCTTGATACAGCCTCGCGAAAAAAGGTGGAGGAAGCGTGGCTTTCCGTCGGCTCCGGCCCGCGGCATGGCGCCGTTGCTAGGCCGCCCGCCTCCGCAGGCGCAGCACGAACCCGATGACCTCCGCCACCGCGCGGTAATGCTCGGCCGGGATCTCCCCGTCGATCTCCACAGTGGCGTGGAGCGCCCGGGCGAGGGGCGGATTCTCGATCACCGCGACGCCGTGCTCGGCCGCCACCGCGCGGATGCGCAGGGCCAGGGCGTCGACGCCTTTGGCGACGCAGATCGGCGCCGCCATGCCGGTCTCGTAGCGCAGCGCCACCGCGTAGTGGGTCGGGTTCGTCACCACCACGGTGGCGGTCGGCACCGCGGCCATCATGCGCTTCTTCACGCGGGCCATCCGCAACTGCCTCAGGCGGCCCTTGACCTCCGGGTTGCCCTCGGACTCCTTCATCTCCTGCTTGAGCTCTTCCTTCGACATCCGGTGACGCTTGCGCCAGCGGAACCGCGCGTAGAGGGCATCTCCCAGGGTGATCGCGAGATGCATGCACAGCATGCCGGCGAGCAGCTTCAGGCTGAGGGTCAGGATCGCCGGCAGGGAGGCGGCCGGGTCCAGGCGGGCGAACACCTCCAGCCGGTCGCGGTCGTTCCACAGCAGCACCGCGCCGACGACGCCCACGGCGCCGATCTTGGCCAAGCCCTTGCCGAACTGGAACAGGGCCTCGACGCCGAGGAGCCGCTTCACGCCCGCCATCGGCGACAGGCGCGAGAATTTCGGCATCAGCGTCTCGGTGGAGAAGACCAGCGGGTGCTGCAGGAGTCCCGCGGCCAGTCCGGCCACGACGGCCAGACCCACCGGCACGGCCACCGCCTGGAGCCACAGCCACAGGCCGCGCGTCATGGCCGCCTTCATCGCCGTGGCGTCGTCCGGCAGGGCATGGGCGTTGGCGAGGTAGGCCTTGAGGCCGTGCAGGAGGTTCGTGGCGATGCTCGGGGCCGCGACCAGCAGGGTCAGGGTGAACGCCCCCAGCATCGCGAAGGTGTTGATCTCGGTGCTGGTCGCGACGTCGCCGCGCTCGATGGCCTGATCGAGCCGCCGTTGGGACGGCTCCTCGGTCTTGTCCTCGTCGTCGGTATCGTCGGCCATCTCGCTTCGCTCTCAGCGCGGACGGGTGATCGGGGCGCGGGCGGTCCGGCCGCTCAGCGGCCGACGTAATCCCCGAGATACCGGCCCAGATCGTCCAGGAAGACGCCCATCATGACGCCGAGGCAGCCCATCAGCAGCAGCATGCCGATCAGCACCGAGGCCGGGACCGCCAGGAAGAACACCTGCAATTGCGGCATCAGCCGCGACAGCACCCCGAGACCCAGGTTGAACAGGATCCCGAAGGCGATGAACGGGCCGGAGATCTGGACCGCCAGGGTGAAGCCCCGGGCCAGCGCCTTCGTGGCCAGCATCAGCGCGTCCGAGAAGGACGGCACGCCGTCGGGGGGCAGAACCTCGTAGCTGCGGGCCACGCCCTCGATGGCGAGATGATGCAGATCCGCGGCGAAGATCAGCGTGATCCCGAGCAGCGACAGGAAGTTGCCGATCGCCACCTGCTGGCCGCCCTGGTTCGGATCCACCGTCATGGCGTAGGACAGGCCGACCTGTGCCGCGATGATCACACCGGCGGTCTGAAGGGCCGCAAGGATCATGCGCACCGTCAGGCCGAGCACCAGCCCGATGATCGTCTCCCCGAACAGGAGCCCGATCAGCCGCGGGCCGGCCACGCCCTCGGTCCCGCCCAGCAGCGGACGCACGGTCGGGAACAGCACCAGGGCGGTGAGCAGCGCGAAGGCGAGGCGCAGGCGCGGCGGCACCGTCTGCTCGCCGATCCCCGGCATCAGCATGATCAGCGTGCCGATGCGCGCGAAGGTGATCAGGTAGGCCGAGGCGATGCCGGGCAGGAGCAGGTTCATCGCGGCCTCTATGGCACGCGTGGGCCGCGCCTGTCCCGGCCGGGGCGGGCATCAGCCGCCGGCCGCGATGCGGGCGGCGATGCGGGTCATGTAGCCGGCCATGGCGTCGCCGATGAAGGGCAGCATCAGCAGGAGCGCGGCGAACACCGCCACGATCTTGGGCACGTAGATCAGCGTCTGTTCCTGGATCTGGGTCAGGGCCTGGACCAGGGAGACCGCGAGCCCGACCGCCAGGGCGACCAGCATCAGGGGCCCGGCCACCTTGAGGAACACGAAGATGCCGTCGCGGGCGACGTCGAGGATGGCGAGGCCGGTCATGGGGATGCGATCTGTACGGAGGGCGCGGGCGGCGGAATCGGCGAGGGACCGGGCCGCCGTTCAGATCTGCATGCGCATGATCTCCTCGTAGGCGGAGATCATGCGGTCGCGCACCGCCACCATGGTCTGCAGGGCGGTCTCGCTCTCGGCCACCGCGGTGACCACGTCCACGACATTGGCCTTGCCGGCGGCGGCCGAGACGGCCTGCGTGTCGGCCCGCCGGCCGGCATCGCCGACGCTGTCCAGGGTCTGCCCGAGGAGCTGCATGAAGTCGCTGCCGGTCCCGGTCGTCGGCTGGACCCGGGGCGCGGGCCGGCCGCCGGCGAGGCCCTGAACGGCCGCGTAGGCACCCGCCGCGAAGTTGCTCGAAGCCATCGCCATGCGTCCTTGCTATGCGTCCTGCAGGCTCACTTCAGGATGCCGAGGGTCTGTGCCAGCATCTTGCGGGTGGCGCTGATCATGTTGAGGTTCGCCTCGTAGGAGCGCTGGGCCTCGCGCAGGTCCATGTTCTCGATCTGCGCATTGACGTTGGGCATCTGCACCACGCCCTGGGCGTCGGCCGCGGGATTGCCCGGCTCGTACTTCGTCCGGAAGGCCGACGGGTCGCGCCTGACGCGCCCGGCCTCGACGAGCCGCGCGCCGGTCTCGTCGTCGAGATGGCTGGTGAAGGTCGGGATCTTGCGCCGGTAGGGCTGCGCCCCGGCAGAGGCCGGCGCGGAATCGGCGTTGGCGATGTTCTCGGCGATGATCCGCATCCGGCCGGACTGGGCCTTGAGGCCCGCCGCCGCCACCGCCAGTGACTTGGTGAATTCCATGGCTCAGGCCCCTCCTGCTGCCGTGACCGTGCGGCCGTCGGCGCTCCCCCCTCGGTCGTCGCGCATCAGCTCTTGCCGATCGCGATCTTCAGGGTGGTCAGGCTGTGCTGATAGAGCGAGGCGGCGAGTTGGTAGTCCGACTGGTTCTCGCCGGCCTTCATCATCTCGTCCTCGAGGTTGACGCCGTTGCCGCTCGGGCGGACCTCGAAGCCCTTGGCGCGCTTTGAATCGGCCCCGACCGTCTGACCGGCGGGCGCCATGTGGCCCGGGCTCGTCAGCGTCAGGCCGGTCGCGGTGGCGGCCAGCGTACCGGTCGCCCGGTCGAAGCGCGGCTCCACGAGGTCGCGGGGCTTGAACCCCGGCATGTCGGCATTGGCCACGTTCTCGGCGATCACGCCCTGGCGCGCCTGCGCCCATTGCATCCGCGTGCGCAGCATGCTCAGCACGGGCAGATCGGTGAGAGCCAAGGTCGCCTCCGGGATGGCGTGGCCGCGCCGGAACGAGCGGGCTCGGCAAAATCTGCCGTGCGCATGGTTAACGGTGCGTTAAGCCCGCGATCGGGGACGACCGGTCTGCGGATCGGCCGCGGGATCGCGGCAGCCTTTGCGGCGGACGAAGGACCGTCCGGCCTCGGATCCGCTGACCCGGCGGCTTATCCCCGACCTACTGTCTTGATCGCGCTCAATTAAAAGGTCTGTTAACGAACTCGCAACGTAAAACCGCTGTAAAAATTGAGAGACGTTCCTCAACGTGCCTGCCGGCCCAGGCAGCAGGAATGGCCAAATCGCACTGGCTGCCTTCGTCTCGCTCCGAACGCCCCCTCGTCAGCCCATGATCGTAAAGACTGCCGTGGCCTCCGCCTGCGGTTCCATGCCTCCGATCCGCAGCCGCATCGTCACATCGCCTGCAATCAGGTACTTTGCTCGCGGATAGTCTGGATCTACGGCCTGGCTATTTTTCTTTATGAAGTCAGCGACCAGCACTACTGAACAAGAGCGACTTGGAACGTCAAAGAAAAACGGTATTTTACGACGAGATCTCGCGCTGGGTGGTGAAACAAAATCCACCTCCTGGAGGCTTGACGTTGTAAATTCAAGCCATGGAGATGCGAAGTGTGGCGAGCCTGGCTCTGGCGCTGTCCATACTAGTCCGGCCAATACCCTCGGAATACCATCGGCTCGCAAATGGAAGAGCGCGGGCGGATGAAAGGTCGCGTGGGGCCGATCGACAACGTTTTCGGGGCCTTCAAGGGGGTTGCCCTCGTGATCAATTCGTCGGACCCGAAAATTAGGATCCGCAGTTCCAACGACTATCGAAAGATCTCTAAGTATCGTCACATAAAATACGGTAGCCTCCAGGCCGCCGTGTCGAGCTATAATTCGGATTTCGGTCTTCCGTTCGCGATTGCCGGTGACAAATTTAGGTGAACTCACAGGTGTCATGGCTCTTTTCGGTCTGCGGGGCCATGCCCTTGATCATGGCTATCCCACTGACATGAGACTACGAACCATGAACGTCCGGTAAGGCCGTCTGTGGCGGGACCATGCCATTCGGCGTGTTGGCACACATGTACTCGGATAGTGGCGCGCCTGCCGACACATCGTCCGCGTCTACGATGCCCCCTCCCCTGAGCGCATGCCGGCGTGACAGGCGGGGCGGAAATGCAGATCCGTCAAAGGCCCGTCAGACTTTCGGGCCTCGGAAACCCTCTTCGAGCCGGGCTCGGAGTCTGACGGCGCCGACCCTACGCGATCCGCGACAGGCCCCGGTTCTCGAACAGCAGGTTGAGCGCCTCGACGAACAGATCCTGCATCGCGGCGTCCTCAGTCGCCGCGAGCATCCGGAGCTGGCGATGCGCCGCCTCGTCGACGAACGCGGTAACGTTCCGCTTCCCCTCGCGCGTCTTGGCCTTGGCGGGACGCGCCTGCGTGGGTGCCGCCGGCGCTACGGGGGCAACAGGCGCCTCGGCCGCCGGCATCGGCTCGGTCGTCGGCTTCTTGCCCATCAGGGTCCCGCGCTTCATCCCGCTCACTCCGCCGCCAGTGTCGTCGTGTCGGCCTGTCTATCCGGCGACAAGCCGACATGCCTACACGCCCACAGCATCAGGGCCCGGGCCTCCTCGGCCGCCTTGCCGGCCGGCTCGTACTCCGTGGCGGTGCGGCCGTCGATGACGGCGTGTGAGAAGGCGATGCGGTTGTGCAGCACCACCGGCGCGATCTGCGCGCCCTCCGAGGCCAAGCCGGCGCTCGCTTCCGCCACCAGGGCGCTGCGCACTGGGGCGGCCGACAGGACGATGTAGGCGGCCTTCTTCTCGATCCGGACGAGCTCGCGCGTGGTGGCGATCGCCGCGAGGTCAAAGGCCGACGGGCGGCAGGGGATGAGCACCAGGTCGGACGCCCGGATCGCAGTGAGCGCCGCGCCATCTGCGTTCGGTGCAGTGTCGATCACCACCAGGTCGGCGCCAGCGGCACGGGCCGTGTCGAGCGTCTTGCCCAGACGGGCCGGCTGGATCGACACGACCTCGGGCTCCTCGGCCGTGCGATCGTCTGCCCACTGCGCCGCGCTGGCCTGCGGATCCATGTCGACGATCGCCACGCTGAGGCCCGCAGCCTGCGCTGCGACTGCGAGGTGGACGGCGATCGTCGTCTTACCCGCACCGCCCTTCTGGCTAACCACCGAAATTGTCCGCATGTCGGCATGTCCGTTTGTCGGCCTGTCGGCCTGCCTACACGTAGGTTCTTCGTCAGACCTTAAGCGTTCGTGTACGTGGGGCGATAGGGCCGCATGGACGCCGATCTGCGATGATCTAGACCGTTGGCAGATCGGCGACCTGACATTTTCGGATGCCGAATTGTGGCGCCTTCCGGCAAGCGGTGGACCCTCGAAGCTGGTATGACGGCTGAGGTTCGCGCCCTCGTGTGACTGTACAATCAGGCTCCAGAAGCCGTCCGGCGCTCAACTGTTGGGCTGCACGGGATCACACGGCCGTCCCAGTTGCGAGGCCTCACGTCGGATTATCACGACCGGCGAGCGGCCAGATGGTTCGTTCCGTCTCAGAAAGGGGGATTACCGTACCAGAGTGTCGCGCAAGGCAGCAGGTGTGGCCGCAATGTGATAGCCTGTTAAGATCGCGTTTTCTAAATCCCTCGCAAAGTCCGCAACGACCATGGCGGGGGTCATTTCAGTGATTCGGAAGTATAGCGACACAAAGGATACGACCGGATCCTGTGATCCTATGGCCGGTGCAGACGCTGGAACGCGTCGGCACGGCCCCGTGCGACTGGGATTGCTGGTCGGCAGCTCGCTCGCTACGCTCGCCCTGGCTCTCGGACCTGTGGCGGCGCAGACCGTTCCAGCGCGTTCGCCCTCGACCTTGGATGCCTTCGGCGTTCCGTTGACGGCGGCACAGTTCGACACGTCCGAATATCGAGTTGATTGGGGCTCAGCGAAGATTAACGCCTCAACCGCCTATGCACGTGGTTTCACCGGCCTGGGCGTCATGGTGGCCGTGGTAGATAGCGGGATCGATCCTAATCATCCGGAATTTTATAATGCTATTTCACCCCTGTCGCGCAATTTTGTCACTGGATATCAACCCTATCCGCTTTTCGACACAGACGCGAACAACAATCACGGCACGCATGTTTCCGGAACTATTGGCGCAGGACGCAATGGTTATGGGATGATGGGTGTTGCTTTCGACAGTACTATTTTGTCACTTCCAACCGCATTCCAAGAAACGGAAACATCTGCAGCCATCAACTATGCCGCAGCGGCCGGGGCAAGAGTTCTCAATGGCAGCTACGGCCCCGGTTATTCGAAACCATTCAATCCCGATGGAACCGTAAATTATGGCTATCACCATCTAGACTCTCAAGAATATGACCGGGATTCCTCAAATTTGGATTACTATGCGATTGTAAATGCCACCAAGAAGGACGTTCTGCTAGTATTTGCGGCGGGTAATGACGGTATCTACCAGCCAAAATTGGCAGCAAATCCGGAAGGCAATGCTTTGCTGCCATTCATCAAACCGTCAAACAGCGGGAGCAATATATATACTTTTGAAGACAGCAATGGAGCAAAAGTTACTAGTTCGGTCGATTATTCTGGAATTGGCGGATACATTGTGGCGGTTATAGCCACAGATAAGAATAACAATCTTGCGGATTTCAGCAATCGATGTGGCGTGGCCGCTAGCTGGTGCTTGGCAGCTCCGGGCGTCGATATCGTTTCGACCGCAGAGGGTGGTTATAGGATACTGAGTGGCACATCGATGGCTGCACCGCATGTATCCGGCGCGGCTGCTGTCCTGCGTCAGGCGTTTCCGTTCCTAACGGCGCCGCAGATCGCCCAGACCATGTTCACCACCGCCACCCACCTTGGTGACGGACCCGCCGACAGGCCGAACAACGTCTTCGGCTGGGGCCTGCTCAACCTCGGCAAGGCCATCGACGGGCCCGGCCAGTTCACCTCCGACTGGACCGTCAACACCACCTACAACGGACAGGCCTATTACGGCCGCTTCGCCAACGACATCTCCGGCGTCGGCGGACTGACCAAAACCGGCCTCGGCACCCTCGAGCTCGCCGGAAGAGATACCTATGCCGGGCCGACCACCGTCGCCGGCGGTACCCTGATCCTGTCCGCCACCGGCAGCCTGACCTCGCCGGTCTCTGTCCAGGGCGCCGGCACCTACATCAACGCCGGATGGACTCAGAGCACCGTCAGCAATGCCGGCCTCCTGATCAACACCGGCACCGTCTCCGGCACCCTGACTAATGCCGGCTTGGCGCTCAATAGCGGCACCTTCGGCGGTGGCGTTGCCAACACCGGCCTCCTCGCCACCAGCGGCACGATCAGCGGCGGCCTGACCAATGCCGGCACCGTGCTGGCCAGCGCCGGCCGCATCGACGGCGCCATCGCCAACAATGCCGGCCTGCTCGCCGTGTCCGGATCCGTGGCCAGCGCCGGCCCCTTCGCCAACGCCGCCGGCGCGACGCTCGCCGTCACCACGGGCGGCAGCTACAGCCTCGCCGGCCCCCTCGCCAATGCCGGCCTCGTCGCCGTCGCCCAGAGCGCCAGCCTCACCGCCTCCGGCGGCCTCAGCAATGCCGGCCTCGTCGCCAGCGACGGCACCCTCACCGCCGACCTGACCAACACCGGCATCGCCCGCCTGTCCGGCCAGTTCAACGGCACGCTCACCAACACCGGCCTCGTGCAGATCACCGGCCCGCTCGCCGGGCTCACCGGCCTGACCAACACCGGCGCCCTCGACCTCGGCGGCACCGCCCTCACGCTCACCGACCTCGCCGGCCCGGCCTCCGCCGTCCTGGGCAACGGCGCCCTCACGGTCTCCAATGCGGCCGCCTCCACCTACGCCGGCGCCATCCTGGAGACCGCGAGCCCGACCAGCCTGACCAAGGCCGGCCCCGGCACGCTCCTGCTCACCGGCCCCGGCCTCTTCTCCGGCCCGACCACCGTCCAGGCCGGCACGCTCTCCCTCAACGGGCTCTGGACCTCGCCGGTCACGGTCGCGGCCGCCGGCACCCTGCGCGGCATCGGCACCGTCGCGGCCCCGGTCACGGTCGCGGGCGCCCTGCGGCCGGGCAACTCCCCCGGCACGCTCACCGTGCTCGGCCCGGTGGCGTTCGCCCCCGGCAGCAGCCTCGGCCTCGACATCGACGGACCGGGCACCGGCACCGGCGCGGGCAGCTACGCCCGCCTGCTGGCGCTCGGCCCGACCGGCACGGTCTCGGCCAACGGCACCCTGGTGCCGGAGCTGCGCGGCATCACCGGCAACGCCACGAACAGCTTCACCCCCGCCCTCGGCCAGCGCTTCGGCGTGCTCACCGCGCAGGCCGGGCTGTCGGGCTCGTTCAGCGGGCTCACCCAGCCGGCAGCGGGCCTGCCGGCGGGCACGCGCCTCGACGCGCTGTACGCCGCCACCGGCCTCGACCTCGTGGTCACGCCGGCCGCCTACGGCAACCTCGCAGGCCTCGGCCTCGCCCAGACCGGCAACGCCCGGGCCGTGGGCGCGGCCCTCGACCTCGCCCGCCCGGCCGCCGGCACGCGGCCGGACGCGGCGCGGGCGCGGGTGTTCGACCCGCTCTACGCGGCCGGCCCGGCGACGCTGCCGGGCGGCCTGGCGAGCCTGTCGGGCCAGAGCTACGGCGACGCGGTGATGACCGACCTCGCCGCGCGCCGACTGCTCTCCGACACGATCGACCGGCACCAGCGCGGGCTGGGCGGGGGCGCGGGCGCGTTCAGCGCGGGCGATCCGGGCCCGGGCCCGAACCGCACGGCGCTGCAGGTGCGCGGCGGCGCCGGGGCGGCGGCGGCGCCGCTGGCGGTGGGCGAGGGCCGGGTCTGGGCCGACGCGCTGTACGGGTTCGGCGCGCGCGCGGGCGACCGGGCTGCGGCGGGCGCCGGGTTCGACGCGGGCGGGCTGCTGATGGGCGTCGACCGTCAGGTCGGGGCGGACACCCAGGTGGGCGCGGCGTTCAGCTACCTGCGCGAGGGCGGCACGTCGCGGGGCGCGGGGCTTGGCCGGTTCACCACCGACAGCTACGGCGGCACGCTGTACGCGAGCACGCGGCTCGGCGCCGTGGTGCTGCGCGGCACGGCGGGGGTGTCGTACGCCGACGGCCGGGTCGACCGGACGGTGGCGCTGGGCGCGGCGGTGTCGCAGGCGTCCGGGCTGTCGTCGGGCTGGAACGGCGGGGTGTCGGGCTTTGCCGGCTACACACTGGCGGTGGGCCTGCCCGTCGACCTCGTGCCGGAGGTGGGCTTCAGCTACGACCGGCTGACGCGGGGCCGGGTGTCCGAGCGGGGCGGTCTGGTCAACCAGGGCTTCGGCGGCCAGGGGTTCGCGGTGGCGGATCTCGACGCGGCGCGCAGCCTCGTCGGCGGGCGCGTGACGAGCTGGGCGTTCGCGGGCGTCCCGGACCTGCGGCTGGAGGGCCGGGCGTACTGGGCGCACGAGCTGGCCGACACGGCGGCGGTGATCCGCTCCAACCTGTTCGGGGCGGGGTTCCTGAGCCGGACGAGCGCGCTGGGCCGGGACGGCGCGGTCCTCGGGGTGAGCCTGACGGGGGCGGTCGCCGAGGGCGTGCAGCTGTCAGTAGGCTACACGGGCGATGTCCGCCCGGGCGCCACTGCGCAGGTGTTCTCAGCGGGCCTCCAGGCCGCCTGGTGAGATCTCGATTGGCGCGCGTCCCGCAAGCCGAAATGCGCGCCGACTTTTCGGTTGAGTCTGCGCGGGCGTACTCCACAGTCCATATCACCGCGCGGGCGCGGCCGGTGAGGAGACCGTGATCGATGCTCCCGGATCTTGCCGGTGAAGCTCCCGACACGAATTACTCCGGGTAGGCATCGACCGCACGGCCGTCCGGCTGGTCCGACAAACTCCGCTGCCTGAGAACAGACTGACGAGCGGTTCCGATGTGCGTACGAGCCTATCCCCGTGCCGATATCGACGAGCGGGATCCGACCCGAGCCCGTGACGAGCTGGCGGCGTTCGCGGCGGCGCACGGCCGGACGGTTGCGGCCTGGTATGTCGAGAACGCGTCTAGCGCAAAGCTGGAACCGTCCGCGCTATCGCGGCTTCTGGCAGACAGTCAGCCCGGAGATGTTCTCCTGCTCGCCGGAGTGGATCAGCTGTCGCGCTTGAGCGAGGACGACTGGGTCTCGCTCAAGAGTCAGATCGGCGCGCGAGGGCTTCGCATCGTCTCGGTGGATCTGCCGACCTCCCACCGGATCCTGGAGGACATTCGACCGGACGATGGCACGAAACGTCTGTTCGCTGCGGTCAACGCCATGCTGATCGACGCGATCGAGGCGGGCGCGCGGAAAGACGACAAGGATCGCCGTCGTCGTCAGGCTGAAGGGCAGGCCCGTGCCAGGGCGCAAGGGCGCAGCCTGGGCCGACCCGAGAACGTGGAGCGGAACGCGATTATCGCCGCCCTTCTACGGAAGGGAATGAGCTGGTCGCAGGTGCGGACTGCAACGGGTTGCAGTCGCTTCACAGTCGCGAAAGTGGCGCGGGCCGCTCAATCGCGTTCCGTCGAAGCCTAATCGAGACCGTATCCAGCACGATACGAGGATCAGCGATTACTGACCAGTCTCCACTTGAACTTCGATCAAAGCGGCGCAGTGTGTCCCTGCCGAGGGAGAAAACCCGATCCGAGATTGTTTGCGATCCGCTGCCTTTCGCTTTTGTGCGGTTTCATATCTCTTAGGACGATGTTACGCGAATGGCCGGTCGAGATGGCGGTCGGACGTCAGCCCTTGATCCGCAAGCGGACGTTCCCGAAGCGACCCAATCCAGCCGCCTGGACCGCCATCGCAATTCCCAGAAGCGGCCGTTCGTCAGCCCTCCGGCAACTTCGGCTCGGGTTGGTAAGCCGTCATCGGGCCGCTGCCCCAAAGCCGACATTTACACTGGCTTCTCTCACCGAGATTTCAGGAGCGACC
The DNA here is from genome assembly GCF_040545035.1 of Methylobacterium sp. 1973. Taxonomy (NCBI): domain Bacteria; kingdom Pseudomonadati; phylum Pseudomonadota; class Alphaproteobacteria; order Hyphomicrobiales; family Methylobacteriaceae; genus Methylobacterium; species Methylobacterium sp. 1973. The sequence goes on from NZ_JBEPLA010000016.1 coordinate 21,676, forward strand.
TATGGCAAGCGCCACACGCATTCCCGCCGACAAGCTGCTGGACTTCGCCAGCGCAGTCTATGCTGCGGTCGGCATGCCGGAGCCCGATGCGCGGCTCGCCGCCGACACACTCGTCCAAGCCGACCTATGGGGGCACCAATCGCACGGGGTCATGCGGCTGTCATGGTACACCGCCCGGTTGAAGGCGAGGGTTTGCGCCCCGATCGCGCAGCCCGAAATGGTCGTTGATGCCGGCGGCCTCACCGTGATCGACGGTCACGACGGCATGGGCCAAGTGCTCACCGCCCACGCGATGCGGGAGGCGATCCGGCGGGCGAAGGCGCACGGGGTCAGCGCCGTAGCCCTGCGCAATTCCGGCCATTTCGGCACCGCCCTGTACTTCACGCTGATGGCCGCGCGGGAAGGCTGCGTGGCGTTTCTTTCGACCAATGCCAGCCCGGCGATGGCGCCATGGGGCGGCCGCCAGAAGACGGTGGGCACCAACCCGTGGTCCTGGGCCTGCCCGGCCGGCTCGCACGCGCCGATGGCGCTCGACATAGCCAATACCGGGGTGGCCCGAGGCAAGGTCTACCTCGCCAAGCAGAAGGGACAGCTGATCCCGGAAGGGTGGGCCCTCGACGCGTCCGGCGCGCCGACCACCGACCCGGCGGCGGCCATCGACGGGATCATCCTGCCGATGGCCCAGCACAAGGGCTACGCCATCGCGCTGATGATGGACATGCTCTCGGGCGTGCTCACCGGCAGCGCCTTCGGGCCGCGGGTGACCGGCCCCTATCAGACCGAGCACCGCAGCGGGGCGGGGCAGTTGATGATCGCGATCGACATCGCCCAGATCCAGCCGCTGGCGGAGTTCAACACGCGCATGGACCAACTGATCGCTGACTTGAAGTCCGTGCCGCTGGCGCAGGGGTTCGATGAGGTCTTCTATCCAGGCGAGATCGAGGCACGCAACGACGCGCGGAATCGTACCGACGGCTTGGTCCTCCCCGAGGACACGCTGGCCGACCTTAACCGGCTCGCTGTGGAGACCCGGATCAAGCCTAATTGGTAAGGCGGCAACCTGCCTCCGCCGTGCAAACATTCTCATCCATGCACGCCGACGAGCGGTTGTTCGTTCCTGCGGCAGGCTTTCCTCAGAGTGGACGAGCGGTTCTCGGCTAGCTCTCGCTGGACGTCGAACACCTGCTCTTTAAATTTTATGCTCGAAGCCGATAGGTGTGAATGCACCTTAAGCGGTCTACCTGCTTCGAACCCAACTCTGCAGTTCCGATCGCCGCAGACGCTTTCCGTAAGCGGGCATGTGTCGGCCGCTCAATGCGCTTACACGAGGTTCTGCTCGACCCGCAGGTTCCTGTCGATCCAAGCTTCGATGTCCGTGACCGCGATGGACTGTCGCTCATTGAACGTCCCGGCCTTGTCCCAGGAGTAGCCCCGGCCCATGGCGAAGGCTGCCCGGTACTTGCGCATCATGTTCTTCGGATCGCTCGCCAACTCTTCCTTCAGGAAGGGCACGCTCCACTCTGAACGCCGGAATGGACGCTTGAGTCCGGCCTCCAGCTTCTCGGCGACCTCGCCATATGTGACGGTGTCGCCCGCCAGATAGACGATCTCGTTGCGGATGGTCGGTTCGAAGAACACGATTTCCGCGGTCAGCTTCCCGATGTCGTCCGGGGTTGTCAGCGTCACCGCCGTGTCGAGGCTGCCGAGCGCGTGGACCTCGGAGTTCTCCAGGTCGACGACGCCGAATTCCGGCTCGAACAGGTAGCTCATGAACATGCCGGTGGAGATGATTACCCAGTCGGTCTTGTCCTGCGAGCGCAGGAGCTCGCGCACGTCCAACTGCGCGTCGAAAATGTCCTGCGGGCTGCCGCGTCCGATGGCCTCGAAGTCGACACCGAACTGCCAGGGGAAGTAGCGGGGGATGCCCGCCTGCAGCGCCGCCCTCGCGAGCTTCATGGGGGTGTCGACGCCGGCGGCGTAGCCCGCGCAGCCGATGACGGTGTCGTAGCGGGCGAACATCCCGGCCAACTCGTCGACCGAACTCCCCACCAGGTCGCCCGGGACGAGCTCGATGCCGAGGCCCCGGAGCTCGCCGACGTCACGGCGCTTTTCGGGCGCGTCGGATCCGATGGTGCCGGCGCGCAGCAGCACGCTGATCTTGGCCCCGTCGATATCCTTGGCGCGCCGCGCCAGGTTGCGCAGGATCGGCATGCCGAGCTCGCCCGCACCCAGCACAAGGATGTTACGGGACTTCACGGCGGGCCTTGCATCACTCATCGTTCCAACTCGTTCAGCGCTGATCGCCGACAGGATCTGTCAGCTCGCAACCGAGAGCGAAAGAACGGCACATGCATGATACCGCGGTCAGGTCGCTGAGCTCGGACGACGTCCTCAGGTACTCGCAGACCGTTTGCGATGGCCTCAGGGACGACGACGACGGCGTCCGGCGAGAGGTCCTCGCCCATGCCGGCAACCGCTGGTCGCTCGGTGTCATCCATACGCTGGGTGTGTACGGGCAGCTGCGCCATACGGAGATCGGGCGGCGCATGCACGGTGTCACGCAGCGCATGCTGACGCGCACCCTCCGGCACCTGGAACGTGACGGGTTGGTAGTTCGCCACGATTTTGAGGAGATCGTCCCTCACGTCGAGTATGCGCTGTCCGACACCGGTCTGGAGTTGCTGGTTCGGATGGTCCCGCTGTGGACCTGGATCGTCGAGAACGCGGACAAGTTTCGGACGTCCAGAAAAGCGTTCGACCGAGTCCACCCTGACGAGAAGCCGTAGTCGGAACGAAAAGCTCAGGGACCGATACCTTCACCGCCGTCCGGTATCATAGCCTAAAGCTCTGTAAGCGGACGGACCGAAAACCACCCACAGCGGTCACCCAAGCATCCTGTGACGGTTCAAGCGTAGGCGACTGGCAACTCGCCTACCTGAGTCGTGTAGCGCGGCGTGCGCATCTCGAACTTCGTGTTCCAGTCGCGCCGGCTCACTAGCCCCGCGCGCGCCGGCACCACCGCGCCGCGGCCCCAGCGCGCGTTGCACGCGTCCATCGCCGCCATCAGCGGGCCCGACTTCTCGCGGTCGAGCGCGCCGATCAGCGCCCGCGGGCTGAGCGACAGCGGCACGAGCTCGTTCGTGACGATCCCGGCCTTGCTGTACCGCCACGGCCGCTCGCCCGGATCGCGCCAAGTCCGCGCCACCCCGTGCCGCGCGGCCTTGATCAGCGCCAGCGTGTCCGAGCTGTGCTCCGGCAGCTGCACCGTCGTCGAGACCGAGCGCATCGGCTCGTCTCGGTCGTGCTCGCTCGTGTGGTAGAAGACCGTGACGTGGTTGGTGCCCAGCCCCTCGCGTCGCAGCTTCTCCCCAAGCCGCGTGGCGTGCGCCGCCACCGCCTCCTCCAGCACCGCCCGCTCGGTGATCCGGCCGGAGAACGAGCGCGTCACCGCGCAGCCCTTCCGTCGGGCCGGCACCATCTCCAGCGGCAGGCAAGCCGCGCCGCGTAGCTCGTAGATGATCCGCTCGCCCACCACGGTCAGGCCCTTGCGCACCGGCCGCGGGTCGAGGTCGCGCAGGTCCGCCACGCTCTCGACGCCCATCGCCTGGAGCTTGGCGAGCGAGGCCCGGCCGATGCCCCAGACCTCGGCGACGTCGATCCGGCACAGCCAGTGCGCGTAGGCTGCCGGATCGGTCAGGTCGCAGACGCCCTCCAGCACCGGCACGGTCTTGGCGATGTGGTTGGCGAGCTTGGCCAGCGTCTTGGTCGGGCCAATGCCGACGCAGGTCGGGATCCCGGTCCAGGCCCGCACCGTGGCGCGCAGGTCCCGCGCGAGCTCGACCCTCAGGGCCGGCGCGACGTCCGAGAGGTTCAGGAAGCTCTCGTCGATGGAGTAGATCTCCACCTGCGGGCTGAACTGCCGGTAGACCGCGTTGGTCCGCCCCGACATGTCGCCGTAGAGGGTGTAGTTCGACGAGAACACCCGCACGCCCTGCGTCCGGCACAGGTCGCGGATCTTGAAGTACGGGTCGCCCATCTTGATGCCGAGCGCCTTGGCCTCGCTGGTGCGGGCGATGGCGCAGCCGTCGTTGTTCGAGAGCACGATCACCGGCACCGCGGCGAGCTTCGGATCGAACACGCGCTCGCACGAGCAGTAGAAGCTGTTGCCGTCGATCAGCGCCACGGCGCGGCCGCCGCCGATGCGGTCGCGCCGGCGGGCCTCGGGCGTGCTCACGACAGCTGCCCGCGGGCGACGTGCCAGCGGATCGAGAAGCGGACCACGCCCCAGATCACGCCCTCGCCGAGCTCGTCGACCGCGAAGGCGGGCAGGTCCGGGTTGCAGAAGGCGAGCCGGGCGACGTTGCCGTCGATCACGAGGCGTTTGCAGCTCATCTGGCCGTCGATCGCCGCGACGACGATGCTGCCGTGGCCCGCCTTGAGGCTGCGGTCGACGCAGGCGAGGTCGCGGTCGTAGATGCCAGCGCCCTCCATGGACGAGCCGGCAATGCGCCATAGGAAGGTGGCGGGCGGGTTGGGTACTAGCCAGCGGGGCAGCTCGAGCGCGCCTTCCAGGAAGTCGTCGGCGGGCGATGGGAAGCCGGCGCACAGGGCCTGGCCGATCAGCGGCACGCGGATGGCGTCGGGGCCGTGGATCAGTAGCTCGTCGACCCGATTGAGGTGCACCCGCGGCTCCGCCGTGCTAGAACAAATACGGAACAAAGCTGATGGGCGAGCCGGGTTCAATCCGCGCACGGAATGTTTCTCTCGCGGCAGTGGACGAATGTGAACTCGGATCGAAAATCTTAGGTGGCACCACGCCTTAAGCGCCTTGCGCGGTCGGCGGCGAGTGTTTGACATGTCGGGACGGGAAGGAGACGGCGATGGCGATGAGGACGGCGTTCGTGGTGCAGCCCTTCGAGGCGCACCGGAAGCGGCTGCGGCCGGCCGGGCAGGAGCCGGCGCAGACCGAGAGCGGAGCGGTGAAGAAGGCTGAGAACCTGGCCAAGCGGATGCCGGGCGCGGCGGCGCTGAAGGTGGTGGCCGACGACGAGACCGGCGAGCTGGAGGGCGTCACGATCCTCGGCCAGTGGGGCGAGATCCCCGACGACTTCGCCGAGAGCCTGCAGGGCTGATTGTCAGCCGCGCTCCTTGGCCGCGAACTCCCAGATCGGCGGGCCCCAGGTCTGACCCGGCTTCGTCCGGTAGCCGGAGAACCGGTCGAACACGATCCGGTCCGGCTCGACGCCGACGACCCGGCTGTCGTTGACCATCAGCGCGCCAGCATACTCGACGCGCAGGAAGCCGTGCTCGGGATGAACGCCAAACAGTTGCGGCGCGGTCCACCCAAGTCGGTGCGCCTCGACCCCGTGCTCGTCGACGAAGGTCAGCGCGTTCGCCCGCATCGCCGCCCACCGCGCTGGGGTCAGATACCGGCAGGGCGACGCGTGCTCGGACAGACGCTCGATCTGGTCGCGCCAGGAGGCGACGGCGGGCGGAAGGTCGGACATCCCGACTTCGTAAGGTGCCCCACAAGCTCCCGCTATGCGTGGACGAAGGCGGGAGGTATGCAACCGCTGAGGCGGCTGCCGACCTGAGAGGTCATTGAAGGCAGAATGAGTGCGACGAAATTTCGGGAACGGAGGAAGGCTCGTCTACTTCGCGAGCATCCAACATGCATTTTCTGCGGAGGGATGCGTCCGACCGTCACCCTGGACCATGTTCCGCCGCGAGCTTCTTTCCCGCGAGGCTATCATCCCGAGGACTTTGATTTTCCGGCCTGTGAAGAATGCAACCAGTCAACGCGTCATTTCGATCAGATTTTTTCTTTGTATGCGATGCTATCTGACCATGATGAGGCAAATCACTCGCAAGAGGACTTGCGACGCCTGACATCTGGTATCGCTAACAACTATCCCAAAGCGCTACCCAAGATCGATCTGCCAGTCAGGACGAAACGCATTGGCTTGAAGAAGATGGGACTGAAAAAGCCGGAGGGGGAGCTTTATAAGGATCTCCCACTAGCAGGTGTGCCAATTGTGTTCGGCGAGGCGGCTAAAATTGTAGCACGAAAACTCGCATGCGCTGTGTTTTTCAAGGAGTTCGGCCAGACGCTCCCAGAAGGACAGCAGATTGTATCGAGTTGGCATCACAGCTTTGATCCGAGATCACATTCTTTCATCGCGTATTTCAATGATCGCATGCAGGGCTATCGCAACCCAACGCGTGGAACGGTCAAGAACTATGGCAATAGGTTCGCTTACAAATTTGCATATAACGAAGCCGAGAATTTCTTTGGGATCGCCGCTCAACTCGGAAAAGGTTTGTTCCTTTGGTCGCTAGCTGCTCGCTCGGAGCTAGAGATAAAGCCGACCGACCTAAACGATGTATGGAGTGTCGGGCAGCCATGGGTGTCCAATCGAGCTGCGGTTCTTCTAGAAGATTGTAGATAACTCGCACCCCGCAGCGTCGGCCACTGGCACGAAAAAACCGCCGCGGCCGGAGCCGGGCGGTTCAGTGTAGTTGCGTTCACGGGATGTAGACGGCGGCGAGGTGCGGCTTAATCCAGCCGCCCTCTGAAACGATGAAAGGCGCCCCGGCCGAAGCCAGGGCGCCACGTCGAGATGATCGGCGCTCGGCGCGCCTATGTTGCAAAAGTCAGCGCCGTGCTGGCGTACGGGCATCCCGCTCCAGCTCGTCGATCCGGCGCTGCATGCCCTGGATGGTGTCGCGGGGCGTGTTGAGGTCGTAGAGCCCCTGCCGGTTCTGGTCGGATTGGCGCTGCAAATCGGCATCGCGGGCGCGCTGGGCGGCCCACATCTGCTCGTGCTCGCCGCGCGGGACCAACTGTTTAGTGATCGTGTCGAGGTCGCGCTCGACGCGCTCGACCCGGGCATCGGTCAGACGCTGGAGATCGTCCCGACGCTGCGACACGACAGCGAAGCGGGTGTCGAGGTCCTGACGCGGCACGTAGGCCTCGGTGCGCGCCTCCACCTTGGCGATCGCGCCCTCGAGGCGGCCGTTATTTGAATTGACCCACGTGAAGAACATGCCGCCGGCGACCGTGCACACGGCGAGCATGATGTTCACCGGCGCCCAGTTGATCGAGCTGCGGGTCTTCAGGTCGCTCCGGATGTCCTGCATCACCGAGCGGATGTCGGAGACGGCGGTCTCCAGGATCCCGAGCCGCGTATCCGTATCCCGCGGCTGCATCTGCATTTGCTGGGTCTGCTGAAGCTGCTGCGTCATGATCCTGGCCCCCAAGGCCGGCGAGCCGCGCGCCGGTGTTCCGGTCGCGCGGGATGAGGCCCGGTCCCGCGTGCGCGAGGGGCCGAATGTTGGGGTGGAAAGCCCGTGAAACTTTCACGGGCTTCGGATGCCGGTCAGGGCCTGGCGAAGTCGTGCCGCACGGCCTCGATCCAGGCGAGCGCCCGACCGCCACAGGCTGCCTTCGACCGGTCGAGCACCTTGGCCCGGCCGATGATGCGCACGACGTCGCCCCGGGTGAGCGATCGATCCGGGATATTCGGGAAGGCCTGCCGCAGGCACGCATCCACGCCCTCGGGCGGCGGTGGCAGCGTCACCCGGATATCGGCCGGCGCGAGCGGATCGATCGCCGGCGGCGCGACCCTAAAGCTGGCGCAGCCGGTGAGACCAAAGCCGAGGCAGGCACACGCCATCGCGGCGCGGATCACGGGCGAGCGCATCGGTCAGTTCCTTGATCTTGGAGAGGTCGGCTTGGCGGTCAGCTTGGTCACGGGCCCGCAGCTCGACCGCCTCGCGGGTGATCGCCTCGGCCCTCTCCGCGCGCAGCTGCTCGGCCTTCAGCGCCACGGCGTGATCGTGGACGAGCATGCGCTGCGCGCCGTCGGCCACCGCGACCTGCCAGCAGAAGGCGAAGGCCGCGACGCCGGCGGCTGCCGTCCCGGCGACGAGGCGCAGGCGCGCGGGTAGGACGATCCGCCCGACCACCAGGATGGTGAGGGCGGCGCCGAGGATCTTCAGCGTCACCGGCGAGATCGCGGCCCAGACGAGGGACGCGATCGCCAGCAGGATGCCGGTCCAGGAGAAGTCGAACATCAGGCGCGCGCTCCGGTGAGACGGGGGAAGCGGCGCGCCAGGAAGCCGGGCACGGGCCGGCCAGCATCGTCCCAGCGCGCGTAGAGGGCGTAGAGCGCCCCGGCGACGATCACGACGCCGACGATCAGCCCCAGCACGGTGCCGGCCTGGATCTGGCTGTTGGCCTGCTCCAGCTGCTCCTTGAGCTCGATCGCGTTGTCGATCATCAGACCCGTGCCGGAGGACGCCGCGACCGCGCCGCCCTGGATGGTGCGGCTCTTCGCGAGGTTGGCATCCTTGGCCGGGGCGGCGAGCGGCTCGGCGGCGTCGAGCGCGGCGAGCGTGTCGTCGTCGAGCTCGCCCGTGACAGGCAGGCCGGACTTCTTCTGCAGCAGCTGCACGGACGCCGTGGTCCGATCACCGTGATCGCCGTCGACCGCGCCGACCGGGTAGCGCAGCGCCTTCAGCTTCGCCTGGGCCGGGATCACCCGGAGCGCCGCCTTCGCCTTGGCGAGGTAGGCGCGGCACTCGGGCAGGCCGATGTCCCCGCCATTCACGCGGAAGCGCACGGCCGCGACGTCGTCGGCGTCGGCGAGCGCGTTGCAGTCGTTGTCCGACCAGTAGGTGAGTGCCGCGGCGATCGCGCCGGCGGGCGTACGCAGGCGGTCGGGATCGGCCTCGAACCCGGCGGCGCGGTAGTTCGTGCGGCCGGTGTTCTGGATGAGGCCGCCGCCGCGGTAGCGCCAGCCGTCGCCGGGCTTCACGTTGCCGAGCCGGCCGCCGTAGACCTTCTCGGCGAGCACCTTGGGGTTGCCCGCGTACGGCCGCGCGGCGGCGAGCGTCGGGAAGCGCTTCGGCCAGACCTCGCACAGCCGCTCGGCCGTGTAGAACAGGTTCTCCTCGAGGCGGGTCATGCCGCCGGACTCGGTCGCGAGCTGCGCGACGAAGTGGGCGATGCGCAGGGGCGTGTTGATCTCGGCGGCTGCGATCCGCTCGTCGGCCGCCACGAACGCCGCGAAGACGTCGGCGCGCACGCGCGGCGCGACCGCGGGGAGGATCCGCTTCCAGTCGGTCATCGGTCAGGTCCTCAGAAGGGGATCGAGAGGCGCAGGCGCAGCGGCGCGAGCTCGTCGAGCTCGAGGGTGCGCAGGCGGCCGGCGTCGTGGATGAGCAGGCCGTTCGGCGCGATCGGCGCCGCGGCCAGGAGGCTCGCCGCGCTCGGCCGGGGCGGCAGGTGCGGAATGCGCGGGCGGGCGGCCGCGGCTGGCGCGCCGGTCACCAGGACGGCGGCGAGCGCCGCCAGGATCCGAGCCCGCATCAGCGCGCGTCCGCGACACGCCGTCCGTGCGCCACGACCTCCACCCGCACCCGGGCGAGGCCGCAGGCGCCGAGCGCGCGGCAGGAACCGGTCGACAGGTCGATCAGCCGGCCGAGTCGACGATGGGGCCCGCGATCGTTGACCCGGACGACGATGCTCCGGCCGGTCGCGAGATGCGTCACCCGGAGCCGCGTGTTGAACGGGACGTCCCAGATCGCCGCCGTCAGGCCCATCGGCTTGAACCGCTCGCCGTTGGCCGTCAGCCCCCGCGGGTTGATGCGGAAGATCTCGCGGCCGTAGGTCGACGCGATCCCTTCCATGGCCCGGACATGGGCGGGCACGAGCAGCAGCGCGCATGCGATCGCCGCCCGCAGCGCGAGGCGCTGGAGGATCATGGTGGTCTCCGATGGATCGAAAGGGGTAGGCGGCGGGCGACAGATCGACCGCTAGAAGCGACGCCTCAGGCCTCGGGCCACGCGATGCCGTTCACCGGGAGACGGCAATGGCGGGATGGATGGCGCATCGGTGGGGCGTGCTGCGCGAGTTGCTCGCGGTGGCCCTTTTCGTGGTCGGTCTCGGAGCCACCGCGGTGTGGATCGTGTTCGGCACGTGGTTTGCCGTGATCGGGTCGGTCCGCGCGCTCCAGTTCATCATCGCCTGGCTCCGCTGAGAGCAGAGGCCGACAGGCTGCCACCGTTCCCGAAGATTTCGGGAACGGTCGGGCCTCGGGCGGTCGGCGGTTCGCCTACCGCAGCGCGGTGATGTCGAAGGCGACCGGCGCGCTGCTGGCGGATAGCGCCAGGGTAGCCTTGAACGGGACGGCGACCGTCCCGTCGGCGGTGACCAGCGGCAGGCCCATCTCCAAGCCCGCCGGGAGCTTGGCCCGGACCTCGACCTGCTCGCCAGCCTTGAGGACGTCGCCGGCCCGCGCGGGCACGAGGCCGGTCAGCGTCAGCGTGAAGGTTGCGAGCGCGGCCGCGGTCAGTAGTTTGGCCGAGGCCGTGAAATGCGCGACCTCCTCAGGCCGGCCCTCGAGCGCGGCGAGGCGGGCGAGGATCGGGGCGAGCGCGGCCGGCACGCCGAGCAGGTCGAGCACGGCGGACAGCGGCGCCATGTAGAAGCGCCCGTCCTTCAGGACCCGGATCATCTCGGTGCCGTCGAGCGGCTGGCGGTAGATCGGGGGCGCAGCCATGAGCTCAGCTCGGCAGCGCGACCGCCGTGAAGGCGGCGTCGACCTGAGCGGTCGTGGTCACGGTCCCGGCCGCGCGGCCCTCGTCGAGCTTTCGGTAGGCCGAGTAGCAGGCCTGGACCCACTGCCCCACCGCGACCGCGACGGTCTGCATCGTTTGGCTGTCGATCCCGACCCATCCCGACGCGGCCTTGAAGTCGATCGTCTTCTCGGGCTGCGCTTGGCTCAGCGCGTAGGCGCCGTCGATCAGGCCGCGGCTCTCCGCGTCCGTCTTGATCCGCATGCCGCCGATCGTGACGCCGCCGTCCCGCAGCGCCGCGTGGGCATCGGCGATGTAGGCCGCGAGGTCGACCGGCGGGGGCGCATATGCCTGGGCCTGGACGCCCGCGGCCAGGAGGCGCGCGTAGATCGCCGCGTTCGCCGGCTCGCGCGGCGGCAGCGGGCCGTAGAACCCGTTCGGGTACTCGGCGCAGAAGACGCTCCCGACCGAGCCGGTCGCGTCGGTATAGACGATGCGGTCGGTCACCGGCCTCTCTCCCGTCTCAAGAGCATAGATTGTCGTCCCAGCCGAGGCAGACGATGCCGGCATTGGCCTGGCAGGCGGCGGAGACGTTGGCGCCCTCGAAGTGCATCGTCTGCTGCCCGGTCGAGCCGCTCGCCGAGTTCGCCCCGTTATTGCTGTTGATCGGCGGCGGCGGCGCTCCGGATGACTGGCCCTGATTGTAGCCGCCGTAGGAGCTGTTCGGGGCGAGCAGCGCGATCGTATTGCTGCCCGCCGACGCGTAGGTCGCGAACAGCCCACCGATGGCGGTCGAGGGTGCGAACCCGCTGACCGCGACCGCCTGGAACGTCGGATTCGTCACGTCTCCGACCGAGCCGGAGACCACGACCGGGTAGGTGTGGCCGCCGTCGACCTTGTAGCGGGCGACCCGGCCCGTCTGGACGATCGGGATCAGGTTCTTGGAGGCATCGGTCCGCGCCCAGCTGGCGCGCGCCGCGTAGGTGTAGCCGGAGGGCAGCGTCGGCGCGGTCGCCGAGAGCGACAAGAGCCCCGCGAAGGTGCCGTCCGCCTTGGCGATGGCGTGGATCGCGTACCAAGTCGAGGCCGCGAGCGTGCCGGTGTCGAGGCCGTTGGCGCCGACCGTACCGGTGCTGATCGTCGCCGAGACGTTCTGGAGCGGCAGGCCGGCCGAGGTGCCCTTGAGCAGGACGGCCGCGGCGGCGAGCGCGATCTGGGTGCCGGCGGTAGACCCGGGCTTGACGGTCAGGCCGTTGAAGACCGCGACGTTCGGGTAGGAGGCCGCCGCTGCGACCGCGGCGTAGCCAGGGTCCGCTCCCGAGCCATTCGAGGTCAGGACTTGACCGTTCGAGCCCGGCGCGAGCAGCGCCCAGCCTGACGCGCCACGATAAAGCAGCGCGCCGCGGGTGTTGCCGAACGTGGCGTCGATCAGCGCCGAGAGGCCGACATCCTGCGGGGAGGCGGTGCCGGCGAGCAAGTTGGCCTTGAGCGTGTAGGCCGGGGCCTGGGCGAGCATGGCGTTGGTGACGCCGGCAGGGGCGATCGCGAGAACCAGGTCGCTCACGAGCGCGCCGCCGCCCTGGAGGCCGCCGCCGGCCGTCGCGGAGATCTGCCGGGCGGTCGGAACGGCGCCGAGCGTCGTCAGCGCGGTCGGCGCGTCGGCCTGCGTCAAGAGCGAACGGCCGAACGCCGTGGTGGTGAGGGCGGACAGGCTGTCCAGCGTCGCGCTCCAGGCCTGGACCGCCGAGCCGATCGTCAGCCCGAACGCCTGACGCGCGGCCGGGAGATTGGCCGCCGTGAGCACCGCCTTCATGCCGGCGACCACGTCGGTCAGCGCGGCCGCGGCCGTCGACCCGGGCGGCCCGGCCGGGCCAGCGCGAAACAGGCTCTTGCCGCCGATGAGCATGGGGGCCTCAGGACTGGGGCTGAAGGAGCGCGGCGTGGGTGATCAGCCCGTAAAAGGCGGTCACGCTCTGGCCGGTGACGGGGTCGGTGGCGATGATGTTGTGCGGGAAGGTGCCGGGCTGGCAGCGCGCCATCAGGCTGCGCGGCACCTGCATGGCGACCGTGCCGGCCGCGCCGCCATTGACGATCGTGGCGGTCGAACCGTCCGCAGGCGCCGAGGTCGCCTGCAGCGCGTAGGTCGCGGCGCCGGCCGCGATGCGCGCGCCCAGCGTGAACACGAGGCCCGTCAGGTCGACCGGCAGCGGCAGCGTCGCGATCGCGAAGGTGTCGCCGATGGCGAGCGCGGCCTGGCCGGCGACCTGTGCGAGCGTGAAGGTGACGCCGTTGGCGTAGATCGGCAGCCCGACCACGCCGCTGGCAGTCACCGTGCCGTCGGCGTCCGTGACGGTCAGGTAGGTGATCCCCGATGCGATCCCGGTGACCTTGACCACCTGGACGCCCGCGAGGTCGGCGCCGGCGTCGACCGCGGCGACCACGAGGCTGCCGACACCGATGTTCGCGGCGCTGGCGATCACGCCCCCGGGCCCGGGCGCCGCGATCAGCGGTAGCCCGTCGAGCCAGTCGGTGATCTGACTCGTGCGGAAGTTGGCTTCCTGCGCCGGGATCAGGGCGAGGTTCGACATGGGCGAGCCTCAAGCTGCGGGCGTGACGAAGCCGCCCGAGCGTTCGGGCGGCGCGGGTCGGGGTGGTGGCGGATCAGGCGATGGTCGCGTTGGAGGCGGGCCAGGCCGCGGCGATCACGTCGGCCTCGGTCTTCACGGTGCCGGCGGCGATCCCGGCAACGAGCGCGGGCAGCGCGTCGAAGGTCGCCTGGACGAAGTCGTCCACGAGGGTCGCGGCGTGGGCGAAGTCGTCGGCCTCGATCCGCGCGAATGTCGCCGGACCGGTCTGCCAGGTGACGGAGGCCGGCGGGTTCGGCTGGGCGAGCCGCATCGCCTTGCGGTCGAGCGCGCCGAGCGAGGCCTCGTCGGTGGCGAAGGCGACCGCCTGTCCCTTGATCGTGACCGTGAACCCGCCGGCGGCCAGCGCCCGCTGCCGAGCGTTGGCCAGCGCCACGAGCTGCACGGCGGTCAGCGGCGGCGCGACCGGCGCCGCGAAGGTCGCCTTGCCCGCCGCGTCCAGCGAGCAGCTCCACCCGGCCGCCACCGCGGGATCCGGACACGCGACGACGTCGGCGAGCACGTCGGCGTGGAACAGGTCGGCGAGGTGGACCTCATGGACGGTCCCCGCCTCGTCCTCCACCGTCTCCGGCAGTTCGAGGATCTCGGCCACGAGGCCGGCGCTGATACGAGCGAAGCGCTGCATGGGACGACCTCAGAAGCGAATGATGACTGCGCCCAGAGCGCCGTTGTATCCGGCGTTCGGGATCGACGAGTTCAGGGCGTTGGTCGACGCGCCACCACCGCCGCCGGGGAACTGCGCGGTGGTCTGCGCTGGGCCGCCACCGAAGGGTGCAGCGCCGCCGGCGGCGTAGGAGTTGGTCCCATCGAGATCGAGGCCGGACGCGCCCTGGAGGTTGATGTCACCGCCGGAGCCCTGGCCGCCCGCCGTCGCGCCGGCGCCGCCGCCCTGGCCGCCCGTGGCCGAGCAGAACGACCCGAACGACGTCGTGCCGCCGTTGCCGCCCGGGTTCGTGCTGTTGAAGGATCCGGCGGTGCCGACGCCCGGAGCGCCGATGGTGACCGGGATCACCTGCCCCGGGGTGACCGTGTACGTGCCGGCCGCAAAGCCGCCGCCGGCGCCGGCTGCCATGGAGCCGCCAGCGCCCCCACCGCCCGGGCCCCAGCACCCCTCGACATCGACCTGCGTGATGCCGTCCGGCACGGTCCAGTAGACGAGGCCGACGGTCATGAAGATCCGGCGAGTGCTGCCCACGATCTTGCGGTTGTTGATGACGGTCAGGCCCTTCGACCCGGCCAGCGCCTGGATCGCCTGGAGGAGCTGCGTCAGGTCGTTGTTCGTCGGCACGAGGTTCGCCGCCTGGATCACGGCGACGATCTCGCGCTGCGGGTATTCCAGGCCCTCGGCGCACGGGATCGAACCGGCGGTGTTCGTCGCCGGGTTGCCGTTGACGTAGCCAGCCGCGGGGTTCGTGGCATCGAACGGTTTGTTATAGATCACGGGCGGACGCTCCGGACGCGCGCGATCGCGCCCGAGCCGCGCGAGCGGTCAGGGTCGGTCGAGCGATCGGTTGAGGGGCGGGGCTAGTAGAGCGGCACGCTCTCGGCCGGCAGCGGATCGCCGCCGTGCTCGATGATCGTGAGCAGCGGGTCGGTCCCGCAGTGGTTCACGCCGGCCCGGAAGGGCACGTATTCCTGGTAGCGCGGCGTCACGTTCGCGTAGTCGAAGACGATCTCGGTGTGCGCCGGCTTGTAGCGCCGGAACAGGCACTCGAGGTCCATCGCCTGGCTGAAGCGGACCATCGGGTCGACGCCGCACTGGCCGGCGCCGGCGCGGAACCACGACACGCGCGAGCCGTAGACACGCACCGTCCAGTAGAACCGGATCTCGGGCGGGCCGACCTGCCAGCGGTACTGCTCGCCGTTCGTCCCGGTCTGGCGCGTGTCGCCGCACCGGGAGATGCCCGCCATGAACGGCGAGTACTCAACGATGCGGATCACGTACCCGAGCCGCGAGGCGACGTTGTAGAAGAACGGCCGGCTCTGGCCGCCCTCGGTCGTGATCCGCTCGAGCAGCGCGAGGCGGCGCTCCTCCAGGGTGTACTGCTCCTGGACGCACGGGTCGGGCAGGCCGAAGGCCCGCTCCCAGTCCGGCAGGAGTTCCGTGGTGAACCGCGGGTCGAGCTCGATCTCCAGGAGGTCGGCCGCGCGCGGGTCGACGAGCGCCCCCCAGATCTCGGCCTGCCCGCGCACGAGCTGCATCAGCGGCTCGTCGGGATCGCGCGACCACGCCTCGCCGGTCGGCAGGAGCCGCGCGAAGGCTTGCGCGTAGTCGGCGCCGTCGCGGCGGATGAAGCCGTCGCTCATGGGTACGAGATCCCGCCGCCGGCCGCGGCCGAGAGGCTCGCCATGTGCCCGGGCGAAGCCATCACGGCGTCCTCGAAGTCGAGGTCGAAGTAGCCTTCGCCCACGACCTCGGAGATCGCCGCCGAAACCCAGGCGGCGTAGATCGTCTGCCCCGGCGCGGCGCGCTCCAGGAGCAGCATCTGGAGCGCGGCCTCGATGGCGAGCCGCATCGACGGCGTGTCGTCGGACAGGTTGCGGATCGTGATCTCGAGCCCCTGCGGGATCGGCGCGACCACGAAGAAGTCCTTCACGCAGACCGGCCGGACCGTGTCGAGGTAGGCCCGCACGTTGGCGACGTCGTCGTCGGTGGGCAGGCCGCCGTTGCCGGCGCGCAGCGCGTCGCACAGGAACCGCACGACCACGGTGCCGATGCCCATGCCGTTCGGGCTCGACCAGGCGCGGGTGACGCCCGGCACAGCGAGCGTCCACTGCACGTAGTCGTCGGCATCGCCGCCCATGGGGGGACGGCGCAGGCGCAGCAGCACCCGGGTGCGAAGGTCGTCGTCGCTCTCGGTGTCGGCCCCGCCGTCGATCAGGATGACGGTCGCCTGCGCGTTCACGCCGGAGACGGCCACCGACAGCGACAGCGGCGCGCCGGCGTCGCGATTGCCGATCGCGCCGGCGGTCAGGCAGGTGACGGCGACCGGGGTGGCATCCGCGGACAGATAGACGTCGGCCGCGGTCTGGTACTCGACCGCGTCCGAGGTCGACAGGATGGATCCGGCCTCGAGCAGCGTGCCCTTGACGCCCGTGACCGCGATCGTGCCGGCCGCGAAGGTCGCCGCCTTCGGGCCGCCGAACAGGATGTTGGCCCAGCGCAGGAGCCAGTCGCCCTCGGATTGATCCGGCAGGGCGTTCTTGGCGATGTAGGCGAGGTATTTCAGGTTCAGGAAGGCGCCGCCGGCGTTCTGGTCCGAGAGGACGCGCAGCGCGTTGTTCGGCACGCTCGCGTCGGCGCCGGGCAGGAAGGCCGCGAGGTTGTCGCGGTTCTCCCGGCGCACGCTCGGCAGGTCCGGCAGATTGAACGGCATGGGGCAGCCTCAGGCGCGCCGTAGGACACGGCTTCCAGCGGGTCGGCTCGGGCGGTGGTGGCGGTGCGGTCAGCTGATCGGGGCGGAGACGACGATCCCGCGCCAGAGGTCGGCGAATTGCAGGGCCAGCAGCAACTCGTCGCCGCGGTACATCACGATGCCGGCCTCGATCCGCTCGATGCCGGCGCGCACCACGGTGACGTCGAGGCGGGTGGCGATCTTCCGGTCGAGGAAGGGTTGCAGCGCCTCGCGGATGTAGTCCTCGATCTGGACGGTGGTGGCGCCCTTGCGCGCCGCCGTGCCGGTGATCGTGGTCCGGGACACGAGCCAGAGCTTCGAGCCGATCGGCCAGCCGTCCCAGATCTCCTCAGCGTCGAGGTCGCCCCACCAGCCGCGGCGGTCGGTGTCGCGCGAGTCCGGAAGCGCGTCGTCTGGGCCGGCGAGCGCGTCGGTCATCAGCGCGACGACGACGGCGGTCGCCAGCTCGTCCGAGGTGTCGAGCTGGCCCGCCGGCGTGAGCAGCAGGTTGAGGTCGATCGCCTGGAAGGGCTGCCCCGCGGGCGACCCGCGCTGTCTGATGCGGACGTCCGTCACGCGCGGCCCTCGCCGTGGGCGCGGGCGAGGCGCTCGTGATCGAGGGCGTACTCGCCGCACCCATCCGTCCCGAGCACACCCGGCCATACCGCCCGCGCGCCGTCCTCCGCGGCCGCGCGCGGGGCGCGGATGCGGCAGGCGCCGTAGGTGCTCGGGTGCGGATTGAGCGCGAAGTAGCGGCAGCTCGCGCACGAGGGCGCCGGCCGTTGGAGCATGCGGGCCATGTCGGGATCTCGGGTGTTCGAGGGCGGTGTCTCAGCCCGGGCCACCGAAGCGCATCGACTTCGTGAGGCCCTGCACGAGCCGCTTCTGCGGCTCCAGGAAGTTCAGAGCCGGCCCGGCCTGGTCGGCGAGCTGCTGGAGCCGACCGCGCAGGGACGCGATCTGGCCGATGATCAGGTTGGCGCCGGTCAGCTGCTCGATCTGGCCGGTCAGCTCGGCGGCCTTCGCGGCGATCGCCGCCTCGGGACCGCCGCTGGCGTTCAGCGCCGCCAGCTCGTCGACCAGGTCGTCCACGAGGCCAATCACCGGGTTGTTGGCGATCAGGCCGGCAATCTGCGCCTCGAGGCCGGCGATCAGACCCTCCAGGTTGCCCGAGAGCAGGCTGGCGAGCCCCGCGAGGTTCGGGTTCAGGAACCGCTGGAGCGCCTGCTCGACCTGCTCCTGCAGGTAGGCCTTCGCCTTGGCCTCGATCGCGGCCTCCATTGCCTTGAGGCCCGATGGATCCTGATTGAGGATCGGCGCCAGCGCGGCGAGGCCGGGGATCTGCGTCTGCGCGATCTCCCGCAGCTTCGAGGTCACGTCGAACAGGCCGTGGAGGTTCTTCTCCGCCTGCGCGACACGGGCCGCGAGGCCCTTGAGCTGCTCGTTGAGCTCGAAATCCTTCGTGGCCGGTTTCGGGCCCGCCGTCACGGTGACCTTCTTGCCGGTGGTGTTGATGCCGTCCCGGGTCAGGTGGTTGTGCTGGCCCTGATCGTCGTGGTGCGAGCTCTCGCCGGGCTTCAGGTTCTTCGGGCGATGGCGGCGGTCGGCGGTTGCGATCACGACCGGGTGGTCGGGATTGCCGCCCACGGCGGCCACCAGGACCTCGGCCTGCTCCTGCTCCTGATTGGTCGGCTTCAGGGGGACGCTGCTGAAGCCGTAGGGATGCCAGTGCTCGACGTTGGTGAACTGGTCACCGAACCAAGCCCGGACCGTATGCTCCTGGAGCTTCGTCGAGTCGTCGACCGCGACGAGGGTGCCACGGGCAATGCCGAGGTAGGCGCGGCGAGCGCTGTCGTCGCCTCCGGCGCGCAAGGTGCTCATGCGCCGCCCTCCGTCATGTGCGCGCCTCAGGCTGCGCCTGCGTCACGGGTTGATTGTAGAAGCCGTCGGAGGCCTGCCCGTCGGGGTTCTTCTGCTGGAACGCCTTGGCGTTCACGAGCTCGATGGCCGTCGTGGTTTGCCCTTCGGGCGTCTGGCCGTAGGTGTAGGCCCAGAGCTTCAGGTCCATCTGCGGATCGGCCAGCGGGAACAGCATGCCCGAACGGACGGTCACGAAATCGGACAGCGCCCAGAGCTCGCCGTTCGGGTTGAGCCAGCCCTGGTAGGCCAGCGTCACCCGCAGGAGGTCGGCCTCGAGCGCCTGCGCCTCCATGTTGGTGCGCAGCTGCAGCTCCTTCTGGCCGAGCGGCATCTCAGCCAGGACCTTGCGGGCGAGGCCGGGCACGCCGTTGCCCATCTGCGCCTTGGCGGAGATCTCCGCGGCCTGCCGCCCGAACAAGCTGTCGGAGCCGGCGACCTGCGAGCGCGCGACGATCTCCTGGACCGAGGGCATGTCGATCGAGCAGTTCGCCGAGAGGATGTTGACCCCCTCCTCTAACATCGCGCCCTTGCCGCCCTGGCGCGCGCCGGCGACGAAATCGCCGTTGGCATCGGCCCGCAGCCACAGCCCGCGCTGGCGACACCCGCGGGAGATCGCGTCGAAGGGCGTCTCCCCATGCCGAAGCGTGAAGTTCGGGAACGGGGTGTCCCACCCGTCCGGACCGCCCTCCACCCGGAATTTGAGACCGTGCGGCTTCAACAGCCGGTTGGCGATCGCGTCGAGCTTGTAGCCACGGAACTGCCCGGTACCGCCGTCGGCCGACGCCTTGCGGGTGAGCTCGGCCTTCGAGAAGCCCGACACTTGGACGCCGTGCCGGTTGGCGTCGAAGGCCACCTGACGGTTGCCGATGTAGCCCTCTTGGATGACGACCTCGCCGGCGAGCGCGATGTCGACGCGCATCCCCGGAAGGAGGCGCTGGGCGGCGATCTGCGCCGCCTCGCCCCAGGACGAGCCCGAGGTCGTCTGGCGACGGCTGTTCGGGTCCTCCGGCTCGGCGCAGGTCAGCCGGAAGGTCCGCTGCCACGCGGCATCGAAGGACTGGCTCACCTGTACGGACAGCCAGTCCTGATAGATGCCGCCCTCGGTGCGGACCTCGCAGATCAGATCGGGATCGGGCACGGAACGCTCTCAGCCGGAGAAGGCGTTGCCGGAGGCCGGCATGAACAGGGGGTGGACCACGTCGCGGTTCTCGGCGAGGAGCTGCTCGGCGCGGCCCGCGTCGCCGAACAGGCGGTTGGCGAGTGCCAGGAGCGGCATGCGCGTGCCGAAGCTGTAGGACACGATCCGCGGCAGCGGCCGAGCCCGGGCGGTGAGATCGCGGACACAGGCCGCATGCATCGCGGTGAGCGCGCGCCACGCCGTGTTGTTGAAGCGCCCGGCCGCGAAGTCCTCGGCCGGAGCGAACGCGAGGTTCACTCTGGCGAGGGCCGCGTCGATATCCTGCCGAGACGCGAAAGTGGTCCCGGCCAGGATATTCACCATCTCGGAGAGCGCGAGGCGCACCGCGATCTGCGCGACGCGCTGCACGGGTAGGTCCGGCATCGTGACGCCCTGCGCGACTTGGCGGACCTGATCCATCCCGACGAACGTGGCGCCGGCCGCGGTGGCGGCCGTGAAGCAGCCACGCAGCGGCGGGCCGAAGGTCCCGGCCTGGACTTGGCCGACCGCATCGGCGGAGAGCGCGCCGCAGAGCTGCCGGAGGGTGGCGCCCTCCTGGCTCGCGGCGTCGACGCCCGAGGCCAACAGCGCCTCGAGCACGGCCTTCAGCGCCGCGACGGCGACGCGGCGCTGGGCGAAGGTCATGCGGTCCTAGCTCCAGTCATCGTCGCTTCCGGCGGACAGCTCGGCCGCGGTGGCATTCTGCGCGGCGGCGGCGCGCGCGGCCGCCTGGGTGTTCTCCCGCCCGGACGGCGCACCGACCCCGACCTGTGAGCGGACGAAGATCATCTCGAAGCGGGCCAAGCCGCCCTGGTCCTTCGTCTCGATGCGCTGGTAGGTGTCACAGCGCATCGTGGCCTGCCCCATCGTGGACAGCACGAGGAGCCCGGCGCCTTCACGCTGGAGCGCCGCCTCCAGGTCATCGGCCTGATCGAGGTAGTCATCGCCGATGACGTAGGCGGAGATCGCCACGCGGGTGACGCGGCGCCCGAGGTCCTCGTCCGAGCTGCGCTCGGACTTGGCGAACTCGAAGGTGAAGCCGCGGCGCCCACCGAAGCGGGTGTTCGCCTCGATCTTGAACGGCACGCCGCGGAACGACGGCGGGCGAAGCTCCTCGCGCCAGGACATGCCAAAGACCCCGGATTGTCGCCGGACCGGGCCCCTAAGCCCGATCCATGTCCATCTGCGCGCGGCCCTTGGAGACGGTCGTCTCCCGGAACAGGCCGCCCGTGTCGGCCCGGTGCGTCATGCCGGCGGGCGCGTTGTCGAACTTGATGTGCAGAGTGCCCTTCCGGTCGACCGGCCCGCCGGGCATCTGCATGCCCGGTCCGCCACCGGGCGCACCCTTCCCGTAGAAGCGGTCCATCAGCGCGTCCCCGACCGGAGCCTTCGCGGCGGTCTTGCTGGCCTCCCTGGCCTCGTTGGCCCGGTCGACCAAGCCGTCGCGGTGAGCCCGCCCGACCCAATCGGGCGCGTTCGCGGAACGCCCGCCGGCGCCCCACGCCATCGATGGACCGCCGCCGATGTGGATGCCGTGCTCGCCCATGTAGCCGGGCCCGGCCCCGACGCCGGTGGCCCCGTTGCGCACGGTCCCGCGGATGAAGCCCTCCATGACCTTGCGGTCGGCGGGATCGTTCATCGACAGGTAGTGCCGCTGGCCCTCGGGCCCGACCGTGTAAAGCCGGACGTCGGCTGACTGGCCGCCGTCGTGGCGGTGACTGCCCGTCCGGTGGCGACCGTGAGCATCCTGGCCGCCGGAGTAGATCTCCGCGTTCACGGCCGCATCCTTGGCCGCTTTGGCCAGCTGGTCGCGCAGCTCGTCCGTGATGGCCTGCCGGCGGATGCCGCCGCCCTGGCGCTGATCGACGCCACCGACGCCGTCGACCGGCGCCACGTCCGCGCCGCTGCGCGACAGCGGGCCGGAGCCCGCCCCGCCGCCTCGGCCGAGCGCAGCCTCGGCAGCCCGCTGCAGCGTGTCATCCTTGTACAGCAGGTTCGACGGCCCGTGCTCCTGCCACAGCAGGCCGCGGAGGAACTTCTGCATCTGCGCCGGGTCGCGCAGGTCGAGCTTGTCGTTCGGGCCGATCCCCATCGTCTTGGCGATGTTGGCCGGCGCCGTCGGATGGCCCGGCGTCCAGCCGTTGGTCCCGGCGATGATCTTCTGGAGCGTGTCAGCCCCGCCATCAAACTTTGTCAGGGCGAGGCGGGCCGCCGCGCGCATGCCGGCCTCGGGGCTGTTGAACACGATCTGGGGCGAGCCCTGATCGGTGTTCTGCGAGGGCCCGACCATGCCCGGGAAGTTGCGGCGCTGCCACTCCGAGCCGGAGTACTTCAGGTTCCCCGGGTTGTTGTTGCGCATGCCTGCCGGCAGGCGGGAGACGTCGACGTCCTGGCCGAAGTAGTCCTTCGGCTCCTGCGCTTGAGGAGCCTCGCCCAACGGGCCGGTTCCGGGCGTGACAGGGCCGCTGCCGCGCTGGATCGCGCCCGCGTGCGGGAGCGGAGCGCGCGGAGACGCTCCGCCGGAATAGCTGCCGCCACCACCGCCGGATCCGCCGCCACCGAACCCGCCGCCGCCGCCACCGCCGCTGCCACCGAACCCGCCGCCGCCCCAGGCGGCCTTCTGGATCAGCGACCCGCCGCCGCCCGTGGACCCGCCGAAGCTGGAGGGACTGACGCTCGCTCCGCCGTTCTCCCGGACTTTCTGCAGCTCGTCGGCGACCCGCTTCAGCTCCTCGACCATCCGATCGTGCTTGCGCTGGTAGTCCGCCCCGCGCGGGCCGGCCTCCAGGAGCTTGAGCTGCTGTTCGACCTGGGCGCGGCGGCCCTCCAGCTTGTCCCGCGGGGTCGCCTCGGGCCCGCCGAACGGGGAGATCTGATTGCGGAGCGCCTGCTCGCCCTCGTTGCCGCGCAGCCCGTTCTTCTCGGCGTCCTCGATCAGGTCGGCCGTGCCCTTGAGCATCGGCCCGAGGACCTTGAGCTTCAGCCGCTCGGCCGCGGCGCCGATCCGGCCCATGCTCTGCTCGAAGCGGGCGGCCGCCTCCTCGGTCTGCTTGTCGAGGTGCCCGACCTCTTTCTGGACCTGGGCCAACGCCTCGGAGAACTTGCCCGTCATCGACCCGGCGATGCGGGCGATGTCGTCGGTGCCGAACAGCATCCGCGACACGCGCCGACGCACCTCCGGCTCCGGGATCGCCTGGATCCCGTCGACGGCGCGCTTGAGCGCCTCGTCCATGTTGGGCGCGTTGACCAGGTCCTCGGCGAGCTTGCCGAGGTTCATCGCCTGGAGGCCGGAGTAGGCCTCACCCCAGCGCCGGCGTAGGTCGAACATCGACGTCGCGAAGGACGCGACCGAGCTCTTCATGCTGTCGGCCGACACGCCGAACCGCTCGCCGAGCGCCCCGAACGCGCGCAGCTTGTCGACCGCCACGCCGGTTTCCCGGGACAGCATCGACAGCTGCTGCGTCGAGCCGCTGAAGCCGCGCAGCGCCGACACCATGCCGGTGATCGACATGGCCGCGCCGAAGCCCGTCACACCGACGGCCGCGAAGATCGGATCGAAGCCGCGCAGGACGCCCTGGAACTTGCCGACCTCCTCCCGGACGCCGACCCAGTCCTTCTTCCAGGTCGCGCCCTGCTTGGTCGTCTCGTCGCCGACCCGCTTGATGCCCTTCTCGAGCTTGGACAGCGGTCCGGTGAACTGATCCTCGACGGTGGCGACGATCCTGAGCTTGTCGTCAGCCATCCTCGTCCTCGCGTGGAGCGGGGCGCGGCATCAGCGCCAGGGTGCGGGCCATCAGGTGGGTCACGGTCGCCGCCGGCATCGCGGCCGGCGGATCGCGAAACGGCCACGCGTGGAACGCGAGGCCTAGACGGAGACAGTCGTCGACGGCATCGGCGGCAGGGCCGCCCACACGAAAAAACGGCTGAGGATGGTCCCCAGCTGCAGGATGTCACGCGCGCCGATCTTCATCAGCACCGGCGGCGGCGTCGCGGACAGACTGGCGACCAGCGGGAAGAACTGGTCGGCCGACAGCCCTTCCAGGAGACCGAACTTGAGGACCTCCTCGCCTGTGGGCTCGCGCAGGATCAGCACCTGCAGCGTGTCCTGGCCGACGACGATGGGCTTGGCGAGCGGATGCTCCAGCGGCCAGGAGATCTCGCGCGGATCGCGGGCGGGGGGCGTGGTGTCCGTCATCGCCGCGCTCACAGCTCGTCGCAGGAGAGGCCGCGCCACTCGACGGCGACCTTACCGTCGGCGGTGCCGATCTCGTGCGCACCGGCCGACCACGCGCCGGACAGGATGTAGTTCTTGCCGTTGGCGAGCTGAGCGGTGACCGTGATGTCCGTCATCGCGTCGAGCTCGGCGACGGACAGGCCATCGGTCGTCGACAGGTCGGCCTTGATGAAGGGCACGAGCTGCGTCTCGATGAAGCCGTGCACGCCGTCCTGCCCGGCCACGGGCTCGCGCTTGATCCGCGAGGGCGAGACGATCAGGCCGCCGCGCAGATCGTACATCTTGCCGGCCGCCGTCAGGTAGGCGGTACCGGCGAACCTCTGACCCATGGTCGGGCCTCCAAAGAAAAACCCGCCACGAAGGGCGGGTCAGGTTGCTGGGATGGGTGGAGGACCGATCAGGCCGCGGCGGCCAGCGGGAATTGCAGGCGGAACTGCGCCTTGATGTTCATCCGCCGCAGCTGGTTCACGATGTCCGGCGGATCGAGGATCTCGATGGTGTTCTGCTCGGTGGTCGATCGCGTGACCGACAGGTTCGCGATGTAGAGGTCGGCGTTCTCGACGAGGCCGTCGAGTTCCATGCCCCGATAATCCGAGACCATCTGCCCCTTGATCATCAGCGGGGTGACGATCGGCTTGCCGGTGCCGAACTTGGTCCCGTCGTTGGCGAGCGCGTGACGCGGGAACTTGTTCGTCAGCGACTGCCGCACCCGAGTGTAGCGCTCGTCGAGGGTGGCCAGCGTCGTCACCAGCTCGTAGGCGTTGTCGGCCTGCCCGTAGGCGTTCTTCTGGTAGGCCGTCTGCTCCCGCAGGATCACCGGCTGGTTCGTGGACCCGCCGTAGATGTCCGTGCCCTGGATGGCGATGCCGACCTGGGCGAGCGAGTTGAGCTGCGCCTTGTTCCAGCGGTAGTCCGCCGGCGCCGGCAGCACGCCGATCAGCGGCAGGGTCTGGAGCGGCTGGGCCGGGTAGGCGTTGATCGAGAACGCGGCCGCGGCGGTGTAGGCCGCCGTCCACTCCCAGCCCGGGCTTGGGCTCTGGGTCTCGAAGCCCATGGGCGAGATCAGCGCGGAGTTGTTCGACTGCCCCCACAGGAAGGTGTCAGCGTAGGTGCCGCGGCGCGCCGAGAAGATCTGACCGTAGCTCTGGCGGTAGGGCCCCCAGCGTCCGGAGTCGGTGAAGCCGTACTCCTGGTCCCACACCGCGAAGGAGCCGCTGTCGTGGAACGGCAGGCCGACGAACTTGTACGGCCGATCGCCGATCGCCGCGATCGCGCTGGTGAAGTCCGGCGTGCCGGTCCCGCCCGCGAGCAGGTTGCCGGTCGGATAGGTCAGCGACAGGCCGGCCGGCAGCTGCTCGCCCCCGTAGGTGCCGCGATAGCTGTCGAGCACGGTCACGCTGTTGCCGGTCAGCCCCTTCCACTTGCAGGTCAGGGTGACGACGGCGCCGGCCGCGGTCGCGGTGACCGGCAGGTCCGTGGTGGCCTGGATCGCGGCGGCGATCTTGGTGGCCACCGTCGCGGTCGTGTCGGCGGAGACGATCGCCACCGGGACGAGCTGGCCGGCGACGTACAGCGCGAGCGTGCCCGCCACCGTGGGGGCGGCAGCCACCGTGATCGTGCCGGTGGCGGCGACGCCGGCGGCCGGCTCCGGCACCGGCAGGCAGATGATCGGCACGCTCGTGACGCCCTTGAAGGCCGTCTTGAACATGCGCGCGAGCATCGAGCCCGGGCCGAAGGCGATATCGGCGTCGGCGTTGGTGCCGCAGGCCACCGCCTTGTTCGGCGGGACGTTGGCGGCCGCGGTCGGGTGGCCGACGAGCAGCATCCACTTCGGCGCGACCGGGGTGCCGGCCTGCGAGGGGTCGAACTGCGTGTTCGGGCCCGGGATCTTGTAGTTGTCCGGGATCGTGGTGATGCCCATCGCGGCTTACTCCTGCGAGGCGGCAGGCGCGGCGGCGCCGGCGGTTGCGGGGGTGCCGGCGTCGTGCAGGTCCTCGAGGAGGCGGATCGCGCCCTCGTCCCGGAGCCGGAAGGTGAACTGGTCGGCCGGCCAGCGGGCGGTGCCGTCCGTCTCGAAGCCGATCTGCGACGGGAAGTGCTTGAGCACGCGGAAGCGCGCCTCGGTCGCCTCGACGGCGACCGTGGTTTCACCGGCCATGGCTGTGTCCTCGGAGAAGGGAGCGGCGCGGGCCGGCTCAGGTCGTGGGGATGTCGATCTTGAGCCCGATCAAGGGCGTGCCCGGGCCGGCACCGGCCGGGCGGGCGGTGATGACGACGTGCTCGAGGACGTCATCGAGGTCCGGCTCGTAGTTCGTGCGGAACTGGAAGGTGATCTCCAGGCGCCCTTCCGCGAAGTACGTGGCGCCCTCCTGCGGGAACAGGCGGCCGCGCCGGACCTTCGTGACCGCCTCGAACAGCGGCCAGCGGTCGGGGTCGTCCATCGCTTTCGACGGGTCGACGCCGCGCACGAAGGTCGGATCCTGCAGGAGCCGCTTACGGATCCCGTTGGTCGCCGCGTCGAGCGCCTCGTCGAGCTGCTCGGGCGGCATCTCGTCGACGCAGTACGAGATCCCGATCGTGACCTCGTTCATGAACCGCGGCTGGCCGCAGTTGGCCTCGTCCTCGGGCGACTCCAACTCGTCGACGATCACCACCAGGAGGGCGGGGAGCTCTTCTTCCTGGAGCTGCGGGCGGACTTGGCGCCGGAAGCCGATCACCGGCAGCCAGTCCTGGCCCGTGAGGCGTTCGATGATCGCCTCGCGGATCTTGGTGGCCTCCGACGACATCACGCCCCCTTGGATTTTCGCTTCAGGGTGAGCGTCGCCCCGCCCTGGCCGTCCTTGTCGACGTCGTCGATCCAGAGCGTGCCCTCGTCCGGGTATGAGCCGGCGGCGGGAACGCGGACCGCCATCCCCTGGGCCGGCGCGACGACCCAGTCGGCCAGCCGGATCCCGAGGGTGATCGTGACGGTGTTCAGGCTCTGCTGGCCCGGACCCATCTCGACGTTGACGTTGCGCGTGGTCCACACACCCGTCGTGTCGAACGGCGGGCGCACGGGCTTCGAGGCCAGCGGCGTGACGGTGACCGGGCGGCCGAACGTGGCGATGCCGGGCCCCAGCGCCAGCGCGGCGAAGTCGATCACGCGGGGGCCTGCGCCTTGACCTTGGCGGCGGCCTTCGCCTCGGCGGGGGCGGCATCGTCGACGCCCGCCTCGAAGCGGCGGATCACCTGCTCCTGGATGCGGCGCTCGGTGAAGGCGTCGTGCGTCCAGTCGTTGCCCTCGGCCGCGAGCGGGCCGTCGACGGGGTGGACGAGGCCGACGTGCTCTTCGGCCGTCGGCAGGACCTTGATCATGGCGGTCATGGCTGGCTCCGGATCAGATCGGGTCGGATAGGAGCGCCCGGCGGCGATCACCGGGCGCGCAGGCGTCAGGACGCGGACTGGCCGAGCAGCACGTTCCCGACGGACGACGGGTTGGCGGCGGCGTCCGACGCCCAGCCCACCGGCAGGAGCGAACCGGAGTTCACGTTGGTCACGACGCTGTTGGCGGCGTCCCAGTAGAGGGCGTCGCCCTGCGCCCACGCCTGCGCGTTGGTCTTGGGCAGCGAGTAGACGCCCTTGCGCCAGAGCGCGAAGACGGTGCCGGCCGACACGGTCTCGGAGACGACGCCGAAGATCTTGCCGACGACGAGGGGCTGGCTCGAGACCACGCCGCCGGCGGGCGCCGGCACGTAGATCGCGTCGCCGCGCTGGATGTAGTTCTGCATGGTTCGGGTTCCGGTGGCTCGAATGTGGAGCGGCCGGCGCTCGAGGGTCGAGGCCGGCCGCGCGGGATCGGGTCAGATCAGCGCTACGAGGGCGCCCGATTAGTTCGCCGGCAGGGCGCCGGGGTCCTTGTAGGCGCCGCGGAAGTCGATCGCGCCGCAGGCGAAGTCGTGCTCCAGCGAGATCTGGACGCCCTGCGTGCCGAACGGCTCGTAGGTCTTCACGCGCGGGCCGTTGGAGCCGTTCAGGAAGCCGTGGACGAAGCACGGCAGCTGGGCCGGGTCGGCGAGCAGGTACCAGCTGTTGTCGGTGATGTTGGCGTCCGACACCGACTGCAGCTTGCCCGAGAACGGGTTCACCGAGGTCGACAGCTGCGGCGCGATGGTCGCGACGAGCTGGTCCGCCGAGGTCTCCTGGTTCGGGCCGGTCAGGATGATCCGGGGCGGCACGTTGAGGAGGAAGCCCGCGAGCGACTTCATCGCCCGGAGCTTCGCGCGACCGGCGCCGACGGTGGCGACCGAAATCGCGCCGGCGGAACCGGCGAGGTTCTTGTGCGCCGAGTGCCACACCGCGTTGCCGTCCTGCGCCAGCACCGGGTTCGAATTGAACATGGCGAAGAACGTGGAGTTCTCGAACAGCCGCACCGCGTCGCCGGACGAGCCGAGGATCTGGTCGATGGCGCCGAGCTCGTCGTTGACGATCATCTGCCGCGAGATCGGGAAGATGACGCCGTAGGGCTTCAGCGTGATGTTCTCGCCGCTGTCGGCCGTATCGCCGGCCTTCAGCTCACCGGTCTGCGTGATCGGTTGCAGCATCGGGAACTCGCCCGCGCGCACCTGCGGGTGCGGACGGAAGTCGTTGAACTGGCGTTCGATCGAGATCCGCTTGTAGGTCGGCTCGGCGAGCTCGTAGCGGGCGAGCAGGCTCTTGTTGAGCACGTTCTGGAAGATCGCCGGGAAGTCCGAGGTGGACTGGAAGGCGCGCTCGACGATGTCGATGGCCTGCCGGGCGGTGCGGATGTTGCCGCGGTGGCCGACGCACTCCGCGGCGATCTCCACGAAGCCCATGCCCATGTACTGCTCGGCGCGGGCGGAGTGGGTCTCGACCCACTTCTTCTCGGCCTTGCGCTTGGGCGCGTAGTCGATGCCGTCGGAGCCGCGCGAGGCGAGCGTCCGGGTGATCAGCGCCAGCGTCATGGCGTCGGACCGGCCCTGGCGCTCGTCTCGCCCGACCTGGATGCGGTCGTGGCTGGAACCCGGCTGCGAACCCCTCACGGCGGTCTCCTTGCTCTTCTCGGCGAGCTTGTCGAAGGCGATCTTGCGGAAGGCGGCCGGGCTGAGGCCGCGGTCGATCGCGCTGGCGAGGTTGAGCTCGACGCCGTGGGCACGGGCCTGATTGGCGATGCTCGCGAGCTCGGAGGCCTGCTTCTGGCTGAAGGCGGGCTTGGCGGCGCGGGTGCCGGCGGTGGCGGGCGCAGCGCGCCCGGCCTTGCCGCGGTGGGCGGGGCGACCGCGCGGCGCCGACCGGGCGCTGTCGTCGTCCATGTCTTCCTCGCGGGCCTTGACCGGCTCCTCGCTGGGAGCGCCGTCCGCGTCGACGAAGTTGCCGTCGGCGTCGACGTAGAAGCCGTCCTCGTTGACCTCCGGGGCGGAGCGTTCGGCCTTGACCGGCTCCTCCACGACGTTGCCCTCGGCGTCGACGTAGTCGCCGTCCTCGTTCACGTAGTAGCCGTCCGCGTCGACGGCGGGCTCGGCGCGGCTCTCGGCCTTCACGGGCTCCTCGACGAGGTTGCCCTCGGCGTCGACGTACTTGCCGTCCTCGTTCACGTAGTAGCCGTCCTCGTCGACGGTCGGGGCGGCGCGCGTCTGACGCGGGGCGGGCTTCGACTTGGCCATACGCTTGTCCTCTCGCTTCTCGGGCCAAGCCCGCTCGTGCGGCCCGGCGGAGCCGTACCGGTAGGTGATCGAGGCATCGCCTCGGGTGATGGTGATCTCCTTCGCGCCGCGGCCCATCGGGCTGGCGCGCAGGTCGGGGCCCGCGGTCGGATCGGCCGCGCCCTCGTGGGCGCGCACCATCGCGGCGGGATCTGCGGGGACGGAGACGAGCGAGGCCTCGAGCAGCTCCCAGCGGGTCGCCGTGAAGGTCAGGCCGTCGTCGACGTCGAGGATCTGCTTCTCGGGGTCGATCACGGTGCCGTCGGCGTCGGTGATCTCCCAGGCGTCGACGCGGTAACCGATCGAGATGCCCTTGATCTCGCCGCGGGCGACCATGCCCTCGGCGGTCTTGCCGGCCTCGGTGGCGGCGAACTTCGCCCGGCCGAGGATACGGCCCTCGGCGAACCACACGTCGACGATCCGCCCCAGCACCGAGCCGATGCCGTAGCTGTTGTGGCTGTCGAGGAAGGGGATGCCGGACGAGGCGAGCCGGTCGACGCAGACCGCGGCCTCGTCGGTCGACAGGCGCTCGGTGCCGTACCAGCGCACGACGTCCGAGCCCTCGGAGAGGATCAGCTCGATCGTGTGCTCGTTGGCGTCGTAGCTCGCCGGCGCGACCTCCAGGAAGCGGCGCCCGCGGGTGCCGAGCGCCTTGAGGTCGATCGGGCGCGCGGAGCCGCCCGGGGCAGCGCGCTGCCCGGTCTTCGAGGTTGCCATGGGGGATCCGTCAGTTGGAGGCGGGCGCCGTGATCGGCTCGCCGAAATCGTCCTTCAGGGGCTTCGGCTTGCCGCCGGTCGGATCACCGCCGGCCCCATCGCCGTCGACGGCTTGCAGCTTGCCGGACTGGTCGGTGCGGCGCGCGTCGATGTCGTAGGCGAGGCCCAGGTGGTCGGCGCGCTTGTAGAAGGCGGCCGTCATGTCCTGAACCTTGCGCCAGTTGTTCCCGAAGCTCGCGACGTACTCCTGCGGGCTGATCCGGCCCGTGCGGGCCGCTTTGATGTCCGCCTCAATGTCGTCGTTCGGGTTGATCGGCTCCCAGGCCGGGGTCATCCACTGCGCCCGGTAGGGCTCGGCGCGGGCCGGGAGCAGTCCTGCGAGCACGGCGCGCGACACGAAGCGGTCCCAGGTCCGGTTGCAGACCTGAGGGATCACGACGTGGTTCTGCAGCTGCTCGGTGAGGCGCCGGAACTCGACCTTGCCAGCCCGCAGGCTGGAGAAGTTCGCGCCCCGGAGGTCGCCGGAGACCTGGTCGTAGGTGCAGCCGACGCCCGCGGCCATGGCCTGCAGGTTGAACAGCAGGATCGGCTCGACTTGCGTCGTCCCCGTCGGCGCGGCGAACTTGATGTCCTGGCCCGAGCGCAGCTCCTTGAGCATGCCCGGCTCGAGCGAGGTCAGCTGCGCGTCGGGGTTGGCGCCGTCACGGCCGGCCAGCCCAGGGCGGCTCGGGTCGAACACGTCGACGCCCGCGTCGTCGTTGTTCGTGACGAAGCCCGAGAAACAGGCCTCGACCCGCGCCTTGACGTTGACCGCGTCCAGGAAGTCGGCGAGCTCGCGCGACGTCATCAGGATCGGCGCGAACCACGATACGCCGCGGACCTGTCCGGGCCGCAGCTCCTTGAACAGGTGGATCAGCTCGTCCTGCGGCACGAAGGCCGAGACGCCCGGGCGCATCGCCGAGGTGTTGATCTCGCCTGGGTGGTTCGGGTTGAGCCACAGCCCGATGCGGCGGTCGTACTCGCCGAGGCCGACGCCAAGCCGGGTGTGCTCCAGATCCTCGGCCCCGGCCTGCCCGTCGTTGCCGTAGATCCCGTCGCGCCACTGGTCGATGAAGTCGCCCTCCAGCAGCTGGAGCTGCAGCGGCACCCTGCGCGGGTTGTCGAGCGGCCGGTCGATGAAGCGGATGACGCTCTCGCCGGACTCGACCATGCCGCGCACGGAGAGCGCCTGCATGCCGTAGAAGCCCATGCGGCCGGTGACGTCTGCTTGGCCCTCCCAGTCGTCCCAGAGGTTCTCCAGGCGCCGGTCGAGCACGTCCTCACCCGTGTCGGGAATGGGCGTGATGCCCGTGCCCACCACGTGCGAGGTGATGATGTCGAGCATGCGCGCCGCGTACGGCGTGTTGCGCGCCAGATCCCGGGCGCGCGAGCGCAGCGGGCGTAGCGCCCCCTGGATCTCGGCGTTGGCCGAGGTGTTCAGCGCCTTGAACGAGGACGCGCGCCGACCCACGGACGCACCCTCGTAGATGCGCAGCGCGTGGCGGGCGCGGGCGCGGGACAGCGCCGCGCGCGGCGCCACCCAGCCGATCGCGCGATCGAGGGCGTTCATGCTGGCGATCCGCTACCAGCCCGAGCGCAGGCAGCCGTCGGCCGAGATCCCGCCCGGGAAGCCGCGATCGTGCGCGACCAGGATCGTCGCCGACTTCTGCGGGTCGAGCCCCAGAGCCCGTCGGATGATGGCGCGGACACGCAGCATCTCGTCGAGCGAGCGATAGGTCGCCGTCTTGCCCTCGTAGGACACGGACGTGACGCCGGCGGCGATGCCGGCCTCGATCGCGTCGAGCTGCGCCTGGCTGAAGGCCATCAGTCTCTCCGGCTCATCCAGCCACCAGGCCGGCCGTGGTTGATGAAGCCCGAGTGCTGCGGGCGGGCGTAGACCGGCGCCGGCGGCGGCGGAGGTGATGGTGGCGCGACGGGCGCCGGCGGCTCGGCCGCGGCCGCCTCGCCGATCGTCTGCGCTTCGGTGTCCGGGCCGGGCTCGCCGGTCTCCGGCGCTTCGACCGCCGGCTCCGTGGCGGCCTCCTCGGCTTCGTCGCGCTCCGGCATGCGCCCCAGCGCGACGTACTTGCCGCTGGAGGCTTGCAGGCCGCACATCGCCACGTAGGCGTAGACGAAGCACACGCCGGCCTCGTGGGCGGCCTTGGGCTTCTCCCATTCGGTGAAGCCCTGGCGCCGCACCACGAGCTTCTCGCGGGTCAGCTGCTCGAAGTACTCGGCGTCGATCGGCCGAGAGCCGTCGGCCGGCACCATCGGGAAGTGGACGAACCGCGGGCCGGGATCGACCAGCGGCAGCGAGCCGTAGGCGAAGTCGCGGGCGGCGTTGCCGCCGACCATGTACCAGGACGAGCCGAGCTTCGTGGACGGCAGCCGCGGCCACACCTTGGTGCGGGCGCCGCGGGCTTCGGACTTGCCCTTGATCGCCCACACCTTGCGGCGGCGCCGCTCTGTGCAGAACGCGTAAGTCTCCGAGGTGTGATGGCCGCCGGAGTCGATGGCGGCTGCGCTGATCCGCATCTCGCTGCCGTCGCTGCGCTTGAAGCCGCGCAGCAGCAGGCGGTCGAGATTGCGCCAGACATCCGGCTCGGCCGGATCGCCCGGGATGACGAAGTGGCCGATCAGCGCGCATTCGAGTCCGGCACCCCAGCCCCAGACCGCGCCCTCGATGCGCGCGTTGGTGCCCGACTGGACGTCGCCGCCCAGCGTCAGGGTTCGGACGAAGTCGGGAACCTCGGCGCCGTAGGCCTCACGGCGCTCCAGGAAGGAGGTCGGCTTGATCTCCTGGCCGTAGGTCTGTCGGTAGGGCCGGCCGAGGCGTAGGTTGACGAACGGCTGGACGAGGTTCGCCGGGTCGTCCTGGGCTTCCAGCCACTCCTGCACGATCACCGGCCACGCGGCGTTCGCGTTGAGCGACATGCCGGTCCAGAGATGGAAGCCGGCGTGCCCGGGCGTCTTCGGCGTCGCGGTCGCCCGCCACTCGCCGTGGGCGTCCATCCAGGCCTTGCTGCCCTCGTCGATGATGCAGCCGCAGGTGCCCTGGTACCAGACGGACTTGAGCGACCGATCCTCGTTGAGGTCCCACTTCAGGCCGTGCGGCGTATCCTTGCTGCCCCAGTCCAGATACTGCCAGCCGTCGAGCTCGCCGGCGGTCTCCGAGCACTGCGGGCAGGGCACGAAGTAGCGCCGCTGGTCCGAGGCCAGCCAGAGCTTCCAGACCCGGCTGGTCTCCTCCAGGAGCGGCGTCGAGCCCCTGACCTGCTTGCGGTTGTAGAAGGTCTCGCCGCGGGTCCAGAACAGCTTGAGCTTGTCGCCCTGCGTCTTGGCGCCGGGCGTCCAGCCGTCGCCGTCGATCTCGTCGGCGAACAGGAACCGCGCGGAGTAGCGCCGGAAGGCGTCGTCGGAGGCTGCGCCGACGACGCGCACGAGGGCGCCGTTCGACAGCTGGTAGAACGTCGCCGAGTCCTGCTTCTCGCCCTTCCGGACGGGCCGCAGCATCTTGGCGAGCACCGGGGTCTCGCGCAGCATTGGCGCGATCTCGGTGCCGCCGAACTCCTCCGCGTCGTCCTCGACCGGCTGCGCCACCGCGCAGAGCGTCGGGTCCTGATGAAGATGGTAGCCGATCGCCAGGGTGGCGAGCCGGGTGTAGCCGACGCGGGCCGCCTTCAGGACGGTGACCAGCGGCAGCGTCGGATCGCACATCGCGTCCATGAGGCCGCGCTGGTACCCGTAGAGGGTCACCGGCCCGCTCTCGGAGCCGGTGCTCTTCGGGATCCGACCGTGCTCTTCGGCCCACTCTGAGCCGGACATGTGCGGCTTGAAGACGAGGGCCTCGTCGAACAGCCGGTCCAGCTCGGTCCGCGTCGCGTCGCGGCCAGCCGGGTACTCACCCCGCCGGTGGGTTCCGATCCGCTCCGCCAGCGTCATCGTCGGGGTCACGTCCTGCAAACCACCGCTGCGCGATCTCCTCGCGGGCGGCCGTGAAGGCTCGGTTCATCTCGGCCTTGGCCATCGCCTCGATCTCGGAGGCGTTGGTCATCGTGGCCGCCCGTCCGGCGACCTTGGAGGCCATGTTCGAGAGGCCGGTCCGGAGGACCTGGCAGAAGGTCGCCATATCGGCGACCGCGTCGTGCCGGGAGACGACCGCCTTCAGCGCTTCGTCGGCGCCGATCTCCGCGA
This sequence comes from Methylobacterium sp. 1973, assembly GCF_040545035.1. Lineage (NCBI taxonomy): Bacteria > Pseudomonadati > Pseudomonadota > Alphaproteobacteria > Hyphomicrobiales > Methylobacteriaceae > Methylobacterium > Methylobacterium sp. 1973. Next base: position 56,277 of record NZ_JBEPLA010000016.1, read on the forward strand.
CGATGGCGTTGGCGACCGCGCGGCGGCAGTCCGCGTCCTCACGCCGGGCCTTGCTGCTGTCCTTAGGACCGTCGTCGCCGGCGCTCATCGCCACGTTCTCGACGGCGCGCTGGATCTTCCAGTCGATCACGGCGGCGGTGTCGAACTGCCACTCGACGCCGTTGCTGCCGCGCTCGACGTAGGGGCAGCCCCTCTCGATCCAGCTCGTGACCGTGTTGACGCTGACGCCGAAGATCCCGGCGAGGTCGGCTCGGTTCACGAGCCGGCCGTCGATGGCACCAGACATCAACAACAACCCCGGTTTTCAAAATTTCTTAGAGGGTGAACCGATGGGGTCCGAATTCCCCTCATGGCCACCCCCCTCCCGGAAGGACCCTGGGATTTTGCCAGGGGTAGGGGTCAGGCCCGGATGGCCCTCCCGTGGCCTGCGCCGGCCGCTGGCGGCCTCGGCCGGTCAGCCCTTCCGGCGCACGTCGTTGACGACGAAGCGCTCCCAGGCCGCCCGGAAGTGCTTCCGGTACGCGGTCGGCACCACGGCGCCGGCCTTCTCGTAGTAGGGGAAGCGCTTGGAGTAGCTGACGCCCTTCACGAACAGGAAGATGGGCACCGCCCACTTCTCCTTCTGAAGGTAGATCCCGTCCGGCGCCTTACCGTGGTTGCGGAAGACGATGTACTCGACGTTCCGCCCGACGTTGCGGCGCTTCGAGCGCGCCGTGGTGTTCTGGTACCGGTCCGACTGCGCGCCGAGCGCCGAGAGCATGCGGGTGATGAAGGCGCCCGACACGTTGCCGTTGCCGTCCCGCGGGCAGCGCGTGCTGGGCACCGCGAACTCGCCCGCGAGCATCAGGCCCTTGCGGATGAGCAGGACCTCGAACCGCTTGTGGCGGCGCGTGCCGCCGGCGACCTGAGGCCCGAGAAACTTCCAAGCCGGGATCGAGCTGCCGCCTTCCTTGAAGCCGAGCTCCGCCTGGAGCCGCCGCTTCGTGGCCGGCCGGACCATCAGGCTGTTGAGCGTGAAGTTCGACGGCTGGTCGAACACGGACCGCATGGTCTCGCGCTCGGCCTCCCGTGCGTCCTTCATCGCGTTGGTCAGCGCGACCGCGGCGACGAACGGGACCTGCCGGGCTGCGCGCCCGACGGCCTCGGCCTTGAGACCGAACTCGCTGGCGTCGAGCTTCAGCATGGGCCTGCCGGATCAGCGCGTGCCTTTGGCGGGGACCGGAATGGCGACGACCTTGCCGGTGCGCGGGTCCAGGATGCGAATGAACTTCATCGCCGCCGCTCCGCGATCAGGACCGCAGCTGCGGCGGTGTGCTCGTGCCGGGCGGTGTCCGCATCGCCTCCTCCATCCAACTCACCGCGTCCGACAGGCGCGTGAAGGCGGCCAGGAGGCGCATCTCGTAGTGGGCCTGCGGGAAGTCGGTGACGATGAAGCCGCCGTGGGGGAGCTCCTGGAGGCAAAGCGCCTTCGGTTTCTCCCATGGGTGGTTGCGCTGGCTCATCTTCAGCAGCTCTGCATCGGTTGCGGGACGTCTCGGCTCTGCTGCACGAGGCGCGTGGCCGGCCGCTCGACCGACAGCTCGGCAGCGTTGTCGAGGACCAGGACGGTGACGTCCCGGACGCCGGCGGCCGCGCACATGCGGATCAGGTCGTCCTGCCAGCGCGCGGCCGTGGCCGGCTGCAGCCTCTGCGACGTGCGCAGCACCAGGATGTCGCCGTGACGGACCTCGAGGCGGTCCAGCTGGCGGTCGATCTCTTCGGCCATGGGTCTCACGCGACTATGGCCTCGTGATCGCCCTCGGCGAGCACATGGTTCTCTTCCCCGCTCCAGCGGAACAGGTACTCGACGAGGCCTCGATACTTCGGGTTGTCGGCGATGTAGCCGACGCGGGCTTGGTGCCAGCGGCCGCCGCTCGGGCCCGGGATGCCTTCGGCGTTGAGGCCGGCGGCGATCTCGGCCTGCGTCCGCTTGCGCCGGCGTTCCTGGAAGATCCGCCGGACGATGCGCGCCTGCTCGGGCACGATCGCGAGGCCGCCTTCCGGCGTGCGCCGGTAGCCGTAGGGGACGCGTCCGCCCGCGTAGCCGCCCTTGCTCGCCTTCGTCTGGCGGCCGCCGGCGGTGCGATCGCGGATCGCGAAGCGCTCGCCCTCGGCCATTCCGGCGAGGATGGCGAACAGGGTGCGGCCCATGGGGGTCGCGGTGTCGATCGGCTCGGTCACCGAGCGGATCATGACGTCGTACTGCTCGGCCAGATCGGACACCGTGGTCACGGCGTACCGGATCTCGCGGGCCAAGCGGTCGAACTTGTAGACCAGCAGCACCGTGAAGGCGCCGGCCGCGGCCAGCTCCAGCACACGGCCGAAGCCGGGCCGGTCCGCCGGGCGGGTAGCTCCCGACACGCCGGGATCTCGGGCGACCTCGACGAGCTGATAGCCCTGGCTCTCGGCGAAGGCGCGGACCGCTTTGTCCTGCGTCTCCAGCCCGTGGCCGGTGGCCGCCTGCTCTTCGGTCGACACCCGCACGTAGGCGACCGCCTTGGTGGCGATCGCGGCGCGGGCGTCGCTCTGGACTTTAGTCCTGGCCTTCAGGCGGCCGACGCGGCGACTACCCGAAACCATTGCAAGTCCATGTTTTTGCTAGCGTATTTCGCCTAGATCGACCGATCTCAACGCATACTCAAGAGTATGCGTTTTTCGGGTCGTTTGGCCTGCGGTTTGGGCCGGCCAAACCGGATCCAATCAGGCGGTGAACGCCCGGGCGAGGCCCAGCGCGAAGCGGCGGTACCAGGCGCGGAGCATCATCGGTCCCGCAGGATCCGGCCCCACTCGTCGAGCAGGGCCATCGGCAGCTGGTAGCTCGCCTCGACGGCGATCGTCGCCGCGGCCGCGTAGATCGCGACGAGCGACCAGAGATCGAGGTGTGGGCGGGGCTCAGAGCGCATCGTCACCCACCAAGTCCTCGACGATCGCTTCGCGGTCCTCGTCGGAGTCGGCGAGGCGGTGCGCGTGGATCTCCGTCGCGCCATCGGCCGCGGCGAGCTCGGCGGCCTCGGCCATCGTGCCGCGCCAGCCGACGCCGACGATGCGGGCGAGCCCGTCATCACCGCGACGCACGCCGATCAGGACGGCGCCGGGCGCGTCGACCTCGGAGCGGGCCTGGGCCAGCGTGTAGACCGCCACGACATAGCGGCGGCCGGACTGGCCGCGCCAAGCGGAGAGATCGAGCACCGAGCAGCGCTGACCGCGCAGGCGCTCCTCGCGGATCTCACGGCGTACCATGCGATCCCCTCGAGCCTTGGCGAAGGCGGCGCCCCAGGCGACACGGCGGTTGGACGACATCAGCGTTTCTGACGGCGGCAGCCGACCTTCACATAGCGACCCGCGCGCGGATCGCCGAAGGCCTCGGCGGCCATGACCTGGCCGAGCAGCTTGCACGCCTCTACCGAAGCGGACGGTTGCTCCAGGACGTCGAGCGCGTTGGCGCGGTCGCAGTCCGAGCCGGCGATCGCCGCCGAGCAGAGCATGGCGAAGGCGACGACGGTGTTCATGCCGCGTGTCCCATGCAGATGGTCGCGATCAGGACGCAGGCTGCGAGCGCGAAGTGCAGAGCGCCGATCAGGAGCACGTCCCGGATGGCGCGCTCGGCACTGCGGCGGCCGTGATGAGCATCGAGGCCGGCGATCGCGATCAAGAGCACGAAGGCGCACGCGATGAACGGCAGCGGCGCGGCGTCCATGTCAGTGCTCGCTCACGAGCTCGTCGGCGATCACCTGGCGTGTGGTGTAGTGCCGGAACGCCTCGTCCGACGTCGCCGCAACGATGCGGATGCCGAAGCACCGGTGCGCTTCCTCGGCGGAGAGCTTGGCTGCCGGCGGCGTCCCCATTCCGATGGCGGCGGTCCCGGCGCAGAACTCGCGCTCGCCGCGGTGGATCAGGAGCTCCGGCGCCTCCGCCGGCCGGGCGCGAAGGCCGAAGAAGAGTGCGAGGCGCGCGGCGAGGCGGGACATCACAGCCGCCACGCCTGCATGACGGCGCGCGCATGTTCGCGCTGCTCGTCGACGAAGTGGTCCCGGAACACCGGCAGGCTGAGGCCGGCCGTGACACGGCGCTCGTCGGCGATGGTCGGGGCCGCCACGACGCGCGTCTGCGCCGCGACCTCGGTGCCCCGCAGCTCGCGGATGGCCTCGCGGATGAGGATGACGGCGCCCGGCGAGTGAACGATCACCACCGCGCCATCGTCCGGAAGCGCCTGGACCATGCGGGCGGTCCGATCCGCGCGGCAGAGCTCACCCGGGGTGGGCGACGCGTCGGCCAAGCGGTCGGCCATGGGGCGCGGGGGCATCGAGGCCGGCACGCCGAGGCGAAGCGAGGTGTCCTGCAGCATCACGTCAGGCCACCACGATCACGAGATAGCTCACCCGGGAGTAGTCCCCCGAGGCGTGGGCTCGCAGGCGCTCCGCGCGGCGGCGGAGGCTCGGCGTGCAGGCCGAGCAGGCGAGTACGGCATCGCACATCGCGACCGTGGCTAGGCACTGACGCAGCGTCATCGGGGCTCTCAACGAAAAAGCCCCGCGCGAGGGCGGGGCGTGGGTCGGTGGATCAGACCGTGCGTCAGGCGCGGGCGGCGCGGGCAGCCTTGGTGCGCTCGCGATGGCGCAGGACCGCCGCCGGCACCGGCGGTCGGGGCCGCCGTTCCGGGCCGGCCGTGCCGCCGGCCTCGTGGCCGGGCCAGCTGCCGGTCAGGTCCCTGTAGAACCGTCTCGCGTGGTCGCGGATCTCGTCGCGGTCGGCGACGTAGTCCTCCGGCGTGTGCCGGTGGCCCGGCGCGCGCAGACGGTCCGCCAGGAGGCAGAGGCCGTGGAGGCGCTCGACGATGTCACGTTCGGTCACGGCCGCGGATCCGTCATCGGGCGACCCTATCAAGGAATGGTCCGCTGTGTCAGCGAATTAGGTAGGTGCGGGCCGGGGCTACAGCTTCAACCACCGTCCTGAGGACGGCTGCGGGTCTTTCGGGCGTCCTGGCTAGCCGGCTTACTGAGATGCCTTTTTCACGCGCTCATGCGCGCCGCACCATTCGTGAAAGGGGGCCGGCACTCTCACCCGCCGGCAAGGCGCCCCAATTTACGGCGGGGGAAGCGCGGCCGGATATTCGCCGTCGGCGCGGCGGCCCTTCCGGGCATCGTTGAGGGTGAGACGTCGGCCATCACACCCGCAGGACTGACCGCCGAACCGCTGCGAAAGCGGCCCACGGGATGACTGCGGCGATATGATTTCCTCGGTTCTGTCCACTCGGCCGCCCGTGACGTGCGGCCATATCCCGTGTTTCAGGGATCGCGGGGCATGAACACAACGTGCGGCAAGCTTGTCCGGGGGCACGAAGCGATACCCGAACCCGGCTTTGTGGAGCCGCTATAGGTCAGACTGTCAGGGTCAGAGCGGGCGAAACCGTCCGCATCAGAGGTCGGTCGCCACGGTGAGATCAGCGCTTCATGGCTGGTCTCCCCGAAACGGCGACGGCCCCGCGCGGGGGTCCGCCGGGGCCGTCTTAAACTTCTGCGCTGTCCATATGCGTCAAGCGACAAACCGCAGTCAAGAGGCCTGTCCTCACCCTGTGAAGCTGAGCTTTTCAGCGACGCGGGCCATTGGCTGCTTGGGGTGGTTTGCCGTCTGTCCGCTTCTGGGATGCAGTTCCATAGGAGCGGACATTGGCTTCGTGCTCGCTTACAGCTCCAAGTGGACGACCGAGCCAGCTTGCTACGACGACCAAAGCACTTGGAAAGCGGATGATCGGCGGCGAGAAACCTACAAGTCCTCGGGTTGAAAAGATTTCCTCATTGGTGCACTGACGCATACGAAGAATTCATGGGAGCGTGAGTTGTGCGAGTCCGAGCTAGGGCTCAGCCTGTCTCAATGATCCCGGCTAACCGCTTCGTTCTCCACGCTAAGCACGCTGGAGTGGCGCTCCTTGGATCCCATCCGCGCATTTGTACTGGTCCGGTGTGAGCGCCAGTTCTGCACCGTCGTGGCGCGTATGCCGTAGCGCTTGGCAGTGGCCCCTACGCTTTCTTGACGGGCTGGGATTGATTGACGGATCGTCTCAGTCGTCGTGCGCCGCCGTAGAGAACCTATTCCACAGCACGCTTCTTCATGCGTCATCAGTTGTGCCACCACGCAGCGGGACCGGAAATCTGTTCCGATCGTTCATCGTCCAACCGAATTATTTGAGAGATAGGAACCCACCAGGAAGCCGACTTGAGTGCTAGCGAGGTTAGACACAAGCATCAGAAATGATGTCACGTCGATTTTCAGCTCGTAGAGGGACCACATTACGTGCGCCGATAGGATCAGAAATGATGCGGCGATTAGAGATCCGATCCTATAGTATCTCCCAAGGACCGCACCAAGTATCGCGAGTCCAAGTGCCGTAAGCATTCATCCTGTCCCGAGGTTTGCCTCGATCGGATCGAAAGCGTTCATGACAGGACGGAAGGCATTGAGTAGGTCGACATCTACCCGGCCGACCATCGAGCGTAGGATGCCATGGGCCTGCCTACCAGTCATCGGCGATCGGTATGGACGCCGCTCGATGAGCGCACCATAGATGTCACAGATCGTCACCAGTCGCACTAGATCCGGGATCTCGGGCGCTCGCAGGCCGTCCGGATAGCCGGACCCGTCTAGCATCTCGTGATGCGAGCGCACGACCTGCAGTATCTCCGGCGAGAAGCCGCTGTTCCGCAGCATATCGTAGCCGAGCGCTGCGTGTGTGCGCATCACTACCGTCTCCTCCTCTGTCAGCCGACCGGGCTTGTTGAGAATCGCCAGCGGGATCCGGATCTTGCCAACATCGTGCAGCAGCGCCGCTTTGGTAAGCTGATAGCCGTCCGGGTCGCGGAACCCCAGCTTGGTCGCAAACGCAGCTGCGAGGCCCGTCACCAGTAGGCAGTGCTGGTGCGTGGCCTCGTCGAAGCGCTGAACGGCGCGGATCCAGTCGCGAATGCCGGCCTCATGCACTGCGCGAGAGATCAGCACAGTTCCAGCCTCAGCCAACCCGGGGGTGATCGCCCTTCCGGAAAAGAAGTTTTGATTAAAGAACTGGCGTGCCTCGTCGGCTAGTTTGATCGCGATAGCAGAAGCACCCTGTTTTTGTAAATGATCAATTCTATCCTTCAAGATTTTTAGCATTGATGTAGCCGGGATGGTTTCGCTCGCACCCAGCAGACGCGCATGGGCTTCGGCCCGCACAGCGTTGCCATGTGTAAGAATTAGGAAGGGCACGCCTACGGCATGCATCGGCTCGAGAAGGCGCTGGAAACGGACGATTGCATCTGAGGTAAGCCGCGCCACATCGCCGATAATCAGATCTGGCGTCGCCATAAGACCAGTATCTACATATAGATCCTGGACCGTGTATGGCTGATATAGACCGAGAGCGCTCACCAAACGCTCTGTCCGTTGAATTTCGTCGGAAATGAGCAACAATCCGCTCATTTTTTCTCCTGAAGATTTCCTATCGGTCGCTTCATCGGCTTTAAGGTGGAGGAACAGTCAGCAGCCTGATGCACGCTGCTGTGTTCGCTCATTAAATTTTTTCGTTTATGTCGATAAATTGATCGAGAACGGTCGAATACAGTGGCCAAGCCTCATGGCAAAGTTGGGTGTGCTTTCCGCCGAATTGGATCGCCTTGAAAGCGCGTCTTTTTCCGAATGGAAAGGCGAAGACAAAACTCCATAAGTATTAATAGCAAACTGTGGTGTAAAGTTATTGATGATTGGCCGCCTGCAATCTGAAAGTGCACGATCATTCGGCTTTTTGTTCTTGCACACGTCGCGCCTACAACTCTAAATAGTTCTAATTCCAACCGATGTTAGTGAATAATTCGATCGAGCACCGACGTCAAAATGCAATTATGGCGGTGCGCACCGAACTCAGTCGTATGGTTGATAAAACATAAATAGGCTCGGGATAGACTCGATAAGCGTGCGTTTTAGAGGCAAAAATCGCTCGCCGATAATAGTATCGCTTGGATAATGGATTAAAACTAGTGATAATTCCTGTGTTGATTAAGTATTCTATCAAACGTTAGCCAGAAGACTGCCCGCCGCGGACGCGACCTCGGTGGGTCGGCTGACGCTGGCCTGGTAGGCGACCTCAAGACGGACTGACGCTCGGCCGAGAGCAGAACGATGCGTGGGCGTGCTGGGTGTGTTTGAGCGGGCGAGAGCGGTCACTGGCGATCGTAGCCAGCTGTGCCGCGTCGCTCACATGGAGAGGCGCTCATGCCGTCTGAGCAACAGCCCAGACCCGCACGTATTATTGTGCGCGTGAATTCTCTATCCGCGTCAGCGCGCTAGAGAGCGGTCCAAACCATTGTGTCTGCTTCTGGGAAACGTCGATGGCTGCAGGAATGACTGCGTCGGGTCGCAAACAGACTCTCGCAGGCCCGATCCGATCGGAGGTGAAGCCGTCTCAGGCCGTGGAGGCCTGGGCGGCCGGCACAGCCTTCGGCTTACGTGGACTGCTCCTACGACGGTGAGACAGCAGGTAGTTCACGACCTGCTCGACACGCTGCTCGCGCAGGCGCTTGCGGCTCGACGGGTTGTCGAGGATCCGCTTCGGCTTCGCTGCGTCCGTCTCACCCGCCCAAGGACGCTGCGCGGCCGCCGGCGGCAGCACGGCGATCGACGCGAGCTTGCCGGAGAGCTCGTGCGCCAACAGGTCGAGCCCCGCCCACCAGGCGGCATACTCGGCCCGCTCGATCAGGATCGACTTCGGATCGTCCCACTCGATCACGCAGTAGGCGCCGCGCGGATACCGATCCTTGCCCTCGGCGCCGACCTTCTCCTCCACCAGGTGCGGGCGCAGCCGCCCATCGTCGTCCGCCTTCATCGTGGAGCGAAGGATCATCACCAGCGGGCGGCCCTGCTTGTCCACAACCGCCGCGGGCTCGGGCGAGGCTGCGAAGGTCGGCCGTGCGCCGAGCCGGGCCCGGATCCGCACGACCTCGACGAGCTGCTGCATCGCCCGCGCCATCGGGCCCTGCTGATCCTGGCCAGCAGGGAGATCCGGGGCGAGCCCAAGGTCGCCGTCGAAGCGATGATCGGCGAAGCGGGACAGCCCGAGGACGGCCGCCTCGACGATCAGCGCGTCGGGGTGCGGCTCGCCCATGGCCGCCGGGAAGCCGGGCTCGCGGGTGAAGTTCTCGATCCGGCCGCCGTGCTGGGCCATGGCGAACATCGGGCAGACCGAGGGGAACTCGCGCATCCGGAACGACCCGTCGTCCTCGCGCCGCTTCGGCAGCTCGTCGACGAACGCCCAGCGCAGCACGTCCTCGATGTCCATGACGCGTTTGTTCGGCGTCTCCGGACGGCGCGTGCCGATCGGCGGAGCGTGGACACGGCTCTGGCGGATGCCGCCCGCATGACGTCCGGGTGAGGAGCGCCGGGCCGGCGCGAAGGCGTGGGTGGTGCTCTGCGACTGCGACGGTGCCGGCACGGTGGATCCCCAATGCTGTGCCGGTTCGATACAAAGCGGCAGCACGCGTTGATCCGGTGCCAGTTTTCTCAGTGTCAAGATGAATTCAGATCGGCGTGACTGCGCAGGATCGCCGCGTTGATACCGGCGGCGATCTGCTCGGCCGCTTCGTCCCGGAGCCGGTAGATCGTCGCCGGCGACCCCCAGCCTCGACAGCGGATGAACTCCTGGAAGCTTTCCTTGGCTGCCCGGCAGCGAGCCCAGGCCAGCAGAACATCGCGCTTGCGTGTCCAAAGCGGGTCGACGAGATCGAGATAGTCGTTCGGCCACTCGATCGGCCGGATTTCGGCTGGCCCCCGCACGCGTGGGTCCGTGTGCATCGCCCGCTTCATCCAGAGCAGCACATCGCCGCTCGTCCAGCTGGGGGTGTGGCCGAGGGCGGGGTGAAGCGGTGGACCTTCCTGGCGGAGCGGCATCTTACGCGACGAGGCGGTCCAGATCGCCGCTCGTCGTTCTTAGCATGTTCCCTGGTACAGAACCGTGGCAGCTCGGCAATGGTGGGCCTGCGCACTGTCGGATGAAACGTGCTGCAATCTCAGCCTCAAGCCAGACGCTTCTATGCCTGCCGGCACACCAACCGCGGGTCCTCGATAGCGATCAAACCATCCAGAAGGCGGATGGTCTCTCGGGCCGTGCGGGCTTTCACGAAACCAGAAGCATCGCCGATGTCTCGCAAATTTCAAGGCTTTTGTCGAAGGATTTGCAATAATCAAGCTTGTAAGGCGATAGGGAGAAATCTTTTATGTCCCTGCCGCCAAGTGTAATTCAAGAGAGAGAGTGCGGATCATAAGCGGTCTTCTCCGTCTCTCTCGTTTTTCGTAACCTAAACTAAGCGCTATTCGTTGAGCCCGCTGCCTACCGAGGCACCAACTTTGACAGCCAGTCTTCGAGGTAGGCGATGGCTTCCGGTTCGATGTCTCCTGCCCTTTTCCTGATAGCTGTTATCTGGCGAATTGCCGTTATGACATCTTCGAAAGGGTTATGCCGCATCAGATGAAATGGCACCTCCCACCAGCGACTTACAAGCAAAGCATGGCATATATCGTCGCTGAAACGACGTTTGATCTCTCTGGCTGGCTGACCCAATACTATAGAATAAGGACGCACATCTTTCGTAACAATTGCGCCAGCGCCAACTATGGCGCCGTGCCCAACTCGCACGCCGGCCATTATTACAGCGCCGGCGCCAACCCAAACATCGTTGCCTATATCAGCGCCGGGACACGAAAGTTGCTGGGCGATGCTTGAGAATTGTATGCTAGTAGTCAGTCCGGCAATTGGATGATCTGATGCTCCGATGGCCGCGTTTCGAGCAATCGAACAAAATCTTCCAACTCTGGTATTGGGATACAAGGTCGCTCCATTTATTTGTGTGTATGCCCCAACTGTACAATTTGTCTGGATTTCGGCGCCAAATGTGATTTCCACTCCTTCTTCGAAAAAATTATTGTACTTGTCCAGGCCTGATTGCGGTTTGTATACGGCGGCTAAAGCTTCAAACTTCAGCTCCGTTGAGGCGCTGGGATTGTATGTGGTATCGATCCTGTTGGCTTGATCCACGTCGTCCGATGTCTTGGACAGGATATCAAATACAATATGCCCGGACATTTCTTCAATTATTTTCCACTCTGCGTTGAGATCTTCGGAATGGATTTTTGTTGCTTTTGTTAAAAGCCATCTATGGAGCGGATTGATGTTTGCCGATCCGTAAGCTGTCTGACCAATAATTGAGGCGCTGGCTCTTGCTTCTGAGTGGTCAGAATATGACACGTCTGCCGTGGTCAGCGTACAAAGTAATAGTTCGTCCGAGTCGGAAATAACATGAATGTCGTCCCAAACACCAAACGCGCGGCCTATGAAATCGCCATCGACCGTGTCCTTATTTAAATATTCCAAAGCCTGCCTGTTTGTGAGATCGAACGCCAAAGGAAGCAAATGGAAATTGCGGCAAAGCCATCCGTCAGGAGCGTCCCACATGAGTGCGAACGGTTGAGTAGAGAAGTCATCCGAATTCCAGTGGTACCTCATCCATTCTGGATGGATATTTTCTCTCAGATACTCAGCCAATTGTCGGCCAGTGAGCGAAAAAGTTGATTTGTATTTATACTTCAGATCATCAAATGACTTTTCCCGACTTAATCTTGGTCCATTAATCATTATGGCGCGTTTGCCGCTGCGGCGAATTTTGGCGATTGTGCTCAAGGCGTTTTCGGAAAACACGCCATCCGGTGGGATAATGATTGCCCACGCCCCTTCCTGCGACGTTCGCAGCGCGCCCTGGTAGTGAGCTGCCGCCATCGATTGATAGGGATTGTCAGTAATCGATGGATCGAAATCTAAAAATTCTACATTAAAGAATGGCAAGTTCTTCTGAAAAGATTCGGCGATGATTTCATTGTTTATTTTTGGCGTGAACACCAAAGCTTTCCAGGTGTATAATTCGATGTCGCCCTTATCTAAGTTTCCAATACTTAAGCTTGGCAAAGTGATGCTACGTAGACAATCTACATAGTCACTCCCCCATGCCGCAATGATCATGTTGAATTTCATTGACTGTCTTTCAGTTTATCTGACGCCAGACTTGTAACATGAAATTCAAAATCTATTTTTCTTTATCAGGCCGCGAGCATATGCAAAGCTAATTACTTCAGAGTCGGCTAATTCCCTTCCATCGCCGATCCGCCATAACCTAGGGTCCTGCTCCGATGGTCTAATATCATACCCAGCCTTTTTCAGCGCATTTACTGCATGAAATAATACAATATCACCAGACATACTCATATTGGGCTCCAGAGCGCAGTGGAGCCATCAGCAAGTCTATCGCGATTGTAAAGTGCGGAAATGCCACATTTGGCAACGATAGGTTGTGGCGGTAGTGGCATTACCGTGCTGGGAGGCTGCGGTCCATGTTCTCTAAGGAGCTGCGGGAGCCAGATGGTCTGCGATCCCTGCTTATCGCGCTACTCCGCAGCCTGCCGCGCCGCCTGGGCGCCGGGCACGCCCAGTCCGATCGCCTTCGCGAGTGCCGACCGCTGCGCGGCGTAGTCCGCGGCGACCATGGGATAGTCGTCAGGCAGGCCGAAGCGCGCGCGGTAGCTAACCGGCGTCAGCCCATGGGCCGTCAGATGCCGCTTCAGCGTCTTGTACGGCTTGCCGTCGATGAAGCTGATCAACGCGTCGGGCTTCATCGACTTGCGGATCTCGGTGGCCGTCAGGCGGAAGCCCTCGGGCTGGCCCGCCGCCGCGGTCGACGTCGGCTCCTGGAGCGCGACTAGGCCGTCGCGGACGGTGCGCATCAGGCCTGGGAGATCGGCTGCCGATACGGCCTGCCGGCTGACGTAGGCCGCCACGATGCCGGCGGTGAGGCCGAGGAGGTCGTTGGGGGAATCGGACACGGTGCTCTCCTGGTCAGAGGGTCGATCGCCCGGACCGGGCGGATGCGGGTCGGCGGTCACGGTCAGGCCGCGGCGGTGGCGCCGGGCGGCAGCGCGCTCTCGAAGCGCCAGCCGTCCTGGCCGCCGATCTGGATGGGGGTCATCATCGGCTTGCCGAGGCGCCGGTAGTGCGCGGCCCAGGCCTCCCACTCGGGCGAACCCTCGCGGACGAACACGCGGCTGGGCAGGCCACCGGGCCCGGCCCCTGACGACGCGAGGGCGAGCTCGCCGTTGCGCCAGCGGCCGTCCCGCAGCCAGCGATGCAGGGCCTTGGCTTGGCTGCGCAGGCTGGCGCAGGAGGCGGCATAGGCCGCAGCAGTGCGGACCGCGGTCTCCTGGTCGGCCGGTGTCAGCTCCCCGAATCGAGCCAGCGCTTCCGATCGACCGGCGGTCAGCCGCCCGCTGATCGGATAGGCCGCCCAGAGCAGCTCGAATCTGGCGAGCGAGGCCGGCTCCAGCGGCACCGCGGGCGGCGCCACTCCCCGGCAGCCTCGCTCGGCTCGTGGCCGGCGCTCGGTCGATCGTTCGGGCCGCCGCCCGACCAAGGCCTCCCGTTCGGAGATCCGTTGATCGGTTGAGCGAGTCCCCCCGGCCACGGGGGGATTAAGGGGGGAGAATCCCTTGGTAGAATCTAGTTCTTGGTAGGCGATCGGGTTGGCCGACTCCGGTTCGACCGACTCCGGTTCAACCGTGCACGGTTCACCCGGAGTCGGCTGATCCGACTCCGGCACGGGAGTCGGTTTTTCCGCTTCCCGCGGGATACGTGTTTCGGCTGCGTTCTGGTCGTCCGAGCCGAGGTCCGGTTCATCCAGCACGACGTACTCGAACCCGCCGTAGACCCCGCGCGGCCCGCGCGGCAGCTCGTGGCGCTGGATCCAGCCGACGGCGATCAGCTCGCGCATCAAGCGCTGCATCTTCTCCGGGCCGCAGCCGAAGCGGCGGCGCAGATGCTCGGTCGAGATGTTCCAGTCGTGGGGGCGCGAGCGCAGGTAGCAGAGCAGCCCAAGCGCATCGAGCTCAAGGCGTTCGTCGGAGAACACCTCGTTGCCGATGACGGTGAAGTTCTTGTTGTGGCGTCGTCGGATGATCGTCATGGGCAGGCGCCTTCTCAGGCATGGCTTCATCGTCCGGCCGCGAAGCCTGTCCGGCTCCGGGCACGCGAAAACCCGTCGCCGGAATCGCTGCTCGCGAACGGCGGTCGGGTCGGCGGGGCGGTGTGAGACGCTCGCAACGCGGGCCGAGCCGAAGGCCTCCGCCGAAAAGGACGGCGTCTGGAGGCGGCGGCTCAGGACCTGCGGAAGGCCGGATCTCGTCCGGACCGGGCGGCATCAGTCGGGCACGAGGCGGGGACCTGACGCAGGGCGCGCGAGGATCTGAAGTCCTGGAGCGGGGGACCGCGGGGCAAGGGCCAGAGCTGCGGGTTCATGGCTGAGCGGCTCCGCGCGTCAGAGGGTCGGCTGGGCGGCGGCCGGCGCCGCGGCGGCGCTCGTGGGCTCGATCCCGTCGGCCGGGGCCAGCGCGGCGCCCGTGCTGGGCGTGGGCACCGCGGCCGCCGGCACGTCGGCCGCGCCGGCACCGATGCGCGGCGTGCCGCCTGGACCCTGGTCGGGGCCGATCAGGTCGAGCCGCCGGAGCGTGTCGAGCTGACGGACCCCGGCGAGCGCCAAGCAGTCGAGGATGCCGAGGTTGTTGATCCGCACGGCCCGGGACGTCGGTGATGGATCACCCTCGAGGGCATCGTTCTTGACGCGCAGGTCCTCGGCGATCTCGACCAGCAGCTCCTCGAGCTTTCGCCCGTTCGGGTTGCCGGCCGACATCAGTACCTTGGTGGTGGGCGTGCTCATCGATGACCTCGGGAGGGTTGCCGCGCGGGCGCGGTGGAGCGGCCCGCGAGGGCCGGGGGCGGATTCGGAGTCTGAGTCTGGCGGGAGTCGGGGCCGCTCCGCGGCCTGCTCCCGGGCGCCACGCTAGGCGTCCGGTCCGGGCGACGCCGGCGGCGTCGGGGGCGGTTCGCTCGCGGAGGCCAAGCGCGCGGATTCGCGCATCAGCAGCTCGGCGTAGAGCCGGCGGCGCATGGGCGCGCCGAACGAGCGGAAGGCCGCGATCTCGGGCGGGTAGACCAGCGCCACCGCGGCGATCGCGCGGGCCTCGGCCTCGAGCTGCGCCTGGATCCGCGCGGGTTCGGACCCGATGCTAGCGACGAGCTCGAGGAGATCGGGCGGCGTCGACGCGTCCAGCGGGTGAGCGCGCTCGAGCGCGGCGCCGATCCCAGGCAGGCCTGCGCCCCGGGTGTCATCGGCGAGCCGTGCCAGCGCTGCCGGCGCGAGCGCATCGAAGCGGCCGGACGCCGCCATCATGCGGACCCGGCCCAGGACCGATCCTGGCTGGACGCCGGCGGCCGCGGCGATCGGCGCGGCGGCGAACAGGCCCAGAAGCCCGCGGCGGTTCGGGTTCGCGCTCATCGTCCGAGCGCCCACAGCAAGGCGAGCAGCAGGCCGGCCACCGCGAAGCGGGACGCATGAAGCGCCGCCAGCTGCGGGACGAAGCCTCCGCGTCGCGTGCGTCGATGCAGCGCTTCGGATTCGAGGGCGGCGATCGCCATGAGGAGCGTGGCGGCCGTCATTCGGCAGCTGCCATGATCGGCGCCTCGGTCGGCACGTAGAGGTTGGCGAAGTCGGGCCGAGCGACCCGCTGAAATGCCTCGCCGTATCGCGGATAGCTGCAGGCGCGGACGAGCTCGTAGAATCCCTCCGGCTTCTCGGAATTCAGCCCGACCGGCCAGCGGTGGTGCGTCGGCGTCGCGTAGGACGCGTTGCTGCGCACGAGCACGTCCCGGCTGCCGCGCCGGGCGAACAGGACGTGCTCAGTGGAGTTCCGGAATTCGCGACCGAGCCCGATTTTCGGCCTGCAGTCGTCCGTCTCCTTGACCCAGGTGTGAAACGCCTTGTGCTCGAAACCCCAGAGCTTGATCAGCTCGAAGCCGAGCGGCAGCGTGTTGTTCGTCGCCCAGAGCCAGAGGTGGCAGTCATCCTCGGCCCACTGCGCGACCGGGAGCGCGCGAATCTCGTCGATCGACATCTGCGCGTAATCGTGGCCGGCCGACTTGGAGATGTTGTCCTCATCCCAGGGCGGGTCGATCACGAGGGTGGTGAATCGAGCCAGCAGCGGACGCAACTGGCGAACCCGTGCCTCGTCGTCGATCGACTTCAGCCGGCCGCACGCCGCCGCCGGGCGCCCGGACTTGTCCATGACGGAGACGAGGCGGCCGTAGATCTCCGGCGCCGCCTCCGCGGCCGCGCAGACGTCGAGGATCTTCTGCAGCCAGTCGGCCTTCTCGCCCCAGAGGTTGGCGACGTTCGCGAGCGCCCGGCGCGGCAGATTCACGTGGTCGATCGGGACGACGGCGCTGTCGCCAGACGGGATCGGCGGGTGGGCGGCGGCCAGGAGCGCGCGGGCGGCGAGCGCCACCGTCGAGAGCTTGTCCCAGCTCGGCGTCACCAGGACCTGGCGCCACGTCGCCGACAGATCGGGTTCGGCGCCCCTCCTGCCTCCGCGCGCCCAGCGCAGCCACGCGCTGGCGACGTTGGGCGTGCCACCGCGGTCGAGGAACGCGGCGAGGTGCCCGAACTGGTCCGGGTTGGATTCGGCAGCGTCGTAGATCTCGAGGAGCACCTCGAGCCAGCGCCCGCTCTTGCCCCAGTGCTGGGCGGTCAGGTGCGTGGCCTCGCCGGCCTTGCCCGTTCCCGAAGATTTCGGGAACGCTCGCGCGGGCTCCGATCCCGAAGATTTCGGGAACTTGGCGTGCGCCCGGCGTGCTCCGGCGGCCTCGCGCTCAAGGGCGAGGATCGCCCGGGCGGCGGTGACGACTTCGCGCAACGTCCACGGACGCGGGGTACCCATCAAAGACCTGGATGAACTCGGAGTGGGAGTGGAGACGGCGCGCGGGATGGCGCGCCGGGGCATCATGGCGCGGACAGATCCTGGGCAGACGCTCGGGTGATCGCCTGCCGCACGAGGGCACAGCCCTTCGCGATCAGCCGCTCGCCTTCGTCGAGGTCGACAGAAGCGATGAGCCCACTCAGCTCACCCATGAGGCCGATGTATTCGACCAGCGCGGCCTCGCGGCTGCCGAACATGCCCAGCAGCGAGGGCGTCAGCTCGGCGAGCTTCTCCGGAGCGAGGGCCGCCATCACGCGAATCCCCGCTTCACCGGCGGATGCATCTCCCGCTCCTCAAGCCGTCCCTCCCGCCGGGCCGTCCAGCGCAAGACGACGAGCAGCCCGAGCTGAATCGGCAGCGTCAGCAGCGCCGCGAAGCTCGGGTGCACCATGATCGCCGTCGTGACGGCGGCGGCGATCAGGACCAGGAGGGAGGGGGAGCGGGCGGCCACGGCGTCAGTCCTGCGGCTGCGCGATCGCCTGGATCTGCGGCTTGGCGGCCGTGAAGGCCCGCAGCAGACCGTCGTAGGCGCGCTCGTTGGCGTTCACCCACGGGATCGCGGTGACGAACAGCGCGTCGACCGCGATCGTGTCGAGGGCCTTGGTGCCGAACACGAGGCCGCTCGGCTGGACTCGCGGGTAGGTCCCGGCCGGAATCGAGCCGTAGCTGTAGACCGGCTGACCGCGGGCATCCTTCGCCGCGCCGACCATCTCCTGATCGTCGGAGCGCACCAGCACGACGCGGTCGCCCTGCGCCTGCGCGTCGTTCTTGATGAAGGACGCGTTGAGCGCCCCGACCCAGAGCGCGCACTGCACCTGGCTGCCGTCGGCCACCGCGGACAGAGCGCGCACGCCCGAGCGCGTGTCGACGTTCACCGGCCCGAAGCGCTTCTTGTCGGCGAGCGCGAAGGCGTCCCAGGTCGTGCGGCCGCCGGAGCCGTCCAAGCCCACCGCGACGGTGTTGGACTTGCCCAGGTCCGTGATGCGGGAGATCCCCGCGCCGCGGTTGCAGATGAGGTGCACCTGCTCCTGGTAGAGGACGCCGGCGCGCTCGATCGTGGAGAGCGCGGCCGCGTTCTTCGACGAGTAGACCAGGAGCGCGTCGGACTGAACGAAGGCGCCGTCGCACTGGCCGGCCGAGAGCTTGTCCAGGTTGTCGAGCGAGCCCTGCGTGGGCACTACCTCGATCTTGAGGCTCCCGGCCTTGCTCTTCAACATGTGGCCGGCCCGGAAGTAGTTGCCGGATTCGGAGCCGGTGCAGAGGCGGAAGGTCGGAGGCTCGGCGGCAAGGGCGGCCGAACTGCTGGCGAGGACGAGGGCGAGGGCGGCGAGCGGGGCGCGCATGGACGGGTCTCAGGCTCCAGGAGGGGGATGAAGGTCGGTGTGCTGCCCGCGGGACCAGAGGCGCCACAGCCACTCGCGCGGGCGCCAGATGCTCTCGGGCATCGACGGATCGGCGCAGTCGGCCGCGACGGCGATCGCCTCGGTGAGCCACAGCGGGCCGCGCTGGATGGCGCGGAGCAGTGCGGCAAGGCCGATGCGCAGGAGCGTGAGGTAGCCGCCGGTCTTCATCGGCCGCCCTCGTCGAGCCGAGCGCGCAACTCCTCGATCTCGCGCTCCAGGCGCTCACGCTCCTGCTGTCGGGAGGCGGCGACCAGCCAGGCCGGCGGGTTCTCCAGTGCCGCACACAGGACCTCGGCGTCGTAGGCGCCGATCAGCTTGCCCAGCGCCCACAGGCTCGGCGCCGAGCCGCGGTCGAGCCAGCGCTGAACGGTGGCGACCGGCAGGCCCGTGTCGGCTGCTACGTTGTCGGCCGTCTTCACCGGATACTTGCTGCGCAGAAAGTTCGCGAAGCGGTCCGCAACAACTGTTCGATCTTCGCACGCAACTGTTCGCGCGCCGCCCACAAGTGTGGTGGCGTTTCTGGGCGACTGTTCCATCCGCGTCCTCGATGATCGGGTCATCGAGGAGCTGCGGCCGAACGAGCCGTCGGGGAACAGCGAGGCGGTCGTCATCGATCAGCCCTCGCAAGGAGGTCGACGCAACGATGATCAGAACCACGCGCCGGGGCTGGCAGGCTGTGAGGCGCGTGGAGGTGAGCAGGGGCGGTTCGCATCACGCGGCCGCCCTTCTGCTGTCGGGTGCCCATTCGGGCGAATTACTGCCCGGCATGACGCCGGGGCCGGAGGCCGAGGTCAGGCCGTCGCCATCGCTCGTCGCCCCCGGCACGACCTTCTCAACGGACTGGCTCGGTACGGCCGTCGCCGTATCCACACCGTCGCCCTGGTCGCCTCGGGCCGCTCTGTCCGCGCCTTCGCGCGTAGCTCTATCGTCTCCCAAAAGGCGCCGGAGCCCGCAGGCCCCGGCGGAGTCTAGGGAGGAAACGCCCACGAGGGGGCTTGCTCGGCCGGCGCTTGCCCATGCACCGGCCGAACCTCGGACGGCCGTCAGCGGCCGGTTCTGTGCGCCTACCGGCTCACCAGCAGGCAGACCCCGATCATGGCCGCGGCGGCGAGCGCCAGCCACGGGCGGACCGACTCGTAGAGCACCACGGATCGCGGCTTCCCGAGCGCCTTGGCCCGGTCCGCGCGCCGCATCGCCAGCACCGCCCCCAGGACCAGGATCAGGGCGAGGATCAACGCGGCGATACGCAGCAGCACGGGAGGCGGCGCCTTGGGCTTGAGCGCGAGGGACGGTCAGAGATGCGCGGGTCAGGGCCGGCTGTCGAGGGCGCATCACGCGTCTCCCCCGGAAGCGAAGGGGATCCACCGGCCCGGCTCGATCCCGGCCGCTTGCAACAGCGCGCTCACATCCTGCAGCTGCCGAAGGTTCGCGTGCCGCAGATCGCCGAGTAGAACCGCGCGCAGGCCGCCCGGGGTGACGGCGAAGACGCCGACCTCGCCGCCTGCGTTCCCGATATCGCACCCAGCGACCAGGACCTCCGGACGCGCGGCGGCCGCGATCGCCGCCGGAGCGGCGACCGGGGCGAGCCCGAGGAAGGCGAGGACGCTGCGACGGGACGGCATGTCAGCGCTCGTCCGACTTGGCTTGGCCCATGGCCCAGGCCAGCTTCTCGATCAGCCACGAGACCCGGCTGGGGTCGACGCCGATCTTAAGTTCGTTCTTCGAGCCCAAAATCGTGACGGCGATCGTCGCGACGCGGCGCTTGTCATCGAAGTCGACGGACAAGCGATCAGCACGAACGTAGCCGTCGGCAGGATGCGCTCTGAGCAGCGCGCGCGCGTCAGCTTCGGCGATCTCAGCCTGCGCGATCATCCTCCGGGTGCGAGCGGCTTCGTAAGCGCTCCCGTACCCCGTCATGTTGAGGGATGCCGTCCCGATGCCGACCAGATCGCCCGCCGACGCGATGAAGTCGTGATCGCGCCCGTGACCGTCCTGGAGGCGGAGAACGAAACTCCGGTCGTCGCCGCGAGCGAGGATGTTCCATGTCGCGAGCCTGTGCGCTTCACCCGCAGACACGATCGTCTTCGGCGGCAGGGAGGTATCGCCATCCGGCACGACCAAGACGTCGGCGCCATCCGCGCAGCGCCGGATGATGATGCGGCAGCCGTCCGGGACAACGAATGCCACCGGCGCGCATTCGCTGCGATGATCCTCGATCGTGACGTTGACGGCCATCTACGCGGACTCCGGAGCGAGGGCGGCGGGGGTCGGAGCCGCGCCGTAGGGCATCAGGCCGGACCGGATCTTCTTGCCGCCGGGAACGATGGCGACGACGCCCTGACGCGTGGGCAGGGCCACGCCCATGGCCTCGCCGAGGTCGAGGGTCAGGCGCTCAGTGGTGGGGATCGCCTCACCGGGCTTCGCCAGGACCTTCCGCCAGAGCGTGATGAGGAAGCCGGCACCCCGCACGACCTGCTCGGCGTCCAGCGGCGAGCGGCCGATCGCGCCGGCCTCGACGTTGATGTCGACGCCCTCGTCCCGGATCTTGGTGACCTGGTCGTTCAGGTCCTGGAGCTGATGCAGGACGCCGGAGGCCACGACGGTGACCACCGCACCCATGACCAGGATCACCGCGGCAAGGCCGCCGGCGGCGTAGAGGACGGCGTCGGCCAGCTCGCCGATCGCCGCGGTGAGGGCGGGATCGGTCGCCATCTATGCGCCCTCCCGCTCGCCCGAAACATCGCTGACAAGCGCGAGGCGGGTCGTGCGGCCACGAAGCTTTCGGGCCTCGGCGAGATCGGCCGCCTGGATGAGGTCGGCAGCGATCTGGCGGGCGAGCTGGGGCTCGATCTCGATGATCTGGCCATCGACGCCGCGCTGCCGATCTTGGACCATCACCAGGACGGCCCGCATGGGTTGCACGGGGATGGCAATGGCGATGGTGGCGCTCATGCCGCCGCACCTTCGGTGGGGACAGTCTTCGGCGGTCGGGGGACGGATGGCGGCCAGGTGGCCTTGTCTTCGGGCCAGTGGTCCGAGAACCACTGCATCGCCAGCTCTAGCCGCCGTGTGGTGAGATCTCGGCCCTCTGCGAGCCGCGTGAGGACCTTCCCGTCGCCGAAGACCAGCGTCGAGGTCCGCGCGGCACTCAGGCCGCGCACCTCGCAAAATCGGCCTGAGACCGCCAGCAGGGCATCGAGAAGCGTCATCGAGTCGAACGATGCTGTATGTTTACCGCACGAGTCAACGGTAAACATACAGCTGGGGGTTGGCGTTCCGTGCAGTTAAATTACCGCGTGACCCAGGCCGGCCTTCCCCAACGCGTGCAACAGCGCCTCGACGCTCTCGGGATGAGCGCCCGTCAGGCGTCGCTCGATGCGAAGCTCAGCAGCGCGTTCGCGACGAACATCCTCAACGGGAAATCCAAGTCGCCGCGCTCGGAGAATCTCCACAAGCTCGCCGCTGTCCTGGGGACGACGGTGAACTGGCTGGTGAACGCGGAGGGCCCCGAAACCCCAGAAGCCAATGGGTACGCCCGCGTCGACGATGCTCTCAGGCTCGCGATGGAGGAAACGGCGCTGCGTGCCGGGGATCTGATGCCGGTCCTGGGGGAGGTCGCGGCCGGCCGATGGCTGGAGGTCGAACAGCACATTGACGAGTCGCGCTTCGAGCCGGCTCCGATCACGCCCGATCCGCGGTGGCGTCGAGAAGCGCAGTACGGCCTCGTGGTGCGAGGGACGTCGCTCAACCTCTATGCCGCTGACGGTGACACGCTTCACTGCCTCGACATTCGCCAGAGCGGCCGCCTTCCCGTGAACGGAGATCTCGTGATCGTCGAGAAGGTCCGGGACGGCGGCCAACTCCGCGAGCGAACGGCCAAGGCCTACCACGAAGGCGAAAACCAGTTCGTCGAGCTGCGCGCCTATAGCGATGACCCCCGCTGGGACGAACCGATCCACGTTCCGCATCGGGTTTTCAGCTACGTCATAGAGAAAGGCCTCAGCGTCGAAATCGTCGCGATTGTACTCGGCTCATATAGGCCGATGCCAAAAATTCTACGCCGATAAAAAAACATTCGAGGTTGTTAGCGATGCTGCGTTCGTCGAGCATTTTCGCAATGTCCATGGTTGCAGGTCTTTGCTGCTCAATCCCCGCACGCGCTGTCACGGAAGAGCAAAAGCAGGCGGCGATCGAGAACCTCGCGATGATCTCCATGGCGAAGAAATGGTGCACCGACTATCAAATCGATCAAGAGAGCACCGTTGCTGCTGCGATGTCAGTGGTTGATCTGACGCAGGAGCCTTACACAACCAAATTCAAAGAACAGCGCGGCGCAGCCGAGAAAATGGTGGGACAGTACGGTACGACAACGTTTTGCCTCGCCGCGTTCAAGATCTATGGGCCCGAACGCGGCATGAATTTAATGATGAAGAAGTAAGTTCAGAACGGCAGTTGATCGGCTATTCCGGAAGGTACACGACCAAAGACCGCCAGCGTCGTCGGCTCGGAACCGTCGTCGAAATCTGGATCCACGATGGTGCGTGTAAATGCGGCCGCGCCGATAGCGCGTCCATTGCGCACCTTCTCCTCCGCAATCTTGCAGGCGTCCGCTGCATCCTTTGCTCCAAGGTAGCGGCCTTGGGCAAGCTTGCCCTTCTCGGCGACAAACAACTGCACACCGTGGGCGACGATTGGCTTCAGGGCCATAAGCGATCCTAAACTCTGCGTTGACCCGATCGGACGCTCCGGACGCGAACAAAGCAAGAACAGAGTTTTCCGCAGCTGTGGACGAGTGTGGATATCATTCGAGGTATTTTTACAGCGGAAACGGTTGACGCGGTAGATTTACAGCATACCATACCTGCCATCGCCAATCGCGATGGAGTCGCCCGTGGCCGCCCGCCGCCGTACCAATTTCCCGACAGAGGTCCGCAAGGCCGCTCTCGCGCGCGCCGAGGGGCAGTGCGAGGGCGTGCTTCCGACCGGCCTTCGCTGCGAGGCGGTGCTCCAGGCCAGCCAGTACGTCTTCGACCACGTCGTTACGGACTTCCACGGCGGCCGACCGGACCTGAGCAATTGTCAGGTGCTCTGCAAGGACTGCGATCGGGCGAAGACGGTCGCTGATCAGACCGCTATTGCCGACACCCGCCGCGCCTACGACGCGCACCATCGCCTGCGGGCGCCCCGCAAGCCGATGGCCGGCGGCCGCTACGACCGGGTGAGCAAGGGCTTCGACGGTCTCACCCGCGACCGGGACACCGGCACGGTCCGCTCCCGCTTCGGCTCGATCGACGTGAGGGACCTATGAGCGGTCCCGCTCACTCGCCTGCGCCCTGGCATCAGGACAGCGCGCGTCCCGAGATGGTGTTCGACAAGCGGGGTCGCCTCGTCGTCGACTGCGATCACCACGGCATGGGGCCGCGCGCGCAAGCCGCGGCCAACGGGGCGCTCGTGGCCGCGGCGCCCGAGATGCTCGTCCAGCTCAAGGGGATGCTCGGCCTCGCCGAATTCCTCATCGACGCGGTCAACGTCGACACGGACCTGACGAAGGTCGTGCTTCGCATGAACGGCGAGGCGGTCGCCGAGGTGCCGATCGCCGTAATCCTCGAGCACACCAAGGCTGCCGTTGCGAAGGCGGAGGGCCGCTGACATGGCCGCTCGCGCCCGCCGCCAGCCCGCGCCCGAGCCGGCACCTGTCGTCCCGGCCCAACCGGACTTCGGCACGTACCGTCTGGAGCAGCTTGGCTCCTGCCAGTGCCGCTTCCCGTGCTCCTCGCGTGGGACGGAGCACCGCTTCTGCGGGAAGCCGGCCGTCCAGCATCACCCGAAGCGCCCGGCAGTCTGGTGTGCCGACCATCGGCAGGTCGTGTTCGAGGCCTGGCGCCCGGGCGGCCAAGTCCTGCGCCGCGCGGGGAGGGCCTGACATGGCCCGCCTGCGGCCCGCCCTCACGCCCGGGCCCGGCCCGACGCTTCGTCAGGCCCGTGTGGCCGCCTTCAACGCCGCCTACCCGGTCGGTGCGCCGATCCTGGTGTGGGTCGGCCAGTACCGGGACGGCCAGCCGGTCGCGACGGAGGTCGAGGCGCCCGCGCGCTGCGCCGGCAAGACGGGCCCGATGGTCCTGGTGCGTGAGCATGGCTGGATCGCCCTGACGCACGTCTTCCACCGCGCTGATCCGACCGAGCAGCGCGAGCTGTTCCTCGACGCCCGCCGGATCGAGATCGAGAGCGCCGAGCTGCGGGTCGCGCCGGCGATCGCTGAAGGCCTCCGGTTGGCCGCGGCCGCTCGCGGGATCCGCGCTGGCGAGCTCGCCCGCCGCATCGTCGAGACCATCACGCGGGACGGCTTGATCGACGCCGTCCTGGAGGACGGAGCCCGCACCCATCGCCGCTACGGGGAGGCTGCCTGACATGGCCGCACGTCGTTTCACGATCGAGCAGCACGAGGGCATGGCCGCAATGCGCGAGGCTGGCCGCAGCTACGGCCAGATCGCGCTGTCCTTCGGCTGCTCCGAGTCCACCGCCTACTGGATCTGCCTGAAGCTCGGTGCCGATCTACCGGATGCCAAGCCGCTCCAGCCACGCGCGGCCGGCCCTGCGGTCGTGCAGCGCGGCGACCATGCCGTGCGTCGCTTTACGGCCGAGGACGACGCCCAGCTCCTTGCGCTCGCCGCCGAAGGCAAGGGCTACAGCGCGATCGGCAAGCTGATCGGCCGCCGGCCGAATTCGGTGCGCGCACGGCTGATGACCCTCGCCCGCCACGAAGCCCGGTCGGAGGCCGCCTGACCTGCCTCACGCGAAGGAGCATCCGCTCGCCCACCGCTACGTGGTCCCGGATCCTCAGACCGGCGAGCTCGTCTACGTGCTCGACTGGCTGGATCGGACGCCTGAGCACGACTGGATCCTGACGATCGCCGGCGAGGCCGCGCGCCAGTTCCGGGAGCGTGCCGCGGCGCTCGGGCTTCACGAGAGCGGCGCCGTGCTGGCGGTCGTCGATTACCGCCTTCGGCCGCTGCCGCAGGCGCTCCGCCTGTTCCACCACGCCGAGCTGCCCGCCTACGACCCCGTGCCCGTGGGAGTGATCTCGTGAGCCGCCACCTGCTCCTCGACCGGCCGGACCGGCACGTCGTGCTCGGGTTCGACCACCCGCTCCAGTCCTTCTTCGGGCAGGTGTTCCGCGGGCCGAGCACCGGCCGGCCCGGCAACGCAATCGCCGGTTGGCCGACCCGCTCCGGTCTTGGCGGCCGTCGCCCTGCCGTCAGCTCGGCGCAGAAAGCCAATGACCTGTCGGAACTCGGCGAGTGGGCCAAGGCTCAGATCCCGGACGAGTTCGCGACCGAGCCGCAGGCTGCCTACTACCTCGGCCTCTTGATCGGCCTCCTGTCGCACGAGTGCGACAGCGGTGAGGACGCGCCCGAGGCTCCGCTTCCCGACTGCCTGAGGGGAGCGCGCGCGTGACCCGCCGGATCGACCTCATCCCCGACCCGCGCGAGCGCGCCGCCCTCGAAGCGCTCTGGCGCGCCCAGGGCTGGCCGCAGGCCGACATCGACGGCCTGGGTGATCGCCTCCGGGACGACGAGGCGCTGGACACCGGTCTCTCGAAGGTCCGGGCGATCCTGGCCGCTCTCGATGCCTTGCCGCCCCGGCCCCGCAAGGCCGGGTCTCTCAACGCCGCCGACGCCCAGGCCCTGCGCCTCGACCTCGGCGCCGATGCGATCGCCATCCTCGCTTGGACGCCGGGCGACGCCAACGTCGACATCGCGTTCGCCGCCGCCGGCAACTGCACCGCCGCGTGGCGGTGTGCTCCGGACCGGGCCGCCAGCCTCACCGAGGTCCTCGCGGCCGCCGTCCCGTCCGCTCCCCCGTCCCCCGCCTCAACCCCGGAGACCCAGTCGTGATCCAGCGTACCCTCGTCGCCACCACCATCCCGATGGCGCGCCGTCTGGCCCGCCTCGATCCCGTCACCCGCTCCAGCCCCGGCCTCGCGGCCGCGGCCCTCCGCCCGGACTTCCTGGCCGAGGACATCGACGCCCACCTGTCTGAAGCCATGGGCCTCGTCCCGGCGATGGTCCGGGTCGCCGAGTCCGACCGCCCCTGGGTCCTGGCGGCCGGCCACCTGCTCACGGCGGCGTCTCTCGCGGTTCTGTGCGGAGGCGGCGTCTACCTCTGGGCGGTCCTGTCGTGAACCGCCCGACCGCCTTCCTCGGCACCTTCGCCCGCAGCGATCCGCGGGCGCCCGGTCAGACGATGCACGCCACCATCGCCTTCCCGCGCGGCGAGTACGGGCCGGTCATTCAGGCGTTCGGCGCGCCGGATCCGGACGTCGGGCCGTCTGTGGCGGTGATCCCGTGCCGGCATCCGTATCACCCGTTCGGCGACGCCGACGTGATGTTGCTCGCCTTCCTGCGCGAGTCCAACCGGCTGCTCGACTCCGGCAAGGCCGGGCTAGGCCCGGAGACGCTGCAGGAGATTAGCTACCTGCTGGCCCGGATGTCCGGACGGCAGCGTCGCCTCGACATCACCGCGCCGCCGCCGGCCACGGCTCCGGAGCGGCTGTGATGGCCTACGACCTGGTCAAACAGACCCACCCCGGCGCGCCCTGCGCCATCGGCCTGTGGGTCGTCGAGATCGCCACCGGCCGCCGCGGCCGCATCCAGCAGCCCGTGCCCGGCTGCCGGGGCGTGCGCGTGAAGTTCGAGGGGCAGCTCCCGATCCAGGACTGCCCGCCCGACGCGCTCGCCTACGCCGAGCCGGCCCCGACCGCCGCCCCCAGTCAGCCCTGATGTGCCCGATGAACGCCGCCCCTTCCGCTTCCGCGACCCTGCTCGCCCAGATCGCCGCGACGCTCCACGTCCCCGTCGAGCACTTCATCGCGCCCCGCCGCGAGCCGACCGACGCCGAGCAGAGCCCCAGCGTGCATGTCGCTGCGTTGCTCCTCGATCCCGAGGGCGCCCGCGTCGCCGCCGCCTTCTTCCGCATGCCGCGCAACCAGCGTGTCGCCCTGGCGAACACCGCCGAGGCGATCGTCGACCTGTCGTCGGCGCCCGCTGCGACTGCGGCCGGGGAGCTGCGCTGATGGCCTGGCCGTCGCGCGAGCGCCTGCACCACCCGGTGTCCGGCGAGAGCTATGCCGCCTTGCGCGACAAGGCGCGGGCGATGCGCGCGGCCGGCGCCACCGAGGCGGCGATCATGACCGCGCTCGACGTGAGCAAGCCCACTGTCTGGAGGTGGGTGCGCGATCTGCCCTGCCACAAGGCCGTGGCCCGCGCGAACCAGTACGTCGGCGCCCAGCAGCGCCGCCTCTACCCGCGCGGCACCGCCGCCTACGCCGCGAAGCTGCGTCGCGCCGAGATCCCGCTGTTAGCGCGGATCCGCCTCACCCAGGACGCAGCGCGATGAAGCCGGGCCTGCAGCTCGTGGCCTCGGCCGCCCGCACCGGTTCATGGCGGATCGCCGCCGACGAGTCGGTGATCGAGCTCGTGGTCGAGGGCGCCGTCGTCTGCACGATCGCCCCTTGGACCGACAACAAGTCGGGCGAGCTCGCCTGGTGGGGCGCGACGGCCGGCGATCGGCAGATCGGCCTCGACGTGCGGCTGGCCGAGGTCTGCCGGATCGCGGCGCTGGACGCCGGCGTATCCGCGCCCGTTCCGCCCGAGCTGCTCGCAAGCCTCAGAGAAACCCTGGATCCCGCTGACGCGACACCGCGCGTCGTCGCCAGCGCGGCCGCTCCGCTCCTGGAACGCCTCGCTGACCTCCTGGCTGCGATCCTCGACGAGCCGCTGCACACGCTGTCCGGCCCCGGGCCCGATGGCGGCCGCGAACCGCTGCAGCTGCGCCTCGCGCACTTTCGCCCGGACCTGGCCGAGCGTGCGGCCGTGCTCTTGGAGGAAGCCGGACGATGACCGGCCGCTCCGCCCCGCTCGCCATCGCCATGGGCCTCCTCGTCCTCTCGATCGTCGTCGCGATCATCCTGATCCCGGTGTTGGACGAGCGCCTGCGGCGGCACGCGGCGCGGAAAGCCGTGGCCGAAGCCGCTGCCGACGACAATGCCCGAGGTCAGGCTCGCAAGGTGGCATCGTGAAGCCCGGCCCGGTCCCAATCGGCGTCGCAGACGTCGCCGGCGGCTTCCTCGTGAGCCTGCCGCGCCAGTTCTGGCTCGTGGTCGGCCTGCGCAAGTCGTTCCCGCGTCTGCAGGCCGCGGCCGAGCCCTGGACGTACCTCGTCCCGGTCGGGCGCGACGTCGCCGCCCGGATCGAGGCGTGGATCGCCGAGGTCGACCTGCAGGCGCGCGCTGAGGCGCGCCGCCGCGCCTGGACTGCCACGGACGCCGAGTGGAACGGTGCCGGCGAGCCCGAGGCGCCCCGGCCGGTCGCGGCCGAGCCGGCGATCGTCGTCCTGCCGAAGAAGCGGACTGCCAAGTCGGTGCTTCAGCTGCTCGCGGATCTCGCCGCCGGCGCCGTCCTGGTGGTGACCGTCAGCGACGATGGCGCGCGTGGCTACCGCCTCGCGCCGTCCGGCCGCCGGATCCGCACGGCCGTCGCCGAGCGCGCGATCGCACTGCGCCTGATCGTGCCGGGCAATGATGGCCTGTTCGGCCCCGAGTGGTCGCAGACCTGGCGTGCCCCGACTCCGCAGGAGGTCGCCGCGGCCACACCGAAGAAGGCCCGGAAGCTCAAGGCCGCCCGGCCGGACCGGGCCCGTCGATCCACCCCGCAGCCTCAGGAGGCCCGCCCATGACGTCGCCGTCCATGATCCATGCCGCCCGCAACGCGCCGGACGCGCTCGCCCACGTCATCCGCATGGTGCGGGTGATTGAGGAGCGCCTGTCCGGCCCCGAAGAGGCCTGCACCAACGTCCACCTCTTTCAGGCGGGCTTCACCGAGGTCCAGGTGCACGCCTTCCGGGACCCGGCCCGCGCTCTAATGCAGGGCCAGCCGACGGGGCTACGGCACAACCCGCCCGGACGGCTCGCAGCGAAGCTTGCCCTGCAGCGCGTCCCGGATATTCGGGCCGCCTTCGCCCGGCGTCAGGCAGCAGAGCGGCCCACCTGGTCGGCGCCCGTGGTCACCGAGGCTGCATCCGCATGACCGCCGCTTCCGATCGCCTAAAGGCGAAGATAGCCGCCCTGCGCGCCAAGACGACGGGCGCCGGCTGCACGGAAGCTGAAGCGATGGCCGCGGCCGAGGTCGCTGCGCGGCTGATGCGGGAGCACGGCATGTCGGAGGACGAGCTGGTGATGACGGAGTCGACGGCGGCCGAGGCCTCGTCGCGGCCGAACTGGCGTTGGGATCTGGTCAACACGATCGCGGCCGTCACCAACACGGCCGCGATCTGGCAGTGGAACCGCCAGTTCCTGTTCATCGGCCGGGCGCCGGGCCCGGAGGTTGCGGCCTACCTGCGCGACCTGTGCGTCCGCTCGGTCGAAGCCGAGGTGAAGCGCTTCCAGGCGGGCGAGTTCTACCGTCGCCGACGCAACCTGCGCACCCGGCGGGCGGCCACGACCGACTTTACCGACGCGATGGTCCTGCGGCTGCGCCAACGGCTGACCGCGCTGTTCCGCGAGTCGCGCGATCCGACCGCACTCGCGGCCGCGCAGCGCGTCCTGGATGCGCGCTTCCCCGACACCCGGGAGTGCGGGCGATCTGCGCGTGACCCGCGGTTCCAGGACGCTGCCTGGGCCGGCCATCGCGCCGGCGATCGCGCCCGCCTCGACCGCGGCGTCGCCAACGCCGGCACGGCGCCGGCCGGTCTCATCGAGAGGGCATCATGACTGCGGGCCTGTCCACATCGGGCGACGTCTCCGCCGCCGAGGGCGTCGCGGCCGACGAGCTGAAGGCCTTCATCGAGCGCCTGGAGCGTCTCGAGGAGGAGAAGGCCGGCATCATGGGCGACATCAAGGAGGTGTTCGCTGAGCTGAAGGGCCGGGGCTTCGACGCGAAGGCCGTTCGCACGATCCTGCGCGTTCGCAAGCAGGACCACAGCGAGCGCCAGGAACAGGAGGCGATCCTCGAGCTGTACATGCAAGCGCTGGGGATGGCGTAGCGATGGCCCGCAAGGACACGCACAAGCTCCCGGATCCGCAACCGGAAATCGCCCGAAGCATCGCCTCACCGGCGACCACGGCTGCGCTCGCACGCACGACGGACCGTCTGCTGGCCAAGGCCGAACTCGCACTCCGTGAGGCATGCTGCCTCTGGAGCGACGTCGACGGTTACGTGGAAGAGCGCCTCGAAACCATGGCACAGGACGTCCTGCGGCTGCGGAACGAGACGGTCGACCACGTCCGTGAAGCCTACGGGGATCGTCTCGGGGAGGCGCCCCTGTGAAGGCCGCGCCTCCTCCGATCGCTCTGTCTGATCTCGACCGCGACGAGCTGCTGCAGCTCCTCCAGGCTCGACCGGTCTACTGCCTGCGCCCTGCTGACCTCTGGAGCGCCCGCTACGACGTGCTGGAGCGGCGCGCGAAGGTCGCCTCGGAACGCCGGGAGGCCGCCGGCGACGCCTACTATCCGCTCATGCGCGCGATGGACCCCAGCACGATGAGCCAACGCGCCTGGTCCAAGCTTCAGGCTGACCGTGAAGCTGCGCGAAAGGCCTACGAGGTCGCTCAGCGCGCCTACCGCCGCGCCGCCGGCGCACGCGATCGCGCCTTCGATGCGCTGATGGCCAGCTACGGTCACCGGAGAGAGCCCGCATGACCGAACGCCTCGCGACACAGCGGAAGCGGTACCGCATGGGCGACCCGATCCTGCCCCTCATTGAAGGCAACCCTGGCGCACTCAGGGTTCTCGGAGAGCTCTCACAGAAGATTGAGGGCATCCATTTCTGGATGTTCGTCCTCGACCTCGACGACATGAACATCCGCGGCTCGCAGATCTGGGTCGCCGATAAGGATGTCTGCAACACGGACCTGGACGTCCTGATCAAACGGGTGAAAGGCCGGGACGCGACGCTCGCTGAGGCGATCAACAAGGTCTGCCCGGACGGTGAGCGGGCCGTGGCGCATGGAGCCAGCTTTGCGCACCACTGACGCATCCGCTTGGGGGCTTGCCGCCCGTCCCATCGCTGGCGGCGTCCAGATCGGGCTCCACGTCCCGGACCGCGATCTCACGGTGGCGCTCGACCTCACGTGCGAAGAGGCTCGCGCCTACGCCCGGGCGATCCTGGCGGCCGCCGGCGACGCGACCGAGCGCACTTTCCCGCACCTACAGATCCCGGAGGCGTGAGTCGTGTCCGAAGATCCCGAGCCCCTCGTGCACGTCTACCTCACCCCCGACCCGCTGTTCGCCGGCGAGATCCTAGAGGTCTGGGGCAAGGTCGTGGGTGATACCATCCACTATGGCGCGTTCGGTTACTGCCTCACCGGCGAGGGACGCCAGTGGCACCGCCAGCGCTGGGCGGCGGAGAACTACGCGCGTCAGCTACAGGCGGAGAGGCTCGCCCAGCTGCGCGATGAGATCGCCCGGATCGAGGGTTTCCGCTTCGGGAGGCCGGGATCGTGACGCGTCCTTCGGAAAGCGACGACTATGCGGCCGGCTACGCCGACGCGATGCGCGACGCGGCCGCTCGCAGCGCGAAGCGCGCTGTCG
Organism: Methylobacterium sp. 1973; assembly: GCF_040545035.1. Lineage (NCBI taxonomy): Bacteria > Pseudomonadati > Pseudomonadota > Alphaproteobacteria > Hyphomicrobiales > Methylobacteriaceae > Methylobacterium > Methylobacterium sp. 1973. Next base: position 88,173 of record NZ_JBEPLA010000016.1, read on the forward strand.
ACCTGCATATTCGTGCCAGCATGCTGACCCGCGAGGCGAAGTCGCTGCTCCGGCGGTCCGAGCAGCTGCGGGACGAGGCGGAGGCCTTCCACGACGCCGCGCAGAACGTCTGGGCGCAGTGGGCCGACCGGCGCAACTGGCCCGACGTCCTCGCGCGGGTCGCGGACGCGCGCACTGGAGCGGCCGTCGCGGCGTCGGCGCCTTCCCTCAGCCTCGGCGATCCAGAGGCGCCGGCCGAGCCCATTCTGCCGGCGGAGGAAGAGATGCGCCGGGCAGCCGGCCGGGCGTGGAGGGCCTGACGGTGACCAAGCCCCGCTCGAAGCCCGGCCGCCCTGCCCTCACCTTCGACGATCTGCCGCTGTTCGCGGCCGACAAGGACATCGCCGAGGCCGTCGTTGGACCGGACGAGGCGGACAAGCGCGCGTGGTGCGCGAGCGTGGCGAGCCTGGAGGCCTGCGGCTTCCCCGCCCCGGCGAAGCTCTACGGCAAGCGGTACGTCCCGGCCGTTCGGGCCTTCTACGATCGGCAGTATGGTCCTGCGGGGCGTGCGCCAACCGACTCAGGGCGGCGCGAGGAAGAGGCGACATGGACAGGCCGCAGATCAAGGCCCCGGGTCTGAAGTTCCGGCCGCGCAGCGAGGGCTGGGCGGCGTACTGGATCCCCTCCCCTGAGGCCCTGCGCCGCGGCTATCCCTCGGGCACGGTGCCGCTCTCGCACCTGATCGCCTCGCCCGAGCTGCTCGTCGACGCCTGCCAGCGCCTGCAGACCGATATGCTCGCGTGGCTCGACGGCCTGCGCCGCAACCGCAACGCCTTCGATGGCACGATCGGCAGCGTCTTGCGCCTCTACCAAGTGCACGAGGAGTCGCCGTTCCACGGCCTAAAGCCCGGGACGCGTCACCCCTACGTCACGTACCTGCGGCTCCTCGATGCCGAGATCGGAGATCTCCGCCTCGACACGCTGACGGCGCTGCACGTGAAGCGATGGCACGCGGGCTGGAGCGCCGGCGGCGCGCGGCCGGCGGCCGGCCACATGCGGCTTGCGATCCTGAAGGCCGCCCTCACCTTCTGCATCGTCGCCGGCCACAGCGAGTGCCGCGCCCTGCGGGACGATATCCGCGAGCTGCGCCTGCCCGGGCCACGTGCCCGGACGCTGGTGGCCACTGCCGACCAGGTGCGCCGGGCGATGAAGGCCGCGCACGCGATCAAGCGCCCGTCGCTGGCCCTCGCTTACGCGATCCAGTTCGAGACGGCGCTGCGCCAGTGGGACGTCACCGGCCAGTGGTACCCGCTCAAGGACCCGATGCTCTGCTCCGTTGTGGACGGAGACCGGAAGTGGGCCGGCCTCGAATGGCGGCACGTCGGCGAGGACGGTCTGCTGCGCTACACGCCCTCGAAGACGCGCGGGTCGAGCGGCGCCGAGGTCCTGATCGACCTCAACCTGTGTCCGATGGTCCTTGAGGAGATCGCCCGAGTCCCGGTAGAGGCGCGGACCGGTCCGATGATCGTCAGCGAGCGTTCGGGGCTCCCCTGGATCGACCACGACTTCAGGAGATCCTGGCGGCGGGTGCGCGAGCTGGCCGGCCTGCCGCCGGAGCTCTGGAGCCGCGATCTTCGCGCCTCGGCGATTACCGAGGGCCGACGCGGGGGCGCCGTGAACGATGATGCCGCGAAGGTCGCCGGTCACACCAACAGCCGGATCACGGCCGAGGTCTACGACCGAGAGCGCCTCGAGGCACATCGCCGGTTCGCCACAGCAAGGTTGGGGAAGCGGGGCTCGGACGGCGGCGGGACATGAAAGGAACGTTCCTGGGAACGTGCTCGGAACGCTACCCACAACCTATTGCGTTGACAACGCTAATCAAAACTATCTGTTAACGAACTCTTAACGTCGTTTGCCTTGCCGCCCCCCCGGCGTGGTATGGACAAGTCCGTGCCGGCGCGCACCCGCGGCGGTCGGAACCTGCGAGTGCGTAACCTTGCGATGGCTACAATCCGTGTTCGGCTCTGACGGCTCCCCTATCATCCAGTACATCGTGATCTTCGCCGTCATCTTCACGGCGCTCGCGGCCATCGTGTTCACGGTGCGTCGGCTCACCGGCCGGAGCCTGGCGCTGCCGGGGCGTTCCGGAGGCCGTGGGCGCCAGCCGCGGCTGGGGATCGTCGACGTGTACGAACTCGACCGCGCCCGGCAGCTGATCCTGCTGCGCCGGGACAATGTCGAGCACCTGCTGCTCGTGGGCGGCCCCAACGACGTCGTGGTCGAGCGCAACATCCAGCGCGGCCAGCGGCCGTTGCCCGAAGCGTCCATCCGGCCGGAGTCGGCCTCCGAGCCGCTGGACGAGCCGCTCCCGGATCCCCTCGTCCAGGGCGGTCGCCTTCCCGAACCGCCCCGGGTCCTGCCCGAATCCGGCGGGCGCCGCGCGGAACCGCTGTTCGATCCGGGCTTCGAGATGCCGGTGGTCGTGCCGCCGCCGGTCCCGCGCTCCGCCGCCGCCCCGCCCATCACGCTGCCCCTCGATGCGGCGTTGCTCGGCGGCGACGAGCCCGGTCAGGATGTTTCCGCCCCGCTGACGGCCGCCCCGCCCCCGCCCTCACCCGACCTGCTGGTGCCGCCGCCGGTGGAACTGCCCGCGCCGCCGGCGCGCGAGCCGACGACGCCGCGGCGGATCCTCAGCCGGACCGCGCCGCCGCTGGTCGAGCCGCGGCCCGGCCCAGCCTCCGAGCGCAAACCCGACGGGTCCGCGGTCGAGGCGGAGCCCGCCCGTCCGGCGCCGAGCCTCGCGGTCCCGTCCGAGCGCAAGTCCGTCGATCCGGGGGTCCTGTCCGACATGGCGCGGCAGCTCCAGGCCGCCCTGTCTCGGTCGTCTTCGGCCGTGACGCCGCCGCCGCCCGTGCCATCGCCCGCCGTGCCGGAGGGCGTCGATCCGCTCGCCGCCGCGATGGCGAGCGCGCCGCTTGATCCGGTGTCGCCTTCGGTATCGCCGCCGGTGCCGCCGCCGGTTGTTCCGCAGGAGGCCCCGCCGCCGCCGGCGCCGGTCCCGCCCAAACCCGTGCTGCCGCCGGCGATGCCCAAGGCCGCCCCCGTCCCGCCGCCGCCTTCTTCCGCGCCGCCCGAAGCGAAGTCTGCCGGCAATCCGTTCTCCGTGGAGGAGATCGAGGCCGAGTTCGCGCGCCTCCTGGGTCGTCCCCTCGACAAAAGGAGCTGAACGTACCCGTTTCGGCCGAGCCGTCGCGCGGCCGGGGTCGCAGGTCGCAGGCCGACGTAACGATCCGTCGGTCTCGGCGCCGCCCGGCACGGTTCCGACCGAACTTTCCCAGCCGGTTTTCGAGGGCGGCAGACGCGGCGATTGACGTTTGGTTAACCGTCTTCCCGGACGCTCGGCCTCCGAGGAGATCGCAATGCTCGCGCTGGATGCTGAAACGGCTCACCGGAGCCGCGCGTACCGGACATTCAGGCTCGACCGGGCCGGGCGCGTCCGCGCGGCCGAGATCCTGTCCGCCGAGGACGACACGCAGGCGCGCCGCCGCGCCCGGGCGATGGTTCAGCGCAACCCGATCGAGCTGTGGGAGCGGACCCGGTTTCTCGGGCGCTTCGAGCCGGTCGTGCAGGGGGGCGCCGATCGTCCGGCGCCCTGAGGCCGGCCTCGGCCGGACCGCGCGGCGGAGTCTCCGCGGCGGCGTGACCGGTCAGCGATCGGCGGTTTCCGGCATCGCGAGGACGGCCAGGAAGCTGAGGATCGCGGCGCCCGACAGATAGAACCCGACGAATCCGATCCCGCCATAGGCCGCGAGTTCCTGCGCGATGTAGGGCGCGCCCGAGGCGCCCAGGATCCCCGCGAGATTGTAGGTGACCGAGGCGCCGGTGTAGCGCACCCGCGTCGGGAACAGTTCGGGCAGCACGGCGCCCATCGGCCCGAACACCCAGCCCATCGTCAGGAGGCTGAGGCAGAGGAAGCCCAGGACGGGCGGCCACGTGCCGCTGCCGGCGGCGTGGCCCAGCATCGGCCCCATGAGGAAGCCCAGCAGGAACGTCACGGCCATGCCGGAGAGCAGCACCGGCCTGCGTCCGAAGCGGTCGGCCGCGGCACCCGACACCACGGTGCCGAGCGCCATGAAGCAGACCGCGATGCACTCGAACAGCAGGAAGGTCGGCCGACTGTACCCGAGGGTGCCGGTGCCGAAGCCAAGGGCGAATACGGTGGAGAGGTAGAACACCGCGTAGACCGCCACCATCGCGAAGGTGCCGACCAGGACGGCGCGCCCATGCTGGGTCAGCATGGTGGCGAAGGGTACGCGCTCCGGCCGCGCCTCGCTGAGCGCCGCCTTGAAGGCCGGCGTCTCGGTCAGCTTCAGACGGACGTAGAGCCCCACTCCGACCAGGACGGCCGAGGCCAGGAACGGCAGACGCCAGCCCCAGGCCTGGAAGCTTTCGGGGGACAGGCCGAAGCTGAGGGCGAGGAAGCCAAGATTGGCCAGGATGAAGCCGACCGGCGCGCCGAGCTGCGGAAAGATGCCGTACCACGCGCGCCGGCCCGGCGGCGCGTTCTCGACCGCCAGCAGGGCGGCGCCGCCCCACTCGCCGCCGAACCCGATGCCCTGGCCGCAGCGCAGGATGCAGAGCGCCGCCGGCGCCCACCAGCCCGCGACCGCATAGGTCGGCAGGCAGCCGATCAGGACCGTGGAGAGGCCCATGATCAACAGGGAGGCCACCAGGGTCGCCTTGCGGCCGACGCGGTCGCCGAAATGCCCGAACAGGGCCGCGCCCACCGGCCGCGCGAGGAACGCGATCGCGAAGGTCGCGAAGGCGCTGAGCTGCTGCACGCCCGGGGCGCCGGCGGGGAAGAAGACTGGCCCGATCACGAGGGCGGTGGCGGTGGCGTAGATGTAGAAGTCGAAGAACTCGATGGCGGTGCCGACGAAACTCGCGGCGAGAATCCGGCCGGCGCTCGGCGTGGCGTGCGTCGAGCCCGCGGTGTCGATGGTCTGCAACATGATCGGGATGGGAGAGGAGGAATCCGGGTCGGTTGCGGCGCTTTCGCACGGGGCGGCGCGAGCGGATACCCCGGTTTCGGCATGGGCACCCGACATGGGCGCGGAGGTCGCTGTGCGGCGCACCAGCGGCGGCCTTGCGTTCCCCGGTCCCGTTCGCCAAGCTGAACGGCCATATTCCACGACGGCTGCCGGCCGCGGCGCCGTCCACATCACTTGAGTATTGCGATGAGAGTCACTGTCGAGCGCGCGGCCCTACTCAGGTCGCTCGGCCACGTGCACCGGGTCGTCGAGCGCCGCAACACGATCCCGATCCTGTCGAACGTGCTCCTGCGGGCGGAAGGCTCGGGGCTCCAGCTGCGGGCGACGGATCTCGACATCGAGGTGACCGAGAGCGTGCCGGCCGACGTGGCGGATGCCGGCGCCACCACGGTGCCGGCGCACGTGATCTACGACATCGTGCGCAAGCTCCCCGACGGCGCGCAGGTCTCCCTGGAGACCGGCGGCGAGTCCGGCCAGATGACGATCCGGTCCGGACGCTCGCGCTTCGCCCTCGGCGCCCTGCCGGAGGGCGACTTCCCGGATCTCGCCGCCGGCGAGATGCCGCACGGCTTCGAGATCGCCGCCGCCGACCTGAAGCGGCTGATCGAGAAGACCCAGTTCGCGATCTCCACCGAGGAGACCCGCTACTACCTCAACGGCATCTACCTGCACACGCTGGAGACCGAGGGCGGACCCGTGATGCGGGCCGTGGCCACCGACGGCCACCGGCTCGCCCGCGTCGAGATCCCGGCCCCGCAGGGCAGTGTCGGCATGCCCGGCGTGATCGTGCCCCGCAAGGCGGTCGCCGAGATCCAGAAGCTCCTCGACGACGGCGGCGAGACCGTCGCGGTCGACCTGTCGCCCGCCAAGATCCGCCTGCGCTTCGCGGGTGGCCTGACCCTCATCTCCAAGCTGATCGACGGCACCTTCCCGGATTACCAGCGGGTGATCCCGGCCAACAACGACAAGCGGCTGACCGTGGAGCGCGACGCCTTCGCCAAGGCGGTGGACCGGGTCTCGACGATCTCGTCGGAGCGCGGGCGCGCGGTGAAGCTCGGGCTCGCCGAGGGGCGCCTCGCGCTCTCGGTGAACAACCCGGATTCGGGCAGCGCCACCGAGGAGCTCGATGTCGACTACGAGGCCGCCAACCTCGATATCGGCTTCAACGCCCGCTACCTGCTCGACATCACCGCACAGCTCGAGGGCGACACCGCCCTGTTCAAGCTCGCCGACCCGGGCTCCCCGACCCTGATCCAGGATCGCGAGGGCGCGCCGGCGCTGTACGTGCTGATGCCGATGCGGGTGTGAGTCTGCCGCGGCACGTCCTGGTCCTGCCCTCGTCCTGAGGTGCCGGAGCGTAGCGGAGGCCTCGCAGGAGGTCTTCAGATGGCGACACGGGTTCTGGAGCACTCCTTCGAGGCCCGCCGACGCGGGCACCTCGGGATGCGGTAGTTGGATGGGATGTCAGACAAGAAGGGACGGTTGAGCGCGGTGCGGCTCGACCTCCGGGTTCCCCGATGAGCGATGTCCTCGATCCGCGGGTCGAGCCCAACGGGTCGGATCTGCGCGTCACACGCCTGATCGCCCGTGATTTCCGCAACCACGCCGATCTCGAGCTCACCCCCGGGGCGCGGTTCGTGGCGCTGGTCGGGGAGAACGGCGCGGGCAAGACCAACCTGCTCGAGGCGATCTCGCTGTTCGTGCCGGGAAGGGGCCTGCGCCGGGCGGAATTCGCCGCGATGGCGCGCAACGGCGGTCCGGGGGGCTTCGCCGTGTCCCTCACCCTCGATCGAGAGGGCTCCGAGCACCGACTCGGCACGGGGCTGGAGCCGCCGGGCCCCGACGGGCGGACGAGCCGGCTCTGCCGGATCGACGGCGCCACCGCGGCCTCGCCGGTGGCGTTCAGCGAGTTCCTGCGGGTGGTCTGGCTCACCCCCGACCTCGACGGGCTGTTCCGCGGCGCGGCCGGGGACCGGCGGCGGTTCCTCGACCGTCTCGTGCTGGCCGTCGATGCCGCGCACGGCGCCCGGGTCTCCGCGATGGAGCGGGCCCTGCGCTCGCGCAACCGCCTGCTGGATGAGCGCCCCGACGACGACCGCTGGCTCGACGCGGTGGAGCGGGAGGTCGCCGAGCTGGGCGTCGCCGTGGCCCTCGCCCGGCGCGAGACCGCCGAGCGCCTCGACCGGCTGATCGCCGAGACCCGGGACGACGCGCAGCCCTTCCCCTGGGCCTCCATCCGGCTCGAAGGCGATCTCGACGATCTCGTCGCGGTCTGGCCGGCCATCGAGGCGGAGGACCGCTACCGCCTCGCCCTGCGCAACGGTCGCCACCGGGACCGGGCCGCCGGGCGCACCCTGATCGGGCCGCAGAGCAGCGACCTCGTGGTCCGCCACGGTCCCAAGGACGTGCCCGCGGGCACGGCGTCCACGGGGGAGCAGAAGGCGCTCCTGATCGGGCTCGTCCTCGCCCATGCGCGGCTCGTGCGCGCCATGAGCGGCATCGCCCCGCTGATCCTCCTCGACGAGGTTGCGGCCCATCTCGACCCCCGCCGCCGGGCCGGCCTGTTCGAGGCCCTGGAGGCACTCCCGGGGCAGGTCTGGATGACCGGTGCCGACCCGGACGCCTTCGCCCAGGCCGGCGCACGGACCGAGGTGTTGCGGATCGGGGCCTGAGGCGGCCTCAGGCCGCCCGCACCGTGCTCAGGAAGCGGGCGACCTCCGCCCCGAGATGCTCGGACTGGCGCGACAGCTCGCCCGCCGCGCCCAGCACCTGGGCGGCGGCCGCGCCGGTTTCCTCGGAGGCTCTGGCGACGCCGGTGATGTTGCTGGTCACCTCGTCGGTTCCGGCCGCGGCCTGGGAGACGTTGCGGACGATCTCCTGCGTCGCCGCACCCTGCTCCTCGACGGCCGCCGCGATGGTGGTGGCCACCCCGTCGATCTCGCGGATGCGGCTGGCGATCGTCTCGATGGCCGTGACCGCCTGGCCGGTGACGCCCTGGATCTGTCCGATCTGCTGGCTGATCTCCTCGGTGGCCCGTGCGGTCTGGGCGGCGAGTTCCTTGACCTCGGCGGCGACCACCGCAAAGCCGCGGCCGGCATCCCCCGCGCGGGCCGCCTCGATCGTCGCGTTGAGCGCGAGCAGGTTGGTCTGCCCGGCGATGGTCGAGATCAGCCCGACCATGTCGCCGATGCGGGCCGAGGCTTGGCTCAACGCCTGGACGAGATGCTGCGTCTGATCGGCCTCGCCCACCGCCGACTGGGCGAGCTGGGCCGAGCCGGAAACCTGCCGGCCGATCTCCTGCACCGACGAGCCCAGTTCCTCCGCGGCGGCCGCCACGGTCTGGACATTGGCGGAAGCTTCCTCGGCGGCGGCGGCCACGGTGGTGGACTGGCTGGCCGTCTCGGTGGCGCTGGCCGTCATGGTCTGGGCGGTGGCCTGGAGTTCGGTGGCCGAGGACGAGACCATCCCGACGATGCTGCCGATCGCCCGCTCGAACCCGTCCGCCAGCTCCAGCATGGTGCGCCTGCGCTCGGCGGCCGCGGCCTCGTCGGCAAGCCGCTTGACCTCGGCCTCCTCGGCGGCCTTGCGGGCGACCATGGCCTTGATGCCCTCCACCGCCTTGCCGACGGCGCCGACCTCGTCCTTGCGCGCCGCCTCCTTGATCTCGGCGTCGATCTCGCCCTGCGCCATGCGCTGCAGGACCATGACCAAACGATCGAGCGGGCGAGTGATGCCGACCGTCGCGACGAACACGGCCGCGATCAGTCCGGCGAGCAGCCCGAGGGCGCTGACGGTCATCAGGGCGCGGCGGGTGTCGTTGGTCTGGTCGGTCAGGTCGTCCGAGCCCTTCGCCATGTAAGCGCTGATGTCTTCGGCGAGCTTGTTGCCGTCCGCGAGCATGCCGGAGAAGACCGGGTCGATCGCCGAGTGGACCAGCGCGATGGCTTGGTCGTTCTGGTTGGAGGTGCCGAGCCGGCGAACCTCGCTGACGTCCCGGATGTAGCGCTCCATGCGTGCCGCCTGCTCGTCGATGCGCGCCGCGAAGCTCGGTGCGTGCGACCGGAAGACCGGCAGCAGTGTCTTCACCTCAGGCAGGACGGCCTCGAAGCCCTTGTTGGCATTCTGCATCTGGGACGGCTCGGTCTCCGCTATGACCCGGTACACGTAGTAATTGAGCTCGATCATCAGGCGGTTGAGCCGACGCGCCTCGGCGACGGCGGCCGCCTCGTTGACGATGAAGTGGCTGTACCCGTCGTCGATCTTGGTCATCTGTGACTGTGCATACCAGATGCATCCGCCGACGATCGTCACGATCAGGGTAATCACGGCCACCAGTTTCGGCAGAACCTTGATGTTGGACAAGCGTAACATGGCGGTCGTGCACCCGATCGGTCTGGTTGGTCTGTGAAAGATTCGATCCTAGAGCAATTGTAAGCAACAGATGTAAAAAATCTATTAATATGGCGATCTTACCAAGATATAAAGGCGGAAGACATGAGATATAAACTTTCTCGACAGCGATGTGGTCGAATATCACTAATCTTTGACCGAATAGAACCTCGCGAAAGACAAATTCAAAGCGAATTGGCTGGCCGATCATGAGAACCTGCGGTCGAAAAGCCCGGACGATGTCCTGCCGGTTTCCCCACCTCCGGTGACGCCGACCCTCCGAGGGTGCGGCGCCGGACACCATCGGGGCCGCGGATCTGCAGTCGGGGCCGGCCCTTTTCGGCACGTGGGTCGGGCGCCACATAGGAGGCCCGGCGCGCCGCCCGCCCGCTCACGGAACCCACAGCATATGTCCAAGCCCGTCCACGCCATGATCCGCGTCCTCGAGGAGGAGCGCGCGCGCGACTACTATGCCCGCGCCTTCGGCCTGGAGGTCTCCGACCGGTTCGACTTCCCGGACTTCACCCTCGTCTACATGCGGGATCCGGCCTCGCCGTTCGAGCTGGAGCTCACGGTGAACAAGGGCCGCGACAAGCCCTACGATCTCGGCGACGGCTACGGGCACATCGCCTTCGTGGTCGACGACGTGGAGGCCGAGCACGCCCGGCACCGGCGCGAAGGCTTCACGGCCACCGACGTCAAGACGCTCAAACACGGGGATGACGTGCTGGCGCGGTTCTTCTTCGCCACCGATCCGGACGGCTACAAGATCGAGGTCATCCAGCGCGGCGGCCGCTTCCTCTGACCGGTCCCGTGCACCCCGCCCTCCCCGACACGCATCCGAGATCCATGCAGGACAAGACCCGCATCGTCTGCATCCGCCACGGGCAATCCACGTTCAACGCCGCGCACAGGCATGGGGGCGGCGATCCCGGCCTCCTCGACGCGCGCCTGACCGAGCTGGGCCACGCCCAGGCCCGGGCCGCGCGGGACCGGCTCCGGTCGGTCCCCTTCGATCTGGTGGTGGTCTCGCCCCTGACCCGGGCGATCGAGACCGCCGCGATCCTGTTCGGCGACCATCCGCGCCGGCCGCGCGTCCTCGTCGAGGTGCTGCACCGGGAATGCCAGGAGAGCAGCTGCGACGTCGGCCGGGCGGCCTCGGAGATCGCCGCGGAGTTTCCGCACCTCGATGTCGGGCACCTGCCGGAGGTCTGGTGGCATGCGGAGCCGGGCTGCGAGGTCGGCGGCTACCCGGTGGAGCCGCGTCCCCTGTTCGACGCCCGGGTCGCGGCGTTCCGCGACTGGCTGCGGGCCCGGCCGGAAGCCACCATCGCGGTGGTCGGGCACGGTACGTTCTTCTACCACCTCACCGGCACGTTCCTGGAGAATTGCGGCTCCATCGAGCTGGATCTCGATGCGGCGCCCGCGGCGGCCTGATCAGGCCAGCGCCCCGGTCCGCGCGGCGTCCATGCGCTGACGGGCGCCGACGAGCGCGATCTCCGGAGCCTGTCGGCCGACGGCAAGCGCCTCGTCGAGGATCGCGCAGGCCTGGCTCCAGGTCCCGGCCACGAAGGGCGCGGCGCCTTCGGCCACCTCCGCGGCGCAGCGTGCATCCGTGCCCGCGCGTTGTGCCGCCGTCGCGGTGCGGGACACCGCCGCGGTGAGCGCGCCCTCGCGCCAGCGCCGCGCCTCGGCCGCCGCCTGCGAACGCGCCCCGCCCCGCCACGCGGCCGCGTTCGCCGCCGCCAGGGCCGCGGGCCAGTCCGGCGCGCCGATGCAGGCCTTCGCGTCCTCGACCATGCCGGCGACGGCGCAGAGCGGCGCCAGGATGCGGCGGACACTCTCCAGCGCCAGCGTCCGGGTGCGGGCGGCCTCGATCTCCGGAGCGTCGGCGCTGCCCGACAGCCGCAGCACGAAGGCCATCAGCTGGGGGCGCGCCTCGTCCGGCATGGTGTCGTTGAGCCCGAGGGCGTAGGCGGCGACCGGCCTGGAGAAGCAGGGCGGGCAATCGGCGCTGGAGCGGATCGCCCGGTAGGGCAGGCCCGCGGCCACGATCGCGGCCTCGTTGATGCAGGTCCCGCCGTCCGGGCCGGGGAAGGGATGCGATCCGGCGAGCAGACGCCAGTTCAGGATCGTCTCGAAATCGGGATGCATCAGCGCGCGCTCCGTCTCGGGTGCACAGCGTGGCACGCCGCGCCCCGGATGGCGAGGCCCTTCAGCCGCCGAGCCCGGGCGCGAGGCCGGAGAGCATGGCGGCTCCCAGAACCAGCACGAAGGCGGCGGCGACGAGTTCGAGGCCGCCGAGCGCCAGGAGGCCCGCCTGTCCCCGGCCGCCGGCGAGGCGCAGGGCCGCCCGCTTGGCGAAGACCGCGAGGCAGGCCAGCGCCGTCGTGGTCAGGGCGGTGCCGAGGGCCATCGCCAGAACCGCCAGCACGCCCGCCCCGGGCACGCCCTGCGACACCGCGAAGACCAGGACCAGAACCGCGCCGGCGCAGGGGCGCGTGCCCGCCGCCAGCACCACCCCGGCCCGCTCGCGCCACGTGTCGAGGGTGTCGAGGGCCTGCGGCCCGGGCAGGTGGTTGCAGCCCGGGCCGCAGCCCGCACCGAGGGTCGCGAGGCGTCCGGCCTTGCGCCACGTCAGCACCAGCCCGATCAGGGCGACGAGGGCGAAGCTCACGGTCTCGATCAGGGTGCCGGCCCGGGTGATGCTCGCCGCCGTGGCGTTGAGGACCAGGGTGCCGAGGCCGACGATCGCCCCGGCCATGCAGGCCTGGAGCAGCGCGGCGCAGAGGCTCAGCGCGGCGCCGCGCCGGAGCGCCCGCTCCCCCGCCAGGATGTAGCCGGCGATCACCGCCTTGCCGTGGCCGGGACCGGCGGCATGGAACACGCCGTACGCGAAGGCGAGGCCGACCAGCGGGCCCCAGCTGCCGCCGCCCCGCAGCGCGCCGACCGCCGCGTTCAGGCTGCGGGAAAAGCTCGCCTGCAGTGCCAGGATCACCCCGCCGATCCCCGTGGCGGACGGGGCAGCCTCCCGAAAGCCGATCCCGAAGGGCGAGCGCGGCGGCGGCGCGGAGAGGCCGGGCGCGACGAGCCACGCGATCCCGGCCGCCAGGAGCGCGGCCAGCCCGATGGCCAGCGCCATGAGGCCGAGCCTCAGTCCCAGCCGTCCCGCCCCGGCGGGGGCGACGATCCCGATCCCTACGGACATGCCACGAGAACCCGGCTGGCGAACTGCACCCCGTAGGTTGAGGCGGCGGTGAGCGCCTCGAAGAAGGCCTCGGTCATCCCCGGGGATCCGGCATCGGCCGTCTTCGGCTGCTCGGTCTTCGGGCGGGTCACCGTGGCGGCGCAGCCCTGCGGCGCTCCCGCGAGGGTCGCGGCGTCGGTCCCCTCGGCGAACGAGAAGGCGACGAAATAGGTCGGGTCGTAGACCTCCAGCGCAGCCACGCCCCGCCCCTGCTGGACCGGCGTCTTCAGGGGCAGCAGGAAGGTCATGACCAGCGCCTTGTCCTCCATATGGGCTGCCGGCTCCTTCGGATCGCTGAAGGCCTGCTCCTTGCCGCCGACCTTCAGCTTCGTGAAGTAGCCGAACTCGGCGAGGTTGGCGGTGTTCTCGGCCGCGAGCCCGGCAAGCTCCTCCGGGCTGAGCTTGCCGTCCTTGTTGGTGTCGAGGCCCTGGGTCACGAAGGCCGTGTATTCGGGGTCGAAGCTCCACGTGTCGCGGACGCCCACGAGCTTTCCGCCCTCGTAGACGAGCTGCGCCTTGGCGGTGACCCAGACGTGGGGATGGGCGGAAGCGCCCGAGGCGGCGCAGGCGAGGGCGGCGGCCAGCACCAGGGCGAGCGGTTTCGGGCAGTGCGCGGCGATCAGCATGGAAGGAGGCACGCTCGCGGCGGGAGGAACACGGTCAGGCCGGATCTTCCTCGCGTGCCGGTTGGGCGAAAGCGAGGCGCCGCCCCGTCGCGTGCGACGCTCACTCGCCCCCGTCGAGCCCCATCAATTGGAAGCTCACCCGCAGGTCGTTCGACATCGGGATGTCGAGGCGCTCGCCGTTGGGCAGGCGCTTGAGGAACCAGCGCTCGTAGGTCCAGCGCAGCGCCCGGCTTTCGGCGAGGCGCGTGAAGGTCTGCTGCACGATGCCGGCGAACTCCGGGTCGTCCTTGCGGAACATGATGCCGTAGGGCTCGTAGGAGAGCTTGTCGGGGAGCACCGTGTAGTTCGCCCCGTCCCGCGCGTCCGTCGCGATCAGCCCGTAGAGCAGCACGTCGTCGGTGGCGAAGGCGTCGGCCTTTCCGGCCTTCACCAAGGCGTAGGACGCGGCATGGTCGGGCGCCGTCACCACCTGCGCGTCGATCTTCAGCCGGGCGAGCAGGTCGCGCACGGCCTTCTCGTTGGTTGTGCCGGCCGTCACCACCACGGTCTTGCCGCCGAGATCCCGATAGGAGGCGACGCCCGAGCCCCGCTTCACCAGCAGCTGCGTCGCGCTGATGTAATCCACCGGCGAGAAGGCGACCTGCCTGCGGCGCTCGGCATTGGCGGTGGTCGAGCCGCATTCGAGGTCGATCTTGCCGGAGGTGAGCGCCGGGATGCGCGTCTCGGCGGTGACGGGCTCGTAGCGGATCCTCACCGGCCGGCCGATCGCCGCCTGGACGTCGTCGGCGATCTCGCCGCAGAGGTCGATGGCGTAGCCGATCGCCCGGGGGCTGCCGTCCGGCCGCTTGCCTTCCACGAAGGAGAACGGCACCGAACTCTCCCGGTAGCCGAGCACGATCTCCCCGCGCTCGGCGACGCTCCTGAGCGTGCCGGTGAGCACCTCGACGGCGGCTGCGGGCGACACGCCCGCCAGCGCCAGCGCCAGAACCGCGATGAGCCGCATCGTCATCACAGAGCCTCCCAGGCGCACCGCACAAGCCACACCGCACGGGAGAGTGCCAGCGCCCGGCCCCTCCCATCCATCCCCCATCCAGAGGTGCCGAAGCGCAGCGGAAGCCTCGAAGCAGCCTTCCGGTCAGCGCCGCGATCCCTGGCGTCCTCCTCCGAGGCCCGCAGACGCGGTCGCCTCAGGATGAGGAGGATGGGTTCGACAGCCGCCCTGCACCCGACATCCCGGCGGGTGCAGATCCCGTAAAACCGGCCCCTACTCTGCCGGCGAGGCCACGGTGCCGACATGGTCGAGGCGCTGGTCGGTGGTGGTGAGCTGCCCCTCCCACTTGGCGACCGCCACGGTGGCGACGCTGTTGCCCAGCACGTTGGTGGCCGAGCGCCCCATGTCCAGGAACTGGTCGATGCCGATGATCAGCAGCAGCCCGGCCTCCGGGATGTTGAAGTGCGCCAGCGTCGCCGAGATGACCACCAGCGAGGCGCGCGGCACGCCGGCCATGCCCTTCGACGTCACCATCAGCAGCAGCAGCATCGTGAGCTGCTGACCCCAGCTCAACGGGATGTTGTAGGCCTGCGCGATGAACATCACCGCGAAGGTACAGTACATCATCGAGCCGTCGAGGTTGAACGAGTAGCCCATGGGCAGCACGAACGACGTGATGCGGTTCGGCACCCCGAACTTCTCGAGGTTCGTCAGCATCTTCGGGTAGGCCGCCTCGCTCGACGCGGTCGAGAAGGCGAGCACGAAGGGCTCCTTGATCAGGTTGAACAGCCGCATGATGCCGCCGCCCCCGAGCATCAGGAAGCCGACGCCCATGAGCAGCGCCCAGAGCACGGCGAGCCCGATGTAGAACTCCACGAGGAACTTGCCGTAGGTCACGAGCACGCCGATGCCCTGCGTGGTGATCGTCGCCGCGATGGCGGCGAACACCGCCACGGGGGCGAACATCATCACGTAGCCCGTGACCTTGAGCATCACGTCGGCCAGGCCCTCGATGCCCTGCGCGAGGAGGCGCCCCTTCTCGCCGAGGGATGCCAGGCCGACGCCGAAGAAGATCGAGAAGACCACGATCTGCAGAATCTCGTTGTTGGCCATCGCCTCGACGGCGCTCTTCGGCACGAGGTGCGTCACGAATTCCTTGAGCGACAGCGAGGCCGCCTTGAGCCCCGTCCCGGCGCCGGCATCGGGCAGCGGCAGGTTCAGGTTCTGGCCGGGCTGCATCAGGTTGACCATGATCAGGCCGAGCATCAGCGAGCAGAACGAGGCGCCCACGAACCAGAGCAGCGCCTTGCCGCCGACCCGGCCGACCGCAGCGGTGTCCCCGAGATGCGCGATGCCGACCACGAGCGTGGAGAAGACCAGCGGCGCGATGATCATCTTGATCAGCCGCAGGAACACGTCGGAGACCAGCGCGATGTAGCCGGCGATCTCCTTGGCGGTCTGCGGATCGGGCCAAGTGATGCTGCAGGCGTAGCCGACGGCGATTCCGAGGAGCATGCCGACGAAGATCATCGTCGTGAGTCTCGACCCTGCCATCGGTACTGCTCCTCGCCTGAGCCCGGGATGATCGAGCATTTCAATTCGTTAACGTGTCTCAGGAACTGCGCCGCACGCAAGCCCGGCCGGGGCGCGTTACTGGCGTGGTCGACTGTTTTCGCGCGACGCTCGGGCGGCGATGAAACCTGTGGCCGGTGTGCTACGGCTGCGGTACGAGACTTGCCCCGCCGCGCCACCTGCGGTTCCCGTAGGCGGCACGAGAAACCTGCGCGCGCGAGAGTTCATGGACGTCTTCGTACAGCAGTTGATCAACGGGCTGACGCTCGGCTCGATCTATGGCCTGATCGCCATCGGCTACACGATGGTGTTCGGCATCATCGGCATGGTGAACTTCGCTCACGGCGACGTCTTCATGGTCTCCTGCTTCATCGCGCTGATCACCTTCCTGCTGTTGACCGTGTGGCTCGGGGTCAGCTCCATCGCCCTGGCCTTCCTGGTGGTGCTGGTGGTCGCCATGGTGCTCACCGCCCTGTGGGGCTGGGCGATCGAGCGCGTCGCCTACCGGCCGTTGCGCGGCTCGTTCCGGCTGGCGCCGCTAATCTCGGCGATCGGCGTCTCGATCTTCCTGTCGAACTTCGTCCAGGTGGTGCAGGGCGCGCGCAACAAGCCGACGCCGCCGATGCTGTCGGGGGGCATCACCCTGTTCGAGCGGGACGGCTACGCGGTGTTCCTGGCCTGGAAGCAGGTTCTGATCATGGCTGTCACCGCCGTGCTGCTCACGGGCTTCTGGTATCTCGTCCAGCGCACGCCCTTCGGCCGGGCGCAGCGCGCCTGTGAGCAGGACCGCAAGATGGCGGCGTTGCTGGGCATCGACGTCGACCGCACGATCTCCCTGACCTTCGTGCTCGGCGCCGCGCTGGCGGCCGTCGCCGGCGTCCTCTACCTCATGTATTATGGCGTCGTGTCGTTCTCGGACGGGTTCGTGCCCGGCGTGAAGGCCTTCACGGCGGCGGTGCTCGGCGGCATCGGCTCCCTGCCCGGCGCGGTTCTCGGCGGCCTGATCATCGGCCTAATCGAGACCTTCTGGTCCGCCTACTTCTCCATCGAGTACAAGGACGTCGCCGCCTTCTCGATCCTGGCGATTGTCCTGATCTTCATGCCCTCGGGCATCCTGGGCCGGCCCGAGGTCGAGAAAGTCTGATGGCCCGTTCTCAGGCTGCGCTTCCCGACTCCGCGATGGCCGGCATCCTGCGCGACGCCGCCCTGTACGCCCTCGTCACCTTCGGCCTCTGCGTGCCGATCATCGCCTACCGCACCGATCCCGGGCCCGGGACCGAGCTGGTGCTCGTCCCGCGCTGGGGACTGGTGGCGGCGCTCTGCGCGGCGATCTTCGTGGCGCGGCTCGTCCAGCGCCTCGTGCTGCTGCGCCGTGACGCCCGGCGGGCGCTGACCCCCTCCCCGTCCCAGGCCACCGAGGCGGTCCACGGCGAGCCGGATGCGGGCCAGAAGACCTCGAAGGTCGGGCTCTATCTGTTCATCGGCATCGCCCTGACGCTGCCGATGATCGCGGCGGCGGCCACCGGCGGCCTGTCCTCGGCGCGCTACTGGATCGACCTCGGCATCCTGATCCTCACCTACGTGATGCTCGGCTGGGGCCTGAACATCGTGGTCGGCCTCGCCGGTCTCCTCGATCTCGGCTACGTCGCCTTCTACGCGGTCGGTGCCTATTCCTACGCCCTGCTCTCGACCACCTTCGGCCTGTCGTTCTGGGTCTGCCTGCCGCTGGCGGGCCTGTTCGCCGGCCTGTGGGGGATGATCCTCGGCTTTCCCGTGCTGCGCCTGCGCGGCGACTATCTGGCCATCGTCACCCTGGCCTTCGGCGAGATCATCCGCCTCGTCCTGATCAACTGGACCGACGTGACCGGCGGCGGGGCGGGCATCTCGTCGATCCCGCGGGCGACCTTCTTCGGGATCCCGTTCACGGCGGGCGACGACGGGTTCGCGGCGACCTTCGGCATCCCGTACGATTCGATGCACCGGCTGGTCTTCCTGTACTACCTGATCCTCGGCCTCGCCCTGATCACGAACTTCGTCACCCTGCGCCTGCGCCGCCTGCCGATCGGGAGGGCCTGGGAGGCGCTGCGCGAGGACGAGATCGCCTGCCGCTCCCTCGGCATCGACACCACCGCCACGAAGCTCACGGCCTTCGCGCTGGGGGCGGCCTTCGGGGGCGTCGCCGGCTCGTTCTTCGCCGTGCGCCAGGGCTTCATCAGCCCGGAGAGCTTCAACTTCCTCGAGAGCGCCATCATCCTGGCGATCGTGGTGCTGGGCGGCATGGGCAGTCAGGTCGGCGTCGCGATCGCCGCGGTGGCGATGGTCGGCGGGCCGGAGATGCTGCGCAACCTCGGCTTCCTGAAGGCCGTGTTCGGCGAGGGGTTCGATCCCAGCGAGTACCGCCTGCTCCTGTTCGGGCTGGCCATGGTGGCCATGATGGTCTGGCGCCCGCGCGGCCTGATCTCGGAGCGCATGCCGTCGGTGTCGCTCGGCGAGCGCCGTGCGGTCTCGGGCGCCCATGTGAGCGAGGGGCACGGCTGATGGCGGCCTCACCCCTCGCCCCCCCGGTGCTCACGGTCGAGCACCTGACCATGCGGTTCGGCGGCCTCACCGCCGTCTCCGACCTGTCCTTCGCGGCGCGGAGCGGCGACATCACCGCCTTGATCGGCCCGAACGGAGCCGGCAAGACCACGGTGTTCAACTGCATCACCGGCTTCTACAAGCCCACCGAGGGCATGCTGACGCTGGCGCATGCCGACGGCACCGCGCACCTGCTGGAGCGGCTGCCCAACCACAAGGTCAACCGCACCGCCCGGGTGGCCCGCACCTTTCAGAACATCCGCCTGTTCCAGGGCATGACGGTGCTGGAGAACCTTCTGGTCGCCCAGCACGCCCCCCTGATGCGCGCCTCGGGCTACACCATCCTGGGCTTGCTCGGCCTCAAGACCTACCGGGACGCGCAGGAGGCCGCGATCGAGCGCGCCAAGGCGTGGCTGACGCGCATCGACCTGATGGCGCGGGCCGACGATCCGGCGGGCGCCCTGCCTTATGGTGCGCAGCGGCGCCTGGAGATCGCCCGGGCGATGTGTACGGACCCGGTCCTGCTCTGCCTCGACGAGCCGGCTGCCGGCCTCAACCCCCGGGAATCGGCCGAGCTGAACGGCCTCCTGCGCCACATCCGGGACGAGCACGACACCTCGGTGCTGCTGATCGAGCACGACATGTCGGTGGTGATGGAGATCTCCGACCACGTGGTCGTGCTGGATTACGGCGTGAAGATCGCCGACGGCTCTCCCGCCGAGGTGCGGGCCGACCCGAAGGTGATCGCCGCCTATCTGGGTGTGGAGGACGAAGAGGTGGAGGCCGTGGAGGCCGAGGTCGGGATCAGCGTGCCGCACGCGGACGAGACCCATACGGGAGCCTCGGCATGAGCGTCGCCGGCATCAACGTCCTGGTCGAGGAGACGCGGGCGATCCAGGCGGGCCGCAAGCCGCCGCTCCTCGCGGTGCGCGACGTCTCGACCTATTACGGCAGCGTCGCCGCCCTGCGCGGCGTCGATCTCGACGTCGCCGAGGGCGAGATCGTCACGCTGATCGGCGCCAACGGCGCCGGCAAGTCGACCCTGATGATGACGATCTTCGGCAGCCCCCAGGCGCGCTCGGGGACGATCACCTATGACGGGCGCGACATCACCCGGATGCCGACGCATGCCATCGCCCGGCTCGGCATCGCCCAGTCGCCGGAGGGCCGCCGGGTCTTCCCGCGCATGACGGTCTACGAGAATCTCCAGATGGGCGCCGCCCTCCATGACGGGCGCTTCTTCGCCGAGGATCTGGAGAAGGTCTGCACCCTGTTCCCGCGGGTCAAGGAGCGCCTGAACCAGCGTGCCGGCACCATGTCGGGCGGCGAGCAGCAGATGCTGGCCATCGCCCGGGCGCTGATGAGCCGCCCGCGCCTGCTGCTCCTCGACGAGCCGTCGCTGGGCCTCGCGCCGCTGGTGGTGAAGGGCATCTTCGACGCGATCCGGGAACTCAACCGGACCGAGGGTATGACGATCTTCCTCGTCGAGCAGAATGCCTACCACGCCCTCAAGCTCGCCCATCGCGGCTACGTGCTGGTCAACGGTCGGGTCACCATGAGCGGCACCGGCCGCGCGCTGCTCGACGACCCGAACGTCAAGGCCGCCTATCTGGAAGGGGGCCATGCCGGCCCGGTCGGGGCATGAGCGCGCTGCAGGGAATCCTCTACGAGGAGCCGTCGGCCTGGCTGTTCCTGCTCGTCACCGTGGTGATGGGCGGCTGGGCCGGCTGGATGGCGGCCCGCGGCATCGCCCGGGGTTGGCGGCCGTTCTGGCACTGCGCACTGGCGCTGCTTCTGGTGGCGGCTGCCGTGCGCTTCATCCACTACGCCCTGTTTTCGGGCACGCTGCTCTCGCTGCACTACTATGCGGTCGACGCGGTGGTCGTCATGATCATCGGCGCGGCGGGCTTCCGCTACACGCGGACGCGCCAGATGACGAGCCAGTACCGCTGGCTCTACGAGAAGACCTCACCGCTGACATGGCGCGCACGGGCGCCCGAAGCGGACGAGGTCCGATGAGTGCGGCCGGATCCGCACGTGCGGTCCTGACACTTAGGGGTAGTACGCGATGAGATCGATTCTGCTGGCCGGGCTCGCCCTCGGCGCGATGGTGGCGGCCGCCCAGGCCGCCGAGGTCAAGCTCGGCGTCGCCGCGCCGATCACCGGCAACAGCGCCGCCATCGGCGCGCAGCTCAAGAACGGCGCGAGCCAGGCGGTCGAGGACCTGAACAAGGCCGGCACCCTCAAGGGCACGACGCTCACCGTCACGGTGGGCGACGACGCCTCGGACCCGAAGCAGGGCGTCTCGGTGGCCAACAAGTTCGCCAGTGAAGGCGTGAAGATGGTCGTCGGCGACTACAATTCCGGCGTGTCGATCCCGGCCTCCGACGTCTACCTCGACGCCGGCATCATCCAGGTCACGCCGGCCTCCACGAACGTGAAGTTCACCGAGCGCGGCATGTGGAACACGTTCCGCACCTGCGGCCGCGACGATCAGCAGGGCGCGGTGGCGGGCAATTACCTGGCCGAGAAGTTCAAGGGCAAGAAGATCGCCTTCGTCCACGACAAGACGCCCTACGGCAAGGGGCTGGCCGACGAGACCCTGAAGGCGCTCAAGGCCAAAGGCGGCAAGGAGGTGCTGTACGAGGGCATCAACCCGGGTGAGAAGGACTACTCTGCGCTCGTCTCCAAGCTGAAGTCGGCCAATGTCGATGTGGTCTATTTCGGCGGCTACTACACCGAGGCCGGCCTGATCCTGCGCCAGATGCGCGATCAGGGCCTGAAGGCGCCGATGATGGGCGGCGACGGCATGGTCGATCGCGAGCTCGTGGCGATCGCCGGTCCCGCCGCCGAGGGCACGCTGACCACCTTCCCGCCGGACGCCCGCAAGAACCCGAACGCCAAGGCGGCGCTGGCCGCGTTCAAGGCCAAGAACATCGATCCGGAGGGCTACACGCTCTACTCGTACGCGGCCGTGCAGGTCCTGGCCAAGGCGATGGCCGAGACCGGCTCCAGCGACGGCAAGAAGCTGGCCGACTGGCTGCACCAGGGCAAGCCGGTGGACACGGTGGTCGGGCCGATCGCCTACGACAAGAAGGGCGACATCACCCGGCCCGACTACGTCATGTACGAATGGAAGAAGGGGCCGGACGGCAAGATCGACTACAGCGGCAATGAGCTGACGAAGTAAGCCGCGGCCACGAACCGGGTTTCCAGTCCGACGCCGTCTCCCGATACCGCGGGGGGCGGCGTCGTCGTTTTCTATGCCGTGGATTCGTCAGCTTTCCGGGCGGATCCGTCCTCCGCACCGCGTGCGTACGCCTAAGAAGTGTGCATGATGCCGCCGGCGCGAGCGTGAGGCCGGCTCAGCGCTTGGGAGGAGGCCATGGGGACGGCAGGGACCGCGTCTGCAGACGTGCGCAGCAGCTTGGCCGCGACGTGTCCGTACTCAGCCGCAGGCCTGCGCGGCACGACAGCCCTTCTCCCGGCACCATCATTGCAAAGGCGTCGCCCGAGCGGGCGGGCCCGCGTACCCCGCCGCCGGCCGACACGATTCGGCCCGATCCAGGAGTTCCGTACCGATGCAGTCTGATATCGCTCGCCGCGGCCTTGCCGCGGCGCTGGGCCTGACCCTCGCCCTTGCTCCGATGAGCCTGCGGGCGGAGGAGCTGACCGGCACCCTCAAGAAGGTGAAGGACGCCAACGCCATCGTCATCGGCTATCGCGATGCCTCCGTCCCGTTCTCCTATCTCGGCGGCGACCAGAAGCCGGTCGGCTACGCGATGGACATCTGCTACAAGATCGCCGACGCCGTGAAGGCCAAGCTCAACCTCCCGAACCTCGAGGTGAAGCTCAACCCGGTGACCTCCGCCACCCGCATCCCGCTGATGGCGAACGGCACGATCGATCTCGAGTGCGGCTCGACGACCAACAACGCCGAGCGCGAGAAGCAGGTGTGGTTCACCAACTCGCACTTCCTGACCGCGACCCGCTATGTCTCGAAGAAGTCGGCCAACCTGCACACGATCGAGGACCTGAAGGGCAAGACCGTCGTGTCGACCTCGGGCACCACGAACATCAAGCAGATCAACGAGGCCAACACGGAGCGCAAGCTCGGCCTGACGATCCTGCCGGCCAAGGACCACGCCGAGGCGTTCCTGATGGTCGAGACCGGCCGCGCCGCCGCCTTCGTGATGGACGACGTGCTGCTCGCCTCGCTCGCCGCCTCCTCGAAGGACCCGTCCGCCTACGAGATCTCCACCGAGGCCCTGTCGAAGCCTGAGCCCTACGGCATCATGCTCCGCAAGGACGACACGGAGTTCAAGAAGGTCGCGGACGACGCCACCGCCAAGCTCTACACGAGCCCCGAGGGCAAGGCGCTCTACGACAAGTGGTTCACGAAGCCGATCCCGCCGCGCAACATCAACCTCAACCTGCCGATGAGCGCGGAGATGAAGAAGCAGTTCACGACCCCGATCTCGAGCCCCGACCCGGCGGCCTACTGAGATCCGTTCGGTTCGCTTTCATGCCATGATGCGCACCGCGGGCTCCCGCCCGCGGTGCGTCTCTGTAAGTTCACAGTAGAAGCGGCGCGATGAACTACAACTGGAACTGGCGGATCTTCTTCGACGCCTCGCCGGAGGGCACCGGCACGTATCTCGACATGCTGCTCTCGGGGCTCATGTGGACGATCACGACCGCGCTCTGCTCCTGGGTGATCGCCTTCTTCCTGGGCTCCCTGATCGGCGTGCTGCGGACCCTGCCGTCGAAGACCGCGAACACCGTCGGTACCGCCTACGTGGAATTGTTCCGCAACGTGCCGCTGCTGGTGCAGATGTTCCTCTGGTACTTCGTGCTGCCCGAAGTGGTCCCGACCCGGATCGGCGACGCGATCAAGCAATTGCCCGACGCGCCGTTCTACACGGCGGTGGTGTGCCTCGGCTTCTTCACCGCCTCGCGCGTCGCCGAGCAGGTCCGCGCCGGCATCCAGGCGCTGCCGCGGGGCCAGCGCATGGCCGGCACCGCCATGGGCTTCACGACCTATCAGACCTACCGCTACGTGCTGCTGCCCAACGCCTACCGGATCATCCTGCCGCCGATGACCTCGGAATTCCTCAACAATCTCAAGAACACGTCGGTGGCGCTGACCATCGGCCTGCTGGAGCTGACCGCCCGGGCCCGCTCGATGCAGGAATTCTCGTTCCAGGTGTTCGAGGCGTTCACGGCGGCGACGATCCTCTACGTGATCATCAACCTCGTGGTCGTCACGGCGGCGACCTTCCTGGAGAAGGCGGTCGCCATCCCCGGCCAGCGCTGAGGGCCGCCCGCTTCCGTTCCGCCACCCCGCCCGACGGCCACCGGTAACAGGCCCCGATGCTCTCGAATTTCGACTTTTCCGTCATCGTCTCGTCCCTGCCCTACCTGTTCGGTCAGGGCATGGTCTTCACCGTGACGCTCACCGCCATGGCCGCCGTGGGCGGCGTGATCATCGGAACGCTCCTGGCAATGGCGCGCCTGTCGGGCATTCCCGGCCTGTGGCACCTCGCCAAAGGTTATGTCGAGCTGTGCCGCTCGCTCCCGCTGGTGCTGGTGATCTTCTGGTTCTACTTCCTGGTGCCGTATATCGGCGCCTACGTGACGGGGGCCTCGACGCCGATCCAGGTGGGCGCCTTCCCGTCCGCCCTGATCACCTTCATGGCCTTCGAGGCGGCCTACTTCTCGGAGATCATGCGGGCCGGCATCCAGTCGATCCCGAAGGGCCAAACGGCGGCCGCCCAGGCCCTCGGGATGAATTACTGGCAGACCATGGGCAACGTGATCCTGCCCCAGGCCTTCCGCAACATGCTGCCGCTGCTGCTGACCCAGACCATCATCCTCTTCCAGGACACGTCGCTGGTCTACGTGCTGTCGCTCACGGACTTCATGGGCGCCGCCTCGAAGGTCGCCCAGCGCGACGGACGCCTCGTCGAGATGTATATCTTCGCGGCGGTGGTTTATTTCGTGATCTGCTTCTCGGCCTCGTTCCTGGTGCGCCGCCTGCAGCGCCGCGTGGCCATCATCCGCTGACCGACACTGGAGACCGTGCCATGACCTCGTCCCCGATGCCGGCTCCCACCGCCGCCGAACCCGTCGCCGATGCCAGCCACGCGCCCAAGGATGCCGGCCTGCAGTCGGGCGGCCTCATCGCCGGCGCGCCCGTCGTGGCGCCCGGCGAGACGATGATCGCTATCGACAACATCAGCAAATGGTACGGCGACTTCCAGGTGCTGACGAACTGCACCACCAAAGTCGCCAAGGGCGAGGTGGTGGTCGTCTGCGGTCCTTCGGGCTCGGGCAAGTCGACCCTGATCAAATGCGTCAACGCCCTGGAGCCCTTTCAGAAGGGCCAGATTACGGTGGCCGGCACCAAGGTCGCCGACAAGGCGACCAATCTGCCCAAGCTCCGCTCGCGGGTCGGCATGGTGTTCCAGCATTTCGAGCTGTTCCCGCACCTGTCGATCACCGACAACCTCACCATCGCCCAGCGCAAGGTGCTCGGGCGAAGCGCCGAGGATGCCAAGAAGCGCGGGCTCGACCTTCTCGCCCGGGTCGGCCTCGGCGCCCACGCGAACAAGTTCCCCGGCCAGCTCTCCGGCGGCCAGCAGCAGCGCGTGGCCATCGCGCGGGCGCTCGCCATGAACCCGGTGGTGATGCTGTTCGACGAGCCGACCTCGGCGCTCGACCCCGAGATGGTCGGCGAGGTGCTCGACGTGATGGTCGAACTCGCCAAGGAAGGCATGACCATGATGGTCGTGACCCACGAGATGGGCTTCGCCCGCAAGGTCGCCGACCGGGTGATCTTCATGGATCGCGGCGAGATCGTCGAGGACGCCAAGAAGGAGGAGTTCTTCGGCAGCCCCCGCTCAGAGCGGGCCCAGACCTTCCTGTCGAAGATCCTGCAACACTGAGTTCGAGCGCTCTACTCCGACGCTTCCTGCGCGGCCCGATATTCCCGCCCGTGCTGGCAATAGCCCTCGACGATGCGGATCATCATGGCGCGTTTCTCGGCGTCGAGGGGGCCCAGGATCCTGGCCGGGCGGCCGCCCCACAGATAACCGGCCTCCAGGATCTGGCCGGGATCCGTGGTGGCGCCCGCCGCCAGCATGACGTCGTCGGCGATCAGGGTTCCTGACGCAATCGTCGCGCCGATGCCGATCAACGAACGTGCCCCGATCCGGCAATCCGAGATCCGGACGTTGTGGGCGATGGTGGTGTCCCGCCCGATCACCACGCCGTCCGCCCGGGTGCGGATGACCGTGTTGTCCTGAATATTGGTATCGGCGCCGACGACGATCGGGCCGACCTCGGCGTTGAGGTCGCAGCAGAACAGCACGCTCGCCCCGGCTCCGAGGCTCACCCGCCCGCGCAGACGGGCGTTGCGCGCCACGAACACGCTGTCGTCGACCTCCGATACTTCCCCGGGCGGGAGAGCGGATCCGTCGCCCATGCGCTCACGCAGCCGCTCGGCGCGCTCGGCGATCTCATCGGCTCCGATCGCTCGGCTCGGACGGGCGGGACTGCCGGCATAGGCGTAGCCGCCGGGCAGCGACGCCCGAGGGAATACGGTCGAGCCCGCCTCGATCACCGCACCGTCGCCGACCTCGGCGCCGTCGAGGATCACCACATCGTCCTCGACGACCACGTCGGAGCCGAGCGTACAGGCGTGCACGACGCTGTTGCGCCCGACCGTGACGCGGTCGCCGACCCGGGTGCCGTGCGTCCGGGTGGCGATGTGCACCGTCGAGCGGTGGCCGAGCCAGAAGCGGTCGCCGAGGATGACGGTCTGGCCGTCGGCGCGAATCACCGCCTCGTCGCCGATCCAGGCCTGCGCGCCGATCCGCGCGGCGCCGATCACCGTGCTGCCGCGACCGCACCAGACCGGGCGGCTGACGAAATCCGGGTGCACGCCGTCGTAGGGCAGGATCAGGTCGGGGGTCACGCGGGTATCCTTCTCCAGCGCCGTCCGGAGCACGCGGGCTCATCCGAGGACCGCGCGCCGGGCCGGCAGGGCGCGACGGACCGTCTCATATAGAGGCGGGGCCGGGTGTGACAGGGACGGGACTGGCCCGCAAAGCCGCGGACTCCTATGGATCGGGCCATGAGCGCCCCCGTTCCGAGCATCGCCATCCAGGCCGAGCCCTTCGACACCGCGGCCGAGATCGCCAGCGTGAGCGCGGTGCTGGGCGGCCGGGCGGGCGCCGTCGTCACCTTCACCGGCCTGTGCCGCGACGAGGGCGGGCGGCTGACCGCCCTGGAGCTGGAGCACTACCCCGGCATGGCCGAGGCCGAGATCCGGCGGGTCGCCGACGAGGCGATGGCCCGCTGGCCGCTCCAGGCCCTGCGGGTGATCCACCGCCATGGGCTGGTGCACCCGGGCGACGGCATCGTGCTGGTGGTGACCGCCGCGAGCCACCGGGTCGCGGCCTTCGCGGCCGCGGATTTCCTGATGGATTACCTCAAGACCCGCGCCCCGTTCTGGAAGCGCGAGCACCTCGCCGACGGCACCACCGGCGGTTGGGTCGAGGCGACGGCTCAGGATGACGCCGCGGCCGGGCGCTGGCGCTGAGGGTCGAGTCCCGGGCCGCGCCGCGCGACACGATCCGCGTCCCGAAGAGGACGAGGTGGCTGGATTGATCGCCGGTATCGATGTCCGGCCCGGGCCGCGGGCGCGGGCGCGGGCGCGGATCCGGCTGGCGCCGCCAGTGCTCCTGCGGGGGCGCCCGATGGGCCGAAGCCTGCGGTCCGGCGGCGCGCGCGGACAACCGGCGGACGGGCATCCCCGCCCCGCAGCCGCCCGCAAAGGCCGGAGAGAGCCGGCGGTTCAGGACATCGCCGTCCCGAACGCCCGCCGCCATCGCGCAGACGCCTGCGTGTCCCCCCTGTCATCCCGGTCCCGCCTTCGGTGCCCGGACTGACGGGAAGGCCGATCGGGGCATCCGTCGCAGTCGGAGGGTCGAACAAGCCGGGGACGTCGCCGGCGAACCCGGACCATGGTTTCGGGCTCGCTTCACCCTGAGAACCCGCGGTCTCGCCCTTGACCCCTGAGGGCCCAGGGCGTTCGTGAACCCGCGGTGCAGGAGTGATGATGTCGGACAGCAAGCTACAGGACTTGGACGGCCCGGTCGGGCCCTGGCGCGGAACGGCGCCGCTCGCAGCCTCCGGGATCGCCGTGGTGTGCTTCGTGGCGGCACTGGCCCTGGCCTGGATGTCCGCCGGCACGCTCCTGCTGATCTTCGCGGGCGTCCTCCTCGGCGTGTTCCTCGACGGCCTGACCCGCGGGCTCGGCCGCGTCCTGCCCCTGCCGCGGGCCCTGCGATTGTCCGTCGTCAGCCTCGTGGTGGCGATCGCGGTGGTCGGCTTCGCGAGCTACGGCGGCGCCACCATCGTCCAGCAGGGCCGCGAACTCGGCACCACGATCAAGGATCAGGCGGCCACGGTGTCGGGCTGGCTCTCGGAGCGCGGCATCGACGTGCCGAGCCTCGCCCCGCAGGGCAGCGGCAAGGACGGCTCGACGGATTCGGGCCAGAAGGAGGGCGGCCTCGCCGGCCTCGCCTCCGGCCTGATGAAGGGCAGCGGCTCCTTCGTGTCGGATGCCGGCAGCGTCCTCGGACCGGCCGCGGCGGTGGTCCTGGGCCTGTTCGATGCCCTCGGCAACGTCCTCGTGATCGCCTTTCTGGGCCTCGCCTTCGCGGCCGACCCGAAGGCCTACCGGGACGGGGTCGTCCGGTTCGTGCCTCCGGCGAAGCGCTGGCGCGCCAGCCAGGTCCTCGACGGGGCCGGCGAGACCCTGCGCCACTGGCTGTTCGGCCAGCTGATCATCATGGCGGTGATCTTCCTGTGCACCTGGGCCGGCCTCGCCTTCCTGGGGATCGGCGGTGCGCTGATCCTGGGCCTCCAGGCGGGCGTGCTCGCCTTCGTGCCGACGGTCGGGCCGCTGGTCGCGGGCCTCGTCATCATCCTCGCCGCGCTCGCCTCGGGCACGAAGGCGGTGATCGGCGCGATCGGCGTGTATCTGGCGGTCCAGTGCCTGGAGAGCTACGGCCTGACGCCGTTCATCCAGAAGCGGGCGCTGGACATCCCCCCGGCCACGATCTTCGCCGGCCAGCTGATCCTCGGCGTGATCTTCGGGCTGTGGGGCATCGCCCTCGCCCTGCCCTTGATGGCGGTCATCAAGGTCCTGCTGGAGCAGCTCTACGTGGAGGATACGCTCCACGAGCAGCCGAGCAGCTGAGCGGAGGGACTTCCTTCAGGGCGGCGGGCGATCGGATCGCCGCCGCAGAGGGCCTGCCGGCCGAGCTTCCGCGTCGGGGAGCCGGCCCGATCCCCGAGCCTTCCCCGGGAGGGGCCGCCGCACCGCGCATGCCCGGCCTGACCGAAGGACGGCGCGGTTCGAGGGCTTGCCGCCCGCGCGAGGTCGGGGGCGACGGCGCGCCGGTCTCCAGGGGCGGCATCGACGGCCTGCCCGGCGTCCCGAAGGAGAGCGCCGATCAGGCTCCGGCCGCCGCGGTGTCCTCCGGCGATGTCCGACTGTCGGCGGCGCGAAGGCCGACACCGCGGGTGATCCGAGGGCCGCGACGATGCCGGCCGACACATGCGCCGAGCCGAAACCCGCCAAGACGAAACCCGCCAAGACGAACCCGCCAAGACGACACCCGCCGAGCCGAAACCCGTCAGGTGCGGCGCCGATAAGCGCGCCCCGAGGAAGAGCGTCGCCGGTTCATCGACGCCGCGCGCGGCAGGGGCAAGTGAGGACGAAGCCGAGTCCGCTTCCGTGCCGAAGCGGAGCGCGACCTCCGGGTCCTTGAGGGAGCCGGCCTATTGGTCCGTGACGGAGAAGCTGGCCCGCGCGACCATGACCAGTCTGCCCGCCTCGTCATAGGCGTGAGCGGAATACTCATTGACCCCGGTCAGGTCGCCTTCGTCGCGCAGGAGTTCCGTCAGGACTCTGCGCAAGAGCTCGCGGAGCGCGCCGTGGCTCGGGAGCTCGACGCCCTCCTCGTCCATGACCGTGACGTGGTTGGTCGTGCTGATGAAGTAGCGTGCCAAAAGACGCTCCACCATGTGGGCGGGAGCGCGCGTCTTCCGGCCGCTAGCGCCCGGGAAACGTTGCCAGCGATGAGCCGTGTCTAGTGTCGCGTCGGTGAGCTCACAATCACAAATGTACGCTAGGGGACATAACGCGACATTTTGCGCGGCCGTCATCATCGCGGCCCCGAAGTCGCCCCTTCCGGGCGGCCGCCCGCGCTGCTTGTCCGGAGCCCGCAGGCGAACCAGGACGCCCTGAATGCCGGTGGTGCCGGGATCGGCCGGGTCGGCGGCTCTGGATCCCGGGCGCTGCGCGGTCCCGGAACGGCGGACGGGATGGGCACCCGGCGGCGTCGCCCGAGAGCGTGCCGGTGCGGGTCGCCCTGACGGCCGGTCAGCCGCGCAGCGCGGTCTCGATCATCCGGGCCACCGCCAGGGTCCGGCCGTCGTCGCCGAAGCGGCCGATCACCTGGACGCCCACCGGCAGGCTCTGGCCGGGCACCGGCACGTTCACGCAGGGCACGCCCATCAGCGTCCACAGCTGGTTGAAGCGCGGGTCGCCCGTCGAATCCAGGGTCGCGGGTGCGGATCCCGGCGCCGAGAAGGTCAGGATCGCGTCGTAATCGGCGAAGAGGCCCTTCAGCACCCGCCGGGCGTGATGGCCGTGGCGGCGGGCATCGTCGTACTGGGCCGGCTCGATCGCCGCGCCGGCGTCGAGATGCTCGCGGACGCGGGGCGGGAGCGCGTCGGCCTGCGTGTCGTATTCCCAGGCGAGCGCCAGCCGCCCCTCGTAGTTCTGGATGATGCGGTGGCGCTCCCAGGCCTGCGCCAGCTCCGGCGGCAGGGCGAGGTCGCTCACCCGCGCCCCGGCCCGCTCGGCCGCCTGCCGGGCGCGCATCAATGCGGCCTCGGCCTCCGGTTCCGGGGCCTCGGCAAAGTCCTGCCGCACCACGGCGATGCGGGGGGCCGAGCCCGAATCCGCGCCGTCGATCTCCGGGCGTCCGGTGACCAGGGCGAGGGCATGGGCGACGTCCGCGACCCCGGCGGCGAACAGCCCGACCGTGTCGAGGGCCCAGGAATAGGTCTTCACGCCGACCGTGGGGATCAGCCGGAACGACGGCTTCACCGCCGCGCAGCCGCAATAGCTCGCGGGCCGGATCACCGACCCCGCCGTCTGCGTGCCGAGGGCCAGGGGCAGCATCCCGGCGCCCACCGCGGCGGCCGAGCCCGCCGATGAGCCGCCCGGCGTGTGGCCGGGATCGTGCGGGTTGACCGTCTCGGTCGGGTCGCTGCTGGCGAAGGCCGTGGTGGTGGTCTTGGCGAGGGCGACGGCGCCGAGCTGCTTCAGCCGGCTCACCACGGCGGCGTCACCCCGGGGCGTCCAGCCCGCGTAGATCGACGAGCCCATCTGGCTCGGCAGGCCGGCGCTGTCGATGATGTCCTTCACGCCCACCGCGATGCCGGCGAGCGGCCCGGTCTCCGGGATCGCCGGCGCCGGGTCGAGGGTGACCAGCGCGTGCAGGTCCGGCTCCCGCGCGGCGATCGCGGCGCGGCACAGATCGATCGCCCCCGCGGGGGTCAGGGTGCCGGCGGCGATGCGGGCGCGGAGGTCGAGAAGTGAAAGCATAATGCATTCAGTCTGCGGTCCGCGGCGCTGTCAACCGAGACGCCACAGGTCGCGTCATTCCCGAAACGCCGTTGACGAACGCTTTACGCGACCGTGCGCATCGTCCGGGTCATGTGGCGTGGCGTATCCCTGTTCTCGGCTCTGGCGCTGTTCGGCGCGGGCCTCACCGCGTGCTCGATCAATCATTTCGAGCGGCGCGAACCGTGGCGCGATCAGGCGGAGCAGGTCTGCCTGGCCAAGAAGCTCGTCGAGCCCTCGGAGTTCGTCACGCCGATCGCGGCCATGGACGGCCCGGGGCCGTGCGGCATGCAGCAGCCCTTCCGGGTGACGCGGCTCGGCGGCGGCTCCGTCCTGCTGAAGCAGCGGATGACCCTGGGCTGCCCGGCGCTGGCCGAGGCCGAGGCGTGGCTCGCCGACACGATCCAGCCGGCCGCCAACCTCTATTTCGGCGTGCCGGTGGCCGAGATCAACGCGGGTTCCTATTCCTGCCGCGGCCGCAACAACCAGCCCGGCGCCAAGCTCTCCGAGCACGGTTTCGGCAACGCCATCGACGTCATGTCGATCAAGCTCGCCGACGGCCACGTGATCACCGTGAAGGGCGGCTGGCGCGGCACGGAGGCCGAGCAGGGCTTCCTGCGCGAGATCTTCCTCGGCGCCTGCCAGCGCTTCACCACGGTGCTGGCCCCCGGCTCGAACGTGTTCCACTACGACCACATCCACGTCGATCTCGCCCGGCACGACCCGCGCGGTCTGAGGCGGATCTGCCAGCCGATGATCAAGTTCACGCCGCAGCTCGGCACCGGCGTCGAGCGGCCGCTGAGCCGTCCGGTCCCGCCGCAGCGCCAGCCCGCCGCCCCGCAGGCGCCGG
Source organism: Methylobacterium sp. 1973 (assembly GCF_040545035.1). Taxonomy (NCBI): domain Bacteria; kingdom Pseudomonadati; phylum Pseudomonadota; class Alphaproteobacteria; order Hyphomicrobiales; family Methylobacteriaceae; genus Methylobacterium; species Methylobacterium sp. 1973. Next base: position 120,167 of record NZ_JBEPLA010000016.1, read on the forward strand.
TGGATGTGGAGCAGGACGATCCCTACGGCGTGTCGCCGATGTCGAAGGCCGGCGGCGCGACGCAGGTCGCCCGGGCGCCGGCCCGCCCGACCGCGGCATCGGCCTACACCGCCGCGCCGCCGGTGCGGCCGGCGCCACGGATCGCCGCGGCCGCCCCCGAGGAGCCCGCGCAGGACTACGACGAGCCGCTGCAGCTCGGCGCGCCGCCGAGCACGGGGCCGATCTACTGACCGGGCGACGCCGGAACGCGGGTTGACGGGATCGGGCCGCGGGCCGGTCCCGCTCCGGGGGCATCGGCCGGCGAGTGTAGCGGCCGCGCCGCACAGGCCGCCAAAGCACCGGCGCGGGGCCGCCGGAGCTTGACTGGCGGCGCGGCCGGGCCATCGTTCGCGGATGCAGGATCGCACATCCGTCGAGGCACGCGCCATGCGCCCGCTCTTTCACGGCTTCGCCCTCGGGCTGGCCCTTCTCGCCCTGGCCCAGCCGGCGCTGGCCCGCTCGGCCCGGGAGGACATCGAGCCCGCCGAGGAGCGGATCTTCCCCTTCGACGCGCAGATCCCCGGCTGCCAGGACCCGTCGGTGCTGGAGCGGGTCTCGACCAACTTCGCCGAGAAGGAGGCGAAGTTCTGGAATTCGTCGATGACGATCCTGTCCTTCGACACGATCGAGCGCACCGCCTGGCGGCCCTGGGGCCTCGACACCTATCCCCGCCGCTTCTGCACCGCGACCATCACCACGTCGGACGGCGTCCGCCGCAAGGTCGACTACTCGGTGCGCGAGAGCCTCGGGATCATCGGGGCGACCTGGGGCGTCGAGTTCTGCGTCCACGGGCTCGACCGGGACCTCGCCTACGCCTACGCCACCGCCTGCCGGATGGCGCGTCCCTGACCATGCGCAGGCTCGCCGCCGGCCTCGCGGGCCTGCTCCTCGCCGGGCCGGCCGCCGCCCAGGATTACGGCGGCTTCGCCCGTGGCGGCACGCCCGGCGCGTTCGACTTCTACGTCCTCGCCCTGTCGTGGTCGCCGACCTACTGCGCGGGGCCGGGCGCACGCCGGGACGACGTCCAGTGCGCCCCCGGTCGCGGCCTCGGCTTCGTCGTCCACGGCCTATGGCCGCAATATGCCCGCGGCTATCCGGAGAACTGCTCGGCGGTGAACCGCGCGCCCACCCGGCAGGCCATGGAGGTGGCCGGGCAGGTCTATCCGAGCGAGGGGCTCGCCCGGTACGAGTGGCGCAAGCATGGCACCTGCTCGGGCCTCGATCCCGCCGCCTATTTCGCGGCCGCCCGCACGGCGCGGCAGGCGGTGACGATCCCCGACGGCCTGACGGGCGGCTCCCCGCCGCAATCCCTCGCCCCCATCGAGATCGCGCGGCAATTCGTGGCGGCCAATCGCGGCCTGCGCCCCGACATGATGGCGGTCACCTGCACCCGCGGGCAGCTCCAGGAGGTCCGGATCTGCTTCGGCAAGGACCTGCGCGGCTTCGCCCCCTGCCCCGAGGTCGCCCGCGGCAATTGCCGGGCGCCCGAGGTGCGTCTCGACGCCGCCCGCTAGGTTTTTTCGGCGTTTTGCGCGCCGGGCGCTGGACCTGGGGCGCCGGATCGGCTTGAGCGCGCGGCCATGAACTATCGGCACGCCTTCCACGCCGGCAACCACGCCGACGTCCTCAAGCACCTCGTTCTGGCGCGGGTGCTCGACCACCTCCGGCTCAAGGACAAGCCGTTCCGGGCGCTGGACGCCTTCGCGGGACTCGGCGTCTACGATCTCGAGGCCGACGAGGCGGCCCGCACCGGCGAGTGGCGGGAGGGGTGGGGCCGGATGACCGCGCCCTTCGCGCCGGATGTCGAGGCGCTGCTTGCGCCTTACCGGGCCGCGGTGGCGGCGGTGCAGGCGCGCGACGGCGCCACCGCCTATCCCGGCTCGCCCGCCCTGATCCGCGAGGCGCTGCGCCCCGGCGACAAGGGCGTGTTCGTGGAACTCCATCCGGCGGATGCCGCCACGCTGCAGGACCGCTACGCCTGCGATCCCCGCACCAAGGTGATGAGCCTCGACGGCTGGACTGCGATCAACGCCCAGATCCCGCCGCCGGAGCGGCGCGGCCTCGTGCTGATCGATCCGCCCTACGAGGTGCCCGGCGAGATCGCGCGCCTCGGCGCCCACCTCGCCCGGGCGGTGGCGAAATGGCCCACCGGGGTGTTCCTGGCCTGGTATCCGATCAAGGACACCGAGGCCCTCGACCGGATGGTCCGCGACCTCGATGCCGCCCTGCCCCGCCCGGCCCTGCGGCTCGATCTCCTGATCGAGCGGCCGGGCGACCCGACGCGGCTCACCGGGAGCGGCCTGATCGTGGTCAACCCGCCGTGGCGCCTCGCCGAGGAGGCGATGCTGTTCCTGCCGGCCCTGGCCGAACGGCTGGCCCGGCATGAGTTCGGAGGATTTCGCTGCGATCCGATCGGTCCCGCGGCCTGACACGGTAGACTTGGGCCGTGCCGGGAAAGCTGTTCCGGACGCCCGCAAAGGAAAACGCCGGTCCGCCCGGACGATTGTGGCGGCAAAGTCACATTTCCGCGTCGAACGTGTTCAGCGATAGGGATCTGCCCAAAAAATATGCAACTGCTCTATGTTTGATTTTGTGTCATTCGCAGCGCGATGTCAGCTTGGCCGTAGACGAATCCGAACGAGCTCCGAACCATGCTGAAGCGATCCGCCCTGGCCGGCCTGGCCACCGTGCTGCTGTCCTCGACCAGCATCCTCGCGGCCGATCTGTCGGCCCCGGCGCCGGTTCCCGTCGCGCCCCCCGCCGAGCCGTGCAAGGCCACGCTGATCGGTCCGGCCTATAGCGGCGTGATCAAGGCCAACCCGAATCCGAGCTGCTTCTCCGCGGGTCCGCTCGGGGACCTCTACGTGGGCGGCGCCATCACCGGCTACGGCTACACGCAGTCGAACCCGTTCGCCTCGTTCTCGACCCCGGCGGCGCCCAACGACCGCGACCGGTCGGCCCGGTTCGACTTCTCGAACGTGCAGGGCATCATCCAGAAGCCCGAGGGCGCGTTCCAGTTCTACATCCAGGCCGGCGGCTACTCGATCCCGCAGCTCGGCTTCCCCACGCTCGGCACCTTCACCCAGACCGATCTCCTGTTCGGCCCGGTCCCGGTCGCCTTCGGCAAGATCCAGATCAACGATGAATGGTCGGTCCAGGGCGGCCGGATGTTCACCCTGATCGGCACCGAGCTGCTGTTCACCTACCAGAACCTGAACATCAACCGCGGCCTCCTGTTCGTGCAGGAGAACTTCATCAACCAGGGCGTGCAGGTCAATTACAGCAGCGGCCCGCTCTCGGTGTCCCTCGCGGGCACGGACGGCTTCTTCTCCAACGAGATCACGTGGTTCACCGGCAACGTCGCCTACAAGCTCGACGACTACAACACGATCGGCGTCAACGGCGGCCTGAACGTCGGCCGGACCAACGCCCTCGACCGCAGCCCGCGCTACCAGTTCGCGACGCCGAACCTCCAGCAGAACAGCGGCATCTTCAACATCAACTACACCTACGCGAACGGCCCGTGGATCATCTCGCCGTACTTCCAGTTCACCAATGTCGAGCGGGACCTGCGCGTCGGCATCGCCAACTCGGCGTCGACCTACGGCGGCGCGCTGCTGGCGGCCTACTCGTTCACCGATAATTTCTCCCTGGCCGGCCGCGTCGAGTACACCGAGCAGACCGGCGTCCGCGGATCCGGCGGGACCAACCTGCTGGGCTTCGGTGCGGGCAGCAACGCCTTCTCGGTCACCGTCACGCCGACCTTCACCTTCGACCGGTACTTCTTCCGGGTGGAATACGCCCACGTCGAACTCGGCGGGATCACCCGTGGCAACCTCGCGGAGGGGACGCTCGGCACCGGCTTCGGCCGCACCGGCAACAACACCTCCCAGGACCGCTACATGGTCGAGACCGGCATCACCTTCTGATCGGATGACCCGGACCGGTTCACGGAACCGGTCGCCAGCAAGCCCCCGGCCTCAGGTCCGGGGGCTTTTTGTTGTCTGCTGAAATTGAAGGTGTTGTGGCAAATCGATTGCGACATTTGTAGTAATCGACTTCGTATATCGTCGTATTGTTGTGACGATATGTGCTCGATGAGCCGCCGATCTTGCGGTCGTCTGAACGAGACTTGCGCCGGTGCTGGGCCGGTCCGTATAAAGACCCTGGGACTCGACCGACGGGGGCGTTTCGGATGGCTTCGATCGAGGCGCTCGCGGCGACGCTCTGGAGCCTGGCCGCACTGGGCATGACGCCGAAGGCGCTGCGCGTCGCCGTCCGCGAGACGCATCCCGACGCGTCCAGGAAGGATGTGGTGCGGGCGGCCTTCTACGCCCTGGTCGCGGTGCAGCCCCGGGACGGGGGCGGGCTGAACGAACTGCACAGCTTCGCCCTGGCGGAGCGCTCGCCGGACGACGAGGCGCCCTTCGCGCTCGGCCCGCGGCGCACGAAGGTGCGGCGGCGTGGAGCCTGAGACCTGAGACCAGCGGTCGGGGTCCGCCCGCCGGCCATGGGGCTCAATCCCGTCTGAGCAGGCGGCGGCCCGGGCGGTGCCCCTCCTCGCCGGTGTCGCGAAAACCCAGCTTCTGCAGCAGGCCCCAGGACGCGACGTTGGCCGGGCGGCATTCCGCCACCACGAGGCGCGCCGGGAAGCGCGCGCCGAGAAGGCCGAGGATCGCCGATACGGCCTCGTAGGCGAAGCCGCGCCCGCGGGCGGCGCCCCCGATCCAGTATCCGATCTCGATCGTGCCGGTGCCGCGCAGATGCGTCCCGACCACCCCAACCAGGTCGCGTCCCGCCGGATCGGGGGCGACACCGGGATCGTCGCCGCCGCGGGTCCAGGCCCCGAGGAAGCAGTCCCGGCCCCGCCGGCCGCTGCGAATCAGATCCTCGGCATCCTGGAGCGTGAAGGGGGTCGGCAGGAAGTCCACCGCGGCGGTGATCGCCGGATCGTCGGTGAGCCGGCGCAGGGCCGCTGCGTCCGCGGGCTGAAGGGCGGCGACCGAGAGGCGCGCGGTCTCAATCGCCGGCAGATCGGCCAAGCTGTCGCGCGCGCCGCGGATGGTAAACATGTCCACGATGTGGGGAGCCGCCCAGGTAGGAAAAGGGACGGTCTCGCCCCTGGGTTTCATCCCCGGCACGGCGCGAAACCCTGCGCGAAACCCTGCGCGCTCCTTCGCTTCTGGGTCGCAGGTATGCGGAACGGGAACGGTTGCTTAACCTGAATCCGTCTTCATTGGGGCATCAGGTTGCGTCAGGCAAACGGGTGTGTCGATGCGGGTGCGCGGTACGGGTCAGATGTTGCGGACGCTGTCGCGCGTCGCGCTCATCGGCATGATCGGCGGGGCGGCCGCCGCCTGTTCCTCGGACGCATCGCGGCTGGGCAACCCATTCTCGAATCCGTTCGAGTCGGAGCCTTCCGCCACCGGCAGCCTGCCGGACGGATCCCTGAAGTCGGTGCCGCCGGTCCGGACCGGCCGCATCCAATCGGAGGCGCTGAGCGCGCCCGGCGCCGCGCGTCCGGCCGCCGCCGCGAGTCCGGCCCAGACCCCTGCTGCCGCCCCCGCGACCCGAGTCGCCTCCACCGGCGGCGTCGGCTGGAGCGCCGAGGGCGGCACGCAGATCACCGTCTCGCGCAACGACAGCCTGAACCAGATGTCCACCCGCTTCGGCGTGCCCGCTTCGGCGATCCTGGCCGCCAATGGCCTGAGCAACGCGAGCCAGATCACGCCCGGTCGTCAGATCGTGATCCCGGTCTACAACGCCTCCGGGCTGAACCCCGCCGCGGCCCCGATGTCCGCCCGGCCCGCCCGGGCTGCCGAGGAGAAGCGCGAGGACGCCAAGCAGGTCGAGAACAAGATCGCCGCGAAGCGCGAGGAGGCCAAGGAGGCCGCCCAGAAGCTCGCCGAGGCGAAGGCCGCCAAGGAGGCGGCGCAGAAGGCCGCCGCCGCCGAGAAGGAGGCGGAGCGCAAGGAGGCGCTCGCCCGCGACGCCGCCGCCCGCAAGGTCGCCGACGCCAAGACCCGCAAGGACGCCACCGCGAAGGACGGCGAGAAGCCGAAGCACGTGCGTCCCGGACAGGTCGCCAAGGCCGAGGAGAAGAAGGCCGACGACAAGAAGGCGGATCCGAAGCTCGAGGCGAAGGCGAAGGCCGAAGCCAAGGCCCAGGAAGCCCGCGCCGAGGCGAAGGCCGCCGCGAAGGCGGAGGCCGCCCAGAAGCTCGCCGAGGCGAAGGCCGCCAAGGAAGCCTCCAAGGAGGCGGCCAAGCAGGCCACCAAGGAGGCCGCCAAGGAGGCGGCGCAGAAGCCCGCCGCCGCCGAGAAGGTCGCCGCCAAGGAGACGCCGAAGCCGGTGGCCGCCGCGGCTCCTGCCCAGGCCAAGTCCGAGCCCGCCGCCACCGGCTCCGTGGCCGAGGCGACGGAGAACTTCCGCTGGCCCGCCAAGGGCCGGGTGATCTCCGGCTATGGCAGCTCCGGCAACGAGGGCATCAACATCGCCGTCCCGGAGGGCACCCCCGTCAAGGCCGCCGAAGAGGGCACGGTCGCCTATGCCGGCTCCGACGTGAAGGGCTACGGCAAGCTGGTCCTCGTGCGTCACGCCAACGGCTACGTCTCGGCCTACGCCCATAACGGCGAGATCGACGTGAAGCCCGGCGAGAAGGTCAAGCGCGGTCAGACCATCGCGAAGTCCGGCGCGTCGGGCAACGTGACCTCGCCGCAGCTCCATTTCGAGATCCGCAAGGGCGGCGCGCCCGTGGATCCCATGTCCCAGCTCGCCAGCAACTGAGCCGACCGGCAAGACGGCGGCACGCGGCGGCGGTCCCGGACGGGGCCGCCGTTTCGCGTTGCGGACCGACGGTCAGGCCGCGCCGGCCCTCCCCTCGCCCGCGCCGTGGCCGCCTAGGCCTTGGGCACCTGCAGGGTCCCGTCGGGGCTGTGGTGGTCCACGGTCTCGGGAAGGGCCTGCGCGAGGGTCGGGAACAGCTGGTCCATCGGGATTCCGAGCTTTCCCGCCATCTGGCGCACCTGATCGTTGTCGAGGACCTTGCGCAGGTCGTCGGCGGTGATCGGCTCGTTGGGCCCGCGGCCGAGCCAGGAATTGACCTGGCTCTCGTAGCCGGATCGCCGGAGCTGATCGAGCAGGGCGTTGAGCCCGCCGGGCAGGACCTGCTGGATCACGCCCGGCAACGCCTTGAGGGCGATCTGCCCCAGCGAGCCGCCGAGGGAATTGAGCAGACTCATGTGGGCCTCGCGTCGAAGGATCGGTCGACGGGAGTCTAGGGTGTGGACTCGATCAGCACCAGAAGGCGATGACGGCGGCCAGAGCGAGGGCCGAGGCGTAGTTGCGGGCGAGTTTGTCGTAGCGGGTGGCAATGCGGCGGAAGTCTTTGAGGCGGTTGAAGGTCGCCTCGATCCGCCAGCGCTCCC
>NZ_JBEPLA010000017.1:0-125186 GCF_040545035.1 Methylobacterium sp. 1973
GATCTGCTCTTCGCTGAACCGGCTCTTCTTCATCGTCCGTCTCCTGATCGACGGACTCTAGCTTCAGAATGAGGGCAGACCAGGGGGCAAGGTCAGACCCAACATGGTCGCCCAGACGCGTCTCCCCTTTGCCCGAAACCGGACGCGAGACCGACGCTTGGCGACGAGGGCTCACGAGACCCGGGGTGCTGTCACCGAACGTTACACAGAAGCCCAGCAGGGTCACACCGCAGCTACGTCGCGTGGTGACAAAGCTTCCAGCCGCCCTGACCACTATGCGGCGATGGAGGATCACAGATGCCCGATGAGGCCGAAGTCATCCACGTGGCGTGGGGTGCAAGCAGGGCGGACACCATCCGTGACGCTCTTCGGTCACAGGGCGACGAAGCGCGGGTCATCGCGCTCTCGGGCGACCTAAATTTCGGCCCCATCAATCCGCCGGACCCAGATGTTCAACACGCGTGGCTCAGAGCCGTCCTGCGACCCGATCCCTACGCCGACCAGCGCGAGGCAGAGGAGCCATGGATGGAAGCCACGTCGACCCGCGTGCATCCCGTCTATTGGGTTTGCATGAGCGACGCCACCGAGCACGCCAGTTTCCTCGAATTTGCGTTCCGCATGAATGGCCGCCCCTTCGACATCATCGACGCCACAGCCCTCGACTTCGTCACGCGTGACGGCGTCCGAAGGCCCTGGTCGCTCGGGATCATGCGTCGCGAGGACATCATCGCGTCCCGCCTGAGGGACAGGCGACGTGTCTTCTCTCGCTCCGAGTGCAATGCTGCCGCAGCGAGGTGGGCAGCATTGAGGAGCGAGGATGCACCGCTGCGCATCGTGCGCAATGGCCGCTTGGTATCGGCACCGCTGACACACTACGACGCCGTGCTCATCGCTCAGGCCGCGACAGACTGGGAGGTCGCGGCGAGGGTGATCGGTCGCACCTTGCACCACCTCGCCGTTGAGGTTGATCCGCCGGGTCAGGGCGTCAGCGATATCGTGCTGTTCGGTCGTATCCAGGCCCTCGGGGATGCGGGAAACCTTGAGATCAAAGGACCGGGACCGGGAATGCGCGATTACGAGATCAGGAAGCCCACCGCCAGTTTAACAGCCTGAGGTGTCAGATGAGGGGCGGCTGCCCGGCATCCGCATACCGAGGCTCTTGTAGCGGGTCTGGATGGTAAATTGAGCGGACGTCTCGTTCTGCGCCGCTGATCCTCCAAAGGAGACCGGCGGAAAACCACCCGACCCGGACATTCGTCCGGTCACGCGGATCACGTGCGAACCCCGGGCTCGGCCCGTTCGAGACCGAGCCCCGGTCACGCAACCTCCGCGGCCGATCGAACCTTATCCGGCCGAGACCCGGAGACCGACCATGACCCAATCGCAGAAGCACGCGCTGATCGTCGGGGCCTCGCGGGGCCTGGGGCTCGGCCTCGTCGAGACATTCCTGGCCCGCGGCTGGCGCGTCACCGCCACCCAGCGCAGGCCGTCCCCGGCCCTCGCACGCCTCGGCTCTGAGGCCCTGCGCGTCGAGACCGCCGACATCGACGACGATCCCGGCGTCACCGCCCTGCACGACCGGCTGGCCTCCGAGCGCTTCGACCTGATCTTCGTGGTGGCCGGTGTCGCCACCCTGGCGCACGACCCGGCGCACGCGGTGCCCCGGGATGTCGCCGCGCAGGTCTACCTCACCAACGCGATCAGTCCGATCCGCTTCGCCGAGGCCTTCCTGGATCGCCTCGTCCCTGGCGGCAGCATCGCGCTGATGAGTTCGATCCTCGGCAGCGTCGGCCTGAACGAGACCGGTGGCTGGGAGACCTACCGGGCCAGCAAGGCGGCGCTGAACACCCTGGCGCGCAGCTTCGAGATCCGGCACCGGGCGGAGAACGTCTCCGTGCTGATCCTGCATCCGGGCTGGGTGCGCACCGAGATGGGCGGGGCGGAGGCCGACATCGACGTGGCGACCAGCGTCACAGGCCTCGCCGACGTGATCGGGGCGCAACTCGGCCGGCCGGGCGCCCACTACCTCGACTACCGGGGCGAGACGCTGGCGTGGTGACGCGGTCGTCCTGACGGCCGGTCAGCGGCGCGGGTCGAGGGGGCGGCTGCGCCGCTCGATCACCACGGTCGGGCGGGTGCGGCGCTCGACCACCACGGTGCGGGGTGCCCGGCTCGGGCTCGCATGGGTCAGGATCCGCTCGGGGACGCGCTCCGGCTTGGCCTTCTTGGCCGCCAGGACGTGCGGGCGGACCTCGTCGGCCGGCAGGCCCATCAGGCCGGCGGCGATCTCGACCTGCTGCTCGACATCGTCGGCGAGGTCCTGCGCGGCGGCGACCGCCTCGTTCACCGTCGGCGGCTCGCGGCGGACGCGGATCGGCGGCAGGTCGGCGAAGCTCTTCTGTGTCTTCTTCACGGGGCGACTCGCGGTCTTCATAACTCCGAACATAGCGCCTTCCGCGCGGGTTGTGCAGTGCATCAAAAACGTGTGATGGGCGCCTTGGGCACATGTCTCGCGGATCCGGAACGGAGATGTGACGCGCCCCGGGGCATCCGACGCCTCATCTGCCGGGCATCCGAGCAATCCGGCGGCGGAATCCGGGCCGTCCAGGCCCCTGTACCGCTCGGCGCGGCATAGTGGCGCAGAGGAGCGTCCGGAAGCGTCGCTCCGGCGCGACCGCGCTGACCCGCCCGTCAGCCTGGCAGGGTCGGATTCATGGTAGGATCTGCGCATGAGCGAACCCCTCGATCCCCGGCTGACTCCGGCCCGGCCGCATGTCGCCGATCTCCGCCTGCGGGACCGCGTCACGGCGGCGCGCTACGTCGCCGGTACGCCGCGGCGCGTGACCGCGCCGTCCGCGCCGCTGCGCCGCGAGCCCGATCCCGGCGCGGGGCTCGACACCGAGGCGCTCCTCGGCGACGCGGTCGATCTCTACGACGCGGCCGAGGGCTTCGCCTTCGTGCAGCTCGCCCGCGACGGCTATGTCGGCTACCTGCCCGCTGACAGCCTGGGCCCGGCCGATCCGGAGCCGACGCATCGCGTCACGGCCGTGCGCACCTTCCTCTACCCCGAACCGGACCTGAAACGGCCGGTCCTCGGGCATCTCAGCCTCGGCGCCCGCCTCGTGGCGACCGGTGAGTCGGGCGCGTATCTGGAGACCCGGGGCGGCTATGTGTTCGCCCGGCATTGCGCCCCCGTGGAGAGCCGCGAACCGGATTACGTGGCCACGGCCATGCGGCTGGCCGGGACCCCCTATCTCTGGGGGGGGCGCACCAGTCTCGGGCTCGACTGCTCCGGTCTGGTGCAGCTCTGCCTGGACATGGCGGGGCTGCCCTGCCCCCGCGACGCCGACATGCAGGAGAGGGCTCTCGGGCAGGCATTGCCCCTCGACCTCGCGCGCCTGCGCCGGGGCGATCTCGTGTTCTGGCGCGGCCATGTCGGGCTGATGCGCGATCCCGAGACGCTGATCCACGCCAACGGCCACCACATGGCGGTGGCGGCGGAGCCGCTGGCGGAGGCGGTCGCCCGCATCGAGGCGCACAGCTTCGGCGCCGTGACGGGCATCCGGCGGCTTTAGCCGGCTGTGCCGGCGCCCTGCGCATAGACGAGACGGGTGTCGCTCACGAAAACCGTCTGTCCCCCACCGCGGACGGCGCAGCGGCCCTGCGTGACGCTCTGCGAACGGCGCGGGTCCAATTCCCGCGGCAATCGTGCTACAGAGCGGCTCCGCTTCCCTCTTCCCGCCCGGTTCCTGGGCCAGTCCTGTTGACAGGACCGCCCCGCCCTCGCCACATCCCCCTCATGACCGTCGAAATCGCGACCACCGAGCCCGTTCCGGGCACCGCCGGCAAGCCGCCGCTGGAAATCCTGCTCTGCGCCCCCCGCGGCTTCTGCGCCGGCGTGGTGCGGGCCATCGATGTCGTGGAACGGGCTCTCGCCATCTACGGGCCGCCCGTCTACGTCCGTCACGAGATCGTGCACAACAAGTACGTGGTCGAGAGCCTGAAGCGGAAGGGTGCCGTGTTCGTCCGCGAACTCGACGAGGTGCCGGACGGCGGCGCCCCGGTGATCTTCTCCGCCCATGGCGTGGCGAAGACCGTGCCGGCCAACGCTGATTCGCGCGGGCTCACCACCATCGACGCCACCTGCCCGCTGGTGACCAAGGTCCACCGCGAGGCCGAGATCCATCACAAGCGCGGCCGCCACGTGCTGCTGGTCGGCCATTCCGGGCATCCGGAGGTGGTGGGGACCATGGGCCAGCTGCCCAAGGGCTCGATCACCCTGGTTGAGGATCTCGACCAGATCGCGGCTCTCACCCCGGACAATCCCGACAACCTCGCCTGGGTCACCCAGACGACCCTGTCGGTGGACGACACAAGGCACATCGTCGACGCCTTGAAGAAGAAGTTCCCGACCATCACCGGGCCGCACAAGGACGACATCTGCTACGCCACCACGAATCGCCAGGAGGCGGTGAAGCAGGTGGCCCCGCTGGTGGACGCCCTGATCGTCGTCGGCTCGTCGAACTCCTCGAACTCGCAGCGCCTGCGCGAGGTCGCCGAACGCGTCGGCTGCCCGATCACCCGTCTGGTGCTCCGCGCCGAGGAGATCGACTGGCCGGCCTTCGAGGGCATCCGCAAGCTCGGCCTGACCGCCGGCGCCTCGGCGCCCGAGGTGCTGGTGGAGGAGATCATCGACGCGTTCGCGGCCCGCTACGACGTGATCGTCGACACGGTCTCGACGGTGATCGAGGACATGGTCTTCCCGCTGCCGCGGGAGCTGCGCAGCGAGGCCGCCGAGTAGGCGGTCCAGGCCGACACGCGGGCCTGAGGCTCGGCATGCTCTATGCGGGGGCGCTTCGGCGCCCCTTGCCATGTTGACCTTCCGAAATCAGAGCGCGAACACGTGGCCGTCTACACCGAGGTATCCGACGCGGCGCTCGCCGACTTCCTGTCCGCCTACGCGATCGGCAGCCTGCTCTCCTTCAAGGGCATCGCCGAGGGGGTCGAGAACTCGAATTTCTTCCTGCACACCACCCAGGGCTCCTACATCCTGACCCTCTACGAGAAGCGGGTCCGGGAACAGGACCTGCCGTTCTTCATCGGGCTGATGGAGCACCTCTCGGCCCGCGGCCTCGCCTGCCCGCAGCCCGTGCGGGACCGGGCCGGCCAGGCCCTCGGGCAGCTCTGCGGCCGCCCCGCCGCCATCGTGAGCTTCCTGGAGGGCGTCTCGGTCAAGACGCCGGGCGTCGAGCATTGCCGGGCGCTCGGCCGGGCGCTGGCCGAGCTGCACGCCGCCGGCCGGGACTTCCCGATGGTGCGGGAGAACAACCTCTCGGTCTCCGCATGGCGGCCGCTCTTCGCGCAGGCCGAGGACCAGGCCGATTCGGTCGAGCCCGGTCTCGCGGCGCGCACCCGGTCCGACCTCGCCGTCCTCGAGGCACACTGGCCGCGGAATCTGCCAAGCGGCGTGATCCACGCGGACCTGTTCACCGACAACGTCTTCTTCATCGGCGATGCCCTGTCGGGCCTGATCGACTTCTACTTCGCCTGCACGGACGCCTTCGCGTACGACCTCGCGGTCTGCCTCAACGCGTGGTGCTTCGAGGCCGACGGCACCTTCCACCGGGACATGGCGGCCGGGCTGATCGCCGGCTACGAGGCGGTGCGGCCGCTCGAATCCGCCGAGGTCGCGGCCCTGCCGATCCTGTGCCGGGGCGCCGCGCTCCGCTTCATGCTCACCCGGCTGGTGGACTGGCTGAACGTGCCCCCGGGCGCCCTGGTGAAGCCGAAGGATCCGCGGGAATTCGATCGCCGGCTCACCTTCCACCGGCAGGCCCGGGACGCGTGGGATTACGGGCGGCCGCGCTGAGGGCCCGGTGAGCGCCGACGAGACCGGGCCGGGCGGCAAGGCCGCGGCCGAGCCGAAGCGCGTCACGATCTACACGGACGGCGCCTGCTCGGGGAATCCCGGGCCCGGCGGCTGGGGCGCGATCCTGATCTTCGGCGACACCCGGAAGGAGCTCTCGGGGGGCGAGGCCCACACCACCAACAACCGCATGGAGATCCTGGCGTCGATCGAGGCGCTGGAGGCCCTGAAGCGCCCCTGCCGCGTCGACCTGTTCACGGACTCCCAGTACCTGCGCCAGGGCATCACCAGCTGGATCCACGCCTGGAAGGCCCGGGGCTGGCGCACCGCCGACAAGAAGCCGGTGAAGAACGAGGATCTGTGGCGGCGGATCGACGCCGCCCGTGAGCGGCACGACGTGGCGTGGCACTGGGTGAAGGGCCATGCCGGCGACCCGCTCAACAACCGGGTCGACGCGCTCGCCGTCGCCGCGATGCTGCCGTTCAAGCGCCGCTGAAACCGGATCCGGGTTCAGCGCTCCGCGACCACGACCGCGCCCTCGTTTCCCGCTCGGCGGCCACGGCGGAGCGCCGTGCAGGACGCGCATGGCCGCGTCGGCCACATCGTGCGCGATGACGGAACGACGGTGCACGACCGGCTCCCGCCCGCTGGGCAGACGGCCGGGTCGATCGAGCGCGGGACGATCCCTCCAGCAGGCCGCTCTTCGCCAACCGCTCGTCGAGGGCGATGGCGGGAGCCGGGTTGTCGAACGCCGTCAGATCGTCGATGGCGTCGCGGTCCGGAAAGCGCCTGTCGACGGTGACGCGCCCCCGCCCGAGGCAACCCTCTCGACGCCGGAAGGCTGTCGCATCCTCACGAATGGGGAAGGCTTTGGGGAAGGCTATCGTACGGCCGTCTGGCGGAGAACCGATCAGGCGGCCCCTTCTCAGTCGGTCTCGCCGTCGAGACCCAGCCAGTGGCGGCCGTCGCGAGCCAGGAGTGCGTCGGCTTCCTTCGGGCCGGCACTGCCCGCCGGATAGAAGGTCACCTCTCCCTGCGGCCAGCCCTTGAGCAGCGGATCGACCGCCGCCCAGCCGGCCTCGATGTTGTCGGCGCGCTGGAACAGCGTCGCGTCGCCGGTCATGCAATCGTAGAGCAGCGTCTCGTAGCCGACATTCGGCCGGTCGGCGAAGAAGTCCTTGTAGCGGAAGCCGGACCGGACCCGGCCGATCGCCATCTGCGGCCCCGGTACCTTAACGTTGAATTCGGTGCTGACCCCGTGATCGGGATCGATCTGGATCCGCATCACGGTGGGCGCGAGATCGGCGGTGGGCGTGTCCTCGAACATCTTGAACGGCGCCGGCTTGAACAGCACCGCGATCTCGGTGCGCCGCCCGGTCATGCGCTTGCCGGTGCGGACGTAGAACGGCACCCCGGCCCAGCGCCAGTTCTCGATGTTGAGCTTCAGGGCGATGTAGGTCTCGGTGACCGAGTCCTTCGCCACGTGCGGCTCGTCCCGGTAGGCGGGCACGTCGCGCCCCTCCGAGGTGCCGGCCGTGTACTGGCCGCGCACCGCATCCTCGGGCGGGATCGGCTTCACGGCCTCGGCGAGCTTGGCCTTCTCGGTGCGCACGGCCTCCGCGTCGAAGGAGTTCGGCGGCTCCATGGCGACCATGCAGAGGAGCTGGAACATGTGGTTCGGCACCATGTCGCGCAGCGCCCCGGTCGGCTCGTAGAAGCCGCCGCGCTCCTCGACGCCCACCGTCTCGGCCGCCGTGATCTGGATGCTGTCGATGTATTCCCGCCGCCAGACCGGCTCCAGCAGCCCGTTGGCGAAGCGGAACGCCATGATCGACTGCACGGTCTCCTTACCCAGGAAGTGGTCGATCCGGTAGAACTGGCTCTCGTCGCCCTGTTTGAGGATCCGGGCATTGAGCGCCCGGGCCGATTCGAGATCGGAGCCGAACGGCTTCTCGATCACCACGCGGCGGAAGCCGTCGCCCTCCTGCTTGAGCAGCCCGGCCTGACCGAGCCCGTCCACGATGGTCCCGAAGAAGCGGGCCGCCACCGCGCAGTAGAACACCGCGCTGCCGGTGACCCTCTGCTTCACGGCCGCGTAGGTCTCGGGCTTCTCGAAATCGCCCTTGAGGTAGTGGAGCCGGTCTCGGATGAAGCCCCAGCTCTTCGGGTCGATGTGGTCGGCGTGGAACTCCGAGGTCGGGTCCTTGCTGAACGCCTCCAGGGTCTGGGTGAGGTTGTCGCGGAGGGATTCGTCAGTGCCGTCGTTGTGGTCGATGCCGAGGATCGAGAAGCCTTCGGCCAGGAGCCCCGCGCCCGCGAGATTGTAGAGCGAGGGCATCAGCAGGCGCTTCGTCAGGTCGCCACCGGCCCCGAAGATCACTAGCGTACAGGGCGGTGCCGGCTGCGTGCCGCAGGCTGCCGTATCCTTGAGGGCTGTCGTCGGCTCGGCCATCCCTGACTCCCGTCTGGCTGCAGTGCGGCAAACCGGCCTGACAACCCGCTACGGCGAGGCCCGTTCCGGCGCCTATGGGGCTATGCTGCGCCGGGTCCAGGATCAAGGAACCCCGCATGCATACCCGGTTCCTCGAACCCTGAGCCCACAGCCACGTCTTCCGGGGCGACCGACACCGTCACGCCCTTCGACGCCGCCGGACTCTGGGCCGCTTTGCGACGTCGCGCCGATGCGGAGGGTTGCATCACCGGACGGCCTCGACCGGAAGCCGGCCGCCCGCGCCCGCAAATCCCTACTCGTCGGGGCGCACCGCCTGCCCGCCCCGGTCGATCGGCAGGCTCGGACCCTTCAGCTCGGAATCGCTCGGCAGCGAGCGCACGTCCCACCCGCCGCCGAGGGCGCGGATCAGCGTGACCGCCGCAGTGAAGCGGCTCAGCCGCACCTGGAGGGCGTTGACCTCGTTGTTCACGAGCAGGCTCTGCGCGGTCACCACCGTGGTGAAGTTCTGGGTGCCGGCCCGGTACTCGTTGAGGGTGATCTCCACGGCCTTGCGCGACAGGTCCACGGCGGTGTCCTGCGCCTTCTGCTGCTGGCCGAGGATACGCAGGGCCGCCATCTGGTTCTCGACCTCGGCGAAGGCGGCCAGCACCACCTGCCGGTAGCCGGCCACAGCAGAATCGTAGCCGGCCTCGGCCGAGCGCAGGGCCGCCGTGCGGGCGCCGCCGTCGAACAACACCTCGCTGCCGGAGGCCGCCACAGACCAGACCTGGTTGGCGGCCGAGAGCAGGCCGTTGCGGGTCGCCCCCGAGATGCCGCCCTGGGCCGAGATGGTCACGGTGGGGAAGAAGGCCGCCACCGCTACGCCGATGCGCTCGCTCTGCGCCTGGACGAGGCGCTCGGCCTGGGCCACGTCCGGGCGCCGTTCCAGGAGGTCGCCGGGGATGCCCACCGGCACGCCGGGTGGATTGCGCGGGATTCCGGCCACCGGGATCGACACCTCCGAGGGCGGGCGCCCGATCAGGGTGGCGATGGCGTTGACGTACTGCACGCGGGTCAGGCGCACCGCGATGGCCTGGGCCTCGATGGTCTGGACCTGGGTCTGCGCGGTGATCACGTCGGACCGGGCCGCGACGCCCGCGGCGTACTGGTTCTCGGTGATCGCCAAGGTCTTCTTGAAATTCTCGACGTTCTCCTCGAGCACCTTTTGGAGCGAATCCGCGTAGCGCACCGTCAGGTAGTCGGCGGCGATCTCCGCTTGGATGCTCAAGCGGGTCAGCGCGAGGGTGGCGGCGTCGGATTGCGCCAGGGCCGCCTCGCTCTCGATGGTCCGGCGCGTGCCGCCGAACAGGTCGAGCTCCCAGCTCGCCTGGCCGAGCAGCGCCACGTTGGTGCGTGTGGTGGTGCCGCTGCCGGTCCGGGTGATGCTCGGCGCGCCGATCACCGTCGGATACAGGGCGGCCTGCGCGGAGGCGACGAGGGCCCGGGCCTGCCGGTAATTCGCCACCGCCTGCCGGAGGGACTGGTTGTCGACGTCGACGAGGCGGATCAGCCGGTCGAGATTCGGATCCCGAAAGACCCGCCACCAGTCGCCGCGCTCCACGGCGTCGTTGGGCCGGGCCTCGCGCCAGCCGTTCTTGCGCGCCGCGACATAGGCCGGGCTGTCCTCGCGGACGCCGCCCTGCTTGTAGGCGAAGGGCGTCTCCACAGAGGGCCGGGTGTAGTCGGGGCCAACCACGCAGCCGGCGAGGAGCGGGGCGGCGAGGAGGAGGGATGCGAGGGTGCGGCGCCGGCGATTGGCAGCGGCAGGTTCGCGGCTCAACAATCCGACGGACGCAGCCGTCATGCCTACCCGCGCCCTCATGCTGAGGTGCCGGAGCGCAGCGGTGTCCTCGAAGGACGGCTCCAGCCAGATGCGCGATCCCTGGAACCCTCCTTCGGGGGCCGCTGCTGCGGGCACCTCAGGATGAGGGCGTGGGTTGGACAGATGTTCACACCCGACCGGAGCCGCCGCTGTTTCACGTGAAACCTTAACCATCACTCTCCGGCCGGCAGCGCCGCTTCTCCGCCCCGTCCCGCGCGCCTGCGCCGGTTGAGCACCCTGTGCCGGAGGCGATCGAGGGTGAGGTAGACGACGGGGGTGGTGTAGAGGGTCAGGATCTGGCTCACAATCAACCCGCCGACGATGGCGATGCCGAGCGGGCGGCGCAGCTCCGCGCCCTCGCCGTTGGCCAGGATCAGCGGCACGGCGCCGAGCATGGCCGCCAGCGTCGTCATCATGATCGGCCGGAAGCGCAGGAGACAGGCCTCGCGGATCGCGTCCACGGGATTCGCGCCCCGGGTCCGCTCGGAATCGATCGCCACGTCGATCATCATGATCGCGTTCTTCTTCACGATGCCGATGAGCAGGAACACGGCGATCAGCGCGATGATGGTGAAGTCGGTGCCGGTCACCAGCAGCGCCAGCACGGCGCCGACGCCGGCCGAGGGCAGGGTGGAGAGGATCGTCAGCGGGTGCACGAAGCTCTCGTAGAGGATCCCCAGGACCGCGTAGACCGCCAGGATCGCCGCCAGGATCAGGAGCGGCTGGCGGGAGGCCGAGGCGACGTAGTTCTTGGCCGCGCCGGCATACTCGCCGTGGATCGTGGCCGGGAGCTGCAGGGAGGCCATGGCCCGGTCGATGGCGTCGGTGGCGTCCGACAGGCTCTTGCCCGGCGCGAGGTTGAACGAGATCGTCGTCGCCACGAACAGGCCCTGGTGGCTCACCTGCACGGGGGCGCTGCCGGGCTCGATCCGCGCGAAGGCCGAGAGCGGCACCATCGTCTCCTTGGCGGCCGAGACGGGCGCGCTCGACGAGGCCCCGCCCTTGCTCGCCGCGATGGCGTTGGAGGAGGCGTTGCGGGCCGAGTCGGACGCGATGGCGGCGGCGTTCGAGGCGGTGTCGGCCGTGCTGGTGGCGGAGGCGGCGGCCGCCGCCGCGACGGCGCCCGCGCTGCCCGAGCCGCCCACCGCCCCGGAGCCGGTGGCGGCGCCGGTCGCGGCACTCGCCGACGACCCGCTGCCCGGGCTGCTGGTGCCGGTCGCCGTGTTGATGTTGACGGTCCCGCCCGCCGCCACCGTGCCGGCGACCGCGTTGGTGGTGGCCGAGCCCGGCGCGTTGCCGCCCGAGGTCGAGACGTAGATCTGCTTGAGCGTCTCCGGCGTCTCCAGGTAGCGCGGCGCGATCTCCATCACGACGTGGTACTGGTTCAGCGGATTGTAGATCGTCGAGACCTGACGCTGGCCGAAGGCGTCGTAGAGGGTGTTGTCGATCTTGATCGGCGTGATGCCGTAGCGGAACGCGGTCGCCCGGTCGATCACGACCCGGCTCTCCAGCCCGCCCTCCTGCTGGTCCGAGGTTACGTCCGCGAAGGTCGGATCCTTCTGCAGGGCCGCCACCAGCTTCGGGGCGGCGGCGAACAGCTCCGCGGCAGTGTCGCCTTGAAGGGTGTACTGGTACTGGGCGAAGCTCTGGCGCCCGCCCATCTGCAGGTCCTGGCGCGGGAAGACGTAGAGGCGCGCCCCCGCAACTTGCGCGAGCTTCGGCCGCAGCCGCGCCATGACCGCGGAGATCGGCGCCCGCTCGTTGAGCGGCTTCAGGCCGACGAAGACGTTGGCCGAGTTGGTGCCGCGGCCCCCCGTGAAGCCGACGACGCTTTCCACCGCCGGATCCGCGCCGACGATCGCGGTCGCCTGCTTGAGCTTCTTCTCCATGGACTGGAACGAGATGCGCTGGTCGGCCTGGATGCCGCCCATCATCTGCCCGGTATCCTGCTCGGGGAAGAAGCCCTTCGGGACGATGATGTAGAGGTAGACGTTGAGGCCGACTGTGGCGAGCAGGCTCAGCAGCACGAGCCGCGGATGGGCGAGCGCCACCGCGAGGGTCCGTTCGTAGGCGCCGAGCAGACGCGAGAAGCCGCCTTCCAGCATCCGGATCAGCCAGTTCGGCCGGCCGCCCGCCGGGGGTTCGCCGTTGGGGCCGTGCCCCTCGGCCCGGAGTAGCCGGGCGCACATCATCGGCGTCGTGGTGAGCGAGAGGACCAAAGAGATCAGGATCGACAGCGACAGGGTGACGGAGAATTCCTGGAAGATGCGCCCGACGAGGCCGCCCATCAGCAGGATCGGCAGGAACACCGCGATGAGCGACAGGCTCATCGAGATCACCGTGAAGCCGACCTCCCGGGCGCCGATCAGCGCCGCCTGGAGCCGGGGCTTGCCCTCCTCGATGTGCCGCTGGACGTTCTCCAAGACCACGATGGCGTCGTCGACCACGAAGCCGGTGCCGATGATCAGCGCGGTCAGCGACAGGATGTTGAGCGAGTAGCCGAGCAGGTACATCGCCGAGAAGGTGCCGATGATCGAGATCGGCACGGCGACCGCCGGGACCAGGGTCGCCCGCCAGGAGCGCAGGAAGGCGAAGACCACCAGGATGACGAGGCCGACCGCCACCAGCAGCGTCTCCTCGGTGGCCGAGAGCGAGGCGCGGATCGTGGCGCTGCGGTCACCGGTGAGCTTGATGTCGATGCCGCCCGGCAGCGCCGCGGTGATCTGCGGCAGGGCCTCCTTCACGGCGTTGATGGTCTCGACCACGTTGGCGCCGGGCTGCTTGTAGACGAACAGCAGCACGCCGGGCTTGCCGTTGACGATGCCGAGGTTGCGCTTGTCCTCGACCCCGTCGAGCACCTCCCCCACGTCGGTGAGCTTCACCGCGGCGCCGTTGCGATAGGCCACGATGATGTCGCGGTAATCAGCGGCCTTGCGGCCCTGGTCGTTGGCGTAGAGCTGGTAGCGGCGGTCGCCCGCATCGATCTCGCCCTTGGGCGAGTTGGCGTTGGCCGAGGCCAAAGCCGCCCGGATGCCTTCGAGGCCGATGCCGTAGTTGAACAGGGCCGTGGGATCGAGCTCGACCCGCACCGCCGGCAGGGACGAGCCGCCGATATCGACATTGCCGACACCGGGCAGCTGCGACAGCTTCTGCTGCACCACGGTGGCGGCGGAATCGTAGACCTGCCCGCGGGTGAGCGTCTCCGAGGTCATGCCGAGGATGATGATCGGCGTGTCGGCGGGGTTGAACTTCCGGTAGGTCGGGTTCTGCCGGAGCGAGGCCGGCAGGTCGGCGCGGGCCGCGTTGATGGCGGCCTGGACGTCGCGGGCCGCACCGTCGATGTCGCGGTTCAGGCCGAACAGCAGCACGATCCGGGTGGAGCCGAGGGCGTTCGTCGACGTCATCTCGTTGACGTCGGCGATGGCGCCGAGCCGCCGTTCGAGCGGCGCCGCCACGGTGGTGGCCATGGTCTCGGGCGAGGCGCCGGCCATCTGCGCCTGGACGAGGATGACCGGGAAGTCGATCTGCGGCAGCGGCGCCACCGGCAGCTTCAGGAAGGCGAACACGCCCGCCAGCAGCACGCCGATCGTGAGCAGCGTGGTCGCCACCGGCCGTCGGATGAACGGCTCGGAGATGTTCACGGCAGCGCCTCGCCGGCCGCGAGATCGGGCCCCCGCCGCCCGGAAATCCGCCGCTCCAGCCGGTCGAACGCCAGGTAGATCACCGGCGTCGTGAACAGCGTCAGCACCTGGCTGACGATCAGGCCGCCCGCGATGCAGATGCCGAGCGGCTGGCGCAGCTCCGAGCCCACGCCGGTGCCCAGGATCAGCGGCACCGCGGCGAACAAAGCCGCCAGCGTCGTCATCAGGATCGGCCGGAAGCGCAGGAGGCAGGCCTGGAAGATTGCCTCCCGGGGCTCGAGCCCGTCCTCGCGCTCAGCCTGGAGCGCGAAGTCGATCATCATGATGGCGTTCTTCTTCACGATGCCGATCAGCAGGACGATGCCGATCACCGCGATGATGTCGAGCGACAGGCCGAACAGCATCAGGCCGAGCAGGGCCCCGATCCCCGCCGACGGCAGGGTCGACAGGATGGTGATCGGGTGGATGAAGCTCTCGTAGAGCACGCCGAGCACGATGTAGACGGTGACGATCGCCGCCAGCACGAGGAACAGCTCGTTGCCGAGAGCCGACTGGAAGGCGAAGACCGAGCCCTGCGGCACCACCCGGAACGAGGGCGGCAGGCCGATCTCGGCCTTGACCGTGTCGATCGCCTCGACCGCCTGACCGAGGGCGGCGCCCGGGGCGAGGTTGAACGACACGGTGGTGGCCGGGAACTGGCCGAGATGCGAGATCAGGAGCGGCGCCCGCCGCTCGCTGATCCGCGCCACCGCGGAGAGCGGCACCTGCCCGTTGGTCGCCGTGGAGGAGGGCAGGTAGATCGCGTCGAGGCTGCGCAGGGTCGTGTGCAGCTTCGGATCGGCCTCCAGGATCACCCGGTACTGGTTGGACTGGGTGAAGATCGTCGAGATGATGCGCTGGCCGAAGGCGTCGTAGAGGGCGTTGTCGATCGTGGCCGGGGTGATGCCGTAGCGGCCGGCGGTGGGCCGGTCGATGGTCACGTAGGCGGCGAGCCCCTGGCCCTGGTGGTCGCTCGCCACGTCCGCCACCACGGGCGACTTCGCCAGCGCCGCGGTGAAGCGCGGCACCCAGGTCTCGAAATCGTCGATGTTCGGGCTCTCGAGGATGACTTGGTACTGGGTCGCCGAGACCGCCGTGTCGATGGTCAGGTCCTGGACCGGCTGCATGTACAGCCGCATGCCCGGCTCGTTCGCGACCGCCGCCGAGATCCGCCGGATGATCGCGCTGGCCGAGGCCGTGCGCTCATCCCGGGGCTTCAGGTTGATCAGCATCCGGCCGGAATTGAGCGTGACGTTCTGGCCGTCGACCCCGATGAACGAGGACAGGCTGGCCACGTCCGGGTCCTTGAGGACGATCTCGGCCATGCGCTGCTGGCGCTCGGCCATGGCCGCGTAGGAGACGGACTGGTCCGCCTGGGTGATGCCCTGGATCACGCCCGTGTCCTGCACGGGGAAGAAGCCCTTGGGGATCACCACGAACAGGTAGACGGTGAGCCCCAGCGTGCCGAGCGCCACCAGCAGCGTCAGGCCCTGGTGGTCGAGGACCACCCGGAGGGAGCGTCCGTACGACGCGATGGTGGCGTCGATGGCGCGCCGGCCGAGACGGGAGAGCACGCCCTCCCGGCGGCGGGTCTCGGCCTCGGGCACGTGCTTCAGGAGCCGCGCGCACAGCATCGGCACCAGCGTCAGCGAGACCACCGCCGAGATGATGATGGTGGCCGCCAGCGTGATGGCGAATTCGTGGAACAGCCGCCCGACCACGTCGCCCATGAACAGCAGCGGGATCAGCACCGCGATCAGCGAGACGGTGAGCGAGATGATGGTGAAGCCGATCTCGCGGGAGCCCTTGAGCGCCGCCTCCAGGGGCGAGTCGCCCGCCTCCACGTGGCGGGCGATGTTCTCGATCACCACGATGGCGTCGTCGACCACGAAGCCGGTGGCGATGGTCAGCGCCATCAGCGACAGGTTGTCGAGGGAGAAGCCGTAGAGGTCCATCACCGACAGGGCGCCGATCAGCGACAGGGGCACCGACAGGCTCGGGATCAGGGTCGCCGACAGGCTGCGCAGGAACAGGAAGATCACCAGCACCACCAGGGCGATGGCGAGGCCCAGCTCGAACTGCACGTCCTCCACGGAGGCGCGGATCGTGGTGGTGCGGTCGGTCAGCGGCGCCACCGCCACGGCGGCCGGCAGGCTCGCCTGGAGCTGCGGCAGCAGCGCCTTGATCTTGTCGACGGTGGCGATGACGTTGGCGCCGGGCTGGCGCTGGATGTTGAGGATCACCGCCGGCGTCGCGTCGGCCCAGGCGCCGAGCTTGGTGTTCTCCGGCCCCTCGACCACGTCGGCGACCTCCGAGAGCATCACCGGGGCGCCGTTGCGGTAGGCGATGATCGCCGAATTGTAGGCCTTCGGGTCGCGGATCTGGTCGTTGGCGTTGATCGCGTAGGACTGCGTCGGCCCGTCGATCGTGCCCTTGGGCGTGTTGACGTTGAGGTTGGTGATCGTGGTGCGCAGGTCGTCGATGTTGAGCCCGTAGGCGGCGAGCGCCCGGGCGTTGAACCGCACCCGCACGGCCGGGCGCTGGCCGCCCGAGATGCTCACGAGGCCGACGCCCGCCACCTGGCTGATCTTCTGCGCGAGGCGCGATTCGGCGAGGTCGCGCACCTGGGTGAGCGGCAGGGTCTTCGACGTCAGCGCCAGGGTGAGGACCGGCGCGTCGGCCGGGTTGACCTTGGCGTAGATCGGTGGCGCCGGCAGGTCCGAGGGCAGCAGGTTGCCGGCGGCGTTGATCGCCGCCTGGACCTGCTGCTCGGCGATGTCGAGGGACAGGTCCAGGCTGAACTGCAGGGTGATGACCGAGGCCCCCGCGGAGGATTGCGAGGTCATCTGGTTGAGGTTGGCGAGCTGCCCGAACTGCCGCTCCAGGGGCGCCGTCACCGAGGAGGTCATCACCTCGGGGCTGGCGCCGGGATAGAAGGTCTGGATCTGGATCGTCGGGTAGTCGACGGCCGGCAGCGCCGAGACCGGCAGGTTCAGGTACGACACGCCGCCGACGATCAGGATCGCCAGCATCAGCAGCGTCGTCGCCACCGGGCGCAGGATGAAGAGGCGGGACGGGTTCATGGGCGCGACCCTTCCGCGCCGGACAGCCCGCGCTGCAGGAAGGCTTGAATCGGGGGGCACGGACGTCCCATCCGCGCCCTCATCCTGAGGTGCCGAAGCGCAGCGCAGGCCTCGAAGGAGCCCTCCAGCCGGCCGCGCGATCCCTGGAGCCCTCCTTCGAGGCGGTGTCGCCGCACCTCAGGATGAGGAGGAGACTGGGACTGACCTTCCGGATTCTCCCCGACTCCGCGGAAGGGGGAGGGGAGGCCGCGGGTCCCGCGCGCCAGACCCGTCCTCACTGCGCCTGACGGCGCCGGTGCCGACGACCGCCCTCCGCTGTCCCTTGGGCATCCGCCGCCGCGTCGGTCGGCGCGCCGGACTTCACCTCACCCTTGCCGTCGGGCTTGGCCTCCGCGGCCTTCCCGTCCCCTGCCGCCGCCTGTGCGCCCTCCGTGATCCGCACCGGGGCGCCGTCCTTCAGCCGGTCGGTGCCGTCGGTGACGACCCGATCCCCGGGCTTCAGGCCCGAGACCACCACGGTGTTGGTCCCGTCGGTCTCGCCGGTCTTGATCGGCCGGACCGTGACCTTGTTGTCCCCGTCCATCAGGTAGACGTAGGTGCCGGGCGTGCCCTGGAGCAGGCTCGCATTCGGCACGAGCGCCGCGCCCCGCACCGTGTCGACGGTGAGCTTGGCGTTCACGAACTGGTTCGGGAACAGCTCCTCGTCGCCGTTGTCGAACAGCGCGCGCAGCTTCACCGTGCCGGTGGTCGTGTCGATCTGGTTGTCGACCGTGTCGAGCCGGCCGGCGGCGATCTCGTGGGCGTCGCCGCGGTCGTAGGCCCGCACGGTCAGCTTCGCGCCCGCCCGCACCTGCCGCATCACCCGCGCCACGTCGTCCTCCGGCAGGGTGAAGATCACCGAGATCGGGTGGAGCTGGGTCACCACCACGATCGCCGTGGAGGCGGCCGAGATGTAGTTGCCCTGGTCGACCTGACGCAGGCCGACCCGCCCGTCCACCGGCGACGTGATGTGCGTGTAGGCGATGTTGAGCTTCTGCTGGTCGACCAGCGCCTGATCGGCCGCGACCGTGCCCTCGTTCTGCTTCACCAGGGCGCCCTGGGTGTCGACGTTCTGCTTCGAGATCGAGTCCTGCCGGTTCAGGGTCTGGTAGCGCTGCAGGTCGAGCTTCGAGTTCTGCAGGAGCGCCTGATCGCGGGCGAGCTGGCCCTGGTACTGGGCGAGCAGCGCCTCGTAGGGCCGGGAATCGATCTGCGCGAGTTCGTCGCCGGCCTTCACGGTCTGGCCCTCGCGGAACTTCACCTGGGTGAGATAGCCGCTGATCTGCGACTTCACCGTCACGGTGGCCAGCGGCGTCACCGTGCCGAGGCCCTGGAGCACCACCGGCATGTCGCCGGTCGTGACCGCCGCGACGCCCACCGCCTGCGGCATGTCGGCGCCGCCGTGCCGGCCGCCGCGGCCGCCGCCCTTGTGCGCCGTCGCGGGCTCCGCGCCCTTGTCGGTGCGCGCCTCGTACCAGCGATGACCGATCGCCCCGGCGCCGGCGAGCAGCATCAGGATCACGAGCCAGCGGATCGGCCGGAAGCGCCGCGTCCGGACCTCCCGCGCGGGCGCCTCGCCGGGCTGGTAAGCCCGGGCCGTGTCGGTCCGGATCGGTGAACTCTCGTTCATGCCTGACTAGAGCACATGCCGGTCGCCTGCGCGACCGGCGGCACCCTATCCCTCGCTGTCGAAGCCCCCACTCCGCCTCCGGAACGCCGCGTCCCGAAGACCTGTCCTGAAGCCGCCCTGTCCCTCGGGAACCGACGGCTCCGATCCCGTGTGCGGGAGCATACGCCCATAAAGCTGTCCGGGCCCCGAACGGCTCCTTACCGCGGCGACATGTTCACCTGTTACCGCGGCGACATGTTCACCTGCGGGTTCACCTGCGAGGTCACCTGTCGGTGCACTTACCGGTGCCCGGCCAATGCGCCGTCACTAGGGCGGCGACGTTTCAGTCGTGTTGCTGGGTCCCGCCGGCCGCATCCGGCGCCGCATAGGCCCGCAGCACCGCGCGGAAGGCGTCATCCACCGGGGTGACGGTCACGGCGCGGCGCAGGCCGATCCCGACGCCGCCGATCAGCAGCGCCAGGATCAGGCAGCCGAGGACCGTGCGTGAGGAAGGCCGCATCGTCGCATCCGGAAGACCCGCCCGACGATCGGAGCGGCCGCCTCCGGACATGCCGAAAGGGCCACCGACCCGCAAGTCGATGGCCCTTCTTGGGGACCGGAGCGGAACCCCGCTGACGGAGCGAGGGGGCGAAGCTCCGTCGGCGTGTGCGCCGCTCCGGCCGTGATCCGAACCTAAGATACGGGTGATGAATGTCAACATTCGTCAGCCGGTGCGTGCGCGTCGGAATCCGGGTCTGTGCGACCGCGCACATTCCGCAACGCGCGGCGCCCATGCTACAGGCCGGCGATGCCGACCCCCTCGATGCCCGGCGCCCACAGCCGCGCCCCCTGCCGCGCCGCATGAAGCCCGCCTTCATCAACCCCGTCTTCGACGCCCTCCCCACGACGGTGTTCGAGACCATGTCCCGGCTCGCGCGGGTCCACGGCGCGATCAATCTCGGCCAGGGCTTCCCCGACGATCCCGGGCCGGAGGACGTGCGCGAGCGGGGCGCGCGGGCGCTCCGCGACGGCTGGAACCAGTATCCCCCGATGATGGGGCTGCCGGCCCTGCGGGAGGCGGTCGCCGCCCATTACGCGCGGCACCAGGGTCTCGTCCTCGACCCGGAGACCGAGGTGATGGTCACCTCCGGGGCCACGGAGGCGCTGGCCGGCGCGCTCCTGGCGCTGATCGAGCCCGGCGACGAGGTCGTGCTGTTCGCGCCCATGTACGACGCCTACCTGCCCCTCGTGCGGCGGGCGGGCGGCGTGGCGCGGATCGTGGCGCTGCAACCCCCGGCCTTCCGCCTCGACGAGGCCGCGCTGGCGGAGGCCTTCGGGGCGCGGACCCGCGTCGTGGTGCTGAACAATCCCCTCAACCCGAGCGCCACGCTGTTCGCCCCCGAGGATCTCGACCTGCTCGCCCGCTACTGCCAGCGGTTCGACGTGACCGCACTCTGCGACGAGGTCTGGGAGCACGTGGTGTTCGACGGTGCGCGCCACCGGCCGCTGATGGCGCTGCCCGGGATGCGGGAGCGGACCGTCAAGATCGGCTCGGCCGGCAAGATCTTATCGCTCACCGGCTGGAAGGTCGGCTTCGTGATGGCCGATGCCCGTCTGATGCGCGGGCTCGCCAAGGCGCACCAGTTCCTCACCTTCACCACGCCCCCGAACCTCCAGGAGGCGGTGGCCTACGGGCTGGGCAAGCCGGCCCCGTGGTTCGAGGCCATGCGCGCCGGCTATGCCCGGTCCCGCGACCGGCTCGCGGACGGCCTGCGCGGCCTCGGCTTCACCGTGCTGCCGGCCCGGGCCACGTGGTTCCTCAACATCGACGTCGCGAATCTCGGCTACGCCGACGACGCGGCATTCTGCGAGGCGCTCGTCACCCGGCACGGCGTCGCGGCGATCCCCGTGAGCGCCTTCTACCCGGACGCCGCCGTCCGCAACATCGTCCGGCTGTGCTTCGCCAAGGACGACGCCACCCTGGATGCGGCCCTCGACCGCATGAGCGGTCTTGCCGGGAGGGCGGCGTGACCCGTGGCGGCCCCGTCCTTGCGGGGATCCGACCGGGGGGCCACATCGTTGCGGACGATGGCTTCCCGACGGATCCCGACCATGGACTTCACCCAGGCTGCCCAGGCCGGGCGTTTCGCCCGTGCCGAGACGTTCCCCGGGGGCGCGACGCCCTCCAACCCCGCCTTCCTGAAGGCGGATCTCGGCCGGGAGGCGAGCCTCGCCCGGCTGGAGACGCTGGCCCACCTGATGGACACGGCCTTCGTCATCCCGGGCATCAACCGGCGGGTCGGGTTCGACGCGCTGATCGGCCTCGTGCCGGTGATCGGCGACGTGGCCGGCATGGTGATCTCCTCCTTCATCGTCTACGAGGCGAAGCGCCTGGGCGCGCCGCGCTGGCTGCTGGCCCGGATGGGGATGAACGTCGCCTTCGACGGGCTGATCGGTGCGGTGCCGCTGGCGGGCGACCTGTTCGACGCCGCCTTCAAGGCCAACCGCCGCAATGTCCGTCTGCTGCGCCGCTGGATGGAGCGCAGCGGCGGTCTGCGTCCCACCGAGATCGAGGGCACCGCGACCCGGCTCGACGGCTGAGCCCCCTCAGCCGCTCCCCGTCCGGCCGGTCCTGGGGCTGTCCGAATCTCAGGGCGAGTCCCTGGGCAAGTCTCTGGGCAAGCCCCGGGACAGCGGGATGGCGCGCGGCACGGGCCGGGAGACAGCACGGATGAACGAGGTCACGCGTCCCGGCGAGAGCGAGCTCGTGCCCGCGCCGATGCCCGGCGCCCAGCCGCTGGTCCTGCGGCCGGACGAGGGGGCACCGGTCCCGGTCGTTGCCGCGGGCCGGCGCACCCGCCTGTCGCCGCTCAACCGGCGCCGCCTCGACAATTTCCGCCGCAACCGGCTCGGCTACGGGTCGTTCCTGATTTTCGCGGTCCTGTTCGTCCTCAGCCTGTTCGCGGAATTCATCGCCAACGACCGCCCGATCCTGCTGTCCTACAAGGGCGAGTGGCTGGTCCCGGTGCTGGTCGACTATCCCGAGGAGAAGTTCGGCGGCTTCCTCGCGACGACCGATTACCGGTCCTCGGAGATCCGCAAGGAGATCGCGGCGAACGGCTGGGCGCTCTGGCCGCCCATCCCGTTCTCGTACGACACGATCAACGAGGATCTGCCGACGCCGTCGCCGTCCCCGCCCACCTGGATGCTCACCGACGCGCAGTGCCGGCCCGTGGCCGAGAAGCTCGGCGGCACGGGCTGCGCGGACATTCCCTGGCACTGGCTCGGCACCGACAACACCACCCGGGACGTGCTCGCGCGGGTGATCTACGGCTTCCGAATCTCGGTGCTGTTCGGCCTGATCCTGGCCGCGGTCTCCTCGGTGATCGGCGTCGTCGCGGGGGCCGTGCAGGGTTATTTCGGCGGCTGGGTCGATCTCGCCTTCCAGCGCTTCATCGAGGTCTGGGGTGGCATCCCGACCCTCTACCTGATCATCATCATCTCGGCCTTCATTGCCCCGGGCTTCTTCGTCCTGCTCGGGATCATGCTGCTGTTCTCGTGGGTGGCGCTGGTCAGCGTCGTGCGCGCCGAGTTCCTGCGAGCCCGGAATTTTGAATACGTCCGGGCCGCGCGGGCGCTGGGCCTGTCGAACATCCGCATCATGACGGTTCATCTGCTGCCGAATGCCATGGTGGCGACCCTGACCTTCCTGCCGTTCATCCTGAACGGCTCGATCACCACCCTGACGTCCCTGGACTTCCTCGGCTTCGGCCTGCCGCCGGGCTCGCCCTCCCTCGGAGAGCTTCTCGCGCAGGGCAAGGACAATCTCACCGCGCCGTGGCTCGGATTGACCGGCTTCCTAGTCATCGCCGTGATGTTGAGCCTGCTCGTCTTCGCCGGCGAGGCTGTGCGCGACGCCTTCGATCCGCGTAAGACTTTCGTCTAACGTCGCGATCGGCGGGCGAAAATGACGCAGGCGCCCCGCCCGTCTTTCCACAACTGTACGAAGATCGAGCGTTGTCCCAGCATGACCGCAGGGCAATCGTGAGCGATCGTCTAGGTGCGCCCTCGGTCCGGGCGGTAAAGGTCTCTGCCGCCAGCGAAAACCCGGCTCCAGGATCCGGCTAGCATTCGTGGGACCGGCGGGGATAAAGCGCTTCAGAAGTGCGCCTCAAGTGCCATCAATGCAACCATACCCTGTAAGCCCAGCCGCGTGATCGAGGTTTAGACTTCTGCACGATCACAGATAATTGTATGAATCGCCTTGCATTTTCTGGACGCTGTCTTAACTCGCGAAAAGTGAGGATCCAACCAGGCTTTTGCGCCGAGGAAAGAGAGAATGTCAGAAGCTGCGCCGACATCGCAATTGGACTACATCGAACGGACCGTGGACGTCGTCGCGGCCTACGTTTCCAACAACTCGCTACCCTCGGCCGATTTGCCGGCCCTGATCGCGAGCATCCATGAGGCCCTGAACGCGATCGGATCCGGCCCGGTCGCCCCGGCGACCGAGAGCGTCGAGCGGCCGACGCCGGCTCAGATCCGCAAGTCGATCCGCCCTGACGGACTGGTCAGCTTCATCGACGGCAAGTCGTACAAGACGCTGAAGCGCCACCTGACCAAGCACGGGCTCGATCCGCAGAGCTATCGGGAGCGCTACGGCCTGCCGGCCGATTACCCGACCACCTCGGCGAACTACTCGGCCCAGCGCTCGGCTCTCGCGAAGAGCCTCGGTCTCGGCCAGCCGGGCCGGTCTCAGTCCGCCGACAAGGATGCGGAACCCGCTGACGAGGCGGTCTCCGCCCCCGCCCCGAGCCGGCGCAAGGCTTCGGCCGCCGCGACCAAGCCGCGTGCCGGCCGCAAGGTCGAGGCCGCCTGATCGCGGCCGCGGAAGCCGGACGGTCGTAGGCGCGCGATCGGAGACGGTCGCGTCCTCACCGTCCGCAGGTCCTGCAGGGCGCCCTGGCGCGCTGTGGATTCAGGCCGGCTGCGGTCCGGCCTGACGGTCACGCGGCCGCCGATCAGGCCGCGAGCCGCCCATCCAGCGGAAAGACCTTGGCGGGGTTCAGCATCCAGTCCGGATCGAACACCGCCTTCACCCGCATCTGCTGCTCGAGATCGACCTGATCGTACTGGAAGCGCATCAGGTCGCGCTTCTCGATGCCGACGCCGTGCTCGCCGGTGAGGCACCCGCCCACCTCGACGCAGAGCTTCAGGATCTCGTCGCCCGCGGCCTCGGCCTTCTGCAATTCGCCGGGCGTGTTGATGTCGAACAGGATCAGCGGATGCAGGTTGCCGTCGCCCGCGTGGAACACGTTGGCGACCCGCAGGCCCTTCCCGGCGCAGATCGCGCCGATCCGCTCCAGCACCGGACCGAGCTGGCCGGTGGGGATCGTGCCGTCCATGCAGATGTAGTCGGAGATCCGGCCGGTGGCCCCGAAGGCCGATTTCCGGCCCTTCCAGATCGCGGCCGATTCCGCCTCCGAGCGCGAGACCCGCACGCTGGTCGGGCGGAAATCCTTGGCGATCGTCTCGATCCGCGCCAGCATCGCGTCGCACTCGGCATCCGAGCCCTCGACCTCGATGA
Organism: Methylobacterium sp. 1973; assembly: GCF_040545035.1. Classification (NCBI taxonomy): domain Bacteria; kingdom Pseudomonadati; phylum Pseudomonadota; class Alphaproteobacteria; order Hyphomicrobiales; family Methylobacteriaceae; genus Methylobacterium; species Methylobacterium sp. 1973. The sequence continues at coordinate 24,178 of NZ_JBEPLA010000017.1, forward strand.
TCAGCATCGCCTCGGCGTCGCGGGGGTAGCCGGCCTGGGCGAAATCCTCGGTGATCAGGATCGCCTCGCGGTCCATGTACTCGATCGCCACCGGGATGATGCCGGCCGCGATGATCGCGGCCACGCAGTCGCCCGCATCCTCCACCTTCGAGAAGCCGACCAGCACCGGCCGCGCCCCTTCCGCCGCCCGCAGGATCCGCACGGTGGCCTCGGTGACGATGCCGAGCTGACCCTCCGAGCCGCAGACGAGGCCGAGCAGGTCGTAGCCGCCGCTGTCGAGGTGTTCGCCGCCGATTTCCACCACGGTGCCGTCGTTGAGCACCAGGGTGACGCCGAGCAGGTTGTTGGTGGTCACGCCGTATTTCAGGCAGTGGGCGCCGCCGGAATTCATCGCGATGTTGCCGGCGATCGTGCAGGCGAGCTGGCTCGACGGATCGGGGGCGTAGAAGAAGCCCTCGTGGGAGACCGCCCCCGAGATGGCGAGGTTGGTGATGCCGCTCTGCACCCGGGCGGTGCGGTTGGCGAAGTCGAGGTCGAGGACCTTGGTCATCTTGCCGACGCCCAGGATGATCGCGTCGGCCTGCGCGATGGCTCCGCCCGCGAGCGAGGTGCCGGCGCCCCGGGGGACGACCCGCACGTTGTTGGCGTGGCAATAGGCCATCACGGCGGCCACTTCCGCGGTGGTGGAGGGCAGCACCACGGCGAGCGGCATCTGCCGGTAGGCGGTGAGCCCGTCGGTCTCGAAGGCCCGGCGCTCGTCCTCGCTGACCACCAGCGCCTCCGGCGCGACCAGGGGCGCGAGGCCGGCCAGGATCGCGTCGCGGCGGGCGAGGATCGCGGGATCGGGGTCGGGGAAGCGGATGGTCATGGGGCTTGTGCCCTCCTTGGGCCCGCGGCGCGGGGTGGCATGCGGGATGGCGTGCCGGCAGCATGGACCGCGGCGGCCGCGCCTTCAACCGGCGTGCGGCGCTGCGTCGTCCCCGCGTCACATTTCAACCACGACGGCTGCCTAGCGTCGCCAGACACGCTTCGCTGCGCCGATCCGCGAGCCCGGCCCTCGGTGCCGGATCCGGTCGACGGGTCCAGAACGGAAACGATGAACGCTCCCGCCTCCAGCGCCCTGCGCGACGATCGTTACGACGCGCCGTCGGCGCATCTCGCCACCACCCGTGACCTCGGGATCCGCAGCCTCCAGCTCGGCATCGCGGCCCTGCAGGAGGCGAGCGCGGCCTTCCAGGGCCGGCTCGGCGCGGCCTTCGAGGAGGCGGTGCAGACGATCCTGCAGAGCAAGGGCCGGGTCATCGTCAGCGGCATCGGCAAGAGCGGCCATGTCGGCCGCAAGATCGCCGCGACGCTGGCCTCCACCGGCACGCACGCCTTCTTCGTCCACCCCACCGAGGCGAGCCACGGCGACCTCGGGATGATCGCCCGGGACGACGTCATCATCGCCCTGTCGTGGTCGGGGGAGACCGCGGAGCTGTCCGACCTCGTCGGCTTCAGCCGCCGGTTCTCGATTCCCCTGGTCGCCATCACCCGCAACGGCGAGAGCACGCTGGGCAAGGCCGCCGACGTGCTGCTGGAACTGCCCCGGGTGCGGGAATCCTGCCCGCACGACCTCGCGCCGACCTCCTCCAGCCTGATCCAGCTGGCCCTGGGCGACGCCCTGGCGGTGGCGCTCCTGGAGCGGCGCGGCTTCACCTCAGCGCGCTTCCACACCCTGCATCCCGGCGGCACCCTGGCCGCCCGCCTCAAGACCGTGCAGCAGGTGATGCACGGCCCCCAGGACATGCCGCTGGTCCACGAGACCGCGCTGATGTCCGAGGTGCTGATCGAGATCGCGGCGCGGCGCTACGGCTGCGTCGGCGTCACGGACGCGGCCGGGCGCCTCGTCGGCATCGTCACGGACGGCGACCTGCGCCGCCACATGGGCCCCGCGATCCTCGACACGCCGGTCACGGACATCATGACCCGCGACCCGATCACCGTGGAGCCCCACAAGCTCGCCCAGACCGCGCTGGAACTGATGAACCGCCGGCTGATCACGGCGGTCTTCGCGGTCGCGGACGGACGGCCCGTGGGCATCGTGCACGTCCACGATCTGCTGCGCGTCGGCATCGTCTGAGGCCGTTCGGAACCGGCGGGTCCGATCCTCGCCCCCGTCCTGAGGCCTCCGCCGCGCTGCGGCCCCTCGGGATGAGGACGGAGGGTCGGACGACCGGCGCCGGATCCGCCGGTCGGGCGCCGCTCACAGCCGCGCCAGCAGCTCCGCCTTCTTGGTCGAGAATTCCGCATCGGTGAGCACGCCGCGCGCATGGAGCGCGGCCAGACGCTCGATGGTGGCGAGCACGTCGTCCGATGATGACCGATCCGGCGCAGGCGCTGCGGCGGGACCCTGGATCCCGGCCGCATCCACCGGATGCGGATCCGCCGGGTGAGTGCCCGCGGGGTAAGTGTCCGCGGGGTGAGTGTCCGCGAGGTGAGTGTCTCCTGGGCGTGGATCCGCTTGGCGCGGCGCGGCGACCTCCGCCTCGATCCGGCGCAGGCGGTCGAGGGCGACGGCCCCGGCCGGCCCGGTGAAGCCGAGGCTGCCATCCGCCTGCGACACGCCGGTGATGCGGTGCTCACCGGTGTCGTAGAGAGCCACCCCCGCCCCCGATTCGACCGCGAGCCGCCGGCTGTCCGGGAAATAGGCGTAGCGCAGCCCGTTCTGCGCACCGGTGCTCGCCGGGTTCCCGAGACCGGCCGGCCACCACTCGCCGCCGCCCCGGAGGGCCGCAGGGGCCGCATCCGAGAAGCCGCCCGCCGGGAGCGCCCCGGCCAGCTCGGTGCAGAGCGCACCGACCCGCGCCTTCAGCGCGTCGTCGAACATCCGGCCGACCATCACCATGCCGCCGGCGAACCACTGGCCCATGCCGCCGAGATCCGGATGGTCGAACTGCGCCATCGTGCCGTGGCCGCGCTCCAGCGCCTGCACGAGATGGCGCACCGCATCCAGGCTGACCCCGTGGCGCTCGGCCACGCTCTGCAGCCCCGAGGCGTGGTCCAGCGGTCCGTCATCGAAGAAACCGTCGCGCGGGGCGCTGTCGGACGGGTTCATGAGCCAGCTCCCGATTCGTCGCAGGGCGGACCGGATCGGTGCAGGCCCGGTGATCCGCCACCCGGCGTGTCCGACCTGCGGCGGTGAGCCCCAGGCCGGCCACGACGTTGCGCTGCGGACACAATCCCTGGTCGAAGGCACCGGTTCCGGCCCGTCTCAGTCCGCGGCGGGCGGGAACGGACCCGCGATGGTGAAGTCGGTGATCGGCCGGCGGCCGTTCGGCGTCTCGCGGGGCCGCTGCTCCTCGGTGAGTTCGGCCTCGGGCGTCTTGCGGCCGACCGCGAAGGCGGCCTCGATCCGGTGGTTCTCGGGCAGGCGCAGGATCTCGGGGGCACGGACATGGTCGAAGCCGACCATGCCGTGGGCGTGCCAGCCCTGGTGGATCGCCTGGAGCTGGAAGGCCAGCGAGGCGGTGCCGGCGTCGAAGGAGTGGCTGTAGGAGGGCTTCAGCTCGTCGCCGACCTTCATGAGCCCGTTCGAGACCAGGAACAGGATCGCGCCGGTGCCGGATACCCATTTCTGGTTGCCGGGCACGAGCAGGCCGAGGAAGGTCTCCCAGTGGGCGTCGCCGCGGAGCGCGTAGAGGAAGCGCCAGGGCTGCGAGTTGTAGGCGGAGGGCGACCAGCGCGCCGCCTCGATCATCCGCATCAGCTCGGCTTCGGGCACGGCCTCGCCCGTGAAGGCGCGGGGCGAGTGCCGCTTCACGAAGACCGGATCGATGTCGTGGTCGGCGCGGCGGGGCGGGGGCAGGCTCAAGGGATTCGTCTCCGAAGGGCGGGGCGCCCGGGCGGCCGAGCTTGCCCGAAACGCCTGCCCGGAGGCAAACCCGATGCCGACCCGATGCCGACCCGATGCCGACCCGATGCCGACCCTAGGCCACGCTGCGCTCGATCTCCTCCTCGTCGCAGATCACGCCGGCATTGCCCTCGAACTCCGCCGCGAGGTCCACGGGGGCGTGGGTCGGCGCCGGCGAGACCCGGTCGCGGGCGAAGGTCGCCAGGAACAGGCGCATCACGTGGCGGACGCCCGCATCGTTGATGGTGCGCTGGTCCTCGTTGTAGTAGCGCCCGGCATTCACGTTGCTCGTGACGATGTCGTAGGCGGGGAAGTAGACCGCCCGCGGGTCGCCGCGGCCGACCACCTCGCCGGCCGCCACCCGCAGCACCGACTTGGAGTAGCTGTTCGACTCCATCACGTGCCGGTCCATGTAGGTGGCGATCATCGGCACCGGCGAGACCGTGAAGATCACCCGCGCCTTCGGGTTCACGCTCCAGAGCCGGTCGAGGAAGCCGTTGAGGTCGCCGAGCACCTCGCCCGCGCCGGCATTGACGCATTCGTAGAGGTCCGGATCGAAGGTCCCGCCCGCGACCCCGGGGGCGAGCGGCAGCGCCGCCCCGTCGGCCCGCCAGCGCCAGCCTTCCGTGAGGCCGAGTGTCAGCACGAACACGTCCAGGGTCTCGAACAGGCGGCGCACCTCGGCGAGATGCGCGTCGCGCGCCGCGACCACCTCGGCCTCGCTGGCGAAGCCCGCCGGCTCGACCGTGGGGCGGAACGGGTCGACGTAGCGGCCGTCGTCCCGCAGCCACGCCTTCAGCTCCGGCTCGAACTTGCCGTAGGCCCGGTCGAACAGCTGCACGAACTGGCGCGTGTAGTAGAGGTTGCCGTAGCGCGCCGAGAACGTGCCGAACTGCCGGGCATTGGCCTCCTCGGCGCTCATGCCGGGGGGCGGCGGCTCGGTCAGGTAATAGTTGAAGCCGGCGCCGCGCACCGCCTCGGCCACCCGCTGCGCGAAGCAGGAGCCGCCGGTGGCGACCTTGTCGGTCGGCCCGATGACGAACGTGTCCTTCGGGTGCGGATTGACCGCGAAGGGCGGCACGTTGGTGACGACCTTGCGCCAGAATCGCTCGGCCGGTAGACCCGTATACGGATTCAACGCCATCTTCGAACCCTCTTCTTCACGACGGCGGCAGGCCCTCGGGGGCGCTGACCCGTCCGCTGACACCGGCACGCGACGTGGCCCTGAACGACCTGCCCCGGCGCGCCCGCAGCGCGTTCACCCTCGCGACACCCAGTTGGGCGCCCACCTGGGCGACACCATGGCGGAACCGCGCCCGCGCCGCCACGACCCGTGACGGGCCGAGCATCGCGGTGCTGGGCAATTGCCAGGCGCGGGGCATCGCCCGGGCCATGCGCCTGCTCGCGCCGAAGAGCCCGGTCCGCTACCTGCCCATGGGCTCGCTGAAGCGCGACCACGGCCATGTCGACGGCTTGATCCGGACCCTGCGCGCCCACGACCACGTCTTCTCGCAGGCCTTCCCGGCCGGGCTGATCCCGGGCGGCGACGTCGCCACTCTGCGCGCGGCCGACCCGCGGCTCAAGCTCTTCCCGTCGATCGTGTTCTCGGCCTTCCACCCGGACATGGTCTATGCCGGCCAGGCCTCGGACCTCGCCGCCCTGAAGCTCGCGCCGTCGCCGATGGGCCAGTACCACTCGGCGATCGTCCTCACCGCCCACCGGCTCGGCCTCGAGCCGCAGCGCACCGCCGGCCTGTTCCGCGAGGAGGTGTTCGCCCGCCTGGGCTATCTCGACCATTGGGATCCGGCGGTGCGCGAACTCGTCGGCGCGGCGGATGCCCTGGGCTTCGGGCTGGAGCGGGAGGTGACCCGCTGGGCGCGCCGCGGCGCCTTCATGCATCTGATGAACCATCCCAAGGTCCATGTCCTCGGCGACATCGCCCGGCGGCTGCTGCTGGAGAACGGGCTCACGCCCGAGCCCGTGGAGATCGAGGATTACCTCGGCGACGAGCTGGCTCAGGACGTGGTCTGGCCGCTCTACCCGCCCATCGCCGAGCATTTCGGGCTGACCGGCTCATACCTGTTCAAGGCCAAGCCCCGGGGCGACGACTTCCCGGTGCTCTACGACCTCTCGGGCTTCATCGCGGCGAGTTTTGCCATCTACGACGCGACGTCCCCTGGGGATCTCGCCTGTCCCCGGGTGGACGCTTGGCTCGCCGCGCCGGAGATCGTCGCGCTGTTCCGGCGCGGTTGAGGCCGTCTCCGGCCGTGAAGGGCGTCCGACCGAAGGATGCGGACGGCCCGTGATCCGGGAGGCGGCGTCTCAGCCTGCCGTGCAGAGTTGGCTGTCGCGGTCGGTCGCGCCGAGGCCCTCGACCATCATCCGGACCAGCCGGTTGACCTCCTGCACCTGGAAGGGCTTGCGCAGGAACAGGCTGCCCGGCACGCCGCTGCGGCGGTTCGTGTCCGTCGAGGAGTAGACCACCGGACGGTCCGGATGGATCGCCCGGAAGGCATGGGCCACGGTCCAGCCGTCGATCAGCCCCGGCAGGTGGATGTCGGTGAACAGCCAGTCGATCGCATCGCCCCGGTCGCGCAGGACGGTCAGCGCCGCCTCGCCCGTCGAGGCCTCGATCACCCGGATGCCGTGCGTCTCGCACAGGCTCGCGATGATCTCGAGGAGCAGGTAGCTGTCCTCGACGATGAGGACGCACTGGGCGGGGCGCATGACGGAGGTCCGGTTTTCGGCCCGTCGATTAGGAAGCGTTAGGGTTGAGGATTCCTTAAGGTCCCGGCCGGAACCGTTACGGTGCGGAAGCCCCGCGCCTGTTGCCGCGCCGCAACCGACACGGCCGAAATGGCCCTTCGCCTCCGTCCGCCCCGCCGCCGCCGCATTCCGGGCGTGTCCCGGGTGCGTCAGCGCACGCCATCGCTCGGTGCGGACCGTCACCACGGCCGCCGCGCCGCGCGACGGAACCGTCGCTTAACCATCCCCGCCTACCAACGGCGCCAGGACTATGCGGACCCGCCTCGAAGACCCGCAGCCGGCCTTCGGCACCGCTCGAGGAGTTTTTCAGACCATGCCCCAGCGTTTCCGCGCCGCCGCCCTCGGCCTCGCCCTCGTCGCCGCCCTCGGCCTCGGCGCCTGCAGCAACGACAAGGACCTCGCCGACGCCTCCGCCTTCGGGGCCGGCGCCGCGACCCCGGGCAGCGCGCAGGACTTCGTCGTCAATATCGGCGATCGGGTCTTCTTCGAATCGGATTCCACCGACCTGACGCCCACCGCGACCGCCACCCTCGACAAGCAGGCCGCATGGCTGCAGCGCTACCCGCGCTACACCTTCATCATCGAGGGCCATGCCGACGAGCGCGGCACCCGCGAGTACAACTTCTCCCTGGGCGCCCGCCGGGCCCAGGCGGTGAACGACTACCTCGCCACCCGCGGCATCGCGGGCAACCGCATGCGGACGGTCTCGTACGGCAAGGAGCGGCCGGTGGCGGTGTGCAACGACATCTCCTGCTGGTCGCAGAACCGCCGGGCGGTGATCGTCCTCGACCGCGGCGCCGGAGCGTAAGCCGTCGCGACGCGTTACCCGGAGGCGGCCCCGGCCGCCGCCGCGCCGCAGTTTTGCCGCGGTGCGGCGCATCTGTTAGGGCCTCGCGCCGCCACCGGATCGCACCCCCACCATGTCCGCCCGTCTTCGCACTCGCCTCGCGCTCACCACGATCCTGGGAGCCGTGCTCCTCGGCCACCCGGCCGTCGCGCAGGACGCCTCCGAGCTGGTGGTGCGCCTCGGCCGCATCGAGAACCAGTCCCGGCTCATGGCCGGCCAGATCGAGACCCTCCAGTACGAGAACCGCCAGCTCAAGGAGCAGCTGCGCAAGTTCCAGGAGGACGTCGAGTTCCGCCTGAACGAGGGCAAGGGCGGCAAGCCCTCGGCCGCCCCCGCGCCGTCGGGCCCCGTCAACGGCGGGAATCCGGGCGCCGGACGCCCCGGCAAGCGCGGCGATGCCTTCGACCCGGCCCAGGCCCCCGGCGCCCCGGGCACCCCGATGCAGCTCGGCAGCACCCAGCCCTCGGCGCCGCTGCCGCCCCGGGAGGCCGTCGAGGCGGCCGAGGCTGCGCCCCGGCCGCAGCGCCTGCCGCAGGGCGCGATCAACGGGGAGGACGAGGACGCGGAGGCCGGCGCCCCCGGCTACGACGAGCCCGTGGACCTGCGGCCGCCGGCCCGGACCGGGGCGATCCCGGCGCGGCCCTCCGAGAGCGTCGCGGCAACGCGGACGGGCGATCCGGCCGCCGATTACGATGCCGCGGTCGAGCTGTACCGGGCCAAGCAGTACGAGCAGGCCGAGATGGGCCTGCGCCAGTTCATCCAGTCGCATCCCCGCGACAACCGCGTCGCCGGCGCGACCTACTGGCTCGGCGAGAGCTACCTTGCCCGCGGCCGCAACCGCGAGGCCGCCGAGCAGTTCCTGAAGGTCTCCACCGACTACGCCCGCTCCTCCCAGGCGCCCGATGCCATGCTGAAGCTCGGCGTCACGCTCAACGCACTCGGCGCCCGCGAGCAGGCCTGCGCGACCCTGGCCGAGCTCGACCGGAAATTCCCCAATGCCGGCAGCGGCGTCCGTCAGGGCGTCGCCCGCGAACAGAAGCGCGCCCGCTGCGGCGCCTGAGCGACCCGGGCGACCCGGTCCTCGGCGCCCTCCGCCCCTGGCTCGATCCGGCCGCGCGCGGCGGGCGGGGTGTCCTCCTCGCCGTCTCGGGCGGCCCCGATTCGAGCGCCCTGCTGTATGCCGCCGCTGCCCTGCGCGACGCTGGCCCGGTCGCCGTGCAGGTCGCCACCGTGGATCACGGCCTGAGACCGGGCTCGAAAGCCGAGGCCGAGGGCGTCGGCCGTGCCGCCCGGGATCTGGGCCTGCCCCATGCACTCCTGACCTGGGCGGGCGCGAAGCCCGGCACCGGCCTGCAGGATGCGGCCCGCACCGCCCGCTACGCCCTGCTCGCCGCCCAGGCCGCGACGATCGGCGCCGGTCTCGTGCTCACCGGACATACGCAGGATGACCAGGCCGAGACGGTGCTGATGCGGCTCGCGGCCGGCAGCGGCCTCGCGGGGCTTGCCGGCATGCGCGCGGAGCGGACCTTGGCCGCCGGCCTCAGCCTCGGGCGCCCGTTCCTGCATCTGCCGAAGGCGACCCTGGTGGCGTGGTGCGAGGAGCGCGGCATCGCGTATGTCCGCGATCCCGCCAATGGGAATCCGCGCTTCGCCCGCGGCCGCCTGCGCGAGGCTTGGCCGGTTCTGGAACGCGAGGGCCTGACCCCGGCGCGTCTCGCCCGGCTCGCCGAGCGCGCCGCCCGCGACGAGGCCGCGCTCCGGAGCGCGGCGGAGCAGGCCCTCGACAGGATGGGGCGGTCCGGACCGGAGACGGGGGCGGGGACGGGGCTGCGCCTCGACGGAGCCGCTCTGGCGGTTCTGCCGGATGCCGTGGTCCTGCGCTGCCTCGATCTCGCCCTGACCCGGGCCGGCGCGGCACCGCGCCGCCTCGAACGCCTTGAGGCCCTGGTCCTCGAATCGCTCCTGCCGGCCCTGCGCCGCCGTGAACCGATCCGGCGCACCCTGGCGGGGTTTCTCGTCTCCGCCGATTCGGGGGGAGCCGTGAGCCTCGCCCCCGCTCCGCCGCGCCGAAGCAGGGGGGCAGGTGCTGCCCTCGCCGCAGGGGCTCCCGAATTACTTGGCAAGGGAGAGCCCCCCGCCTACATTGGTGACGTGTGCACGGATGGACCGGAACAGCCGCGTGGCATGTCCGTCCTGGGGGTCGCACGCGCCAAGGATTGATCGATGAACCCGAATTTTCGCAACTTTGCCTTGTGGGTCGTCATCTTCCTGCTGGTGCTGGCCCTGGTCACCCTGTTCCAGAACCCGGGGCACCGGGGCGGCGGCAGCGAGATCGCCTACAGCCAGCTCCTGAACGACGCCGATGCCGGCAAGATCCAGTCGGTGGTGATCTCAGGGCAGGACGTGTCCGGCACCTATGTCGGCGGCGGCAACTTCACGAGCTACGCGCCCAACGACCCGAGCCTGGTTTCCAAGCTCCAGGGCAAGGGCGTGCAGATCACCGCCCGTCCGCCGTCGGACAACACCCCCTGGTTCATCCAGCTCCTCGTGAGCTGGCTGCCGATCCTGGTCTTCATCGGCGCCTGGATCTTCCTCTCGCGCCAGATGCAGTCCGGCGCCGGCCGCGCCATGGGGTTCGGCAAGTCGAAGGCGAAGCTCCTGAACGAGGCCCATGGCCGCGTGTCGTTCGACGATGTGGCGGGCGTCGAGGAGGCCAAGGAAGACCTCCAGGAGATCGTGGAATTCCTCCGCGACCCCCAAAAATTCCAGCGGCTCGGCGGCCGGATCCCGCGCGGCGTGCTGCTCGTCGGCCCGCCCGGCACCGGTAAGACCCTGATCGCCCGGGCGGTCGCGGGCGAGGCCAACGTGCCGTTCTTCACCATCTCGGGCTCGGACTTCGTCGAGATGTTCGTGGGCGTCGGCGCCAGCCGCGTGCGCGACATGTTCGAGCAGGCCAAGAAGAATGCCCCCTGCATCATCTTCATCGACGAGATCGACGCGGTCGGCCGCCACCGCGGCGCCGGCCTCGGCGGCGGCAACGACGAGCGCGAGCAGACCCTGAACCAGCTCCTCGTGGAGATGGACGGGTTCGAGGCCAACGAGGGCGTCATCATCATCGCGGCGACCAACCGCCCCGACGTCCTCGACCCGGCCCTGCTGCGGCCCGGCCGGTTCGACCGCCAGATCATGGTGCCGAACCCGGACGTCACCGGCCGCGAGCGCATCCTGCGCGTCCACGTCCGCAAGGTGCCGCTGGCCCCCGACGTCGACCTGAAGACCATCGCGCGCGGCACCCCGGGCTTCTCGGGCGCCGACCTGATGAACCTCGTCAACGAATCGGCCCTGCTGGCGGCCCGCCGCGGCAAGCGCATCGTCACGATGCACGAGTTCGAGGACGCCAAGGACAAGGTCATGATGGGCGCCGAGCGGCGCACCCTGGTGATGACCGAGGACGAGAAGCGGCTCACCGCCTATCACGAGGGCGGCCACGCCATCGTCGCCCTCAACGTCCCGGCCACCGACCCGGTGCACAAGGCGACGATCATCCCCCGCGGCCGAGCCCTCGGCATGGTCATGCAGCTGCCCGAGCGCGACAAGCTCTCCATGAGCTTCGAGCAGATGACCTCGCGGCTGGCGATCATGATGGGCGGGCGCATCGCCGAGGAGATGATCTTCGGTCAGGACAAGGTCACCTCGGGCGCCCAGTCGGACATCGAGCAGGCGACCCGCCTCGCCAAGATGATGGTGACCCGCTGGGGCTTCTCGCCGGAGCTCGGCACCGTCGCGTACGGCGACAACAACGACGAGGTCTTCCTCGGCATGTCGATGGGCCGGCAGCAATCGGTCTCCGAATCGACCGCCCAGAAGATCGACGCCGAGGTCCGCCGCCTCGTGGAGACCGGTCTGGAGGAGGCGCGCCGCATCCTGGCCGAGCACAAGGACGATCTGGAAGCCCTGGCGCAGGGTCTCCTCGAATACGAGACCCTCTCGGGCGAGGAGATCCGCAACCTGCTCAAGGGCCAGCCCCCGATCCGCGACGGCGGCGACGTGCCGCCGACCCCGGCCCGGGGCTCCTCGGTCCCCTCGGCGGGCCGCGGCCGGCCGAAGGAGAGCGACGGCGGCCTGGAGCCGCAGCCGCAGGCCTGAGGCACGGACAACAGCACGACCACCGGAAAGGGCGCCCCGCGGCGCCCTTTTTCGTGCCGGCGCCGGATGCGACGCGCGCACGGGGCGCGTCGGCAGCCGCCTGTGACAATCCGGACGGCTCGTTTATGACTCGGCCGCGCCAACACGGCCGAAGCTTCGGTGCCGCCCACCCGGGGGTTGGGCCGGACTGGCCAAACGCTTACCCCGTCGCAGAAACGCTTCCATGCCGGTCTCGACCTATCTCGTCGTCGCCCTGGGCGCCGGCGTCGCCGGCTTCGTGCAGGGTCTGTCGGGCTTCGCCTTCGGCCTCGTGGCCCTGTCGTTCTGGGCCTGGGTGATCGATCCGAAGCTTGCCGCCATCCTCTCGGTGGCCGGGGGGCTCGCCGGCCAGATCGTCGCCGCCGTCTCGGTGCGGCGTGGCGTCGATCTCAAGAGCCTCGCGCCCTTCGTGCTCGGCGGCCTCGCCGGTATCCCACTCGGTGTCCTGCTGCTGCCCAGCCTCGACGCCGACCGGTTCAAGGCCCTGCTCGGCCTCCTGCTGATGGTCTGGTGCCCGGTGATGCTGTTCGCCCGGGACCTCCCGCGGGTCACGGCGGGCGGTCGGATCGCCGACGCCGCGGTCGGCCTTGCCGGCGGTGTCATGGGCGCCCTCGGCGGCTTCACGGGCGTGCTGCCGACCCTCTGGTGCACCCTGCGCCGCTACGAGCGCGACGTGCAGCGCACGATCGTCCAGAACTTCAACCTCGCGATGCTCGCGGTGACGATGATCACCTATCTCGCCTCGGGGATCATCACCCCGCCGGTCCTGCCGATGCTGGCCGTGGTCCTGCTGGCCATGCTGATCCCCACGCTCCTCGGGACCCGGGCCTATGGCGGCATCAGCGAAGTGGCGTTCCGCAGGCTCGTGCTGAGCCTGCTCACGCTCTCGGGCCTCACCCTCTTGGCGTCGGCGCTGCCCCGGCTCCTGTAAACGCCGCGCCGCCCCATTTCGAACGCCTTTGTCGGGAAGCAACCGATTCACCGTCGGGGAGCGTCCGGCTCCGGATTTCACCGAAATCTGCTAGGCTCTGCCCGGCCCGCCCTCGGGTCTCGGAGACGTCATGGTGCGCAAGTATTTCGGAACCGACGGCATCCGGGGCCGGGCCAACGGCGTGATCACGCCGGAGCTCGCCCTCAAGGTCGGGCAGGCCGCGGGCCTCGTGTTCCAGCGCGGCGACCACCGGCACCGGGTGGTGATCGGCAAGGACACCCGCCTCTCCGGCTACATGATCGAGACCGCGCTGGTGGCCGGCTTCACCTCGGTGGGCATGGACGTGCTGCTGCTCGGACCGGTGCCGACGCCGGCCGTGGCGATGCTGACCCGCTCCATGCGGGCCGATCTCGGCGTGATGATCTCGGCCTCGCACAACCCGTTCGAGGACAACGGCATCAAGCTGTTCGGGCCCGACGGGTTCAAGCTCAACGACGCGATCGAGCACGAGATCGAGGGGCTGATCGACGCCGACATGCACAAGCGCCTGTCCGGCTCCAACGATCTCGGCCGGGCCAAGCGCATCGAGAGCGTGCATGCCCGCTACATCGAGTTCGCCAAGCGGACCCTGCCGCGGCAGGTGACCCTGGACGGGTTGCGGGTGGTGGTCGACTGCGCCAACGGCGCGGCCTACCGGGTCGCCCCCGAGACCCTGTGGGAGCTCGGCGCCGAGGTCATCGCCATCGGCACCGAGCCGGACGGCTTCAACATCAACCGGGATGTCGGCTCGACCGCGCCCGCGGCGCTGATCGACAAGGTGCGCGAGCGCCGGGCCGATATCGGCATCGCGCTGGACGGCGATGCCGACCGGGTGCTGATCGTCGACGAGAAGGGGCATGTGGTCGACGGCGACCAGCTCATGGCGGTCGTGGCGCGCTCCTGGCAGGAGGACGAGCGCCTCACGCAGCCGGGTGTGGTCGCGACGATCATGTCGAATCTCGGCCTGGAGCGCTATCTCGGCGGCCTCGGTCTCACCCTGGCCCGCACGGCGGTGGGGGACCGCTACGTCCTCGAGCACATGCGCGCCCACGGATACAATCTCGGGGGCGAGCAGTCCGGGCACATCATCATGTCGGACTACACGACCACAGGTGACGGCCTCGTGGCGGCACTGCAGTTGCTGAGCGTGGTGCAGCGGCAGAACCGGCCCGTGAGCGAGGTCTGCCACTGCTTCGACCCGCTGCCGCAGATCCTCAAGAACGTCCGCTACCGGAGCGGCGAGCCGCTCCGCCAGGACAGCGTGGTCAGCGCCATCGAGCACGCCCGCGAGCGGCTCGGCAATGCCGGCCGCCTGGTGATCCGCCCCTCGGGCACCGAGCCGGTGATCCGCGTCATGGCCGAGGGCGACGACCGCGGCCTCGTCAACGCGGTGGTCGACGAGGTGGTCGACGCCGTGACCCGCGCCGCGGCCTGACCGGTCAGGCCGCCGCGTAGGCGGCGCGCAGATCGGGCGGCGCGGTCACGCGCCACGCCCCCAGCAGCGCCGTCCGCAGGGTCTCCTCGTCGCAGAGATCGAGGTCGAGATTGGTCCAGCCCCGGCGTCCCCAGGCGCCGTCCAGGGGCGTGAACAGATCGGGCTCGGCCGCGCACAGGGCGGCCTGATCCGCGGGCGCGAGGCGCAGCACTACCCGGGCCTCCTCGACCCAGAGGGTCGCGAAGACCCGGCCGCCGACCCGGAAATCCGGGTTGCCGCTGTGCGCGCCCGTCACCGTCTCGGGCAACATCGGGGCCAGGATGCGTACGTCCTCGGGACCCATGGGGATGTCAGCCGGTGCGGAGCCCGGGCAGCCGGGCGGCTATGGTCGGGGGGCGCATGGGTCCCATCCAAGACAGATGAACCGGACCAACCTGGGGATCCCCGGCGGCAGAGGCAAGCAAGTCGCGTCCGGATAACGGTTTCGACAGGCCGGCAACGGATGCGCAAGCCTAACATTTAACGTTAAGCCGGATTTAAGACGTTGCTTCCATCCTTCGCTGCGTACCCCGGGACCGCGCGCCGCGCGTCCGGCTCACGAGTCCAGTGAAGGAATCTCCATGGCCCGCTCCAAGCTGAACGCTTTGGTGCGTAGCCTGACGCTCGCGGCGAGCGTCGGCGCGCCCTGCCTCGCCGCGGCCGCGGATCTGCTGCTTCCGCCGCCGCCTCCGCCCCCGCCCCCGCCGATCGAGGTCGGCGGCGGCTGGTACCTGCGCGGCGACGTGGGCGCGAGCATCTACACCCGTCCGCGCTACAGCGACGCCTACGACTACACCGGCTATCCGGACGCCAACCGCGCCTTCGGCAACACGATCGGCGGCGGCGGCTTTGCCGGCGTCGGCGTCGGCTACCAGTTCACCCCGTTCCTGCGCGGCGACATCACCGGCGAGTACCGCTACTCGACCGGCCTGCGCGGCAGCGAGTATTACAAGGGTCCCGATTTCGACAACGGGCTCGGGTCGTACGGCGTGAACAAGTCGAGCGGAAATTTCGATTCCGCGGTGGTGCTCGCCAACGCCTATTTCGACCTCGGCACGTGGTACGGCATCACGCCGTTCATCGGCGGCGGCGTCGGCTACGCCTTCAACCACGTCTCGAGCTACTCGACGAACCAGCAATTCACGAGCCCGACCTACGCCTACGATTACACCAATGCCGGCTGCGGCTGCATCCCGTACGCCCCGGTCTACGACCCGAACGGCAACGCGGTGTACAACACCAACAGCGGCAGCAAGTTCTACAAGGACAAGACGACCGGCAGCTTCGCCTGGGCGCTCCATGCCGGTCTCGCCTACAACGTGACCGACGCGCTGAAGATCGAACTGGCCTACCGCTACCTGAACCTCGGCAAGGCCGAGACGGGACCGGGCTTCGTGCCGTGCTGCACCGGCAGCCTGCAGGCGATCAAGGTGAAGGACATCGAGGCGCACGATGTGAAGATCGGCCTGCGCTACTACCTCGGCGGCCTCGTGGCGGCCCCGCTGCCGCCGCTGATGCCGGAGCCGATCCCCGGCCCGCTGGTGCGCAAGTACTGATCGGGCCTCGGTCCCGATCCCACCGACAGGCGAAACGGCGCGGAGGCTCTCCGCGCCGTTTCGCGTTTCCACGCCCCGTTCCGGTCGATCCGGGCCTGAACGCCCCCAATACCCGACGCGTCACGCCGGGATTGCGATCTCCGGATTGGAAATCCGTCATCGTGTTCAGCAACGGAGAATTAAGGTTACCGACGTATCACCGGGGTGAGGCTCGATCCGCTGCCGTCTCTTGCTGTCCCAGGACGATCCCGATGCGTACCGTCACCTTTCCGCTGCTGGCGGTTCTCGGTCTCTGCGGCGTGAACACCGCCCGCGCCGCCGATCTGGACTACGATTACCTGCGCGGCGCCGATTACGATCCGGTCCCGGCTCCGGTGGTCGACTGGAGCGGCGTGTATCTGGGCGTCCATGGCGGATACACGTCGGCGGGCCTCGGCAGTCGGGGCGCGTTGCAGCCGCTGATCTACCGCGACTCGCACGACACGACCGGCGAATCCGATTTTCGCGCTTCGACGCTGCTCAATCCGCTGTCGACGCGGGTGGGCTCCGGGAGCTTCGGTGCCTTCACCGGCTACAATGCTCAGTTCGACCAGTTCGTTTTCGGCGTCGAGGCCGATTACACCTATTTCGACCGGATGGGCGTATCGAGCGATGGGCTTGCGCGCAGCCAGACCACCGCAGCAGGCTTCTATCAAGCGGTGAATCTCTCCGGATCGACGGCAACCCGAGTCGAAGATTACGGCACGCTCCGCGCGCGAGTCGGATACGCGCTGGGCAACTTCCTCCCCTATGTGACCGGCGGCGTGGCCATCGGACGGGCGCGGATTGCCGATACGACGACCTATCAGAACTATGGGTTCAACCTGAACGCCTACAATGCGAATCTGGCCGGAACACCGACCTATGTGAACAGCTTCGGCTACACGAGTTTCAGTTCCACGGCGCCCTACAACGGCACGCCCTACACGTCGATCCAGTCTCAGTCGAAAACCAAGGTGGTCGGCGGTGTCGCGGCAGGGGCTGGCATCGAGTATGCGATTACACCGAACATACTCCTGCGTGCTGAATATCAATATGTGCTGTTCAGTGATTTCGATGGCCACAAGGTCAACTTGAATACCGTTCGCGCCGGCGCGGCCCTGAAATTCTGATGCGCGCCTTGTTCCGCTTGCGGGCCGGGCGCCTGCTCCTCACCGGCGTCGCTCTTGCTCTCGCATCCTCGCCGGCATGGTCGGGAGAACGGGCCGAACCGCGCGTGGTCCGCCGCGTCGTGCGGGTCCGGCCGGTGCCGGCCGTCCCGCCGCCGGTGCTGATACGGGACTACCTGCCGCGCAACCCCAACGTCCCGATGTACAACGAGCCGCCCCGCCGCGAGCTCGTCTGGTAAGGGCCGCGGGCCGCGCTCAGTTCTCCAGCTCGCTGTCCCAGTACAGGTAATCGAGCCAGGTGTGATGGTACTGGCGGTGGTCGAACTCGGGCTGCCGGTGGTGCAGCTCGTAGCGCGTCGGCCGCCGGGGTTCGGTCATCAGCGGCATGTCCGCCTCGGCCGGCGTGCGGTTGGCCTTCCGCAGGTTGCAGGGCGAGCAGGCCGCCACGACGTTCTCCCAGCTCGACAGCCCGCCCCGGGAGCGCGGCACCACGTGGTCGAAGGTCAGGCCCCCCGAGGGCAGCCGCAGGCCGCAATACTGGCAGCTGAACCCGTCGCGCAGGTAGATGTTGTAGCGGGTGAAGGCCGGGCTGCGGGCCAGCGCCACGTAGTTCTTCAGCGCCACCACGCTCGGGACCCGCAGGGAGCGCGAGGGCGACCGTGCCTCGACATCGTAGCTCGCCACCAGGGTGACGCGGTCGAGGAACAGGGCCGTGAAGGCGTCCTTCCACGACCAGAGGGAGAGCGGATTGTACGAGAGCGGCCGATAATCCGCGTTGAGGACGAGGGTTTGGAGATCCATCATCGGCGCGACTCTTCGGACTAGCTCTGGCGCGGAGAACGCGCGGGACCAGGCCGCCGCCCCGCCGGCCCGTCCGAACCGGCCCGCGGCCGATGCAGGACGAGCCGGCGCGCGGAGCGACGGCTTGACGGGAGAGGCGGAGGGAACAACAGGGCGGCGGGCCGGCGCGCGGGGGCGCCGGTCGATGCGGTAGCATCCGGAACGCGGCCGGGCCGGGCCGGCATCGCCACCGGCCGCGCCCTTTCGCGTAGCGACGAAAAGGCCCTGTCCATCAGGTGTTCATCTAATCCCAGCGTGACACCCTTGTGAAGCTTTTCCGGATGGGCCGCGGGGACGCACCCACAGCGGCCGTCCGGCCCCGGATCCGGCGCCGGGGTGGGCAGGGGCACGCTTTCGCCCTATTGCTCGCCCAGAGCGCCCGGCCGCCAGGAGGCCCGCCCGGTCCCCGATCGCCGCCGATTCGCCGATGCCGGACCCCGGCCGGCCGCCGTGCGCCCGACGAGAGGTTGCTCATGCATCATATCCCAGCGCGGATCCGGAAGCCGGAGGGCGCGTCGCGCCTGTCCCGCCTGCTCGTTCTGTTCGCCGTGCTGGTGTTCGCAACCCCGGCGGCCCTGACCCTGCCGGCCTTCGCCCAGGATCCGGCGCCCGCCGCCAAGCCCGCGGATCACAAGCCCGCGGACGGCAAGCCCGCGCCCGAGGCCAAGCCCGCGGACGGCAAGGCGCCGGACACGAAGGCGCCCGAAACGAAGGCGCCCGACGCGCAGGCGACCGGCGCGAAGCCGTCCGACGCGAAGCCCGCAGCCCCGCCGGCCGCCAAGGCCGAGATCCCCGAGCAGTTCAAGAAGGTCCGGGCCAAGCTCGACGCCGCCAAGGCCGAGCTCGACGCCCGCGAGAAGCAGCTCGGGCATACGGACCTGACGGTGGCCGACCTCACGGCCATCCGCGACAGCGCCGTCACAGTCACCGACGAGATCCGCACCCTGGTCACCCGGCTCGACGCGCCGCTGGAGGCCGCGCGCGAGCGCCTCGCCCAGCTCGGTCCGAAGCCGAAGGACACCCAGGAGAGCGCCGATGTCGCCGCCGAGCGCGGCGAGCGCGAGGCCGCCGTCACCCGCATCGACGAGACCCAGCGCCTCGCCCGCGCCCTGGTGGTGCAGGGCGATCAGATCGTCGACCGGGTCTCGAACCGCCGCCGCGAATCCTTCACCCGCGACCTGCTCCAGCGCTCCCAGCCCCTGGTCGGCCCCGGCCTCTGGACCAAGGTGATGGGCGACGTGCCCCGGGACACGCGCGCCCTGCAGAGCGCCGTCTCGGATATCGGGCTGCTGTTCTCGCGCAACGGCAGCCTCACCAATCTGCTGTTCCTGGGGCTCGCCTTCGGGATCTCGGTGGCGCTGTATTTCGGCCGGCGCAACATCGCCCCCAAGGGCGCCCGCCGGGACGCCGCCCGGACCGATCCGTCGCGGCGCGCCGTGATGCTCGCCGCCTGGCGGGTGATCCTGCTCGGCACGGTACCGGCGGTGGCCGGGTCCTACGCGGTCTACTACGCGCTGGACGCCACCAACCTGCTGCCGTCCCGGCTCCTGCCGGTGGCCGCCGCGATCCTCGGGGGGCTCGCCTTCATCGCCTTCGTGGAGGCCCTCTGCGACGGGCTGCTCAGCCCCGAGAAGCCGGCGTGGCGGCCGGCCCCGGTGAGCGACGCGGCGGCCACGCGCCTGACCCGGCTCGCGGTCGGCATCGCCACGGTGATCACCGTGGTGAAGTCCGTGGAGGCCCTGAATTCCGGGATCTCGGCGGCCCTGCCGATCTCCATCGCCACGCGGGGCATCGGGGCGGTCGCCACGGCCCTGATCCTGGCCGTCGGCCTCCACCGCTTCGCCGATACCGAGCAGGAGGAGGAAGCCTGCTTCGGCCCCTACGTGCCGACCAAGACCACCACGGGCATCGGCGGGCCGGCGCGGCTGCTCGGCTGGGCCGCGGTGGCGCTGATCGGGCTCGGCGCGCTGGTCGGCTACGTCGCCTTCGCGGCGTTCCTGATCGACCAGCTGATCTGGGACGCCAGCGTCCTGGTCCTGCTTTACCTGCTGGTCCAGAGCGTCGACATCTTCGTCGGCCGCGCGCTCAGCGACGAGACCCGGCTCGCCACCACGCTCCAGGCCAATACGGGCCTGCGCAAGCGCTCGCTGAACCAGATCTCTGTCCTGGCGACCGGCGCCGCCCGTCTCGTCCTGTTCCTCGCGGCCGCGATCCTCGTGCTGGCGCCCTGGGGCCTGGATTCCACCGACATCGTCTCCTCGGTCCGGCAGGCCTTCTTCGGCTTCAAGGTCGGCGACGTCACGATCTCGCTCTCCAGCATCGCCTTCGGGATCGGCATCCTGGTGGTCGGCGTGTTCATCACCCGCGGCGTGCAGCGCTGGCTGGAGAACACCTACCTGCCGGCCACGGACCTCGATGCGGGCCTGCGCAACTCGATCACCACGGTGGCGGGCTATTGCGGCTTCCTGATCGCGCTGGCGCTCGCCTTCTCGTATCTGGGCCTGAGCCTGGAGAAGCTCACCATCGTGGCCGGCGCCCTGTCGGTGGGTATCGGTTTCGGCCTGCAATCGATCGTCAACAACTTCGTCTCCGGGCTGCTGCTCCTGTGGGAGCGCCCGATCCGGGTCGGCGACCAGGTGGTGATCGGCGATCAGGAGGGCATCGTGAAGCGGATCTCGGTCCGCTCCACCGAGATCCAGACCTTCGACCGCTCGGCCGTGATCGTGCCGAACTCGAACCTGATCTCCGGGGTGGTGAAGAACCGGGTGCGGGGCGACCGGACGGGTCGCGTCAGCATCACGGTCAGCGTCCTGCGCAACCAGGACCCGGTCCGTGCGGCCGAGATGATCGCGGCCTGCGCGCAGGGCCATTCCGACGTCCTGAAGGAGCCCGCGCCCCGGGTGGTGTTCAAGAAGATCGGCGATCCCTTCCTGGAATTCGAGCTGCTCGTCTGGATCGTGGACGTGAGCCTCGGCCAGAAGGTGGTGACCGACCTGAACTTCTCCGTGTTCTCGACCCTCTCGGAGGCGGGCTTCATCCCGCCGCTCGGGCCCGGCTCCAGCATCGTCACCGTGCAGGGCCTCGACACGATGCAGAGCGCCATGGGCGAGATCGCCAGCCGCTTCATCCAGCCGACGGATGTCCCGGAGGGGGGCGACTCGGCCCGGGTTCCGCGCGACCGCAGCCTGCGGAGCGCAGGCGGCTGACTAGCCGCTCCCGACGGCGATGCGGACGGCGTTCCCGCCCGCATCCTTGGCGGCGTAGAGCGCCGCATCCGCCCGCTCGAACAGCCGGGTCCGGCTGCCGCCCGTCGCGATGCCGGTCTTGACCTCCAGGGCGATGCCCACGGAGGCGCCGATCCGCACCATCTGTCCGCGATACGGAATCGGCCGGCTCAGGGCGGCGACGATGCGCCGGCCGCACTCCGCCAGCGCGCGGAGATCCACGGGCGCCCGCAGGAGCACGGCGAATTCGTCGCCGCCGATGCGCGCCACGAGGGCCGCGTCCCGGCAGATGGCGGCGAGCCGCGCGGCGGAGCGCCGGATGCACTGGTCACCGGCGATATGGCCATGGAGGTCGTTGACCGGCTTGAACCCGTCGAGGTCGATGAGGATCAGGGCACCGAGGGGATCCGGTCCGGCGCCGGACGATCCGGCGTCGAACTGCGCCTCGAAGGCGTGGCGGTTCGCCAGTCCGGTGAGAGGGTCGCGGTCGGCGCGCCGGCTCAGCTCGGCCAGCCGGGCGATCTCCTCGGTGACGTCCTGCTTGGTTCCGAAGAGCCGGGCTGGCCGTCCGCCCTCGGTCTCGACCGCCGCGCGGATCCGGATCCAACGCGGCCGGCCGCAGGCGGTGCGGATCTCGGCATCGAGCCGGAAGCTCGCGTGCCCGGCGATGGCCCGGCGGCGGATCGACTCCAGCAGCCGCCGCGAGGCCGGCTCGTAGAATTCCAGGATCCGCGGGCGGTGCAGCGCCGCGCCCCGGGGGATGCCGAACAGATCGTGGACTCCCCCGGACCAATCGAGGGCGCCGTCATCCAGGCGGCACGACCACAGCCATGTCCCGGCGGCGGCCAGGGAACGCTCCTGACGCGCCAGCAGGCCGGCCTGCGCACGGATGATCGCCTGCTGCAACGCGAGCGTCGCCGCGGCGTCGGGATCGGTGGCCGATTCGGCCTGGGCCGACGGGCCGGCAGGCCCATCGACGGCGCGATCGCGGGGCGTCTCCAGCATGGTCAGGGAACGCTCGGTCGTGAGGTCGGTGCACGTTTAGACGACAGGTCTTTGAGGAAGCCCTAATCGTCCGATGCGCGACGGCCCGGCAGCGCCTATATGCCGCCGGGGCGGCTCGACCGTCGCAGGGATGGGTAAGTCGTGACGAGACGCGATCGGGACGGTCGGCATGCGGGGCGCGGGCTCGGCCGGATCACGGGCAGGATGCTGAGTCACGCGACGGGCTCGGCGGCGCTGACCGCGGCAGCCCTGCTCGGCGGCTGCGCCACCCAGGCGCCGAGCACCGCGGCGTTGCCGAGCATCTACCTGCCCCTCGCCAGCAACAGCGCGCAGATCGACGTCGCGGCGGCCCGCGACATGATCTCGTCCTACCGCCGCAACCGCGGCGCGCCGCCCCTGACGGTCGATCCCGAATTGCAGCGCCTGGCCGAGGCCGAGGCGGCCGCGATGGCCCTGGCCGACCGGCCGAGCCGGGCGCAGACCGTCAAGGCCGCCGTGGAACGGCTCGGCTACGCCAACGTGAACGCCAACCTCTCGGCCGGCTACCACACCCTGGCCGAAGCCTTCTCCGGCTGGCGCGAGAGCCCGCCCCACGACGCCACCATGCTGGCGCCCGAAGCGACCCGGATGGGAATCGCCACCGCCTACGCCCCGGGCTCGAAGTACAAGGTCTACTGGGCTCTGCTCACCGCCCGATAGAAGCGGTTGACCGGCGGGCCCGGCGCCGCGGCGTCCTCACGGCAATCCCTTCACGTTCGGGACCGGCGGGGCCTCCTTGAGCAGCGTCACCGTCACGCGCCGGTTGGCGGGCATGTAGGGGTTGTCGCGGAACATCGGCTCGGTGTCGGCCTTGCCGGCGACCGTGGCGAACCGGTCGTCCGGAACGCCGGCGCCGGCCAGGATCTCCCGGACGCTGACCGCGCGGCCCGCCGACAAGTCCCACGGGGGCGCGGCGGGACGCCGGCCGGGGCGGTCCGTGGCGGTGTGGCCCGTGACGGCGATCCGGTTCGGCATCTGGCGCAGGGCCGGGCCGAGCTTCTCCAGCAGGCGCCGGGTGCGGTCGTTGGGCCGGGTCGAGCCTTCCGGGAACATCGAGCGCCCGTCCTGGTCGACGATCGACACGTCGAGCCCCTGCTCGGTCCGGGCGATCACGACGTTCTTCGACACTTCGGCGAAGTCCGGCAGGCTCTGCAGGGCCTGCCGCAGGGAGGCGGCCGCGAGGCCGAAATTCTCCGGCTTGCCGGTGTCGGTCAGGCCGAATTCGCTGCTCTTGTCGAGCCGCGGCGGCGTGGTCCGGTCGGTGGCCTGCTCGGGAGGGATATCGCGCAGGTGCTTCACGTGGTCGGCGGCCGGCAGGCCGTCGGTCTCGATGATGCCGGCGAACTTGGACTCCGTGTTCACGCCGAAGGCGTCGCGCATGGAGCCCGCCACCATCTGCATCTTCTTCTGGTCCTGCGTCGAATACGCGGCGATCATCACGAAGAAGCTCATCAGCAGCGCCATCAGGTCGGCGAAGGTGACGAACCAGCCGTGGCCGCCATGCGCGCCGCCGCGCTTCTTCCTGGCCATGTCATGCCATCCGCGGGCGCTCCGCCGGGGCTGTCCGGGCGGTCACGCGGCCGCCTCCTCGAACGACCCACGGTGGTGGTGCGGCAGGTAGGCGACGAGCATCTCGCGGACGAGGGTCGGGCTCCTCTGGTCGCGGATCATCAGGATGCCGTCGATGATGAGCGAGCGGGAGACGTCCTCCTCTTCCAGCTTCACGTGCAGCTTGTCGGCGATCGGCAGGGCCACGAGGTTGGCGATGAGCGCGCCGTAGAGCGTGGCCAGAAGCGCGGTCGCCATGGCGGGGCCGAGCTTCGAGGGATCGGACATGTTGGCGAACATCGTCACCATGCCGAGGATCGTGCCGATCATGCCCCAGGCCGGGGCGCAGTCGCCGAAGGCGCGGTAGATCTTCGAGCCTTCGTCGAGGTGCATGAGGAAGTTGTCGCGGTCGCGCTCCATCGTGTCGCGGATGAACTCGCGGTCGTAGCCGTCGGCGACGTAGCGGGCCCCCTGCGCCAGGAAGGGGTCGGAGATCTCTACGTTCTCCAGGGCCATGGGCCCGCTCTTGCGGACCACCTCGGCGATCGTGGTGATCTCCTCGATGAGGTCGTGCGGCCTCACCGCGCGCATGGTGAAGGCGTAGCGCAGGCCCATCGGCAGGCCGTGGGCGATGGTGGCGAAGGGGAAGCGGATGATCGTCGCCATGACCGATCCGCCGAAGATGACGATGACCGCATGCTTGTCGAAATAGGCGGCGAAGTTGCCGCCATCGATCATGATCAGCGTGAACACCACGCCGACGCCGCCCAGCAGTCCGACACCGGTTGCGAGATCCATGGGACGATGACCCGACGGGCTTTCCGGACAGAGCTGCACCGCGCTCGCATCCGCGACGCAGGCGGCCCGCGCCGAGCCTAGGGCATCGGGCTGAACGGACCGTAAAGGCGACTGTTTCGAACCTGTATCAGTCCGTCATCGCCCGTTCAGGCGGGCGCTGGCATACCCGTTTCCCAAGAGGGGTTTGACCCGGATTCGGCGCTGAAGCCGGCCGTGCGAACCCGTCAGAGACGGCGTGAGACCCGGGTCACACGGGCCGCGCCAGGGGTGGCGGAGCGGTACGATGGTTCGTCTGTACGGGCGGGTCCTGGGTTTCCTGAAGGCGGAGCGTCGGCTGGCCATAGGCTTGGCCGCAACCAACGTCGTCCTGGCGATCGCGGCCTTCGCCGAGCCCCTGCTGATGGGCCGGATCATCGACCAGCTGACCCATCTCAAGCGCGGCGGCGACGCCGTGGGCACCATGCTGCCGCTGCTGGCCGCCTGGGTGGCGTTCGGCTTCTTCACCATCGCGGCGGGCGTGTTCATCGCGCTCCACGCCGACCGGCTCGCCCACCGCAACCGGCTGTCGTCGATGGCGAGCTACTTCGAGCACGTCCTCGACCTGCCGCTCGCCTTCCACTCGGCCAACCATTCCGGCCGGGTGCTCAAGGCGATGCTGGAGGGCACCAACGGCATGGCGTGGCTGTGGCTCGGCTTCTTCCGCGACCACCTCGTCGCCCTGGTCTCGCTCGGCGTGCTCCTGCCGATGACCCTGCTGATCAACTGGCAGCTCGGCTCGATCCTGGTGGTGCTGGTGCTGGCCTTCACGGCGCTCACCACCTTCGTGATGCGCCGGACCGAGGCGCTCCAGGGGCAGGTCGAGGAGTTCAACTCGGGTCTGGCCGCCCACGCCTCGGACGCGCTCGGCAACGTCGCGGTGATCCAGTCCTTCACCCGCGCCAAGGCCGAGAAGGACGCGATGCGCGGCATCATCACCAACCTGCTCGCCGCGCAGATCCCGGTCCTGTCCTGGTGGGCGCTCGCCAACGTGGCGACCCGCGCCTCGGCGACCATCACCATGACGGCGATCTTCGTCACCGGCATCTGGCTCTATCAGGCCGGCACCACCACGGTGGGCGAGGTCGTGGCCTTCATGAGCCTCGCCACCGCCTTCGTGGCGCGCCTCGACCACGTGGTCGGCTTCGTCAACGGCCTGTTCCAGCAGGCGCCCAAGATCGCCGAGTTCTTCGAGATCTACGACACCGTCCCGGCGGTGGCCGACCGGCCGCAGGCCCGGCAGGTGGCGCGCTTTGCCGGCGAGGTCACCTTCGAGGACGTCGCCTTCTCGTACGATGGCCGGCGTCAGGCGCTCGACGGCGTCTCGTTCTCGGCGAAGCCCGGCGAGACGATCGCGCTGGTGGGCACCACCGGATCGGGCAAGTCGACGACGCTCGGCCTCCTGCACCGCAGCTTCGACCCGGCCGCCGGCGCGATCCGCATCGACGGGATGGATATCCGCGACGTCGGCCTGTCGTCCCTCCGCCACAACATCGGCGTGGTGTTCCAGGAGCCGATGCTGTTCGCCCGCTCGATCCGCGAGAACCTGCAGGTCGGCTGCCCCGACGCCACGGATGAAGAGATGCTCGACGCCCTGGAGCGGGCCCAGGCCAGCGCCTTCATGGCGCGCCAGCCCGCCGGGCTCGACACGGTGATCGGCGAGCGCGGCCGGTCGCTCTCGGGGGGCGAGCGCCAGCGGCTCTCGATCGCCCGGGCGCTCCTGAAGAACCCGCCGATCCTGATCCTCGACGAGGCGACCTCGGCGCTGGACGCGGCCACCGAGCGCAAGCTCCAGGGCGCCCTGGAGACCGTGATGGAGGGCCGCACCACCTTCGTGATCGCCCACCGCCTCGCGACGATCCGCGACGCCGACCGCATCCTGGTGTTCCACGAGGGCCGGATCGTCGAGGCCGGCACCTTCGACCAGCTGGTGGGGCAGAATGGGCGCTTCGCCGAGCTCGCCCGGGCCCAGTTCATGGCGGCGGAGGCGGAGGAGGACGAGGGGCTGGCGCTGGCCGCGTGAGGCTGCCCGGGCGCCGCTGCGCGCACGCCGTCCGCCTCCCCGTGCGGGGAGGGGATGCCCTCACGCCCACCCGATCCGCGCGAAGAACCCCGCGATCTCCGCGGCGGCCCGGTCGGGATCCTCCCGGTGGGGGAAGTGCCCAACCCCCGGGAACAGCGCCAGATCGAGATCCGAGAAGGTCTCGCCCAGGCGGTCGGTCCAGGCGAAGGGAAAGATCGGGTCGTGCTCGGCCCAGCGCACGCAGGTCGGCACGCCGATCGGCGGCAGGGCCGGGGCCTCGCCCTTGAGCATCGCGATCCGCCCGGCATGGGCGGCCCGGTAATGCGCGAAGCCGCCCGCGAGGTTTCCGGGCTTCAGGAAATTGTCCACGAAGGCGTCCAGCACCGGGTCGAACGCGTCCGTCCGGTGCGACCAGTGGCGCAGGAAGTGGCCGATATAGGCGGCGCAGCTCTCCCG
Organism: Methylobacterium sp. 1973; assembly: GCF_040545035.1. Lineage (NCBI taxonomy): Bacteria > Pseudomonadati > Pseudomonadota > Alphaproteobacteria > Hyphomicrobiales > Methylobacteriaceae > Methylobacterium > Methylobacterium sp. 1973. The sequence goes on from NZ_JBEPLA010000017.1 coordinate 50,985, forward strand.
GCTGGCGCCCACCAGCGTCACCGCCAGGTCCATCTGGTTGAAGGACTGGTACCAGATCTCGGTGAGGCGGTCCGGCGCCCCGAGCCGGGGGCCGATCCCCGGATAGACGAAGTCGAACAGGAACAGGCCGGCGCACCGCTCCGGGTGAGACCGGGCGAGGGCCTGGATCACCGCTCCGCCGACATCGTGGCCGACGATGCCGGCGCGGTCGATCCCGAGGGCGTCGAGGAGCGCCACCATGTCGGCGGCCTGCTCCGGCGGGCCGAAGGCGCCCGCGGGCTTGTCGCTGTCGCCGAAGCCGCGCAGATCCGGGGCGATCAGGGTGTGGCGGGCGGCCAGGCGCGCCATCACGGGCTCCCAGGTCAGCCAGAATTCCGGCCAGCCGTGGAGCAGCAGCAGCGGCGTGCCCGTGCCGCAGCGCGCCACATGCAGATCGGCGCCGTTCGCGCGGATCGTCAGGTGCTCGATCCGGTCCATCGTCCCTCCCTCTCGGCCCGGCGGGCCAGCATCTTCGCCTGCAGGCGGCTGCGGCGGGCGGCGATCACCGTGCCGTTGATCTCGCCGCCGAACAGGAACATGGCGGCGAGCCAGTAGAGGAACACCAGGAACACCATCGCGGTGGCCAGACCCCCATAGGTCGACGCGTAGGCGTTGGAGAACCGGTCGAGGTAGTAGCCGAAGCCGAGGCCGGCGAAGAACCACAGGACCAGCGTCACCCCGATCCCCGGCAGCACCGACAGGATCGAGCGCCGTCCGGCCGCGACGAACTTGTGGGCGATGACCAGGACGACGGTCAGCAGCAGGGCCGTCACGGCGATCCGCCCGATCGCCACGGTGAGGCTCAGGGGCTCCAGCCCCGGCGCCACCAGGACGACGTTGCGCCAGATCAGCGGCCCCAGCACCACGAGCAGCGCGAAGGCCAGCATCGCGAACGCCCCGCAGATCACGTAGCCGATCGATTCGAGGCGGGTCAGCCACCAGGGCCGGCTCTCGCGCAGCCCGTAGGCCCGGTTCAGCCCGACCCGCAGGCTCTCGACCCCCGAGGAGGAGAAGTACAGGGCGAACAGTGCGCCGAGCGTCAGCACGCCGCTGCGCTGCTCGGTGAGCACCCGGTGGACCTCGCCGACGATCGGCTTGGCGATCTCCCGGGGCCAGGCGTCGAAGATCAGCACCCCGGCCTCGTCGGCGAGCGACTGCGTGCCGAACAGGCCGGCCAGCGCCGCCAGCAGGATCAGGAACGGGAACAGCGAGGTCAGGCTCGAGAGCGCGATGTGGCTCGCGATCGCCCAGCCGTCATGGGAGACGAAGCGCTGCGCGGCGACGCCCATGATCTGCAATCCGCTGCGGAGAGGTTTCACGGGTGTCCAACGATCCTCGATCTCGTGATCCTCCCCGGGGAGAGGCCCGCCGATGAACGGTGCCGGCACCCGCGCGTCAACGCCGCCGGCCGGATCCGGTCCCGATCGCCGCCCGGTGACGCGTCCGCGCCACGCCGGCCCCCGGTGGCCGCCGCGCTCCGGCGGGCGGACGCGATCACCGTTGCGCCCGGCGCGCCGGCATGCTCCGTCCGGCGGACATGCCTACGCTGTCACGCCCGTCGCCGCTCGCGGCCGGCGCCCTTCCGGCGCTGTTCATCCCGATCTGGGCCACGGGTTTCATCTCCGCCCGGGCGGTGGTGCCGCACGTGGATCCGCTGGCCTTCACGGCAATCCGCTTCACGGCCGTCGCCCTGGTGCTGGCGCTGATCGCCACGGCCTCCCGGGTGCGCTGGCCCGGGGACCGGGCGGGCTGGCGCGACCCCGTCATCGCGGGCTTCCTGATGCAGGGGGTCTACCTGTCGGGGGTCTTCTGGGCGGTGAGCCACGGGCTGCCGGCCGGCATCGCCGCCCTCGTCGGCAGCCTCCAGCCGCTGCTCACCGCACTCCTGGCGCAGCCGCTGCTGGGCGAGCGCGTCAGCGGGCGGCGGGCCCTGGGCATAATGATGGGCTTTGTCGGCACGGGCCTCGTGCTCGCCCCGAAGCTCGGGGCCACGGACCCGTCCGGGATCCCGCCGCTGGCGCTCGCCGTCAGCCTCCTGGCGGTGCTGGCGCTGACCCTCGGCACGCTCTGGCAGAAGCGCACCGGCGGCCGGGTCGATCTGCTGGCCGGCGCGACCCTCCAGTTCGTCGGCGGCATGGCCTGCGCCATCCCGCTGGCGCTGGCCTTCGGCAGCACCGCGTTCGACCCCGCCCCCGCCCTGTGGTTCGGCCTCGGCTGGGCGGTCCTGGTCAACTCGGTCGCGGGGATCCTGCTGCTGCTGGTGCTGATCCGGCGGGGGGCAGTGGCGGGCGTCGCCGCCCTGTTCTTCCTGGTGCCCCCGGTCGCGGCCGTGCTCGGCTACCTGCTGTTCGGCGAGGTGCTGACCCCGCTGCAGGGCGCCGGCATGGCGCTCGCCGCCCTCGGCGTGGCGGTGGCGAGCCGGGGCTGAGGCGCCGGGCCTGCGACGGAAGGCGCGGAAACCCTTCGGGGCTTCGCGGTTTGGTGCGCACGGGCCGGCACCGGGCGAGGCGAGGATGGACCAAGAACACCTGGATTCGGGCAAGCCCCGCGAGATCCGCCTCGCCCTCGACGCGATCCCGCTCGGCGGCAAGGCCGAGGGCAAGGCGGGCGACGACGCGGTGCTGTTCGTGCGCGACGCCGACGGCGTGCGCGCCTTCCAGGCCAAGTGCCCGCATCTCGGGGCGCCGCTCGCCAAGGGCGAGATCTGCGGCGGCCGGCTCTACTGCCCCTGGCACAAGGCGGCCTTCGCCCTCGCCGACGGCAGCCTGGAGGAGCCGCCGGCGCTGGACGCGCTGACCCGCTATCCCGTCCGGATCGAGGGCGGCGAGGCGGTGGCGACGCTGACCCCCGAGCCCGCTCCGGCCCGGCACGCCCGGACGCCCCTCGGACAGGTCCTGATCGTCGGCACCGGGGCGGCGGCGGCCGCCTGCATCACCACGCTCCGGCGCGAGGGTTTTGCGGGCGCGATCACGATGGTCGGCCGCGAGGGGCACCCGCCCTACGACCGGACCAAGCTGTCCAAGCAGTTCCTGGCCAAGCCCACCCCGGCGGAGAAGACCCTGCTGGAGCCGGATTTCTCCGCCGCCCACCAGGTCGAGCGGATCGAGGCCGAGGCGGTCCGGATCGATCCGGCGCGCCTCAGCGTCACCCTGGCGGACAGCCGGGTGCTCACCGGCGACGCGCTGCTGATCGCCACCGGCAGCCGCGCGGTGGTGCCAGACTTCGACGGCCGCGATCTCGACGGCGTGATGACGCTCCGCAGCCTCGACGATGCGGTGCGGCTCAGCGCCGCGGCGGAGCAGGCCAAGCGCGTGGTGGTGATCGGCGCGGGTTTCATCGGCCTGGAGGCCGCGGCCTTCCTGACCAAGCGCGGCCTGTCGGTGACGGTGCTGGCGCGGGAGGAGATCCCCTTCGCCAAGCGCTTCGGCGAGGCCGTGGGCGCGGCGCTGAAGCGCTACCACGCCGGCAACGGCGTGACCTTCGTGACCGGCAAGGTCGCGCGGATCGCCGGCACCGGCTCCGTCGAGGCCGTCGAGACCGCGGACGGCACGCGGCTGCCGGCCGATCTCGTGCTGATCGGCGCCGGCGCCGCGCCGGAGACCGGGATCGTCGCCGGGGTGGAGCCGGACGAGACCGGCGGCCTCCCGGTCGGCGCCGATCTGAAGCTCGCCGACAACGTCTGGATCGCCGGCGACATCGCGGCCTTCCCGGAGCGCGGCAGCGGCGTCACCGCCCGGATCGAGCACTGGCGTCTGGCGCAGCAGCACGGCACCCACGTCGCCCGGGCGATGCTGGGCGCCAGCGGCGCCTTCGCGGGCGCGCCGTTCTTCTGGAGCAACCAGGGCGACAAGCGCCTGGATTACGGCGGCTACGCGCCGGATTTCGATCGGATCATCCTGCAGGGCGATCCGGCGGCGCTGGACTTCATCGCCTATTATGTCCGCCAAGACCGGGCCGTGGCCGCCTGCAGCATCGGCCGCAACCCGGCCTTCACGGCGTTCCTGCACCTGCTGGGCGAGGGACGCGTGCCCAGCCCGGAGGCAATCGAGTCGGGTGCGGATCTCACCGCGCTGGTGTGACCCGCTCCGTCATCGCTATGCTCCGCTCGCGAGGACGGGCGTCCGGGCCGATGGAACCAGTTCCGGCGGCCCATCTTTCGGTAGACGCCGCCCGCCGTCTCGAGAGTCGGGCCCATACGGGAGGCCCCATGAACCAGATCATCGTCGTCGCGCTCATCTGCGCCGCCTCCGTCCAGGCCCCGGACTGCTCCCGCGAGACCGCCCTCGACGTGGTCACCGGGCCGGCCCACACGCTCCAGGAATGCCTCGTTCAGGGCCCGGTGCTGGCAGCCAGTACAGGCTTCAAGGGCGAGGACGGGGCCTACGTGAAGACGCGCTGCGAGCAGAGGCGCTGAGCCGGGCACGGTCTGGCGAACAGCTTTCGGCAGGGCGGCGGACGGATCATCAGTGTCGGGACCGACGCGTATCGCCGCACCGGCCCGGCCTTGACTTTCATGGGCTGCGCATCGGCCCGTGAGCTCCGGCATTCAACTTGAGTTCAAGGCGAGCCAAACGAAATCTGCTTCGGCTCCGGCCCGCGACAGGTTAAAAGACCCGATCCAAGAAGACGCCACGCGAGCAGGAAACCATGTCCGCATCCCCCGCCATCCAGACCGAGCCGCAGGATATCGCCACCCTCGCCAGGGCCGCCGGTGAGAGCGTCAAGGCCCTCGTCGCGGAGGCGACCCGCCGGGTCCGCACGCGGATCCTCGGAACGGACGGGCGGATCGACGCGGCCAAGCTCGAGGGCGAGCAGCATGCCGCCCATGGGCTCGCATGGCTCGCGACCTACGCGGAGGCGGTCGCCGAACTCGGCGGCTACGCCGAGCGCCTCCAGGCCGAGGGCCGGTTCGGCGAGACCGAGTCGCTCCTCGTCCGGATCGGCGCCGGCGAGTATCTCGACCAGCTGTTCTCCGGCATCCCGATGAGCCAGGGCGAGATGGTCCGCCTCACCGGCTCGCTCGGCCTCTCCGCCAAGGAGGTGGCGCAGTACCGCACCGACGCCGTCGAGACCCTGATCGCCGAGGGGAACACCCCCGAGAACCGCGCCGCCCTGGTGGCGCGGATGCGCGACGGCAGCGGCTCGGCCACGGTCGGCGCCTCGGGCCTCGACGAGGACATGGAGGCGATCCGCTCCGAGATGCGCCGCTTCGGCAAGGCCGAGGTGGTCGATCAGGCGCACGAGTGGCACCTGAAGAACGCCTACATCCCGATGGAGATCGTCACCAAGATGGCCGAGCTCGGCGTCTTCGGCCTGACGATCCCGGAGGAATACGGCGGCATGGGCCTGCCGAAGACCGCCATGTGCGTGGTCTCGGAGGAGCTGTCGCGCGCCTATATCGGCGTCGGCTCGCTCGGCACCCGCTCGGAGATCGCCGCTGAGCTGATCCTGTGCGGCGGCACCGAGGAGCAGAAGCAGCGCTTCCTGCCCAAGATCGCCAGCGGCGACATCCTGCCCACGGCCGTCTTCACCGAGCCGAATACCGGCTCCGACCTCGCCTCGCTCCGCACGCGGGCGGTGAAGGACGGCGACAGCTGGAAGATCACCGGCAACAAGACCTGGATCACCCACCCGGTCCGCGCCGACATCATGACGGTGCTCGTCCGCACCAAGCCCGAGGAGAAGGGCCACAAGGGCCTCTCCATGCTGATCGCCGAGAAGCCCCGGGGCACCGACGCGGAGCCGTTCCCGGTCCAGGGCCTGTCGGGCGGCGAGATCGAGGTGCTCGGCTACCGGGGCATGAAGGAGTACGAGCTCGCCTTCGAGGGATTCGAGGTGCCCGCCGGCAACCTGCTGGGCGAGGTCGAGGGCAAGGGCTTCGCCCAGCTGATGCAGACCTTCGAATCGGCCCGCATCCAGACCGCGGCCCGGGCCATCGGCGTCGCCCAGTCGGCCCTCGACGTCGGCCTGCGCTACGCCGAGGAGCGGGTCCAGTTCGGCAAGGCGCTGGTCAACTTCCCGCGGGTCGCCGACAAGCTCGCCATGATGGCGGTGGAGATCAACATCGCCCGCCAGCTCACCTATTTCTCGGCCCGCGAGAAGGATGCCGGCAAGCGCTGCGACCTGGAGGCCGGCATGGCGAAGCTGCTGGGCGCCCGCGTCGCCTGGGCGGCGGCCGACAACGCCCTGCAGATCCACGGCGGCAACGGCTTCGCGCTGGAATACCCGGTGAGCCGGATCCTGTGCGACGCCCGCATCCTCTCGATCTTCGAGGGCGCCGCGGAGATCCAGGCCCAGGTGATCGCCCGCCGGTTGCTCGAGGCGGCCTGAAAATCGAGATCAAACTGGGGAATAGTACGTATCATGGGATTATAAGTCGGCTCATGAACCCGGCTTAAACGAAGTCCCAGCTTCCTGGCCCCCGGTGAACAACTGGGGCGGCTCGGTGACCGCGCACGACGACGACGGACAGACGGGCCGCAACATCCTTCGGCGCTGGCAGGATTGCCGGACGCCGGGGGCACCGATCCCGTCCTACGAGGCCGTCGTGCTCGGGAGCCTCGGCCGCCTCGCCGACCGGGCCGCCCTGGTGACCACCCGGAACGGCCAGGCCGCCCGGATCCTCTGGGCGGGCCAGGAGTTCGGCGCCTGGCTCGCGCAAGGGTCGGAAGGCCCGTCGGCGGAACCCTGTCCCAGCGAGACCGTCCCGGTCGACGCGCTCCCGATCGAGCTGCGCGAGCCCGTCGGCGAGATGGTCGCGGCCGCCCTCGGATCCGGCCAGCCCGCCTACAGCCGGTGCGATCGCCTGGATGCCGGCGTCGTGACCTCGACCCGCCTCGTCGGTGTGCCCCTCGACAACCGCTGGGGCGAGCCGTTCGTGCTGATCGGGTTCGACGGGGCGAGCGTCCGGACCGAACTCGTCCAGGCGATGTTCACCGCCACCGACCAGGGGATCCTGGCCCTCAGCACGATCCGTGACGCGGCGGGCCACCCGGTCGATTTCAAGATCGTGGCCCTCAACCGCGGCGCCGAGCGCCTCCTGGAGCGTCCCGCCGCGGTCCTGCAATGGCAGCGCATCGGCCAGCTCTTCCCGGGGGCGATCACCGCGCGGACGATCGCGACCCTCGCCGCCATGGTCGAGCGGGGCGGGCGCTCCGCCTTCGAGCTGAGCCGTCCCCGGTCCGACGGCGGCACGCTCTACCTCAAGGTCGAGGCGGGCTGCGTCGGCGATCTCCTCTCGGTCACCATGACGGATGTCGGCGACATCAAGGCCCGGGAGGCCTCGTTCCGGCTCCTGTTCGAGAACAACCCGGTCCCGATGTGGGTCGTGGCCGACGCGCGCGACCGCTTCCTGGCGGTCAACGACGCGGCCGTCGCCCATTACGGCTACAGCCGCGAGCAGTTCCTGAGCCGGGCGCCGGCCGATCTCGCCATGCCCCCCGACGCGGCGCCGGGGCTCGGCCTGCCGCCCACCGGCGCCCTCCACCGGCGCGCCGACGGCTCGGCGATCGAGGTCTCCCTGTTCCAGCGGGCGATGCCGTTCGAGGGGCGGCAGGCCGTGCTCGAAGCCGCCATCGACATGACGGAACGCCGGAGGGCCGAGGCCCGCATCGCCCACATGGCGCACCACGACGCGCTCACCGGGCTGCCGAACCGCGTGCTGTTCCGGGACCGCCTCGCCGAGGCGATCTCCCGCCACGCCCGGGACGGGGAGGCGGCGGTGCTGCTCTGCCTCGACCTCGACAAGTTCAAGATCGTCAACGACACGCTGGGCCATCCGGTCGGCGACGCGCTCCTGCGCGAGGCGGCCGAGCGGATCGCCGGCTGCCTGCGCAAGGACGACCTCGTGGCCCGGCTCGGCGGCGACGAGTTCGCCATCCTGGTAGGGGGGATGGATCTCCCGGCCCTGGCCGACGGGCTGATCGCCCGGGTGATCGCCGAACTCGGCCGGCCCTTCCGCCTGGACGGCCAGGATTGCCATATCGGCACCAGCATCGGGGTCGCCTGCCTGCCGCGGGACGGCACCGATCCCGAAACCCTGATGAAGAATGCCGACCTCGCCCTGTACCGGGCGAAGGCCGAGGGCGGCGGCACCTTCCGGTGCTTCGAGCCGGAGATGGATGCCTGGGTGCAGGCACGGCGGCGGCGCGAGAACGAGCTGCGCGAGGCCTTCGCCCGCGGCCAGTTCTCGCTGGTCTACCAGCCGCTGATGGATGCCCGTTCCGACCGGATCCTGGCCTTCGAGGCGCTGCTGCGCTGGTCCCATCCGGACCACGGCCCGGTTTCGCCGGCCGAGTTCGTGCCGCTGGCCGAGGAGACCGGCCTGATCGTCCCGATCGGCGCCTGGGTGATGCAGACCGCCTTCGCGGAGGCGGCGACCTGGCCGGAGGCGATCCGCCTCGCCGTGAACCTCTCCCCGATCCAGTTCCGCAACCGCAGCCTGGTCGAGACCGTGCGTGGCGCCCTCGCGACCTCGGGCCTCGACCCGCGGCGCCTCGAGCTGGAGATCACCGAATCGGTCCTGCTCGCCGACAGCGCCGCCAACCTCGCGACCCTGCATGAGCTGCGGGCCCTGGGCATCCGGATCGCGATGGACGATTTCGGCACCGGCTATTCGAGCCTCGGCTACCTGCGCAGCTTCCCCTTCGACAAGATCAAGCTCGACCGCTCCTTCGTGAGCCAGGTCGGCGAGAACACCCATTGCACGGCGATCGTGCGGGCGGTGGCGAGCCTGGGCGCCAGCCTCGGCATCGCCACCACCGCCGAAGGGGTGGAGACCGTCGAGCAGCTCGCGATGCTCCGTGCGGAGGGCTACGACGAGGTCCAGGGCTTCCTGTTCAGCCGTGCGGTCCCGGGGCCCGAGGCCCGCCGCCTGATCGACCGCGGGCGGGAGCCGGTCCCGGACGACCGGGCGGCCTGACGGCCGCCCGGCCGGTGCAGGCCCGGGGCCTATTTGGTGATCTTCACCGACACCGGATCGCTCGACGGGAAGGTCTCCTCCAGGGCCTCGTCCAGGCGCTCGTTCAGCTTCTCCTGCTTGTTGTCGGGGTTCTTGGCGTCGCCCGGCTTGGCGCTGCCCTGCTGGAAGCCCGGCTTGGCTTCGTTCGGCTTGTTGTGGGTCTCGGCCATGTCGCTCGCTCGTCCGTGACGGAGGCACGCAAGGGTGCTGGTGGGCATCAACGCGAGGGACGGCGGGTGTTTCCGATCTTTCCGGCGGCCGCATGGGCTTTCCGGTCGAAGCGTCCGGTCCATGGCCTCGCCGGCGTCACCCGCGCGGCGTCGGGATCCGCGGCAGCGCGACGGGCAGCGCGACGGGCGGCGCGGCGCCGACGGGCTGGCTCCGCGTCCCGCGCACGGACGGCCGAACCGGCGGCAGGGTCAGGCGGTCGCGAGCGGCCGATCGACCGGGCTCAGGCCCCTCCTGCGGGCGGTGGCCCCGCGCATCACCGTCTCGTAGACGCCCTCGAGGCGGTCGATATGGGCGTCGAGGCTCAGGGGCGCCGTCCAGTAGCGGTCGTGGGCGGCCCGGCCCATCCGGGCGGCGAGGCCGTCGTCGGTCAGGCGGCGCAGATGGGCGGCGAGCGCCTCCGGATCGCCGGAGCGGAACCAGAACCCGGTCTCGCCATCGATCACCGCCTCCCGCCCCGCGCAGGCATCGCTGACGATCACCGGCGCCCCGCAGGCCAGGGCCTCGTAGACGGTGAGCGGCTGGCCCTCGTACCAGACGCTCGGGAAGACCAGCGCCCGGGCTTGGCGCATCAGCGCCTGTACGCCGGCGGCGTCGCGCCAGCCGAGCATGACGGCCTCGGGATGGCGCGCCGCGAGATCGGCCCGCTGGGGGCCGTCGCCGACGAAGACCGCCCGCACCCCCGCGCGCTTGGCCGCGTCCGCGAAGATCGGCGCGCCCTTCTCGGTGGAGATCCGCCCGACGAACAGGAAGTCGCCCGGCGCGCCCTCCCGCAGGGGCGCCTGCACCACCGCGATCGGGTTGTCGACCCGGTGGAACATGGTGCCGGGGGGCATCAGCGGCCGGACGACGCTTTCCTGCAGATCGCTGATCGTGACGACGTGGGCGAACAGATCCGGCAGCCGGGCCACGTGGGCGAGGCCGGCATGGCGGACCATCCGGGCCACCTTACGCGGGTAGCTGCGTGCGTCGCAATGCGCCGCGATGCAGGCGGCCGACATCGGGGTCCGATGGCAGATCCGCTGCTCCGGATAGGCGTAGAAGCCGCCGGTGGGGCAGACGAGGAAGAACTCGTGCATCGTGTAGAGGCACGGCAGCCCGGAGGCCCGGATCGCCGGGCCGATCGACGGCGACAGCGCCTTGGCGAAGGCGTGGACGTGGACGAGGGTGTCCCGGGGGTCGCAGGCGGCGAGTTCCCGCGCGAGGGCGCGGCGCGCCGCGCCGTTCCAGATCGCCTGGGCGGCGAAGGCCAGTTTGCTGCGCGCCGTGGTGACGTCGTCCTGCTCCAGGCAGACCACCCGGATGCCGGCGGGCTCCAGCCGGGGGTCCACCGGGCCGACCGCGGCGAACAGGCTGACGCGGATCCCCCGGGCGGCGAGCCCCAGGGCGGATTCGATCGCGACCTTGGCCTGGCCGCCGTTGATCGCGGCGTGGTCTGCGACGAGGACGACGTGCACGTCAGGAATTCCGCCGCTCTGATCCCGGGCAGAGATCTGTATCCGGTCGCGGTTGATCCCCCGTAAACCGCTCTCCTTCATCCTCCCGGCTCCCGAGACCGACGCGATCCCCGGGAGGGACACCGTGCATGTCGTGATCCTGGCCGAGTTCGCGGCCGCCAGCGGCGGGGCCGAGAAGGTGGCGCTGGAATCGGCCCGCGGGCTCGCCGAGGCCGGTCTCGCCGTCACCTACATCCAGGCGATCTCGGGGGCCGTCGATCCGCTCCTCGACCATGCCGGGATCCAGCGGATCGATCTCGGCCTGCCCGACATCTGGTCGCTCGGTGCCGCGCGGGCGGCCGCCGCCGGGATCTGGCACGCCTCCGCCGCCCGCCGCCTCGCCGCGGCCCTCGCGGGCCTCGCCGCGCCGCCGGACTGTATCCACCTGCACCAATGGACCCGGACCCTGTCGCCGGCGATCGTTCCGGTCCTGTCGAAGACCGGGGTGCCGCTGGTCGTCACGCTGCACGACTACGCCCTGGCCTGCCCGAACGGCGTCTATTACCGCTTCGACCGGGCCGAGCCCTGCGGGCTCGCCCCCCTGTCGGCCGCCTGCCTCGCGGCGCCCTGCGATCCCCGCAGCCGGGGGCACAAGCTCGTGCGGGTCGCCCGTGCGGCGGCGCTGCGGCAGGTCGTCGGTCGGGCCAGCCGGCGCCATCCGCTGCACGTCGTCCATGTCTGCGACGCCAGCCGGCAGCGGCTGGGCGCTCTGCTCGGCGGCTACGCCCTCACGCATCATCGGATCGACAACCCCGTCCGGCTTCCGGAGGGGCCCGCGGCCGCGCCCGCCCGCGGCGACGCGATCGCCTATGTGGGGCGCCTGACCCGCGAGAAGGGCGCCGACCTCGTGGCCGACGCCGCGCGGAGGGCCGGACTTCCGGCCCTGTTCATCGGCGCCGGCCCCCTGGAGGCGGAGCTGCGTGCCCGGGACGGCGTGGAGGTGATCGGATGGCAGAGGCCCGAGGCGGTCTGGGCTACGCTCCGGACCCGCGCCCGGGCGCTGGCGGCGCCGTCGCGCTGGTACGAGACCGGCCCGCTCACCGTCTACGAGGCGCTGGCGGCCGGCATCCCGGTCGTGGCCTCCGACCGCTCCGGCGCCGCCGAGAAGGTCCGGCACGGCCGGACCGGATTCGTGCTCGCACCGGAGGTCGGGCCCCTCGCCGAGGCCTTCACGGCGCTCCGGGACGACGCCCTGGCGGCGTCGCTCGGGGCGGAGGCCCGCAGGCTCTTCCGCACCGCGCCGATGGGCCTGGACGCCCATGCGGCGGCGCTCCGGGGGCTCTACGCCCGTCTGTCCGGAGCCGCGGCTGGTGCGATGCAGCATCCGGATTCGCTGGCCCAGCCGCGATGATCCGAGGCGGCCCGGCCCGTCTGGTATACCACAAGCATTCACGATCCGTTCGTGCCCCTCTGGACAGGCAGATCGTTTTTTGCGAAGCGGCCTCTTGCCGGGATCGGCAATCTTGGCCGATCGGATAAATGGCGCAGCTTGCACGCAATCTGCTATCGGGGCTGCAGCCGCGATGCGATGACTGTGCGAGATCATCGGATCTGCATTTTATCGGGCTTCCGGGTCCTGCATGGCCCCCGAAGCATGCACTTGACTTCTTGTTGCGGTGCAACATATAGAAGCGCGTCAACGCGGACGCATCCGGCGTCCCGCTCCATGAATGTTGCTGGAGACATCGATGCAGACCCCGAACTTCGAGATCCCGACCGAGATGCGCGACTTCGCCGAGAAGAGCGTCGATCAGGCTCGGACCGCTGTCGGCACCATGATGACGAACGCCGTGAAGGTCGCCGAGCAGGTCCAGACCTCGGGTCAGACCTTCCAGTCGACCCTGACCGCCGCGGTCGCGAAGGGGTTTGATCACGCGCAGGCCAACGCCAACGCGACCTTCGACTTCGCTCAGAAGCTGGTGCGCACGAAGGATCTCCGCGAGGCGTTCGAGCTCCAGTCCGAGTTCGTCCGCAGCCAGTTCGCCGCGCTCCAGGCCCAGGCCAAGGATTACGGCGCCCTCGCCCAGAACGCCGCCGCCCGCTGAGGCCGGCGCGCCGTCCCCGATCCTCGATCGGGGACACGATACGGGATCCGGAGGGCGCGCGGCGCCGACCGGATCCGAGGCTCTGACACCCGGGCGTCACGGGTCCGAGGCCGACACCGCGGGCGAGCCGGCTGCGCATGACCCTCCGGCCGCCGCTCCGTCAGGACGGCCTGACGCCGACAGGAGGAGATCGCGCGATGGGAAAGCCGCGTCGACCGAGGGGAGGCCGCCCCGCCGGATCACCCCAACCGCTCCGGAAGGCGCCGGCCCCGGCCGAGACCCGCCCTGCGCCGATCGCCGAGGACGCACCCGCGCCGGCGAGCGACGTTTCCGTCGAGACCCACGAGCCGCAGGCCGAGCCGGCCCAGGCGGCGCCCGCGGCGACCACCCCGGTCCTGCCCGAGACCGCCTCTGAGGTGCCGGCCGATGGGCCGACCGAGACGGCCGCGCAGGCGGTCCCCGAAGCCGGTGCCGCGGCGGATATCGCCGTCCCGCCGATGCCGGACGCCGTCGACGTCCCAGACCGGATCGTCTTCACCCCCGACCGCTTCGATGTCGTCGAGATCGGCTCGACCATCGCCCGCTACGTGCGCGGCGAGGGCGAGGCGGCCCTGGCGCATCTGAGGGCGCTCTCGGGCGCCCGGTCGCCGGCCGAGGTGATTCGCCTGCAGGTCGGCGAGGTCCAGCGGGCCGCCGACGCGTCCCTGACCTGCTGGGTCACGGTCATCGGTCAGACGAGCCGCGTGGTCGCGTACCGCTGAAGCGGCGCGGGACTTGTCGCATCCCGGCAACACGGGCGCCCGGATCGAACCGGCGGCGGCAACCGTCCGTTAACCAAGTCGGTCCCATGCCGTAACGGAGGGCACGGGAAACGACACCGGACCGATGCCGAACTGCGCGCGCCTGATCCGTACCGCATGGCTTCGCCTGGCCGTGGCGCTTCTGCCGGCCCTGGCGGGAGCGCCGGTTGCCGCGCAGAACGGCGAGAAGCCCGCCGTCGCCATCGGGGCCGACCTCGCGAGCCAGGCCGGCGGCACGCGCCTGACCCTGACCCTGTCCCGGGCCGTCGAGGCCCGCGGCTTCGTGATGGAGCGGCCGGACCGGGCGGTGATCGACCTGCCCGAGGTCAACTTCCAGCTGGAATCCGGGACCGGCAGCCGCCGCGACGGGCTCGTCCAATCCTTCCGCTACGGCCTGTTCGCCCCAGGCCGCTCCCGCATCGTGATCGACCTCACCGCCCCCGCCACCGTCGGCAGGATCGAGTCGGTGACGCGGGCCCGCGACGGCGCGGTGCTGCTCACGATCCCGCTCCAGCGCGCCGACCGCGACGCCTTCCGCAAGGCGGCGGCCGCCGCGGATCCCGCCCCCGCCCAGGCCCGCAGCGCCCCGCCGGAACCGACCGACCAGCGCCCGCTGATCATGGTCGATGCCGGCCACGGCGGCACCGATCCCGGCGCCATCGCGGTGGGCGGCGTGTTCGAGAAGGATATCGTGTTCGGCTTCGCCCAGGCGCTGGTGGAGAAGCTGGAGGCGGCCGGGCGCTACCGGGTCCGGATGACCCGCGACCGGGACGTGTTCGTGCCCCTCGCCGACCGGGTGCGCCTCGCCCGCGAGGCCAAGGCCGACCTGTTCGTGTCGATCCACGCGGATTCGATCTCGGCGGCCCCCCAGGTGCGGGGCGCGACGATCTACACCAATGCCGAGAAGGCCACGGACGCCGAATCCGCCAAGCTCGCGGAGCGCGAGAACCGGGCCGACGCCGCCGCGGGCGCCGACGCCGCCGAGGCGCCGCCGGACATCGCCGACATCCTGCAGGAGCTGACCCTGCGCGAGACCCGCGGCTTCTCGTCGGGCTTCGCCCGCACGCTGATGGGCCAGCTCGCCCCCGTGATCGAGATGAGCGCCAAGCCCCACCGCGAGGCGCGCTTCGTGGTGCTGCGCTCCCCCGACGTGCCGAGCGTGCTGGTGGAGCTGGGCTATCTCTCCAGCAAGCGCGACCTGGAGATGCTGCAATCGCCGGAGTGGCGGGCGGGCGTCACCGGCTCCATGGCCAAGGCGATCGATCTGTTCTTCACCAACCGCGCCACCCTGGGACGTCCGACGGTCATGCGCCGCTCGGCCGCTGTCGCCCCAGTTTCACCATAGAATGCGTGTCGATACGGGACGTCCGAACGCCCCGTCGCACCGCCGTCGAAACCGGCATTCCGAAGGGGCCTGACGGGAGCATCCGGGGGCTGACCGCATCGAGAGCGGACGCACGCGCCGGATGAGCCGATTCCGGCATTCGGCCGGGCCAGCGACGAGCGGAACACCGGATGCGTCTGATCCTTCGTTTCTTCGGGATCCTGTTCAGCGCTGGCGCGGTGCTGTTCGTGGTCGGCGCGGCGGTGGGCGGGTACTTCTACTGGAAGTACAGCCAGGACCTGCCCGACCACGCGGCGCTCGCCAATTACGAGCCGCCGGTGATGACCCGCGTCCACGCGGCGGACGGTTCGCTGCTCGCCGAATATGCCCGCGAGCGCCGGCTGTACCTGCCGATCCAGGCGATGCCCAAGATCGTCGTCGCGGCCTTCCTGTCGGCCGAGGACAAGAATTTCTACAAGCACGGCGGCATCGACCCCGAGGGGATCGTGCGCGCCTTCCTGACCAACGCCAAGTCGGGCAAGCGGCAGGGCGCCTCGACCATCACCCAGCAGGTCGCCAAGAACTTCCTGCTCTCCTCCGAGCAGACCTACGACCGCAAGATCAAGGAGGCGCTGCTGGCCCTCCGGATCGAGGCGGCCTACTCGAAGGACAAGATCCTCGAGCTGTACCTCAACGAGATCTTCCTCGGCACGATCGTGCCGGGCCGCAACCTCCACGGCGTGGCGGCAGCGGCGTTGGATTACTTCGGAAAATCGGTCCACGAGCTGACCATCAACGAGGCGGCCTACCTCGCCGCCCTGCCGAAGGGGCCGAACAACTATCACCCCTACCGCAAGACCCAGGCGGCGCTGGACCGCCGCAACGAGATCATCCGCCTGATGGCGGAGAACGGCTACATCACCAAGGAGGAGGCGGATTCCGCCAAGAAGATGCCGCTCGGCGTCAACCCGCGCGTCGCCTTCCCGAACGCCGCCAACGCCAACTACTTCACCGAGGAGGTCCGCCGCGAGATCTCCGAGCGCTACGGCGAGAAGAAGCTCTACGAGGGCGGCCTCTCGGTGCGCACGACCCTCGATCCGAAGATGCAGGGCTGGGCCCGCAAGGCGCTGGTCGACGGCCTCGTGCGCTACGACCAGGCCCATGGCTGGCGCGGGCCGGTCACCAAGGTCGACCTGACCGGGCGCGACTGGGGCATGGCGGCGGCCGAGGTTCCGGCGCTGGGCGACGTGGCACCGTGGCGCCTCGCCGTGGTGCTGGGCAATGGCGGCGGCGGCGTGCAGATCGGCCTGCAGCCCAAGCGCGAGGCCTCCGGCCAGGTGGTCAAGGACCGCGAGACCGGCGTGATCACGCCCGAGGGCATGCGCTGGGCCGGCCGCGCCAATCTCCAGCCCGGCGACATGGTCTATGTCGAGGCGATGGATGGCGGCCGCGGCCAGTTCCGCCTGCGCCAGAAGCCCGAGGTCTCCGGCGCCATCGTGGCCATGGACCCGAATACGGGCCGGGTGCACGCGATGGTCGGCGGCTTCTCGTACGACGAATCCGAGTTCAACCGCGCCACCCAGGCGATGCGCCAGCCCGGCTCCTCGTTCAAGCCGATCGTCTACTCGGCGGCGCTGGATAACGGCTACACGCCCGCCTCGATCATCCAGGACACCCCGATCACCATCGAGGCCGGCCCCGGCCAGGAGGCCTGGACGCCCTCGAACTACGACGGCAAGTCCGGCGGCCCCCACACCCTGCGCTACGGCATCGAGCACTCGAAGAACCTGATGACGGTGCGGCTCGCCAAGGATGTCGGCATGCCGCTCATCGCCGAGTACGCCCGCCGCTTCGGCGTCTACGACGACATGCTGCCGGTTCTTCCGATGTCGCTGGGCGCGGGCGAGACGACGGTGATGCGCATGGTCACCGCCTACTCGATGCTGGCCAATGGCGGCCGGCGCATCCGGCCGACCCTGATCGACCGGATCCAGGACCGTATCGGCGAGACCATCTATCGTCACGACAACCGCAAATGCATCGGCTGCGACGCCGAGAAGTGGTCCGGCCAGGACGAGCCGAAGCTGGTGGACGATTCCGAGCAGGTGCTCGACCCGCTGACCGCCTACCAGATGGTCTCGATCATGGAGGGCGTGGTCCAGCGCGGGACCGCGACGATCCTGAAGCAGATCGGCAAGCCGCTCGCCGGCAAGACCGGCACCACCAACGACGCCAAGGACGCGTGGTTCGTGGGCTTCTCGCCGGATCTGGCGGTCGGCATCTATATCGGCTTCGACAAGCCGCGCTCGCTCGGCGACCGCGCCACCGGCGGCGGGCTGGCGGCGCCGATCGCCCTGGAGTTCCTCAAGACCGCCCTCAAGGACAAGCCGCCGACGCCGTTCCGCGTGCCCCCGGGGATCAAGCTGATCCGCATCAATCTCGCCAGCGGCACCCGTGCGGGGTCCGGCGAGGGCGCCGGGACCATCCTGGAGGCGTTCAAGCCCGGTACAGCACCGGCGGATTCCTACGTGGCGCCGTCGTCCTCGGGCGGCGGCCAGGCGGCCGCCCCCGCGGCGGTCCCGGCCGATCCCGACCGGGCCGCGCAGGCCGGCGGATTGTACTGAGGCGACCGGTCCCGGCTCGCGCTCCGCTCAAGTTGGGTCTGCCCGAGTCGAGTCTGCCCTGGTCGGGTCCGCCCGGCCTGGGCTTTCTGTTGCGGATCCCGAGCGGGCGCAGCGCCGACGCCGGAGCGGCGTTCTGAAGCCGCGGTATGGCCTCGACGAGGGTCACGGATCCGGCCTCATCCTGTCCCCCTCCCGCGTGGGATCAGGGTGCCTGCCCTGGACGATTCAGGGTCCGTGCCGTCGTTCCGGGGCGCGGCAGCGGCCCTGCGCGGTCCGGAAGACGTGGCTCGCGCGATCCGCGCACCGGCATCCGCGCAGAAAAAAGCCGCCCCGGATGGAGCGGCTCGAAGAGTCATCAGGGAGGCATCAAAACAGAGCGGACGAACATGTCCAACTCGACATCCAGATCACTGGATGCCTCTTTATGCCCCGGAAACCTTAATCGGTAGTTAAGACAAATCTTCGGCCGGTGACCTCAGGCCGCCAGACTGTCGAACAGGCCGCGCCCGTCGGTTCCGCCGATCAGGTCTTCGACGAAGTTCTCCGGGTGCGGCATCATCCCGAGCACGTTCCCGGTCTCCGACAGGACGCCCGCGATGGCGTTGAGGGAGCCGTTGCGGTTGGCCTCCACGGTGATGGCGCCGGTGGCGTCGCAGTACCGGAAGGCGACCCGGCCCTCGCCTTCGATCCGCGCCAGGGTCTCAGGATCGGCGAAGTAATTGCCTTCCCCGTGGGCGACGCAGACGTCGATGACCTGACCCGGGGCGTAGGCGCTGGTGAAGCGGGTGTCGGTGCGCTCGACCCGGAGCGTCTGGCGGTGGCAGATGAAACGCCGGTCGACGTTGCGCATCAGCACGCCGGGCAGAAGGCCGGATTCGCACAGGATCTGGAAGCCGTTGCAGATGCCGAGCACGAGCCCGCCGCGCGCCGCGTGGGCCCGCACCGCATCCATGGCGGCGGCCCGGCCGGCGATGGCGCCGCAGCGCAGGTAGTCGCCGTACGAGAAGCCGCCGGGCAGGACGGCGAGGTCGGTGCCGGCGGGCAGTTCGTGGTCCGCGTGCCAGACGAGGCTCACCTGCGCGCCGGATCGCCGCAGGGCCCGGACGACGTCCGATTCGCGGTTGGAACCCGGGAAGACGACGACCGCGGCGTGCATCAGAGGATCTCGATCGCGTAATTCTCGACGACGGTGTTGGCCAGGAGCTTCTCGCAGGCCGTGCGCAACGTCGCCTCTGCGGCGGCGCTGTCGACCGCCGAGACCTCGATGTCGAAGACCTTGCCCTGCCGGACGCCGTCGACGCCCTCGATGCCGAGGGATCTGAGTGCGGCCTCGATCGCCTTACCCTGCGGGTCCAGCACACCGGTCTTCAGGGTGACGATGATACGGGCTTTCATGGATCTTCGGGTCTCACGCGTGTCCGGGACGGGAGTGTGACCTGCGACATCGTCACACAGACCGCCGCGGACCGCTTCTAGCAGGAAGGCCGCCGAACTGTCGAACACCCCGCACGCATGGGGATAATTCCGGTATTCGGTGCAACTTGACGAATATTTCTAGAGCAGGCGCACTCGCTCAGCGATGCGTGGCCGGGCTCCGCAGCGGCTCGATGCTGGTGGCCCGGCGCCAGAGCTGGAGCATGACCCAGGCCGCGAACAGGCTGAACACGCCCATCAGGACGTGTCCCACCCGCTCGCCGAGATCGAAGATGCCCGCGATGGCCCAGCCCGCCGCGATGGCCACGGCGAACACCTCGGTGCCGACGAGGACCATCATGCTGATGATGGTGATGGCGTTGCGCCCGTTCACGAGATCCGCCCTCGAATCGATTTCGCGTCCCGGACGCGCCGTCCGGGACGCGCGCAGCTAGCCCGGAGCGGCCGCGTGATGCAACCGACGGGACGGATCCCGCGTCAGCGCGGCGCGCGCTTGGCCAGGATCCGCTGCAGGGTCCGCCGGTGCATGTTGAGGCGCCGGGCGGTCTCGCTCACGTTGCGGCTGCACAGCTCGTAGACGCGCTGGATGTGCTCCCAGCGGACCCGGTCCGCCGACATCGGGTTCTCCGGCGGGTCGGCCCGCTCGCCCGGCTGCGCCATCAGCGTGCCGTGGATCTCGTCGGCATCGGCGGGCTTGGCGAGGTAGTCGAAGGCGCCGAGCTTTACCGCGGTCACCGCCGTGGCGATGTTGCCGTAGCCGGTCAGGATCACGCCCCGGGCCTCGGGACGGCGCTCCTTGAGGCGGGCGATCACGTCCAGGCCGTTGCCGTCGCCCAGGCGCATGTCGATCACCGCGAAGGCGGGGGCGCGCGCCTCGACGGCCGAGACGCCGTCCGCGACGCTGTCGGCCACCTGCACGTGGTAGCCGCGGCTCTCCATGGCGCGGGCGAGGCGGGTCTGGAAGGGCTTGTCGTCGTCAACGATCAACAGGCTGCGGTCGGAGAAGGCGGCCAGCGGATCGGCATCGTCGATCACGGCGGGGTTGGTCGCCGCCACAGTCCCGGGCTGCGTGAGCATCCGACACTCCTTTTGGGTTTTCGTCGTCGGGTTCTTGGTCTGTGCCTCATATAGGTACGGCATCGCGCGGTGGCAGGGGGGCGCGGATACTGAGTTCCGGAGAATGTCGCGGCGCCGCCCCCCGCTCGAAGATGTGGCGGGCCCAGGAGACCCGCACGATCGCCCCATGGGCGTCCGGCGCGGCGACGTTCATCAGGGCGAGCTGCGCCCCCGAGCGCTCGATCAGGGTCTTGGCGATGAACAGGCCCAGGCCGAGCCCGGCCCCCACGGTCTCGCCGGATTGCGGCCGGTCGTGGCTGCGGGTCGTGACGTAGGGCTCGCCGGCCCGCAGCAGCACCTCGCTGGAGAAGCCCGGCCCGTCGTCGCGGATCTCGATCCAGACCCGGTCCGGCGTCCAGCGCCCCTCGACGGAGACGCGGGCCTCGGCGAAGTCCACGGCGTTGTCGAGGATGTTGGCGAGGCCGAACATGACGCCCGGGTTGCGGCGGCAGGCCGGCTCCGGGCCGTCGCCGGCGCTGGTGACGTCGAGGGCGGCGCCCAGCGCCCGCTGGGGCGCCACCAGCTCCTCCACGAGGTGGCTGAACGTGACCGTCTCCAGGAAGCCGACCCCGTCCCCGTCGAGGGAGGTCAGCTTGCCGAGGATGCCGCGGCAGCGGTCGACCTGCTCGCGCAGAAGGTTGAGATCCTCCGCCACCGCCGGCGAGGCGGTGGGGCCGAGCTGGCGGATCAGCTCCTTGGTCACCACCATGATGGTGCCCAGCGGCGTGCCCAATTCATGGGCAGCGGCGGCCGCCAGCCCGTCGAGCTGCGACAGGTGCTGCTCGCGGGCGAGCACGAGTTCGGTGGCGGCGAGCGCCTGGGCGAGGAGCCGCGTCTCCTCCGCCACCCGCCACGCGTAGACGCCCGTGAAGGCGGTGCCGAGCAGGATCGCGGTCCAGACGCCGGAGACGTACAGGAACGGCAGCTCGATCCGCCCGTCGGCGAACCAGGGCAGGGGCCGGTGCACCAGGGCGAGCAGGGTCGCGAGCCCCACCGCCAAGAGCCCCAGCGCCAGCGTCCGCTCGGGCGGGAGGGCGGTCGCGGAGATCAGCACGGGGGCGAGGAACAGCAGCGAGAACGGATTCTGGAGGCCGCCGGTGAGGAACAGCAGAGCCGCGAGCTGCACGATGTCGAAGGCGAGCAGCAGCGCGGCCGAATCGTCGCTGAGACGGTAGCTCGCGGGGAATCGGATCCGCAGGGCGAGGTTCAGCCAGGACGAGGTGGCGATCACCAGGAAGCACCAGCCGAAGGGGAGCGGCAGGCCGAGGCCGAACTGCGCCCCGACCACCGCAGCGCTCTGGCCCGTGACGGCGAGCCAGCGGAGGCGGACGAAGGTGTCGAGCCGCAGGTGTCGGGCGTCGCGGCCGAGGCCGCTGAGATCGGTATCGGGCATGCTGTGTTTCGATGCGTCGCCGGACGGACCCGACCGGCCCGGCTTCTCGCGGATCCCCACCGCATGACGCGGTGGCGGGGATCCCGGCAAGCCGACCCGGACAAGTCGTCGCTGGTGAACGTGGTCACAGGCAAGTCGCCGCGGCTCCGGGATGTTCCACCGGCGTTCAGGGTGGAGCATTATCCTACCGATTCGGGTTGCAGGGGACGGGCCGTGCGGCGCAATGCCGGCGGCCGGACCGAGACCGCGAGGTGACGATGCTGCTGGCCTATTCGATGTACGAGGGCGCCCGCGCCCTGATGGCGCCCGCCCGCGTTGCCGCCGATCTGACGCGCTACGGGCTGCAGCTGCCGGGCAATCCCCTGGCCTACGGCCCCTATGCCCGCGCGGTGAGCGCCGGCTGCGAGATGTTCGAGCGCGTCACCCGCCAGTACGGCAAGCCCGCCTTCGGCTTCACCGAGACGGTCGTCGACGGCGCGCCGGTCCCGGTCACCGAGCGGGTGGTCTGGGAGCGGCCGTTCTGCCGCCTGATCGCCTTCGACCGCGCCTTCCCGACGCCCCCCGCCGAGGCGCAGCCCAAGCTGCTGATCGTCGCGCCGATGTCGGGCCATTACGCCACGCTCCTGCGCGGCACCGTCGAGGCGATGCTGCCGAACCACCGGGTGTTCGTCACCGACTGGACCGATGCCCGGATGGTGCCGCTGTTCGCGGGCCAGTTCGACCTCGACGATTACATCGACTACCTGCAGGAGATGTTCGCCGTCCTCGGGCCGGACCTGCACGTCATGGCGGTGTGCCAGCCGGCGGTGCCGGTCTTCGCCGCGGTGGCGCTGATGGAGGCGGCCGACGAGCCGGCGGTGCCGACCTCCATGACGCTGATGGGTGGCCCGATCGACACCCGCCGCTCGCCCACCGCGGTGAACTGCCTCGCGCAGGAGCGCGGCCAGGCGTGGTTCGAGCAGAACACGATCAGCCTCGTGCCGCCGATCTACCCGGGGGCGTGGCGCCGGGTCTATCCGGGCTTCCTGCAGCTGTCGGGCTTCATGGCGATGAACCTCGACCGGCACGTCACCGCCCATTCGGACATGTTCGACCACCTGGTGAAGGGCGACGGCGATTCGGCCGAGAAGCACCGCGAATTCTACGACGAGTACCTCGCCGTGATGGACCTGACGGCCGAGTACTACCTCCAGACCGTGCAGACCGTGTTCGTCGACCACGCCCTGCCCACGGGCCGGATGCGCCACCGGGACACGCCGGTCGATCTCGGAGCCATCCGCCGCTGCGCGATCCTCGCGGTCGAGGGCGAGAACGACGACATCTCCGGCGTCGGCCAGACCAAGGCGGCCCTGGACCTCACGCCGAACCTGCCCGACGCCCGCAAGGCCTACCATCTCCAGGCCGGCGTCGGCCATTACGGCGTGTTCAACGGCTCCCGCTACCGGGCGGTGATCGCCCCCCGCATCGCCGCCTTCATCCGCGCCATGCAGGCGGTGCCCGGCACGCGGGGCAGCCACCTGCGGCAGGTGGGCTGAGGCGTTACGTCCAGCCTCCGCCCGCCGCGCCCGGGACAGGCGCGACGGGCCCCGTCCCCTGCGGACGACGATGCTCACACGGCTCCGACCGCTGCGCGCCGCGCAGTGAGGCCGCACCGGCTCCGGCGAAGTCTCGCCCTGCGCCCGCGCGCGAAAAAATCCCCCGCCGATCCTGAATACATAACGCAGTGATGGCCGGACTGGCGCGGGGCTTGCGAGATGCGCCCCGTGACCTGGATCCGCGCAAGCACCGCCCGCGCAAGCACCGCCTGCGCCCAGCCCGACTCCGTCCCCAGACCGGTGGTCGCGCGGGCGCTTGCCCGAGCTCCATTGTCACGCCGGGCCATTGCGCCCCTGCTTAAGAATTGTTCAAACTCGCCCGCAAGGTGTGGGCCGGCGCTTCGGGCCTGAGACCCGCACCGCCAGGGAGAAGACGATGGACCGCAGGACGTTCCTGAAGGGCTCGGCCGCGCTCGGGCTGGCGGCACCGCAGATCGCGCGGCCGGCCCTGGCGCAGGGCGCGAAGGTGCTGCGCTTCGTGCCGCAGGCGAACCTCGCCAATTTCGACCCGATCTGGGGGACCCAGTACGTGGTGCGCAACGCCGGCACCCTCGTCTGGGACATGCTCTACGGCGTCGACGCGCAGCTGAAGCCGCAGCGCCAGATGGTCGAGTCCGAGGAGGTCTCGGGCGACAAGCTGACCTGGACCTTCCGGCTGCGCCCCGGCCTCAAGTGGCATGACGGCGAGCCGGTTCTCGCCAAGGACGTGGTGGCGAGCCTCACCCGCTGGATGGCCCGGGACCCGATCGGCCTGATGATCCGGGGAATCCAGGACGACCTCGCGGCGACCGACGACAAGACCTTCCACTGGCGCCTGAAGAAGCCGTTCCCGAAGCTGCTCTACGCGCTCGGCAAGACCAACGCGCCGATGGCCCTGATGATGCCGGAGCGGATCGCCAAGACCGACCCGTTCACGCAGATCTCCGAATATGTCGGCTCGGGCCCGATGAAGTTCGTCCGCAACGAGTGGGTGCCAGGCGCCCGGGCGGTGTTCGAGACCTTCACCGACTACAAGCCCCGCGACGAGCCGAATTCCTGGCTCGCGGGCGGCAAGCGCATGCTGGTCGACCGGGTCGAGTGGGTGATCATGCCGGATGCCGCCACCGCCTCGGCGGCCCTGCAGAACGGCGAGGTCGACTGGTGGGAGAACCCGATCTCCGACCTCGTCCCGCTGCTGCGCAAGAACAGCAACCTCAACGTCGATATCGCCGACCCGCTGGGCAATGTCGGCTCGTTCCGGATGAACCACCTGCACCCGCCCTTCGACAATCCGAAGATCCGGCAGGCGGTCATGACCGCGATGAGCCAGGAGGATTACATGCGGGCGATCGTCGGCGACGACGACAGCCTGTGGAAGAAGCTGCCGGGTTTCTTCACGCCGGGGACGCCCCTCTACAGCGAGGCGGGCGGCGGCAACGTCGGCAAGGGCGACATCAAGCTCGGCCAGAAGCTGCTCAAGGAAGCCGGCTACAAGGGCGAGCCGGTGGTCTGCATCGTGGCGCAGGACCAGGGAATCACCAAGGCGCAGGGCGACATCACCGCCGACCTCTTGAAGCAGATGGGCTTCAACGTCGACTTCGTCGCCACCGACTGGGGCACCACCGGCACCCGCCGGGCCTCCAAGGCACCTCCGTCCCAGGGCGGCTGGAACATGTTCCACACGTGGCATGCGGGCGCCGACTGCATCAACCCGGCGGGCTACCCGGCGGTGCGGGCGAGCGGCGACAAGGCGTGGTTCGGCTGGCCGAACATCCCGCCGGTGGAGACCGCCATCGCCGAATGGTTCGACGCCGCCGACCCGGCCGCCGAGAAGGCCGCCATCGACAAGGTCAACGCCGCCGCCTGCGAGGGCGTGGTCTACGTCCCGACCGGGTTCTTCCTCGGCTACCAGGCGTGGCGGAAGAACGTCTCGGGCATCGTGAAGGGGCCGATCCCGTTCACCTGGGGCGTGTCGAAGGCGTGATGGGGCGGGTGGTGATCATGCCGGCGAACGCGACGCGTTCTCCCTCCCCCCTCTGCGGGGGAGGGTGGCCCTCGCGTCAGCGAGGGTCGGGACAGGGGAGCGACGATGCAGGATCGGGCTTCGCCCTTCATGCAGGCCGCGCCCCTTCCGGAAGCCGGGTTCCCCTCTCCCGACCCCCTTCGGCGGCCACCCTCCCCCGCAGAGGGGGGAGGGGGTGCGGCGGCGCCCGCCGCGCCCTTCGTCCCACGGCCTAGCGAGGACCCATGCTCGGCTATATCGGCAGGCGCATCCTCGCCACCATCCCGGTCATGGCGGTGGTCGGGCTGTTCGTCTTCAGCCTCCTCTACTTCGCCCCCGGCGATCCGGCGGCGATCATCGCGGGCGACCAGGCGACGCCCGACGACGTCGCCCGGATCCGCGCCACGCTGGGCCTCGACCGGCCCTTCCTGGTGCGGTTCTGGGAATGGTCCTGGCAGATCCTCCACGGGGATCTCGGCACCTCGATCTTCACCAACCTGCCGGTCACCACCATGATCGGCCAGCGGGTGCAGCCCACCGTCTCGCTGATGCTGGTCACCCTGGTCTTCGCCATCGTGGTGGCGGTGCCGCTCGGCGTCGTCGCCGCCTGGAAGGCCGGCAGCCTGATCGACCGCCTCGTGATGGGCCTCGCCGTGACGGGCTTCTCGGTCCCGGTCTTCGTGGTCGGCTACGTGCTCGCCTACGTCTTCGCCCTCGAACTCGGCTGGCTGCCCGTCCAGGGCTACACGCCGATCGAGCAGGGCCTGTGGCCCTGGCTGTCCAACCTGATCCTGCCGGCGGTGACGCTCGGCCTCGTCTACATCGCGCTTATCGCCCGGGTGACCCGGGCGACCATGCTCGACGTGCTCCAGCAGGATTACGTCCGCACCGCCCGGGCGAAGGGGCTGGGGCAGGGGCCGGTCCTGTTCGTCCACGCCCTCAAGAACGCCGCGGTGCCGATCGTCACCGTGATCGGCATCGGCATCGCCCTGCTGATCGGCGGCGCGGTGGTGACCGAGACGGTCTTCGCGATTCCCGGACTAGGGCGCCTCACCGTCGATGCGATCCTGCGGCGCGACTACCCGGTCATCCAGGGCGTCGTCCTGCTGTTCAGCTTCGTCTACGTGCTGGTGAACCTCGCCATCGACCTCTTCTACACCGTGCTCGACCCGAGGATCCGCTATTGACCGCGACCGTCGCGCCCTTCCCCAGCAGCGCCCCGCAGGCGGGGACCCCGTCCGAGGCGACCGCCCCCAAGGCGCCCCCGCCGCCGGGCCTCGCCATCGCGGCGCCGCTGCCCGACGTGTTCCCGGCCCGCAAGCGCCGGGGCCCGGTCTGGACCTATATCCGCCGCAACCCGACCATCGTGGTCGGGGGCGTGCTGCTCCTCGTCGTCTTCCTGATGGCTTTGCTGGCGCCGTATCTCGGCACCGTCGACCCGACCGCCCTGGCGCCCGCCAAGCGCACCCGGGCTCCGTCCGCGCAATACTGGTTCGGCACCGACATGCTCGGCCGCGACGTCTACTCGCGGGTGGTCTACGGAGCCCGGGTCTCGCTGCTGGTCGGCTTCTCGGTGGCGTTCCTCGCCTCGATCGCCGGCCTCGCGGTCGGCCTCGTCTCCGGCATGGTGCGCTGGCTCGACGGGATCGTCATGCGGGTCGTCGACGGCATGATGTCGATCCCGCCGATCCTGCTCGCGGTGGCGCTGATGGCGCTCACCCGCGGCTCGGTCCAGAACGTGATCATCGCGATCACCATCGCGGAGATCCCGCGGGTCGCCCGCCTCGTGCGCGGCGTGGTCCTGTCCCTGCGCGAGCAGCCCTATGTCGAGGCGGCGGTGACCACGGGCACGCGGATGCCGGCGATCATCTGGCGCCACATCCTGCCCAACACGCTGGCGCCCATGACCGTGCAGGCGACCTACATCTGCGCCTCCGCGATGATCACCGAGGCGATCCTGTCGTTCATCGGCGCGGGCGTGCCGCCCTCGACGCCGTCCTGGGGCAACATCATGGCCGAGGGCCGGGCCCTCTGGCAGGTGAAGTTCTACATCATCCTGTTCCCGGCCATCTTCCTCTCGATGACGGTGCTCGCCGTGAACCTCGTCGGCGACGGCCTGCGCGACGCCCTCGATCCCCGCATGGCGAAAGACGTCTGATGAGGACCGGCAGCATGAGCGGCGCACCCCTCCTGTCGATCGAGAACCTGCAGGTCCATTTCCGCACCCCCGACGGGGTGAACCGGGCGGTGGACGGGGTCTCGTTCGCGATCCAGTCGGGGGAGACCCTGGCGATCGTCGGCGAATCCGGCTGCGGCAAGTCCGTGACGTCCATGTCGATCCTGCGGCTCCTGCCCGAGCCGCCGGCCCGCATCGCCGGCGCCATCAAGTTCGAGGGGACCAACCTCCTCGACCTGCCCAACAGTGCCATGCGCAAGATCCGCGGCAACGACATCAGCGTGATCTTCCAGGAGCCGATGACCTCGCTGAACCCGGTCCTGACGGTCGGCCGCCAGATCGGCGAGACCCTGCGCCTGCACCAGGGCCTCGGCCGCCGGGAGGCCGAGGAGCGGGCAATCGAGATGCTGACGCTGGTCGGTATCCCCGAGCCCCGGCGCCGGGTGCGGGAATACCCGCACCAGCTCTCCGGCGGCATGCGCCAGCGGGTGATGATCGCCATCGCGCTCGCCTGCTCGCCCAAGCTCCTGATCGCCGACGAGCCGACCACGGCGCTCGACGTGACCATCCAGGCCCAGATCCTCGACCTGATGCGCGACCTGAAGGCCCGGGTCGGGGCCGCGATCATGCTGATCACGCACGATCTCGGGGTGGTGGCCGAGGTCGCCGACCGGGTGGTGGTGATGTATGCCGGCCGCAAGGTCGAGGAGGCGCCGGTCCGCGACCTGTTCCGGGCGCCCCGCCATCCCTACACGCGGGGCCTGATGGGGGCGGTGCCGAAGCTCGGCGCCGTCGAGCACGGGGCCGACGCGCGGCTCGCCGAGATCCCCGGCATGGTGCCGAGCCTGAAGGGCCGGATCGAGGGCTGCGTCTTCGCCGGGCGCTGCCCGGACGTGACCGACCTGTGCCGCGCCTACGCGCCGGCCCTGGAGCCGAAGGCGCCGGGCCACCTCGCCGCCTGCCACTACGCGCCGAAGGACGCCCTCGCGGCATGAGCGCCACGCCCGCACCCTCCGCCCGCACCCTGCTGGAGGTCAACGACCTCAAGAAGCACTTTTCCCTTGGCGGCGGCCTGTTCGGCCGGTCGACCCGCGTGCTGAAGGCCGTGGACGGCCTGTCCTTCACGGTGGCCCGGGGCGAGACCCTCTCCCTCGTCGGCGAATCCGGCTGCGGCAAATCCACCGTCGCCAAGGCGCTGATGCGCCTCTACGCGCCCACCGCCGGACAGGTGGTGCTCGACGGGCGGCGCATCGACGACCTCTCGGCCGGAGCGCTCCGGCCCCTGCGGCGCCACATCCAGATGGTGTTCCAGGACCCGTTCTCGTCCCTCAACCCGCGGATGCGGGTGCGGGCGATCCTGGCCGAGCCGATCCGCAATTTCGGCCTCGCCCGCAATGCCGCCGACCTCGAGGCGAAGCTCGCCAGCCTGATGGAGCGGGTCGGCCTGCCCCGCGAGGCGCTGGGCCGGTTCCCACACGAGTTCTCGGGGGGGCAGCGCCAGCGCATCGGCATCGCCCGGGCGCTCGCCGCCGAGCCGGACCTGATCATCTGCGACGAGGCGGTCTCGGCGCTCGACGTCTCCGTGAAGGCGCAGATCGTCAACCTGCTGCGGGATCTTCAGCGCGAGCTCGACCTCGCCATGCTGTTCATCTCCCACGACCTCGCCATCGTCGAGCACATGACCCACCGGGTGGCGGTGATGTATCTCGGCAAGATCGTCGAGATCGGGCCCCGCCGCGATCTGTTCCTGGCCCCGAAGCACCCCTACACGCAGGCCCTGCTCTCGGCGGTGCCGATCCCCGAGCCCGGGGCCGGGCGCACCCGCATCGTGCTCAAGGGCGACGTGCCGAGCCCGATCAACCCGCCCTCCGGCTGCCGCTTCCACACCCGCTGCCCGCACGCCTTCGACCGCTGCCGGACCGAGGTGCCCGGCCTCGACGCGGTGGGCACCGGCCATTTCGCCGCCTGCCACCTCAACGACGCGGCCGCGCCGGCCCGGGCGGCCTGACGGAGCCGTCTTTGCGAGCGCAGCGAAGCAACCCGGTGCGGCGCGCGATCCCCGAGCGTGGCGGATCCTGGGTCGCTTCGCTGCGCGCGCGATGACGGATCGGATCCCTGCAGACGGCTTTTGGAGACAACCGTGCAGCACGACCTCATCCTGAAGGGCGCGCGGGTCATCGACCCGTCGCAGAACCACGACGGGATCTGCGACGTCGCCTTCGCGGACGGACGGGTCTCGGGCTTCGGCCGCGACTTGCCGGCCGGCCCGGGCACGCAGGTCCGCGACATGGAAGGCGCCATCGTCACGCCGGGCCTGATCGACCTGCACACCCATGTCTATTGGGGCGGCACGTCGCTGGGCATCGACGCCGACGAATTCTGCCGCACCTCCGGCGTGACCACCTCGGTGGATACCGGCAGCGCGGGACCCGGCAACTTCGCGGGCTTCCGCAGCCACGTGATCGAGCGGTCGCAGGCGCGGATCCTCGCCTACCTGCACGTCTCCTTCGCGGGCATCTTCGGGTTCTCGAAGACCATCATGGTCGGCGAGAGCGAGGATCCGCGGCTGATGGCGCCCCGGGAGGCCGTGGAGGTCGCCGAAGCCAACCGGGACGTGATCGTGGGCATCAAGGTCCGGGTCGGGCGCCACGCCTCGGGCGACCAGGGGACCGCGCCGCTGGACCTCGCCCTGCAGGTCGCCGAGGAGACCGGCCTGCCGCTGATGGCCCATATCGACGAGCCGCCGCCGAGCTACGAGGCCGTGCTCGCCATGCTCCGCCCCGGCGACGTGCTGACCCACGCCTTCCGGCCCTTCCCGAACTCGCCCGTGACCGCGCAGGGGGCCGTGAAGCCGGCGCTGCGCGAGGCCCGGGCGCGGGGGGTGCTGTTCGACATCGGCCACGGCAAGGGCTCCTTCGCCTTCCGGACGGCGCGGGCCATGCTGGCGGGGGGCTTCCTGCCGGACACGATCTCGTCGGACGTGCACCAGCTCTGCATCGAGGGGCCGGCCTTCGACCAGGTCACCACCATGTCGAAGATGCTCTGCCTCGGCATGAGCCTCACCGACGTCATCGCCGCCTCCACGGTGAACGCCGCCGTGGCGCTGAAGCGCATGGAATACGGGACCCTGAAGGTCGGGGCGCTGGGCGACGCCACCGTGCTGGCGGTGCGGGACGGGGCCTTCGACTATGTCGACACGCGGGGGGAGACCATGACCGGCGCCCAGCGGATCACCGCCGAGGGCGTGGTGCTGAAGGGCCGGTGGTGGCATCCGGCCTGACCGCGCCGGGGCCGGACCTGAAGGTCCTCGGTCCGATCGCATACAGAATATCGACCTTTACAGCCTCTTCGGCGGCCCGATACACTTTCCCGTGAGGGGCGGGCCATCGCCGGCCCTCTGCGACACGCGGTCGAAGCTGCGGCGCCAGGGAGGATGGATGGACACGGGTCAGCCTCTGCTGGAGGTCGACGGCGTCACACTCCGCTACAAGACGCCCGAGCACCTCGTCACCGCCACCTACCGGGTGAGCTTCCGGGTCTGGCCCGGGGACCGGTTCGTCCTGCTCGGGCCCTCCGGTTGCGGGAAGTCGACCCTGCTCAAGGCGGTGGGCGGCTACATGGCCCCCACCGAGGGCGAGATCCGCCTGAAGGGCCGCCCGGTCACCGAGCCCGGCCCCGACCGGATGATGGTGTTCCAGGAATTCGACCAGCTCCTGCCCTGGAAGACCGTGCGGCAGAACGTGGTCTTCGCGCTGGAAGCCTCGGGCCGGCTCAAGGGCCGGGAGGCCCTGGACCGGGCCAACCTCTACATCGACAAGGTCAACCTCACGAAGTTCGCCGACAGCTATCCCCACACCCTGTCGGGCGGGATGAAGCAGCGCGTCGCCATCGCCCGCGGCATGGCCATGGAGCCCGACATCCTGCTGATGGACGAGCCCTTCGCGGCGCTCGACGCGCTCACCCGGCGGCGCATGCAGGACGAGCTGCTGATGCTGTGGGAGGGCACGCGCTTCACCGTGCTGTTCGTCACCCACTCGATCCCGGAGGCGATCAAGGTCGGCTCCCGCATCCTGCTGCTCTCGCCCCATCCCGGCGAGGTGAAGGCCGAACTCAACAGCGCCGAATCCCCGGAGGCGGCGCTGCAGCTGGAGAGCCGGATCCAGCACATGCTGTTCTCGGAAGAGATCGAGGAGGCCGAGAATGTCTAGCGCGCAAGCCCTGACCGGCGCCCCGCTGACCGGCGTCGCGCCGCGCCTGACGCCCGTGGAATCCGGCCGCCCCGAGATCGTGCGCGAGACTGGCCACGCCCATGGCGCCACGGTGGTGGAGAAGCCCCTGTCGCTCGCCGAGCGGCTCTACAACCAGGCCTGGCTGCGCAAGATCGTGATCCTCGTCCTCCTGGCCGGGATCTGGGAGGCCTACGGGCGCTACCTCGACAACGACCTGCTGTTCCCGACCTTCTCGGCCACCGTGGAGGCCTTCTTTCGGGGTATCGCGGACGGCACGCTGCCGGCCCGCGCCTGGTCGTCGCTCAAGGTGCTGCTCATGGGCTACGCCGCCGGCATCGCCCTGGCGACCGTGCTCACGGGCCTCGCCATCGCGTCGCGGATCGGGACCGATCTGCTCGAGACCCTGACGTCGATGTTCAACCCGCTGCCGGCCATCGCGCTGCTGCCCCTGGCGCTGATCTGGTTCGGCCTGGGCAACGGCAGCCTGATCTTCGTGCTGGTCCACTCGGTGACCTGGGCGATCGCGCTGAACACCCATTCCGGCTTCCTGTCGGTGAGCCGGACGCTGAAGATGGTCGGGCGCAATTACGGGCTGTCGGGGCCGCGGCTGATCGGCAAGATCCTGATCCCGGCGGCCTTTCCCGCGATCCTCACCGGGCTGAAGGTCGGCTGGGCCTTCGCGTGGCGCACCCTGATCGCCGCCGAGCTGGTCTTCGGCGTGTCGTCCGGGGCGGGCGGGCTCGGCTGGTTCATCTTCGAGAACAAGAACATGCTCGACATCCCGAACGTGTTCGCCGGTCTGCTCACCGTCATCCTGATCGGCCTCGTGGTCGAGAACCTGATCTTCCAGACGATCGAGCGGCGCACCGTCCAGCGCTGGGGCATGCAGGCCTGAGGCGCCGCGGCGCCCGACGACCGGGAGCGTCCCGGCGCGCGGTCGGGTCCACCGTGTCCTTAGATGCATCTTCTTAAACGCTGCCTGAATAGAGAAGTAACTTCTCTTTTGCGTGGGTGCGACGAACGTTTTCTTCCTATAAGCTCCGTCGACGACCGCGGAGTCCGATCCTGTGAGCCTCGAATCCTCTTCCCAGGCAGCCCCGACGCCGGCGCTTCCCGAGCGGGGCGGCCGGTCGGATACGGCCGCCTCGGTCCTGCCCGGCATCGGCCTGTGCGCGGCGATCACCGCGGTGGCGATGGCCGCGCAGGCGCTGGAGGAGCGGGTCGCCGGCCATCCCTATATCGAGGCCCTGGTCCTGGCGATCCTGGTCGGCATCGCGGTGCGCACCGCCTGGACGCCCCCGGCCCGGTTCCGAACCGGCATCGCCTTCTCGGCCAAGCAGCTCCTCGAAGTCGCCGTCGTGCTGCTCGGCGCCTCCCTGAGCCTCGGGGCGATCCTCGCCTCCGGCCCGGCGCTGCTGGCCGGCATCGTCGGCACCGTGGTCCTCGGCATCGCCGCCAGCGTGGCGATCTGCCGGGTGCTGGGCCTGCCGGCCCGGATGGCGATCCTCGTCGCCTGCGGCAACGCCATCTGCGGCAACTCGGCCATCGCCGCGGTGGCGCCGGTGATCGGAGCGGAGCCGAAGGACATCGCCGCCGCCATCGCCTTCACGGCGGTGCTCGGGGTGCTGATGGTGCTCGGCCTGCCGCTGTTCGTGCCGCTCGCCGGCATGACCGACAACCAGTACGGCGTGCTGGCGGGGCTCACCGTCTACGCGGTGCCGCAGGTGCTGGCCGCGACCGTGCCGGTGAGCCTGCTGTCGACCCAGGTCGGAACACTGGTGAAGCTCGTCCGCGTGCTGATGCTCGGCCCGGTCGTGGTGGCGTTCTCGCTGATCGCGCCCCGGCTGCCGCAGGCGGCGGGGGCGCCGGGCGCGCCGGCCCGTCCCGGCCTCACCAAGCTCGTGCCCTGGTTCATTGTCGGCTTCCTGGCCCTGGCCACCCTGCGCTCCCTGGGCCTCGTCCCGGATGCCGCGGTGAAGCCGCTGACCCAGCTCGCCGGCGTGCTCACGGTCCTGTCCATGGCCGCCCTGGGGCTCGGGGTCGACGTGCGGGTTCTCGCCCGGGTCGGCGGCCGGGTCACCCTCGCGGTCATCGCCTCCCTCGCCGTCCTGATCGTCCTCAGCCTCACGCTGATCCGCGTCCTCGGGATCGGCTGACGCCGCGCCGTCCTGCGCTCCCGCCGGATGTGGCGCGGTATTTCCCGGCCTGTGCGCGTCCGGCGCCTGTAACCGGGGCAGGATCGGCATCTTTGTGCAGGTGACGGATCCTTTTCGCGGGCGATCGCGCCCGTTCGGATCGAAAAGCCCTTTCGGTGATCGACTGTCTTTCAAGACCGTCTTGACACATCCGCGATTTTTGCTCTGGAACCACGTCCATCGTCGTCGAAAGCTTCGGATGGACTCGCGCAGTGCCTGAACAGAATCCCGAGAGCCGCCTCCGGTTGGTCACGTTGGTCGGCGAGATCGTCGCCGCCTACGTCTCGAACAATTCCGTTCCGCCGACGGCGCTGCCGGAGCTGATGGCGAGCGTGCACGGAGCGCTGGCGGCCCTCGACGGGCAACCGGCTGCCCCGGCGGAACCGGCCGTGGAGCGGCCGACGCCGGCACAGATCCGGAAGTCGGTCCAGGAGGACGGCATCGTCAGCTTCATCGACGGCCGGACCTACAAGACCCTGAAGCGCCATCTCACCGCCCACGGCCTCACGCCGGAGCGGTATCGCGAGCGCTACGGCCTGCCGGAGGATTACCCGATGACCGCGCCCGGCTACGCCGCGCAGCGCTCCGCGCTCGCCAAGGCGATCGGCCTCGGCGTGCCCGGCGGGCGCAGCGATCAGCGCAGGACCGGCACCGGCGGCTGATCGGCGGCGCGGCGGGAGCCCGGTGGCGGCGCGCTCTCGGCCTTGCGGCTCTGGAACGGAAGCACCTGCGCGGGGCCCGGGACGGACCTGCCGAGCGCGGCGCGGTCCGGACGCCCGAACGTGTCGGCCCAGCTCAGCTTGATCACATGGCAATCCGGAGCCGCGGACGTGGTCTCCTCCGCGGGGGGCGGTGCCTTGCGGTTGCCGGCGCTGATCCAGCGCACGATCCGGTGCTCGCGCCCGCGGCGCAGCGCCGGCGGTCCATCCGGCGCGCTGCGCCGGCGGATCGCTTGCCTGTCGTCGGTCCTGTCTGAGATCGACACGCTGAATCACCCCGTCCGCAGTCGGGGCGGGAGCGAGGACGGATAGCGGGTGCAGCCGTGGATCCGTCGGGGTGCTCCACCCGCGACAACGGCGCTATCCTACTGAACTTGCAGGGGCCGGACAGGGCGGTCCCGTCCAAAAAACTTGTCTCTGCGTCCCAGATTGGCCCGGTCCCGGCCCCGGCGGGCTCAGGAGGCGTGCGCGCCCGGCACCGCCGCGAGGAGGCTGCGGGTGTAGGCGTGCTCCGGCGCGGCGAACAGCTCCGCGGTGCCCCGCATCTCCACGATGGCGCCGCGGTGCATCACGGCGATCCGGTCGCAGATCGTGGCGGCCACCCGCAGATCGTGGGTGATGAACAGCATCGCCAGGGACAGGCGCTGCTTCAGATCCTCCAGCAGGTCCAGCACCTGCCGCTGGACGGAGACGTCGAGCGCCGAGACCGCCTCGTCGGCCACCAGCACGTCCGGCTCCATGGCGAGCGCCCGGGCGATGCCGATGCGCTGGCGCTGCCCGCCCGAGAAGGCGTTCGGGTAGCGGGCGGCGGCCTTCGGATCGAGGCCGACGAGGTCGAGGAGGTTTCGGGCCCGCTCCCGGGCCTCGGCGGCCGGGACCCCATGGGCGATCGGCCCCGCCGTGATGATCTGCTCCACGGTGCGCCGCGGGTTCAGCGACGCGAACGGGTCCTGGAAGATCATCTGGATGCGGCTGCGCTTGTCGCGCAGGGCCGTCTTGCCGAGGGCCGTGTAGTCGAGGTCCCCCAGCCGGACCGTGCCGCCGTCGGGCTCGATCAGCCGGATTGCGAGCCGCGCCGTGGTCGACTTGCCCGAGCCCGACTCGCCCACGATCCCAAGGGTCTCGCCGCGGCGAACGTCGAACGAGACCTCCTTCACGGCGGCCACGACCCGCGGCTTGCCGAACAGGCCGGAGCGCCCGGAATAGGTCTTGGACAGCCCGGTCACCGAGAGGGCGACCGGGGCCGCCGCGAGGGGCGCGCGCGGCGGCGGCGTGAGGCTCGGGACGGCGGCGAGCAACGCCCGGGTGTAGGGCGCCTGCGGATTGCGCAGCACCGCCTCGGCCGTGCCGGATTCCACGAGCCGCCCGCGCTGGAGCACCGCCACGTGGTCGGCGATCTCCGCGACCACGCCGAAATCGTGGGTGATGAACAGCACGCTCATCCCGCGCTTCCGCTGCAGGTCGCGGATCAGCCGGAGGATCTGGGCCTGGGTGGTGACGTCGAGGGCCGTGGTCGGCTCGTCGGCCACCAGCACCGAGGGCTCCAGCGCCAGCGCCATGGCGATCATCGCCCGCTGCCGCTGGCCCCCGGAGAGCTGGTGCGGGTAGGCCCGCACCGCCTCCTCGGGGTTCGGCAGGCCGACCTCGGTGGCGAGCGCCACCGCCCGGGCCCAGCGCTCGCTCCGGCTGAGCAGGTTGTGCGCCTCGAACATCTCGGCGATCTGGTCGCCGACCCGCATCACCGGGTTCAGCGCCGTCATCGGCTCCTGGAACACCATGGCGATGCGCCGGCCGCGCAAACCGCGCCACGCGGGCTCGTCGAGGGTCAGGAGGTCCCGGCCCTCGAACAGGATCGTGCCGGCCGTCGGCTTCAGGGCCCGGGGCAGGAGGCCGGTGAGCGCGTAGGCGCTCATCGACTTGCCCGAGCCCGATTCCCCGACCACGCACAGGATCTTCCCGGCCTCGAGGTCGAGGTTCAGGCCCTCGACCGCGTGCGGGCGGTCGGCGCCCTTGGGGAGCGCGATCGTCAGATCGCGGATGCGGACGACCGGCGCGCTCATGGTTCAGGCCCTCGCTTTGCGGCGCCGGAGGATGTCGGGTCCGGCCTCGCCCAGATCCCAGAACAGGCCGGCCATGATCGCCAGGCCCTCGCGGGTGCCGGAGGCGAGCATGTGCTCGTCGGGCCCGTGCTGGCGGCAGGCCGGATAGGAATGCGGCACCCAGAGGGTCGGCAGGCCCAAAATCTCCGAGAAGGCGTCGTTCGGCAACGAGCCGCCGAGATTGGGCAGCAGCGCCGGTTTTTGGCCCGAACTCGCCTCGATCGACTGGAGCGCCCACTCGACCCAGGGATCCTCGACGGGGAGACGTGTCGCCTGGAACACCTCCGCGGCGCGGGCCGGACGGACCTCGATCATCGGGAAGCCGTGCGCGTCGAGATGGGCGCGGACGTTCGGGATCAGGTTCTGCCAGTCGGTGCCGACCACGAAGCGCAGTTGCAGGGTCGCCTTGGCGTGGGGCGGGACAGCGTTGAGCGGGCCGTCCGGATCGCCGGTCTTGAAGGCCAGCACCTCCAGGGTGTTCCAGGCGAAGACCCGCTCGGCCGGACTCAGGCCCGGTTCGCCCCAGTCGGCATCGATCGTGGGCGCGGTCGGGTCCTCGCCGACGCGGATGTCGGCGAGCGCCGCGCGCACGCCCTCGGGAATCGGCGGCGGCCGCAGGGCGTCCACCAGGATGCTGCCCCGCGCGTCGACCATCGAGGCGATCGCCGAGGCCAGCACCGTGCCGGGGTTGCGCAGCAGGCCGCCCCAGTTGCCGGAATGGTGCGGGCCCTCGCGCAGGTTGAGGCTCAGCTCGAAATTGTAGGCGCCGCGGGAGCCCAGGAAGAGGGTCGGGCGCTCGCCGTTGAGGCGGGGTCCGTCCGAGGCGATCAGCACGTCCGAGCGGAGGGAATCGGCCTGTTCCCGGCAGAACGGCCGCAGGCCCGGGGAGCCCGATTCCTCGCCCATCTCGATCAGGAGCTTCACGTTGAAGCCGAGATGGCCCTCGCGGGCCGCGATCACCTGCTCCAGGGCGGCGAGGTTGAGGACGTGCTGGCCCTTGTTGTCGGCGGTGCCGCGCCCGTACCAGCGGTCACCCTCGACCACGATCTCCCAGGGGCCGAGGCCCGCGCGCCACTGCTCGGGATAGCCCCGCACCGTGTCGCCGTGGCCGTAGATCAGCACGGTCGGCAGGTCCGCGCCCTCGCGCCGCTCGGCGATCAGGAACGGGCCGTGCACCCCGTCGGGGTTCGGGAAGATTTTTGGCGTCTCGAAGCCGAGCCGGGCGACGAGCGGCACGATGAAGGCGTCGAGATAGGCGCGGAGCGCCGCCTCCTGGCCGGGGGCTTGGCTCTCGGTGGGCATCGCCACCGCCTCCCGCAACAGGGCGAGGAACGCGCCCGAATCGAAAGCCTCCGTGGCGCGCGCGATGGCGGCGTCTCGCGTCATGGTGTGTTTCCCGTGAAACATTTTGGTAACCTGTCGACGGGCCCTGGCCCGGCGAAGCCGTCAGTTGCGCGCCTCGGGGGCGGTGATGTCGCGCAGGCCGTCGCCCAGGAGGTTGATCGCCAGCACGAGGAGGAGGAGCGCCACGCCCGGGATGGTGATCACCCAGGGCTGGAAGAACATGTACTGCTTGCCCTCGGCGATCATCAGGCCCCAGGAGGGCAGGGGCGGCTGGACGCCGAGGCCGAGGAACGACAGCGCGGCCTCCAGCAGGATCGCGTGGGCCATCTCCAGGGTCGCCACGACGATCAGGGCGTTCATGATGTTGGGCAGGATCTCCTGGCGGAGGATCCGCAGGTCGGTCAGCCCCGCGGCGCGGGCGGCCGAGACGAAATCCTGGTTGCGGATCTGCTGTGTCGCGGCCCGGGTCACAACGGCGAAGCGGTCCCAGAGCAGGAAGCCCAGCACCAGCACCACCACCTTCAGGGAGCCGCCGACCAGGGCCGCCATGGCGAGCGCCACCAGCACCACCGGCATGGCGAGCCGCGTGGTCACCACGTAGCTGACCACGGAGTCGACCCAGCCGCCGAAATAGCCGGCGCACAAGCCGAGCACCGTGCCGATCAGCCCCGAGATCAGCGCCGCCGAGATCCCGATCAGAAGGGAGATCTGGCCGCCGTAGAGCAGGCGGCTCAGGTAGTCGCGGCCGAGCTTGTCGGTGCCGAGCACGTGCTCCCAGGAGCCCTTGGCCTGCCAGACCGGCGGGATCAGGCGGCGGGACACGTCCTGCGCGTAGGGGTCGTGCGGCGCGATGAGCGGGGCGGCGAGCGCCGCCAGCACGATCAGCCCGAGGATTCCGGCCCCGATCAGGAAGCCGGTGTGGCGCAGGCCCCGCCGCAGGATCAGGCGGGTGGGGGAGGGCACCGCCGCCAGCGCGACCGGCGCGTCCGGGGGCAGGGCGGGAGCGGCGAGCGCCGCCGCGTCGGGGGGGAGGCTCATGGCGATCTCCGTCCTCAGGCCTGGCGCAGGCGCGGATCGAGGAAGGCGTTCAGGAGGTCGGCGGCCAGCGTCAGGCCGATGTAGATCATGGCCAGAACCAGCACGATCGCCTGGACGACCGGGAAGTCGTTGCGGGCGATGGATTCCCAGGCGAGCTGGCCGAGGCCCTGGAGCGAGAACACCGCCTCGATCACGATCGAGCCGCCGAGCATGAAACCGAACTGCACCGCCGCCAGGGCGATCACCGGGATCACGGCGTTGCGCAGCGCGTGCCGCACCAGGATTTTTCTGGGCGGCAGCCCCTTGGCGCGGGCGGTGCGGACGTAGTCGGAGGCCAGCACCTCCAGCATGCCGTTGCGGGTGAGGCGCATCACGGCGGGCATCGCGTAGTAGCCGAGCGCGATTGCCGGCAGGACGAAGTTCTTCCACGTGGCGTTGCCCGAGACCGGCAGCCAGCGGAGGTTGACGGAGAAGATCAGGATCAGCGTCAGGCCGAACCAGAAGCTCGGCATCGCCTGGCCGAGCACCGAGACGGCGAGCGCCGTCCGGTCGATCCAGGTATCCCGCTTCACGGCGGCGACGACGCCCAGCGGGATCGCCACGAACAGGGCCACGCCGAGCGCGATGATGCCGAGATAGAGGGTGATCGGCAGGCGGGCGGCCAGCAGGTCGATCACGCTCTCGCGGAAATAGAAGGAGTTGCCGAAGTCGAGGTGCAAAGCCCGCCAGCCCCAGGTGAGGAACTGGGTCAGCAGCGGCTGGTCCAGTCCGTAATCCTGGCGGATCTGGGCGATCTGCGGCCCGGTGGCCTCCGGGCCGGCGATGGCGGTCGCGAGGTCGCCCGAGAGGTGGAGGAGCAGGAAGCTCGCCACCGAGACCGTGAAGGCCACCGCCAGGGCGACCAGCACGCGCCGGAACGTGAAGGCCAGCATGGGCTCAGGCTCCCTTTCGGCGATGCGGACCGGATCGGCTCCCGCCGTCGGAACCGGGGCGGATCGCGGGTCCCCTCTCCCGTGCGGGAGAGGGACAGGGTGAGGGGTGCGACCTCTCCGGGAAGACCTGATCCCTCACCCCAACCCTCTCCCGCACGGGAGAGGGAGCCGGTCGCGCCACGACCACCATCCTCACTTCCACGACGCCGCGTAGAAGCGCGGCACCTCGTCGGGCTGGGCGGTGAAGTTCAGGTCCGACGTGAAGGCGTAGTTGGTCGAGTAGGAGAACATCGGCAGGGCATAGGCCTCTCCGGCGATCCGCTGCAGCGCCTTGGCGTAGGCGGCCTTGCGGGTCTCCGGATCGGTGGAGCCGTCGCCCTTCTGGAGATCGGCGATCACCTGCGGATCCTTGGTCAGATCCTCCTCGCCGCCGCGGAAATACACCCCGTCGAAGGCCGAGACGTCGTTGACCGAGAACGACCCCCAGGTCTGGTAGCCGATCGAGGTCTTTCCGGCCCGCAGCGCGTCGCGGAAGGCGGCGTAGCGCAGGTAGTTGAGCCGCGCCTTGATGCCGACGGCGCCGAGATAGCCGATCACCGCCTCGGCGTAGTCGCGCTCGCGATAGGCGCCGAGATCGATCTCGAACCCGTTCGGGTAGCCGGCGTCCTTGAGCAGCGCCTTGGCCTTGGCGGGGTCGTAGGCGTAGCGCGGCACGCCCTGGTCGGTGCAGCCGAACTGGTCGACGAAGCACAGCGCGTTCATCACCCGCGAGGCGCCGCGCACGAGGTTGTCGACCATCGCCTTGCGGTCGATGGCGTAGGAGATCGCCTGCCGGACGCGCACGTCCTTGAGCGGCGAGTTCTCCTTGGCGCGGCCCAGCGTGTCGAATTGCAGGAAGCCGACCCGCATCGTCTCGGAGTTGAGGACCGTGATGTTGGGCGCGGCGCGCAGCTGCTCGGCCTGGTCGCTCGGCACCCGCCAGATCCAGTCGACGCCGCCGGTCATCAGCTCGGCCATCCGGCTCTCGCCGTCCGGGATGACGCGGAACTGCAGCTTGCCGATCTTCGGCTTACCCAGCGGACTGCCGGCCCAGTACTTGTCGAACCGCTCCATGGAGACGCCGCGGCCGCTATCGACCTTGGTGATCCGGTAGGGTCCGCTGCCGATCGGCGCCTTGGCGAAGCCGTCGAGCCCGACCTTCTTGAAGTAATTGGCCGGGAAGATCGGGGTCGGGCCGGCGAGGTATTCCAGCGCCGCCGGGAACGGCGCCTTGAGGTGGATGCGGACCGTATGCGGGCCCGTGACCTCCACCGACTTCATCCAGTCGACGTTCTGGCGGGTGACCGTGCGCGCCTCGGGCGTCAGCACGTAGTTGAACGTGAAGGCCACGTCCTCCGGCCCGAGCGGGTCGCCGTTGTGGAAGACCACGCCCTCGCGGATCGTGAGATCGAGGGTCGTGTCGTCCGCCCAGGTCCAGGCGGTCGCCAGCATCGGTTTGTAGGTGCCGTCCTTCTGGTCGCGGTACAGCAGGGTGTCCCAGCAGTTCCGGGCCAGGATCACGCCCTCGCGGGCGCTGTTGTGATACGGGCTGACGTTCTCCGGCTCGCTGTCCGAGGCGTAGACCAGGGTGTCGTCGGCCTTCCCGGCCAGTGCCGGATGCGCGGCGATCAGGGTCGCGAACGAGGCGGCGAGGGTCGCGGCCCGGGTGAGAATCCGTAGCGGCATGCGGTCTCCGACGGCGCGGCGGACAGGTCCGGCGGATCGATCCGCGGCTGCCGCGTTTTTCACCCTGCCATGGTGTTGTGCATCTGGGATCGCAACAAGTAGAATTTGGCGAGTGCTGCGTTGCCGTATTGGCAATGTGCATGGCAGCATACAGCGTATCGAGCACGATAATGCAGACGACGGGCCTGCGCTACTTCCTGGCCGTGGCCCGCACCGGCTCGATTGCTGCGGCCTCGGCCCAGCTCAACGTGGCGGCCTCGGCGATCAGCCGGCAGATCGCCAACCTCGAAGCCGAGCTCGACTGCGTGCTGTTCGAGCGGCGCCCGCGCGGCATGGTGCCGAGCCCGGCCGGGGAGCTGCTGGCGCAGCACGCTCATCAGGTGCTGATCCGCTCCGAGCAGGTGGTCACCGAGATCCGGGAGCTGGAAGGGCTCGCCCGCGGGCTGATCCGGGTCGCCTGCTCCGAGGGCTTCTCCCTCGACATCGTGCCGAACGCGATCGCGGCCTTCCACGCGGCCCATCCCGGCATCCGCTTCGAGGTCACGGTCCAGCCCCCGGCCCAGGTCACCCAGACGGTGGCAGTGGGGGATGCCGATCTCGGGATCACCTTCGCGCTGACACCCACCGCGCAGGTCGAGGTGCTCTACGACGGGCAGGTCGACATGCTGGCGCTGGCCGCGCCCGACCATCCCCTCGCGCGGGCGCCCGCCCTGCGCCTCGCCGACCTGCTGGACTATCCCGTCGCCCTGCCGACCCGGGACACGACCCTGCGGCAGGTCTTCGACGCCGCCTGCGCGCACGAGGGCATCGCGGTGGAGCCGGTGCTGACCTCCAACAATCTCTCGGCGCTGCTGCCCTTCGTGCGGCGCTCCCGCGGCATCGCCCTGATGTCGGCGCTGTCGGTGCAGACGCCCCTGCGGCTCAACGAGCTTGTCAGCCTGCCGATCCAGTCCCGGACGAGCCTCGCCCGGGGCGTGAAGATCCAGGCGATGCGCGACCGGCGGCTGCCGAAGGCGGTGCGGGCATTCCTGCGCCAGCTGCTCGACGCGCTGCCGCCGCCGCGATCGCCGTGACCCTCGGCGCGCTCGGCCCGCGACCGCTCAGGCGCCGCTCCGGTCAGCCGCGAGCCGACAGCTGTGGTCCATGACGTCCTCGGCGCTGGCACTCGGCGCCCGGTAGGCCAGCAGGATGTAGCCCGGCTCGGGATCGCCCGGGGGCGTGGCGAGCGCCGCGAAGCTCGTCCGGTGCAGGTCCGGCCGGGCGCCCGGCAGGGTGTGCAGGGCCGCGAACGGGTTGAACTGCGCGGCCTCCGCCTCCGGCACGCGCAGGGCGTAGTAGCGGTCGCCGGCCAGTGGCACCGGGAAGCGGCTCCAGGTGTGGCGCACCTGCCGGCCGTGCGCCCGGACCGCCTTGAGCACGCTCGGCTTCAGGCAGTCGAGATGGATGTGCAGCTGGTCCTGGCTGCGGCCCCGGGCCGAGTTGACCGCGAGCCCGACCTCCGCGGGGGACAGCTTCCCTTTCAGCACGTCCGACACGAGCGGCCGCGCCGCCAGGGCCGCCCGCCAGTAGGCGGCGCCCCGCGGCCCGCGCAGGACCGGTGCCTCCAGGCCCGCCACGGTGTCGGTGGGCATGACGACGCTGTGGGTCGGCTCGCCGGGGGCGCGCAGCACCGCCGAGCCCGGACGATCCGCGTCGCCCAGGTCGACCGAGAGGCACGGGAAGGTCCGGTTGGCGAGCCGCTTGGCGAGCACGCAGGTCTTCAGCGCCGCCCACAGGACGTCGCGGCTCGGATCGGGGGCGGCCGCGGCCGGGACCGCGGCCATCGCGGAGAGCGCCACGAGGAGGGCGGCGAACGGCGCGCGGCGCATGAGGGCTCCCCGATCGAGCCGGCGCGGCGCGTCGGCTTGGCCGTCCCGCAATAGCCGATCCGGGGTCCTGCCGGCAAAGGATCCGGAGACGCTGACGCCGCACCGGAAAACCCGCTATGCCGGCCGCTCCGCCGCCCCGGAGGCCCGCGATGACGCCATGCCCGCGATGACGACCGCGCTCACCCCCGACATCGCCGCGCGCTTCGCCGCGGTCGCCCTGGGCCACGTCGCCCGCGAATATCCGAACAAGCCCGGGCACGTCCTGGCCGGTCCGGCGGATGCCCGCACCCCCGCGGCCCTGCACCCGGCCTTCCACGGCAGCTACGACTGGCATTCCTGCGTCCACGGCACCTGGCTCCTGGCGCGCGTGCTGCGCCTGTACCCGGACGGCCCCCAGGCCCCGGCGATCCGCGCCCGGCTCGACGCGCAGCTGACCCCCGAGACGGTGGCGGGGGAATGCGCCTACTTCGCCGCCCCGACCGCCCGGGGCTTCGAGCGGCCCTACGGCTGGGGCTGGCTCCTGAAGCTCACCGACGAACTCTCCGCGCTCCCCGAGCGCCGCTGGTCCGAGGCCCTGGCGCCGCTGGCCGGGATGATCGCGCAGCGGTTCCGGGACTTCCTGCCGGTCGCCGTCTATCCGGTACGGGTCGGGACCCATTTCAACACCGCCTTCGCGCTGCGCCTGGCGGCCGATTACGCGGAGGGCGCGGGGAATGCCGGGCTGACCGCCCTGCTGCGCGACACCGCCGAGCGCTGGTACGGGGCGGACACGGACTGCCCGGCCTGGGGCGAGCCCGGCGGCGACGACTTCCTGTCCTCCGCGCTGATCGAGGCCGAATGCATGCGCCGGCTGCTGCCCCCCACGCGTTTCACGCCCTGGTTCGACCGGTTCCTGCCCAATCTCGCGACGTCCCGGCCCGCGACCCTGTTCCGCCCGGCCCGCGTGACCGACCGCTCGGACGGCAAGATCGCGCATCTCGACGGGCTGAATCTCAGCCGCGCATGGTGCTTCCGCGCGCTGGCCGCGGCCCTCGATGCGGACGATCCCCGCCGGCCGCTCCTGGGCGCGGCCGCGGAGGATCACCTCGCGGCGGGGCTCCCGCACGTCACCGGCGACTACATGGGCGAGCACTGGCTCGCGACCTTCGCGGTCCTGGCCCTGGAGGCGGGGCCGGACGGCGACCCGGATGATATTCTAAGAGAAACTTGAGAACTCTTCGCTCCGGGTCAGGCTGGGGAAGGGGACCGACAATAAAAAAAGACCGCCCTCAAGAGAACGGTCCGAAAGTCTAGGGAGGAAACGCCCGAGCGGGGCGGCCGGACAATGCGGTCGGCACCGTCTGGCCCGGCATCAACTCGACACAGGTGGTCTTGTTCCTGGATCCGGAACGCCGCGTCGCAACGGCAATGCGCCCGTCACCGGAGCGATTCCGACCGGCCGGCGCAGGTCTCCGGGGCCAAACTCGGCGCGGTAGGTCCGCTCCAGCGTCATCAGGTTCCGCAGGGGC
Organism: Methylobacterium sp. 1973; assembly: GCF_040545035.1. Classification (NCBI taxonomy): domain Bacteria; kingdom Pseudomonadati; phylum Pseudomonadota; class Alphaproteobacteria; order Hyphomicrobiales; family Methylobacteriaceae; genus Methylobacterium; species Methylobacterium sp. 1973. The sequence goes on from NZ_JBEPLA010000017.1 coordinate 95,852, forward strand.
GCTTCGGCGAGGTCGAGGAGCCGCGCATCGCGCCAGCGCAGCTTGCGGCCGAGGTGGCGACGGAACCAGCGCCCGCGCTCCTCCTCGACGAGCAGGATCAGCTTGCCGGTCCAGGTCCGGCGGAACCAGAAGCGTCCGGTCAGCGGCATGGCGGTCTCGCGCCCCGATTGTCGAGGCGAATACAATACATCCAGTCCGGTGTGGCCCAAAATGCTTAGGTTAGAACGCGGACGAATTCGGGCGAAGGCGGTTAAGGATCGCGCGCCCCGTCAGCGCCGCCCGGCTGCGGCGCCGGGGCGGCCGGCTGCCCGCCGCGCTTCGCCGTCTCGTAGAGGACCTGGGCGAGCTGCTCGGCGGAGTAGGGCTTGCGCACGAGGGTGAAGCCGTGGGCGTCGTCCGTGGCCAGGATGTGGCTGTAGCCCGAGGTCAGCACCACCGGCAGGTCGGGACGGTCGGCCTGGAGCTGCCGGGCGAGGGCGAAGCCGCCCATCCCCGGCATGACCACGTCGGAGAAGACCACGTCGAAGCGGTCGGGCGTCCGCCCGAGTTCGCCCAGCGCCTCCTCGGCGGATTTCGCCCAGACCGGGGCATGGCCCAGATCCTCCAGGATCTGGGTGCAGAACCGGCCGACCCCGAGATTGTCCTCCACGACGAGGATGCACAGGCCCCGCCGCGGTTCCGCCGCCCGGCGGCGGTCGCGGTCGGCCTCGGCGACCTGTGCGGGCGCCTCGACCTGGGGCAGGTAGAGCGAGAAGGTCGTGCCGCGCCCGAGCGCGCTCGCCACGTCGATGTCGCCGCCCGACTGCTTGGCGAAGCCGATGACCTGGCTGAGGCCGAGGCCGGTGCCCTTGCCGATCTCCTTGGTGGTGAAGAACGGCTCGAAGATCCGCCCCAGATCGGCGTCCGGGATGCCGCCGCCGGTATCGGAAACCCGCACGGCCACGAACGGCCCCGGCGCGCCGGCATGCCCGCGGATCGGCGGCATCGGGCACTCGCCCTCCAGGCGCAAGGTCAGGCTGCCTTCCCCACGCATGGCGTCGCGGGCGTTGACCGCCATGTTGATCAGCGCGGTCTCGAACTGGCTCTCGTCGGCGCGCACGAAGCGGGGCGTCTCCGGCAGCTCGATGATGACGCGGATGCGCGCGCCGGTGACCGAGTCGAGCATGTCGGCGATGCTGCGCAGGCGCGCGCCGATGTCGAAGACCTGGGGCTTCAGCGCCTGGCGCCGGGCGAAGGCGAGGAGCTGGCCGGTGAGCTTGGCCGCGCGGTCCACGGTGTCGGAGACCGCGTCGACGTAGCGGCGGCGGCGCTCCTCGGCGAGGTCGGGCCGGCGCAGGAATTCCATGGAGGACCGGATGATGGTCAGGAGGTTGTTGAAGTCGTGGGCCACCCCGCCGGTGAGCTGGCCGATGGCCTCCAGCTTCTGCGATTGCCGCAGGGCCTCCTCGGCCTGCCGCTGCTCGGTGATGTCGCGCCCGAAGCCGTAGAACAGCCCGTCCTCCGGCACGACGGTCCAGAGCACCCGGCGCCGGTCGCCGGCGCGGGTCAGACAGGAGAGTTCGACATCCTCGACCCGGCTCTCGTCGCAGAGGGGCCGCAGCGCCGCCTGCGCGGCCGCCCGCTCCGGGGTGGCCACGAAGTCGAGGGCGGCCCGGCCCAGGGTCTCGGCCTCCGACCAGCCGAGCGCCCGGCTCCAGGACGGGTTCGCCGACTGGACCCGCCCGTCCCGGTCCGCGACGAGCTTCAGCACCGGCGACAGCGTCCAGACTCGGTCGCGGTCGCGGGTCTGGGCGGCGACCTGCGCTTCGAGGCGCTCCGCCCGGGACTGGAGCAGCGCCTCGATCCGCTTCCGCTCCGAGACGTCGTGGGCGAAGACGTAGAACCCGTCGACCCCTCCGTCCGCTCCCCGGCGCGGCAGGTAGCGGGTGTCGGCGATGCGGGTCTCGCCGTTCGGGAGCGTCCAGGTCCATTCCCGGCGGATCTCCTGCCCGGCCAGCACCCGCTCGAAGGCGGCCTGCCGCATCGCGAAGGCCTCGGGACCGATGAGCATCCGCACGGTCTGCCCGACGACCTCGGAGGGCCTGCAGCCGGTCCAGGACTCGTAGGCGGCGTTGGCGAACCGATAGGTGAGGGTGCGGTCGATGAAGGCGATCAGGACCGGCATCGCGTCCGCGACCAGCCGGAGTTCCGCCTCCCGGGCGCGGAGCGCGATCTCGCTCCGGCGGCGCTCGGTGATGTCGTTGAACAGGATCGCGACGCGGTTCCGGCCCGGCCCGTCGACCCGGTAGGCGTGCACGTCGTACCAGCGGTCGAGGGCCTTGGCGGCCTGCTCGACGCGGACCGGCTCGCCGGTCAGGGCGACGCGGCCGTAGAGGTCGAACCAGCATTGCTCGTGATCGGGGGCGATGTCCCGCATCCACCGCCCCACCACGTCCGTCAGGCCGGTCTGCCGCTCGAAGGCGGGATTGGCCTCCAGGAAGCGGTAATCGACCGCCCGGCCGTCTTCGAACGTCAGCTCGACCAGGCAGAAGCCGGCTTCGATGAAGGTGAACAGCGAGCGGTAGCGCTCCTCGTTCCGGCGCAGGGCGGCCTCGGCATTCCGGGTGTCCAGCTGCGTCATCACCGTCCGGGCGAGCGCCTTGAGGATGAAGATCTGCTGGTCGGTCAGGGTGCGCGGGACGCGGTCGAGGACGCAGAGCGTCCCGATGGCCCAGCCGTCCGGCGTCACCAGGGGCACGCCGGCGTAGAAGCGCAGGTGCGGCTCGCCGGCCACGAGCGGATTGGCGGCGCGGTCCGGCAGCGCGGCCAGATCGGGCAGCACGAGGACGCCGTCCTCGCGCATGGCCTCGGTGCAGAAGCCGAAATCGAGCGGCATCGCCCGCGCGGGGTGGCCGAACGCGGCCTTGATCCACTGCCGGTCGGCATCGACGAAATTGATGTGGGCCATCGGCGTGCCGCAGGCCTGGGCGGCCATCTCGGCGATCTCGTCGAACGCGCGCTCCGGCGGCGTGTCGAGGATGGCGTAGGCGCGCAAGGCGGCGAGCCGCTGGGGATGCTCGGGCTCGAAACCCGACGGGCGGGATATTGTCTCGGTCTGCGACACGGGACCGTCATAGCGTAAGCGCCCGCGCCTCCCTAATGAAACTCTGCCTCACGGGCCCGGCGGCGCGACCAGCCCAAGCATTCCGCGACAGTCCATTAGTCGACATTCGCATCGGATCGTCGGCGACAACATGGTTTCACAGGCGCCGGCCAAGTCTTGTCCGGGCCGACGATCCCGTCCGGGCGCCCGCTGCGGTGTCTTCGTGATCTGTGCCGGCGCGGACCGCACCGGAGGCCGCGCGGTCACGGCTGTGGATCGGATCGCCGCGGCCGGGAGCCCGCGGGGGCGGTGCGGCGTTGCCGGCTCAAGAGGGACGGGTTCGGATCAGGCATGGCCAAGCGCAGGACGAAGGCGGGCGCCCATCAGGGCTTGGAGGACGCGCCGCTGATGCCCACCGGCGCCCTGGCGGTGGCGCTCCTGGCCTATGCCGAGGGCCCCGGTCCGGTGGTGCATGTCGCCCGGGATGCCCGCCGCCTCGAGGACCTCGCCGCGACCCTCCGGGCGCTGGATCCCGACGCGCAGGTCGCGATCTATCCCGAATGGGACTGCCTGCCCTTCGACCACGCCTCGCCGTCGCGGGCCATGATGGGCGCCCGGGCCGCGGTGCTGCGCTGGCTGACCGACCGGGAGGCGCTGCCGGATTTCGTGCTGACGACCGCCCCCGCCCTCGTGCAGCGCGTGCCGCCGCCGGAGACCTGGGCCTCGGCCCGCGTGACCCTGCGGGTCGGCGACCCCCTCGACGTCGCCGCCGCGACCGCCGACCTGAAGCGCCTCGGCTACATCCTCGACGAACGGGTCGACGAGCCCGGCGAGATCGCCGTCCGCGGCCGCACCGTCGAGGTGTTCCCCGCCGCCGCGCCGCGGCCCTGCCGGATCGAGCACGCGGAGGGGCGCGTCACGGCGATCCGCTCCTACGACCCGATCTCGCAGCGCTCGGTGGCCGAGGCGGACGAACTCGTCATCGATCCCGCCACCGAGATCATCCTGGAGCCCGGATCCGGCCAGAGCTTCGAGCCCTTCACCGGCCAGGAGCATCGCCTGGACCGCTATTACCCCCGCCTCGTCACCCTCTTGGACTACGTGCCCGGCGCGCGCCTCGCGGTCGAGGACGGCACGCAGGCCCGGGTCGACGCCTTCTTCGAGCAGATGGACGAGGCGCGGGGCCGGCTGACCGCCCGCGACGCGCAGGGGCAGCCCGGCGCCGCCCTCTATCTGACGCCGGAGGCGTGGCGCGCCATCGTGGCGGCGCACGGCCGGCTTGCCGTCACCGAGGCGGCCGGGGAGCCCCGGGCCATGCCGACCTTCGCCGGCGAGCGCCGGCCGGGAACGGCCTTCGCCAAGGTCCTGCGCGAGCGGCTGAAGGCCGGCGACGTCGTCGTGCTCGCCGGCTCGGTCCGTCCACTCCGGCGCCTCGTGCGCCAGGCGGGCAAGATCGCCGAGCGCCCGATCCGGCTGATCGACGCCTGGGCCGACGTCGCCGAGGCGGCACCCGGCGACGTCCTCGCCCTGGAGGCGCCGCTGGCGGCCGGCTTCCGGGTGCCCGAGCAGGGCGCGACCGTGATCGCCGCCGCCGACCTGTTCGGCCCGGAGGCCGCCGTCACGGGCGGCGCCCGGGCGATCCTGCCCATGGGCGAGGTCGACCTGCGCCCCGGCGACGTGGCCGTCGACCGGGATCACGGCCTGTGCGTGTTCGAGGGGCTGGAGGCGGTGACGACCCGGGGCGAGGAGCCCTCCGAGGCCCTGCGCCTGCGCTTTTCCGGCGACGCGATCCTGATGGTGCCGGTGACCCAGGCCGACCGGATCTGGCGCTACGGTCCGGAGCCCGACGCCGTCACCCTCGACAAGCTCGACGGCGGCACGTGGCCCCGGCGCCGCCTGGAGGCCGAGGCCACCATGGCGCGGACCGCCCGCCTGATGCTGGAGGCCGCCCGCGCCCGCCGGGAGACGGAGGCGCCGGTCCTGTCGCCCCCGGCCCGGGACATGGAGCGGTTCGCCGCGGGCTTCGGCTTCGCGCCGACGCCCGATCAGGCGGCTGCGGTCGATGCGCTGATGGCCGACCTCGCCTCTGGCCGGCCGATGGACCGGCTGGTCTGCGGCGATGTCGGCTTCGGCAAGACCGAGGTGGCGCTCCGGGCGCTCGCGGCCGCGATCTTCTCCGGCCGGCAGGCGGCGCTGATCGCCCCGACCACCGTGCTGGCCCGCCAGCATGCCGAGACCCTGCGCCGCCGCTTCGGGCGGTTCGGCGTGGAGGTGGCGCAGCTCTCGCGCCTCGTGGCGCCGGCCGAGGCCAAGCGCGTCAAGGCGGGGCTCGCCGACGGCACGATCCGGCTCGTGGTCGGCACCCACGCGCTCGCCGGCAGCGGGGTGTCCTTCGCGGATCTCGGCCTGACCGTGATCGACGAGGAGCAGCGCTTCGGCGCGAAGATGAAGGCCGACCTGCGCCGCCTCGCGGATGGCGGCCACGTCCTGACGCTCACCGCGACCCCGATCCCGCGCACGCTCCAGGCGGCGCTCGTCGGCCTCCAGAGCCTCAGCGTGCTGGCCACGCCGCCGGCGTTGCGCCAGCCGGTCCGGACCGTGGTGGCGCCCTTCGACGCCGAGGCGGTCCGCGAGGCACTGATCCGCGAGCACCGCCGGGGCGGCCAGAGCTTCGTGGTCTGCCCGCGGATCGAGGATATCGGCCCCATGGCCGAGCGGCTGCGCGCCCTTGTGCCGGGCCTCGACATCCTGGTGGCGCACGGGGATCTCAAGCCCTCCGCCATGGACGAGGTCATGGTCCGCTTCGCGGATGGCGACGGCGACGTCCTGCTCGCCACCGCCATCGTGGAGAGCGGTCTCGACGTGCCCCGGGCCAACACCATGCTGGTCTGGGAGGCCGCCCGGTTCGGGCTGGCGCAGCTCCACCAGCTCCGGGGCCGCGTCGGCCGCGGCCAGCGGCGCGGAACCGTCCATCTGCTGAGCGACCCGGCGGCGCCGCCCCCGGCGGCGGCGCTCCAGCGCCTGCGGGCCCTGGAGGCCCTGGACCGCCTCGGCGCCGGCTTCGCGGTCAGCGCCCGGGACCTCGATCTGCGCGGCGCCGGCGACCTCGTCGGCGAGGATCAGGCGGGTCACGCCAAGCTCGTCGGGCTCGGGCTCTACCAGCACCTGCTGCAGCTGGCGCTCACCGCCGCCAAGGGCGAGCGCGCCGAGGATTGGAGCCCCGAGATCGAACTCGGTCTGCCGAGCCGCATTCCCGAGGATTACGTCCCCGAGCCCGAGATCCGCCTCAGCCTCTACACGCGCCTCCTGCGCTTGCAGGATCCCGAGGCGATCGAAGCGTTGGCCGGCGAGGTCGAGGACCGGTTCGGCGCGGCCCCCGCGCCGGTGCTCGCCCTGTTCGACCTAGCGCGGCTGCGCGCATCCTGCTGCGCGCTGGGCGTCGCCCGGCTCCGGGGCGGCCCGCAGGGCGTCGCGGCCGATCTGCGGCCGGACCGGCCGCTACCCGCGATGGCCGCCGAGGCGGACGTCATCCTGCGCGAGGGACGGGTGGTGTGGAAGCGGCCCTGCCCGGATTCCGCCGGGTGCGCGGCGTTGGCGGCCGACCTCCTGGAGCGCATCCGCGCCGCCCGGGAGCGCGCCGGCTGAGCGCGCCGCCGATCTGCGGTCGATCTTGCGCCGGGCGCTTCAAACCGTCACAGCCTGTCGCGCAGACAACGCGAACGGGAGTGTCCCATGCACGTGACGATCGAGCAGGCCGAGACGGCGATCGCGGCCGCGCGGGCGAAGGCCGTCGAGCTCGGCACCCAGATGTGCATCGCCGTGGTGGATTCCGGCGGCAACCTCAAGGCGTTCCACCGCATGGACGATGCCTGGGTCGGGTCCATCGACATCGCCCAGAAGAAGGCCAAGACGTCGGTGTTCTTCGGCATGATGACCGGCCAGATCGGCCAGCTGTCCCAGCCGGGTGGTCCGCTTTACGGGATCGAGCACTCCAACGACGGGCTGATCACCTTCCCGGGCGGGATCCCGATCGTCGACGCCGACGGCGTGATGTCGGGCGCCATCGGGGTCAGCGGCTCGACGGTGGAGAACGACCACACCGTCGCGGAAGCCGGCGCCAAGGCCATCGGCCAGACCGAACTGCCGGCCCATCCCTGGCGCACCTGAGCCTGCGGATTCCTCAGGGCTCGCGCCGCGCCAGCGCACGGCCGATCCCGAGGAGCAGCATCTCCGAGACCGTCTTCAGATAAGGGTCCCCGTGGCGCTCCAGCGCCGCGTGGACCGCGATGCCGTGGTCGGCCGCGACGTTCAGGTCGGCCCCCTGCGCGGCGCCGCTGCCCTCCGCGTCCCGCACCGACGGCGGATGGAGATCCGTCACGTCGATATAGGCGCCGCGCCCCCGCAGCGCGCCGTCCGCGTCGGGCGTCAGGCAGCCGCGGTTGAGGATCCAGCGGGTCTCGCCCGCCCCGGTCAGGATGCGGAACTCCAGCGAAACCGGGCCCCCGGTCCGACGGACATGGTGGATCCGGCCGAACACCCAGTCCCGGTCCGCCGGGTGGATGCGGCCGAGGGCGGCGTCCAGCGGCAGCGGCGTCCCGGCGAGCCGCGGGTCCCCCGCCAGAAGAGACGCCGCGCCCGTGTCGAGCACCGACCGGCCGGCCCGGACGTCCGTATCCCAGAGTCCGATCAGTCCGGCGGCCTGCAGGGCAGAGGCTGCCGTAGAAGCCAGCATCATGGAATCCTCTCCGAACTGGCTAGTATCGATAATTGTACGATGATGGACAGATTGATCCGCGCCACATGCGCGCGGCAAGCCGGATGTCCAGTATCGTCCCGGTCGACAGCTTCATACGCGGCGTCGCGGCCGCCGAGTTTCGGGTCGCATTGCGGCCGAGGAAGACATCGATGCGGCGCAGGGCGAATCTCGGCGTTCCTCGACAGGTCTCGGTCGTCCCATCACGGCACAAAGACCGGATCCACATCGCTGCGGCAGAGAAAGTTCGATCACAAATGATGGGTAGACCGCGCGATCGGAGAGAATTCCGCACTCCGCCCCGGGCTCCGGGACGGCCGCTGCCCGGCCGCCGGAACGCGCGTCGCCCGACCCTGGTGCGGGTTGCCGGTGCGCCGTAACCTGCACCGTCCGGTCGGCATTCGGCAGAGGCACCATGGAGCGCACGGTGGACCGCATCAACCTCCCGCTCTCGCAGGTCCGGCTCTGGGACAGCCTGATGGACCTCGCCCGGATCGGCGCGCTCCCCAACGGCGGCAACGACCGGCAGGCCCTGACTGACCGCGACGCCGAGGGCCGCGCCCTGTTCCAACGCTGGGGCGAGGCGGCGGGGCTGACGCTCACCGTGGACCGGGTCGGCACCATGATCTTCCGCCGCCCCGGGCGCGATCCGAGCCGCAAGCCCGTGGCCATCGGCAGCCATCTCGACACCCAGCCCACCGGGGGCAAGTTCGACGGACCCCTCGGCGTGCTGGCCGGGCTCGAGATCATGCGCGCCCTGCACGAGGCCGGGATCGAGACCGAGGCGCCGCTCCTGCTGATCAACTGGTGCAACGAGGAGGGCGCGCGCTTCGCCCCGCCGATGAGCGGCAGCGGCGTCGCCATGGGCATCGTCCCGGAGGCCGACATCCTGGCGACCCGCGACCTCGCGGGCCACGTCTTCGGCGACGCGCTGCGGCGCATCGGCTGGCAGGGCACGGCGGATCCGGCCGCCCTGCGGGAGATCGGCGCCTATTTCGAGCTCCACATCGAGCAGGGCAAGCGCCTGGAGGAGGCCGGCCTCACCATCGGGGTGGTCGACCGGGCGCTCGCCCAGATCTGGTACGAGATCACCGTGCTGGGCGAGGAGGCCCATGCCGGCAGCCCCATGGCGGGCCGGCGGGACGCGATGATGGCCGCGGCGGCGCTGATCGCCTCGCTGGAGGACATCGCCGAGACGGCGGTCGGCGAGGGGGGCGAGCGCGGCCGCGCCACCGTCGGCGTGCTGAAGGCGGAGCCGGCGAGCCGCAACATCACGCCCGGCCGGGTCTGGTTCAGCCTCGACACCCGCCACGGCGACACCGCGCAGCTGGAGGCGATGGGGACGCGGATCTGCGCCCGGGCCGACGCGCTGGCGGCCGGGCGCGGCGTCACGATCCAGGTCTCGGAGTTCTGGCGGGCGCCCCCGACCCCGTTCGATCCGGTTCTGGTGGATCGCGTCCAGGCGGCGGCGGAGGCGCGGGGCCATGCCTGGACGCGGATGCCGACCGCGATCTACCACGACGCCGTCTACTGCGCCCGTGCGGTGCCGGCGGCCCTGGTGTTCTGCCCCTGCCACGGCGGGATCAGCCACAACGAGGCCGAGAGCATCACGCCGGCCTGGGCCGGGGCCGGCCTGGAGGTGCTGGCCGACGCGGTGCTCGCGACGGCGGGTCTCGCCGCCCCCCGGACCGGGCCGGCCTGAGCCCCGCCCGCACCGGCACCCGCGTACGAACGGAGACTGGGTTCCGCATGTCCGACGACAACGTCATCCGCCCCGCCTTCGGCGTCCCCCGCACCCCCGCGCCGGAACCGGAGCCCGATCCCGCCCAGGCGCCCCTGCGCGTCTTCGGCACGGGGGCCGGCCATCGGGTCGGCCTGATCCGGGACCCGTCGGCGGTCGAGGGCGACGTGATCCGGGTCGTGGTCGGTCCGGAGGACGAGCGGGGGGTCGAGACCGTGGCGCTGCTCCCCGCCGACGCGGAGACCGAGGCCGAGCGGATCGGGTTCGCCATCCTGCGGGCGCTGGAAGTGGTCGAGGGCGCGGTCTGAACCGCCGGGTGGGCGGCGCGCGGTCTCGGAGAGCGGGAGCGGCCGGGGCGAACGGGCGCCGGCGGGAGGGCGGCGGGAGGGAAGGCATGACGGGCGTTCGGATCAGCAGCACGGAGATCGCGATCCCCGCGCGGGCCGGACTGGTCTGGTCCGTGCTGACGGATCTGGATTCCTACCCGGCGTGGAACCCGTATATCCGCAAGGCGGCGGGCCGCCTGCGCGAGGGCGCGCGCTGGCGCCTGGAGCGGACCCTGAACGGCCGCGCCTACCGGACGCGCCAGGTGACGGTGACCGGCTGGGAACCCGGCCGGCGCCTCGCCTGGCGCGGCGGCCTCACGATGCCGCCCCTGCTCGTCGGCGAGCACGAGGTCCGGATCCTCGAGACCGCCGACGGGGTCTGCCTCGTCCAGGCGGTGGCCGTCGCAGGCCTGCTCGCCCCCGCTCTGGTCCCGTGGCTGCGGACGCGCCTGCAGGCCCGGTTCGCGGCGATGAACGAGGCCCTGCGCGACGAGGTCCTGCGCCGGCTGGCCGAGAGCGCCTGACCGCTCCGGTCAGACGACCGGCTTCGGCTTGACGACGGGCGAGCGCGTCAGGCTCTCGATCGCGCGGCCCGGCCGTCCGGCCTTGCGGGCGATCTCTTCCTCCTGCTCGGCGATGAGCTGCCGGGCCGGCTCGTCGCCGTCCAGGCCGCCGAGGATCTCGGCCGGCACACGCCGGTTCGAGGCCCGTGAACCGTCCGTGAAGACGATATCGAACAGAACGGAGCCCCGCTCCTGGGGTCTCGACTTGATGCGTTTGGCCATAGGTGCTGATACGCCGCCGGAATCGGTCGCGGCAAGGTGCGTCGCCGGGCAGGGGGTTGCGCGACGCGCACTGCCGGGTCCGGGCGCCGCCTTGCTCCTGCCGCGATCCCTCCGCCGCCCGTACGGGACGGGCGCCGGCAAGCCGAGGACGTGTGCGTGATACCCTGGGTTCATCTCGATACCGGATCCGTGCCCGGGGGCGGCACCGACTTGCGCCTGATGCGGCGCGGCGACGAATTCGCCATCATGGCCGACACGATCGAGCTCATGAACAACCGGCGCAGCGGTTCCGAGGTGGCGCTCGCCGCGATGACCTGCGCGCGGCTCCAGGACCGGCCCCGGGCCCGGATCCTGATCGGCGGCCTCGGCATGGGCTTCACCCTGCGGGCGGCGCTCGAAGGCCTCGGGCCGGAGGCGCAGGTGGTGGTGGCCGAGCTGGTGCCCGCCGTGGTCGCCTGGGCCCGGGGGCCGCTCGCCCACGTCTTCGCCGGCTGCCTGGACGATCCGCGGGTCGACCTGCAGGAGGCCGACGTCAACCGCCTGATCCAGGCCGGCCCGGCGCGCTACGACGCGATCCTGCTCGACGTCGACAACGGCCCGGAGGGGCTGATGCGCAAGGCGAACGACCGGCTCTACGACAATTGGGGCCTGAAGCGCGCCCGCTGGGCCCTGCGGCCGGGCGGCATCCTGGGCGTCTGGTCGGGCGCGCCGGACCGGAAGTTCAAGAGCCGCCTGCAGCGCTCCGGCTTCGCGGTCGACGAGCAGCGCGTCCACGCGAGCGGCCGGGGCAGCGGCCCGAAGCACGTGGTCTGGCTCGGGACCCGGACCGAGGGGCAGGCCGAGACTCGGGGCGAGACTCGGGGCGAGGCTCGGGGTGAGGGCCGGAGCGAGGGCCGGCCGGCGGGCGGCGCCGGACCGCGCGGACCGGCCCAGGGCCGGCGGCGGCCGGCGCGCTAGGGCCGTTCCCGCACGGGGTGCAACCGGGTTCTGTGATTCCCCACCGCGGGGTGACGGGACCGCCGATGCGGCCTCCGCGGCGTTCCGATCCACCCCTCTCCGCCCGAGGGGTCCGCGCTCCGGCCCCTCCGGAGGAGGGGGGGCGGGTCGGACGGCCCTGGTCCGGAGCACGCCATAGCAACGCGGGGAGAACGGCTGTCGCGACCGGGACTGACGCCCAGGGTCGCACCCCCTGTCCCGATGCGGGACGCTTCCGCACATTCCCACCATGGGTGCGACGGGCGGGCATCTCTACACGGTCGAGGTCAGGCCGAGCCGGCATGATCCCGGCCGCTTCACCTGGGCGATCCGCGACCGCGGCAAGCTGGTCCGGGGGTCGTTCCGCCCGTACACCTCCGAGCACGCGGCACGTGCCGTCGCGGAGGCGGAGATCGAGCGGCTCATCGGCCAGGATGGTCGGTCCGGGGGGGCCTAGATCCCGTTCTCGTCCACCCGCCACCGCCAGATCCGCGTGCAGGGCGCTCTGCGCGTCGCGCGGTCCGTCCGCGATCCCGCGCGGTGACATGCTTCAGGTGCATGGCTGAGCGGCCCGACAGGGGAGCATATGCATATCTCCCCGGCGTCCGATCCGTTGCATGCCGCACTGCGGTATCCTATCTTTGCATTGCGGGATGGCGATGGCGTCGCGATCCCGCTGCCCTTCTTGGGCGTTTCCTCCCTAGACTTCGGGCCGCTCCTTCGGGAGTGGCCTTTTTTGTTTGCGCCGACGCACGGTTCGTTGGCGCGGAACCGAGAGCTTGGCGGTACGTTTTTCCGCCATGGAACACTACCGCTCCACCCTCGGTACCACTGCCGTTGCCGTATTCGGGCTGGTGGCGGCCGCGCATATTCTGCATCCAGGCAATTACGAGGTGCAGACACGCCCTGCACGTCCGGTCGTGACGGCTGCGGCACCGGTCGCGCCGGCCGCCTGGGTGAATCCCCCGGCCCACGCGTCCGCACCGGAGACCACCGGGGCGCTGGCAGCTGGCCCGACGCCGCGGATCGCCGCCGCGGTTCCCTCCACGGCGATGCCGACCGCGCCGCTTCCGGCCGAGATGGCACGTCCGGCCGAACCGCTGCGGAAGGCCGTGGCGACGCATCGGCCGAAGGGGGCGGAGCGCGGGTCGCGCCGGGCTGCCCGGCTTCGCCACGCGGCACTCGAGCGCACCGCGCAATCCGATCGGCCCGCCGTCGTCGCCGCGGCCCCCCAGACGGCCCCGGTGGCCGCCCCGTCCCCGAAGATCGATCCGATCGGCGACATCATCCGCGGTCTCGGCCTCGGTCGCGACGGCTGAGCCGCGCCGCGATGCCCCGACTCCGACGCGGCGGAAGGGTGCGTCGCGCACGGGATGGCGAGATCCTTCGGCTGGTCCGGGGGTAGGTGCGCATCGCCGGTGCGCAGAGCGATGCTGTCGCCACGGCGCAGATATAAGTCGGTCGTGATGGACCGGCCCGCCGACGGCAGAACGAACCGGGTGGCGGCGGGTCGCTCGGCTTAGGCGGTCGCCCGGGCGATGCCCATTCCGATCGCAGCCCCTGTCATCTCCGGCGCAAGAGAGGGCGTCATCTGTTTGGGTTGTCGCCGTCCAGGGTGGCGCCGGGGCAGTCGCGCGCCGCCAGGGCGCTGCGGACATGCTCGCGGAAGACCTGGACGCGGGCGGGCAATTCGCGCCCCGCGAGGGTGACGGCGCGCAGATGCGCGCCGCGGGTCGCCCAGGGGCTGAGCACCCGCAGGATCTCCCCCGCCTCCACGGCGCGGGCGGCGACGAGGCTCGGGAGATGGCCGATCCCGGCGCCCGCCAGGGTCAGCCGGTGCGCGGTGGCGAAGTCGCTGACCCGGATGGCCGGGCTCAAGGCCAGCGGCTCGGTACGGCCCTGCCCGTCGGTCAGCACCAGTCCCGCCGTGCCGATCCGCTCCCGGGCGAGGATCAGGTCGTGGTCGCGCAGGCCCGCGAGGTCCGTCGGGGCCGGGCGGCGCAGCAGATAGGCGGGGGCGGCGTAGAGGCCGAGAGCCAGGGTCGCGAGGACCATCGCGCGGTAGCCGGTCTCCTCCGCGCCGCCGAGCCGCAGGGCGAGGTCGATCCGGTTGGCCGCGAGGTCGAGGCGCGCGTCGGTGTTCAGCATCTCCACGGTGATCTGCGGGTAGGCGGTCCGGAAGCTCGCGACGATCTCGGGCATCACCTCGATCCCGAAATCGATCGAGGTCGTGATCCGCAGATGCCCAGTCGGCACCGTGCGGGCGTCGCGGGCGGTCTCGGCCGCCTCGTCGAGGAGGGTCAGGCTCTCCTGCGCCTTGGCGTAGAAGGCCAGCCCCTCGGCCGTCGGCGAGACCGCCCGTGAGGTGCGCGCCATCAGCCGGGCGCCCAGCGCCTGTTCCAGGCGGGAGATCCGTCGGCTGACGCTGCCCTTGGTCTCCTGCAGGCTCGCGGCCGCGGCCGTCACCGTGCCGAGATCGACGACGGCGCAGAACGCCCGAACATCCTCGAGTCCGCCCCGGAAGGTTTCCGTTCTCGCAACCATGGGGTTCCGGATAGCAGGCTCAACCGGTGCCGTGAACGGGTCTACAGGGCTGCTGCGGCGCAGCGAATCGCGCTCGACCGTCTGCTCTGCAGGAGACACCCTTGAAGTCGATTCTCGCCTCCGGCCTGCTGGCCCTGCTGGTCGCCACCCCGGTCGCCACCTCGGTCGCCACCTCGGCGCTGGCCCAGACCCCGCCGACCCGCGATCCGGCGCAGATCCAGGCCGGCACCTACGCGGTCGATCCCGGCCACACCCAGGTCGGCTGGCGCGTGTCCCATATGGGCTTCTCGAACTATGCCGGCGGCTTCTCGGACGTGTCCGGCACGCTGGAGCTGCAGCCGAAGAACCCGGCGGCGGCCAAGCTCTCGGTGAAGATCCCGGTCGCCTCGGTGACGACCACCAGCGCCAAGCTCACCGACGAGCTCAAGGGCGACCAGTGGCTCGACGCCGCCAAGTTCCCCGACATGACCTTCGTGTCCACCAAGGTCACGCCGGCCGGCAAGGACCACGCGAAGGTGACGGGCGACCTGACGCTCCACGGCGTGACCAAGCCGGTGACGCTGGACGTCACCCTGGTCGGCGCCGGCGTGAACCCGCTGAGCAAGAAGTATACGGTCGGCTTCGAGGCCACCGGCACGCTCAAGCGCTCGGAGTTCGGGGTGAAGACCTACGTGCCGCTGATCGGCGACGAGCTGCACCTCACCATCGCGGGCGCCTTCGAGAAGCAGGACTGACACCGGGGGATCGGCCATGGCGAACGGGGTTTCCGCGCGGCGGTACTCCGCCGTGGCGATCCTGCTGCACTGGGCGAGCGCGCTCTCCGTGCTCGTCCTGATCGGCCTCGGGCTGACCATGACGCACGCGGCCCTGGCGCCGCTGCGCCAGTTCCAGCTCTACCAGTGGCACAAGTCGGTCGGCGTCACGGTGCTGGCGCTGACGGTCCTGCGCCTCCTCTGGCGCCTGACCCACCGGCCGCCACCGCACCCGGCCGGGATGCCGGCGCGGGAGCGGCGGGCGGCCGCGGCGGCGCATCACCTGCTCTATCTGCTCCTCGTCGGGCTGCCCCTGACCGGCTGGGCCGTGGTCTCGCTGTCGCCGTTCAACATCCCGACGGTGCTCTACGGCCTCGTCCCCTGGCCGCACCTGCCGCTGGCGGCCCACGTCCCCGACCCCGCCGCCGCCGAGGGCCTCCTCAAGCAAGTCCATGCCCTGGGGGCGTGGTTCCCGGCGGCCCTCCTCGCCGTCCACGTGGCGGCCGCCTTGCGCCACCATTTCCTCCTGCGCGACGACGTGCTGCGCCGCATGCTGCCGGGGCGCCGGCCGTCGACCGCCCCGATCGTGGAGCCCACCCGATGAACGCGCGTCACCTCTGCCTGCTTGCGGCGCTGCAGGGCGCGTTCTTGTGCGTGTTCCTGGGCGAAGCCCTGCCGGCCGCCGCCGCCGAGTGGGCGGTGGATCCGGCCCGGAGCGCGATCCGGTTCTCGGGCGTGCAGGTCGGCGTCCCGTTCACCGGGCGGTTCGAGCGGTTCACGGCCAGCGTGGATTTCGACCCCGCCAAGCCCGAGGCGGGGCACGCGCTCGTGCTGGTCGACCTCGCCAGCGCGCGAACCGGGGACGTCCAGCGCGACGAGGCCATGCCGCAGAAGGACTGGTTCGACGTCAAGGCGGCGAGCCAGGCGCGCTTCGAGGCGACCCGCTTCGTCGACAAGGGGCAGGGCGACTACGCGGCGGTGGGGACGCTGACGATCCGCGGCACGAGCCGGCCGGTGACGCTGCCGTTCCACCTGACCTTCGACGGCGGCGCGGCGCATGCCGTGGGGCGCGTCGGCCTCGTCCGCACCGAGTTCGGCGTCGGCCAGGGGGCCTGGGCCTCGGGCCAATGGGTGGCGCTCGATGTCGGCGTCGAGGTCGACATCGTCGCAACGGCGCAGCCGGCCTCCGGCCACTGATCCCGGCCCCGGTCGACTCCTTCGGCGGGTGTCACGCGCTCCGTCATCGCGAGCGCAGCGAAGCGACCCAGGGTAGCGCGCCCTCCGTAAGTGTGGCGCTCCTGGATTGCTTCGCTGCGCTCGCAACGACGGCGGCCGGGCGTCGGACGCCGCCCCGTCCCGGCCCGCTACCCCGGCCGGTCCTCCGACCCGGTGCCCAGCGCCCGCTGGACCATGACGCTGTCCGACCAGTGGCCGTACTTGAAGCCCACCGCCCGCAGGTAGCCGACCCGCTCGAACCCGCAGGCCTCGTGGAGCCGCAGGGACGCCGCGTTCTCGGCGTCGATGTAGCCGATCATCTGGCGGTAGCCGCCGGCCGCGCAGGCTTCGATCAGGGCCGGCAGCAGCCGGCGGCCGATCCCGGCATGCAGGTGGTCGGGATGCACGTAGATCGAGTGCTTCAGCGTGTAGCGGTAGGCCGGGCGTTTCCGGAACGGCACCGCGTAGGCGTAGCCCGCCACCGCGCCGTCCCGGTCGGCCACGAGGTGGGGCAGGCGCTTCTTGCGCATGGTCTTGCGCCGCCGCTTCAGGTCGTCGGGAAGCAGACGGTCCTCCTCGGCGACGCCGACATCGCTCACGCCCCTGCTGATGTGGTGCTCGTAGATCGCCACCATCGCCTCGACATCCGCATCCGAGGAGGCGCGGATGACGATGTCGGGGCAGGTGCGGGCCGGGACCAGGCCGGGCGTCTCGACCTCGATCTCCATCAGGCCCCCTCGCGTGCCACGTAGGTGTGGAAGCGGATCCGCCCGTCCGGATCGACCTCGCGGTAGACACCCTGGATCTCGGCCTCGAAGCCCGGGAACAGGTTGGCGGAGGCCTCGAACATCTTGAAATAGTCGAGCATGGGCTTGGCCCGGTCGTCCAGGCGCTCGCCCGGCAGCACCGTGCCGATGCCCGGGGGATAGACCAGCATCAGCGTGGTGGCGATCCGCCCCTCGGCCTCGGCGATCGGCACGTAATCGACCTTGTTGCGGGTCAGCAGCTGGGCGGCCTTCTTGGGCGGCATCACCATCTCGGGCAG
The DNA here is from genome assembly GCF_040545035.1 of Methylobacterium sp. 1973. NCBI lineage: Bacteria > Pseudomonadati > Pseudomonadota > Alphaproteobacteria > Hyphomicrobiales > Methylobacteriaceae > Methylobacterium > Methylobacterium sp. 1973. The sequence continues at coordinate 113,070 of NZ_JBEPLA010000017.1, forward strand.
GTGCTCCGGGGCGAACTGGCGCCGCTGGAGCGTGGAGGTGCCGGCCTCCCGGTGGAAGGCGTGGAATTCGGCGCAGAGGTCGCGCAGGCGCACGCCGCGGTAGCGGTTCGGCCGGCGGTTGACGAATTCCGGCATGGCCTCCTCCAGCGGGACGTTGTCGTCGTGGAGCCGCTTGAAGGCGACGAGGCCCGAGATCAGCGTGCCGGCCTTGGAGGATTCGACCCCCGGGGTCAGCAGGAAGAGCAGCGAGTTCAGGTCGTTCTTCTCGGCGACGATCCGGTTCTCACGCAGGTACTGGGCCACGATCGGCGCCGGCACGCCGTGCTGGGCGTAGGCCCCCGTGTGCCGGTCGAAGCCGGGGGTGAGCACGGTGAGCTTGTTCGGGTCGGTGATCGCGTAGCCCGGCGCGACGTGGGTGAAGCCGTGCCAGCGGGCGCCCGGCTTCAGCTCCCAGTGGCGCGGCGTGGCGGCGAGCTCGTCGGTCGGCACACTTTCCCAAGGCACCTCGGCGCCGTCGGCATTCACCGTCACGTCCGGCACGAAGGGGTCGAAGAACCAGCGCCTTGCGGGATCGCGTTCGTTCTCCTCGAATTCCCGCCGGATCGCCCGGACCTTCTTGCGCCACTCGATCCCGAGCCGGATCGTGTCGTCCCACAGGATCATGCCGGAGCGGCCCTTCATCATCTGGGCGCCGACGTCGAGGGAGGCGAAGAGCGGGTAGAAGGGCGACGTGGAGGCGTGGACGAGGAAGCTCTCGTTGAGCCGCTTGTGCTCGACCCGCCGGGTCTGGCCGCGGATATGCCCGTCGCGGGTGTGGATCTGCGAGGCCTGGGAGAAGCTCGCGAGCTGCTTGTGGGTCGATTGCGTGGCGACGATGCCGGGCGAGGTCTCGTCGAGGCCGGTCAGCCCCATGGCGAAGCGGCGGGCGTAGAGCGGGTGGAACTTCATGAAGCCCGCCCAGGCCTCGTCGAACAGGATGTAGTCGCAGAGGTGGCCGATCTTCTCCAGGATCTCCTGGGCGTCGTAGATCGTGCCGTCGTAGGTGCACTGCTCGATCACCGCGACGCGGAACGGCCGCTCCCGGCGCCACGCCTCGGGATCGGTCACCAGCGGGTTCCGGCGGATCTTCTCCCGGATCCGGGTCTCGTCGAGGGCCTCATGATACATGGGGCCGATCAGGCCGTAGGCGTTCCGGTCCGTTTCCAGAAAGATCGGGATGCCGCCGCCCAGGAACAGGGCGCCGTGATGCGCCGCCTTGTGGTTGTTGCGGTCGAACAGGACGAGGTCGTCCTCCGCGATCAGCGAGGACAGGACGATCTTGTTGGAGGCCGAGGTGCCGTTGAGGACGAAGTAGGTCTTCTCGGCCCCGAAGATCTTGGCGGCCTCCTTCTGGGCCTTCAGCGCCGGGCCCTCGTGGGTCAGCAGGTCGCCGAGGTCGAGGACCGAGTTGTCGAGGTCGTCGCGGAAGATCGCTTCCCCCAGGTGCTCCACGAAGATCCGGCCGATCGGCGACCGGTTGTAGAAGATACCGCCGTTGTGGCCCGGGCAGGTCCAGAGCTGGTTGCCCTTCTCGGCGTAGTCGACGAGCGCGCCGAAGAACGGCGTCTTGAGGGTCTGGGCGTATTGCGTGACCCGGCTGACGAGGCCGCGGGCGATGAATTCCGGGGTCTCCTCCGCCAGGAAGATGTAGCCGTCGATGAAATCGAGCAGTTCGACCGGGATGTCCTCCAGCCGCTTGCGGCGGACCATGATGACGATCGGCATCTCCAGGCCGCGCTTGCGCATCATGTCGATGAGGGCGGCGGCCTTGCCGTCGAGGCCGCGCTTGCCCCAATCGACCACGAGGCAGCCCACCGCGGCGTCGGTCTGCACCGCGATGGCCGCGTCCTCGACCCGCCGGGCGCGCACCACCTCGAAGCCGCGCTGCTCCACGGCTGCCACGATCTGATTGACGCGCGCGCCTTCGAGATCGTCCGGATCGAAGGCGGGGGCGCACATCAGGACCGTGAAGCGACGGTGGAAGTCCATGGAGCCCTCTCTGGCCTCGGATGCAGCGCGTGGCTTTCCGGCCCGTCTGCGACGATTGCATGACAACGTGCGCGGCGGGTGGTCGTGGTGCGGACGAAAGGGCGTGATCCGGGCGCGGTCGGAGCCGTTGGACCGCGGCCTTCCCATCCGCGCCCTCGTCCTGAGGTGCCGGTCGGAGATCGGTCGCGCGGCCCGCGGCAGCAACCCGTCTCAGGGTATCACAGGGCGCGCCGCCGCGCCCAGACATCCGGATTGACCAGTCCGCTCGGCCGCCGGCCTGCCAGCACGTCGACCACGCGGCCGGCGGCGATTTCGGCGGTGCGGATCAGGGCCGACCCGGTGGAACCGCCGACATGGGGCGTCAGGATCGCCCGCGCCTGACGGGCGAGGGGGTGGTCGGCCGGCAGAGGCTCCTGCGCGAAGACATCGAGCCCGGCGCCCGCGATCGTGCCGGATTCCAGCGCCTCCACCAGGGCCGCCTCGTCGATCAGACCACCGCGGCTGGTGTTGATCAGGAAGGCGTCCCGCTTCATCCCGGCGAGCTGGTCCCGGCCGATCAGGCCGCGGGTGGCCGGGGTCAGGGGCACGTGCAGGGAGACGATGTCGGCCTCCGCGAGGAGCGCGTCCACCGAAGGAGCCCGCAGGGCACCGGCATTGGCGAAGTCGGCGTCCGGCCGGCTCGGGCCGTAGGCCAGCACCCGCAGGCCGAGGGCCGTGCCGAGCCGGGCCGTCGCCTGCCCGATCGCCCCGAAGCCGACGAGGCCCAGCGTCAGGCCGGCCAGCTCGATCAGGCGGGCGGTGAACTTGAAGCTGTCGTCGCCGCGTCGGACCGAGCGGTCGGCCTCCGGCAGGGCCTTGGCCAGGGCGAAGATCAGCGCCAGCGTCTGCTCGGCCACCGAGACGGCGTTGGCGCCGGGCGTGTTGACCACCACGATCCCGGCCTCGGTCGCCTCGGCGGTGGCGACGTGGTCGGTGCCGGTGCCGTGCACGCCGATCACCCGCAGGGCCGGGGCCGCCGCGATGGCGCGGGCCGGGAAGCCGGTGTTGCGGGTGATGACGGCGACGCACGGGGCGGCCTCGCGGGCCAGGGTCTCGGGATCCGTGCCGCTCGCCGGACGCGGCTCCAATCCGGCCGCCCGCAGCCGGTCGAGGCCCGCCGCGTGGATCGGCTGGACGATGAGGCACGGACCGGTGATCACGGGAAAACCTCTGCACTAGAGGAGGGGTGACAGGCACGTTTCGCGCCGGGCCCGTCTAGGCGGGGTGGGCAACCCTGGCAACCGGGCGCCCCGGTCTCCGCCGCGGCAACCCGATCGGACGCGCGCGATCCACACCCGATCGCGGTCGTGTCGGGCCCCGCACGCCCCGCCCGGCCCGACGATCCCGGCCGCGCGCCTCGGCCGAGCTCTGGCCCGGCCTTCCGCGAAATCGCCGGCTCGACCGTGCGATGATGAGTGAGGCACTGATAATGATGTCGTTCGGCAATGGAATTCAGTATAGAACGCACTCAATATCGATCACGTAGATCGACCCTGCGTGCGCTGAATATAATTATAATTAATCCAAATGTATTTTTGACACACGTAGAGATATTTGCTGCCTTGCTCCGTGATTCGGAGCTTTCGTCACGACAATGCGGTCTCAAGATTTCTCGGTGTCGGTTTCCGCGCGGAACCGGCGCCGGCGGCGCGCGGCCCGGCCGGTTCTCCCGATGGCTGTCCTGCTGGGCTTCGTCGGTTCCGGGCTGCACGCGGCCCGCGCGGAGGAGGCCGGGGCCGGCCGGGAGGTCCAGCTCGACGAAATCTCGGTCGCGAGCGCGGCCGCGCCGCGCGGACCGGTCCCGGCCTATGCCGGCGGTCAGGTGGCGCGGGGCGGTCGCCTCGGCCTGCTGGGCGATACCGAGATCCAGAAGGCGCCCTTCAGCATCGCCAGCTACACCGACACGCTCATCCGGGACCGGCAGGCGCGGACGGTGTCCGAGACCCTGGTCCTCGACCCGTCGGTGCGCGCCACCCAGACCACGGGGGCGCCGTTCGACTCCTTCTCCATCCGGGGCTTCCCGTCCAACGAGAACACCAGCGGCGAGGTCGCCTTCGACGGGCTCTACGGCATTGCCCCGAGCTTCCGCATCTTCACCGACTACGTGGAGCGCATCGAGGTCCTAAAGGGGCCGTCCGCCGCCCTCACGGGGGTGTCGCCGAACGGCGCGGTCGGCGGCGTGGTCAATATCGTCCCGAAGCGCGCCGGCGCGGACCTGACCCGCGTCACCCTGGATTACGGCTCGACCGCCTGGGGCGGCAGCCAGGTCGACGTCGCCCGCCGCTGGGGGCCGGGACGGGAATGGGGCGCCCGCGTCGTCGGCAGCCTGCACGGCGGCGCCACGCCCTTCGACCGCCAGACCGAGACGACCGGCGTCGGGGCCCTGGCCCTCGACTACCAGGGTGACCGGTTCCGCGCGTGGCTCTACCTGCTGGCGCAGACGGACCGCTTCAACGCGCCGCTGCGCCCGTTCCTCCTGCGGGCCGGCGTGCCCGTACCGCGAGCGCCCGACGGTCGCCTGAACCTGACCCAGCCCTGGGAATACTCGGACGTCGACGATCGCGGCGGCCTGCTGCGCACCGAGTACGACCTGACCGATCAGGTCACGCTGTTCGCGGATGTCGGCGGCGGGCAGACCGGAGTGGAGCGGTACTTCCAATCGGCGCCGACGATCCTCAACGGCCGCGGCGACACGACCAGCACGCCGCAATTCTACGCCCTCGGCGTCGACCGGCTCACCTACGACGGCGGCGTCCGGGCCAAGTTCGAGACCGGATTCATCCGCCACGCCCTCACGCTTCAGGGCTCCGTGTACGACGAGGCGACGGGACGGCGGTTCTCGCCCGGCCGGGGCGCCTACCTGTCGAACCTCTACGCGCCGGCCCTCGTCCCGTACATCGCGCCGATCTACGGCATCGGCCGGCCCCGCCTGTCCGACAGCACCCTGTCGGGGATCGCGGTGGCCGACACGCTGTCGGCCCTCGACGAGCGCGTCCTACTGACCCTGGGTGTGCGCCGCCAGCGCGTGGAGGCGCACAATTACCTGTCGAATGTCGGCACGCTGGCCTCGTCGTACGACAAGAGCGCCACGACCCCGATGGTCGGTCTCGTGGTGCGGCCCTGGGACTCGGTCTCGCTCTACGGCAACTACATCGAGGGCCTGAGCCGCGGCGACGTGGCTCCGGCGGTGGCGACCAATTCCGGCACGATCCTGGCGCCCTACGTGGCCCGGCAGGTCGAGGCCGGCGTGAAGCTCGATCTCGGCCGGTTCGGCGCCACGCTCGGCGCGTTCCGGATCACCAAGCCCGCGGGCGAACTCGGCCCGCAGGGGCGCTTCGCGGCAACCGGCGAGCAGCGCGTCGGCGGCCTCGAACTGAGCCTGTTTGGCGAGATCACGCCGCAGGTGCGCGTGGTCGGCGGCGTGACCCTGCTGGACGGACGCCTCGTCCGGACGGCGCTCGCCGCCAATCGCGGGCACCGGCCGATCGGCGTGCCAGAGGTCCAGGCGAGCCTGGGCGCCGAGTGGGACCTGCCCGGGTTGCCCGGCCTGACGCTCAACGGCGCCGTCATCTCCACCGGGCGGCAGTTCGTCGACCTCGCGAACACCCAGGCCCTGCCGGCCTGGGCCCGCCTCGACCTCGGCCTGCGCTACACGACCCTGGTCGCCCAGCGGCCGACGACCTTCCGGGCCAGCATCCTCAACGTGACCGACGCGCGGTACTGGACCGGGGTCGCGTCGTTCGGCACCTTCTTCCAGGGCGCGCCGCGCACCTACCTACTGTCGATGGCGGTGGATCTCTGAGCCGGACCGGAGCGGCCATGCTGCTTCTGACGGGCCGCGCGATGTTTCACGGGAAACACTTTCTTAACCCTGAGAGTCGGGCGTGCGGGAGCCGCCCGCTGTTGCAGCGGCGCCGTCGCGGCGCGGCGCCTGCCGGGTTACCACCGGTCCACCATGACCACATCGAGCTGGCGCACCCTCCGCAACGAGCAGGCCCGGGCGCGACTGGAGAAAGCCCTGCCGGCCATCTTCCCGGCACCGGTCCTCCAGCACGCCTTGGCGCGCCCGCTGATCCCGCCGACACCGCGGCTCGCCGTCGAGAGCTACTGGCGCAACCACATCCTCCGCGCCGACCGGCTGGCCCGGGCGCTGGCGGCCCGCTCCGGGACGCCCGAGGGCTGGATCTGGCAGCTCGGGGCCGAGGGCCGGGCCGGTAGCTTCCGCATGCCGCCGGCACCCTACCGCAATCCGGTCTTCGCCCGCGGCCGGGGCGTCTGCTGCATTTGCGGTCAGCCGGTCTACCGGTTCGGCTGGCACCGGGATCTCTGGGCGCGCGGCGCCCCCAACACCAATGCCGGCTGGCACGCGGCCTGTGTCGCGGCCTGGAAGTTCTGGATCGCGCCGCATGCCCAGGTCCGGGCGCTGAAGCTCCGCCAGCGGCATCGCTGCACCACCACCGGCAAACGCCTGCTGAAGACGGCCGAGGTCGACCACACCTTGCCGCTCTACCGGGTCTGGCGGGAGCACCGCGACGCGCCCTGGCCGGTGCTGCTCGGCTATTGGGGGGCGCCGAACCTGCAGGTGGTCAACCGCGCCGCCCATGTCGACAAGTGCCGCGACGAGGCGGCCGAGCGCTCCCGGACCGTGCAGCGCGCCCGTTTCCGGGTGGTCGAGGACGAGTCCGGGTTCAGCGTGGTCGAGGAGGAGTGACCGGCCGGCTCAGCCGTCCAGGGCCTCGAAGGCCCGCGACAGGTCGGCCAGCAGGTCGGCTTCCGCCTCCAGGCCGACGGAGAGACGCAGCAGCCCGTCGGTGATGCCCGCGATGGCGCGCGCCTCCGGGTCCATGGCCGCATGCGTCATGGTCGGCGGATGGGCGATCAGGCTCTCGACGCCGCCCAGGGATTCGGCCAGCGTGAACACCCGCAGGGCCTCCACGAAGGTCTTCACCGCCGCACGGCCCCCGGCGAGCTCGAAGCTCAGCATGGCGCCGAAGCCCGCCTGCTGCATCTTCGCCAGGGCGTGTCCCGGATCGGTGGGCAGACCCGGGTAATGCACGCGGGCCACCGCCGGATGCGCCTCCAGGAAGGCCGCCAGGACGGCGGCGTTGCGCTGCTGCTGCTCCACCCGCACGAACAGGGTGCGCAGGCCCCGGAGCGTCAGATAAGCGTCGAGGGGCGAGCCCGTGACCCCGATCGTGTTCGCCCAGGCGGCGAGTTCCTCCCCAACGGCCTTGTCAGCGGCGACCACGACCCCGCCGATGACGTCGGAATGGCCGTTCAGGAACTTGGTGGTGGAATGGACGACCAGATCCGCCCCGAGGGCGATCGGCTGCTGCAGGGCGGGCGACAGGAAGGTGTTGTCCACCACGGCCAGCGCGCCGGCCGCCTTCGCGTCCGCGGTGATGCGTCGGATATCCACCACGCGCATCAGTGGGTTGCTGGGCGTTTCGATCAGCACGACCTTCGGCCCTTCGGCCAGGGCCGCCGCCCGCGCGTCCGGATCGGTCTGGTCGACGAAGGCCACGCGGTAATGCCCGCGGGCGGCGCGGAAGCTCAACAGCCGGTGAGTCCCGCCGTAGCAATCGTGCGGTGCGACCAGGAGATCGCCCGGCCGCAGGCTCGACAGCGCGAGATCGAGGGCAGCCATGCCGCTCGCCACCATGACGGCGCGGGCGCCGCCCTCGAGCTTGGCGATCGTGTCGGCGAGGGCGTCCCGCGTGGGGTTGCCGAGACGCGAGTAGTCATAGGGTCCGGCCTGCTCGAAGGCCGGGAACTTGAAGGTCGTCGACAGGTGGATCGGCGCGATCACCGCGCCGAAGGCCGCGTCCTGGGCCACGCCGTTGGCCGCCGCAACGGTACGGGCCGCAAATCCCTCTGACATCGCCTCGTCCTCCATGCAGAGATCGTCCGCACTGTCCAACCGGAGCGAACGGGCGTTCTTTATGCAGAACGTATCAGACTTTCAAGAGAACGATCCCGCGTTCATGCTGGGACGGTCAGCGCCCGGCGACGCCACGGCCAGGGCGCCATGCCGGCGAAGACCTGTCCCGTCGGATCCGCGCGCGCAGCAGGGCCGCCGCCCGATAGCCGAGCATCACGGTGGACAGTCCGTAGCGCAGGACTGTGTCGCCCCGGCGGTCAGGTCGCCGCCTTGGCCGGGCATGACGACCGTGTGCCAGTGCCGCAGGCCTTGTGCGCGCTGCGGGGTGAACGCGTCGAACAAGGTGTTCCTGTCGGTGGCGGACAGGGGCAGGCACAGGGCGCCACCGGTCATGCCCGGGGGCTCCGGAGGTCGTGCGGCCGCGTCATCGGGTCCTTCGAGATCGGCCACGATGACACCCTTTCGCCCGCCCGCCGCGGCGGAGTCAGGCGGTGCGAGTCTCGCGCACCGCCGCCGGTGGCGTCTCGTCCGCCACGGCCGGTGCGGCGGCCCGCACGCCCTCGGCCTCCTGCGCCAGGGTGCGGGCCAGGAGACCGGCCCGTCCGGCCCACAGGTCCCGTTCGTCGCGCAGGACCTCAAGCCGGTCCGCGGAGGCGGCCAGTGCGACGCGCAGGCCGTCGATCTCCGCCCGCAGGTCGGTCGTACGCTGCCGCTCGCTCGCCAGGGCCGCCTTGAGCACGCTGAGGGCGGCTTCGGCCGCGCCGCGCGTCCCGGCGGGGCGACGCAGGACCGGTGCGGCCCGCGGCGCCCGATCCGACCCGGCAGGAGCCGGCGCCGGGGCCTGGGATGCGGGCTCCGGACGCAGCCGCGCGATCTCGGCCCGCACCTGCGCGACGTCGAGCCCGGCAGCCGCACGCGGCTCGGGCCCGGCCGCTAAGGGCGCGCGCTCCACGGGAGCGCTCTCCAAGGGGGCGGCCTCCACGGGGGCAGCCTCCAAGAAGGCTGTCGCCACGGGATTGGCCCCCACGACCGGGAATCCCTCTTCCTCGAGAACGAGCCCGTGCAGCATGGCGAAGACCCGGTCGCCGTCGAGGCGCGCGAGGTCGAAGCCGCTCTCGGCCGAGAGGCTGCTGAAGCGGGCCTGCCCGCTGGACGACTGGCCCACGAACGCCATCGACCAGTTGGCGAAGGCGCGGCTCTCCGCCGGGCCGCATTGCAGGACCGTGACGTCGTCGTGCCGCAGGTCGCGCTGGATCCGCTCGAAGGTCGTCTCGACCCCCCGACGCGGACCTTCGAGCACCTGCGTGAAGGCGCCCGCGTTGAACATCAGGGCGCCGGTTACCCCGAGGGCCGCGTTGTTGCGCTGGGACGCGTCCAGGATCTGGCGGACCGCGGCCATCACCTCCGGCTCCGAGCCCTGCAGCAGGTTCTTGCTGGCATAGACGAGACGGTAGAGGTCGCTCATGGCAAGGCGTCCCGAAGGCAAGAGTGATCAGGTCTGCGGAAAGCCGGCGAAGACCTGGCGCAGGTCCTCGGCGGGTACGGGCTTGCTGATGAGGTAGCCCTGCACGTCGGTGCAGCCCTCCAGGCGGATGCGCTGCATCTGCTCGGCCGTCTCGACGCCCTCGGCGACGGTGGTCATGCCCAGGCTCTTGCCCAGGCCGGCGATCGCCCGGATGATCGCCTCGCCGTCGGGCTTGCTGGTCAGATCCTTCACGAAGGAACGGTCGATCTTGATCTTGTCGAAGGGGAACGAGCGCAGGTAGCTCAGCGACGAGTAGCCGGTGCCGAAATCGTCCATGGAGACGCGCACGCCGAGTTCCCGCAGCCGGTGCAGGGTCTGGAGCGTCCTGTCGTTCTCCTGCAGCAGGACGCCCTCGGTGATCTCCACCTCCAGCCGCCGGGCGGGCAGCCCCGAGCCGGCCAGGGCCGAGATGATCGTCTCCACCAGCCGGTCGCTCTTGAACTGCGCCGGCGAGACGTTGACCGCCACCGACATGTGCTCCGGCCAGGTCATGGCGTCGCGGCAGGCCTGGCGAACGACCCACTCGCCGATCGGGACGATGAGGCCGATCTCCTCGGCGAGCGGGATGAAGTCGAGGGGCGAGACCAACCCGCGTTCGGGATGGCGCCACCGGATCAGGGCCTCGCAGCCGATCAGCGTGCCGCTCGCGAGCTGCAATTGCGGCTGGAAGTGCAACTGGAATTCCCGCCGGGCGAGCGCCTGCCGCAGGTCGAGTTCGAGCTTGCGGCGCGCCTGCATGCGCGCATCCATCTCCGGCTCGAAGAACCGGTAGGTGCCGCGGCCGTCGAGCTTGGCCCGGTAGAGGGCGAGGTCGGCGTTCTTCAGGAGCCGGTCGGCGTCGGTCCCGTCCTCGGGGGCGAGCGCCACGCCGACGCTGGCGCCGATCGTCAGGAGATGGCCCTCCACCATGTAGGTGCGGCCGATCAGGTCGACGACGCGGCGGGCGAGGGCCTGCGTGCCCGCCGCGTCGCGGATCCCGGCCTGGAGGATGACGAACTCGTCGCCGCCGATCCGCGCCACCGTGTCGGTGGGCCGCACCGTCGAGCGCAGGCGGTCGGCGACCGTCTCCAGCAGCGCGTCGCCGATCGGATGACCGAGCGTGTCGTTGACCGGCTTGAACCGATCGAGGTCGATCAGCAGCAGGGCACAGCACTCGCCCGTGCGCGCGAGACGCGCGAGAGCCTCGGCGAGACGCTCGCGCAGGAGCAGGCGGTTCGGCAGACCGGTGAGGGGATCGCGCCGCGCCATCGCGTCGGCCCGGGCTTCCGTGGCCTTCCGGGTGCTGACATCCTCCAGCGAGACGACCCAGCCGCCCGTCGCGAGAGGATGGAGTTCCACCTGGACCGTGTGGTCCCGGTGCCGCAACTCGAACACGACCGGCTGCCGCCGGGCCAGCGCGCGGCGGAGGCTGCGCAGCAGGGCGCCCCGCGGCGGGGCGGTCCCGGCCCGCAGGGCCCGCAGCAGCGGGATCGCCGAAGCCTGCACCCGCAGCGTGACATTGAGGCCGGCCAGGAGCTGCCGGGCCGGGGCGTTCGCCGCGATGACCGTCCCGGTGGGGTCGATCATCAGCAGACCCTGCCGGACCGCGTCGAGAAAGGGGAGCAGGGGATCGCGCCCGACGCCCCGCTCCGGCAGGGGCGGACGCGCCGCCTCCCGGCGCGACAGGTCGGCAGGCTGGGGATCCGCGCGCATGCCTAAGGGGCCTCGGAGTGAGCCGCCGGGCAAGCTGCGGCTGGAAACAGGGACTCCATAGATGCGAAGATGCTAATTCCATCTTTAAGGACCAGAAGATCGCGGGCTTGATCTGCGTTCAAGACTGCGAATGCGATCGTGTCGCTCGCCGCCGCCCGGTCCGCTGCGCTCATGCCATGAGCCCGGTACTCTTCAGGGAGCCGCGGGCGGGGGCGGGCGTCGGCGATCGCGGCGATCCGCAGATTTCCGGCCGGCGCGCCCGGCCTGTCGGCCGCGCGAGGGGGATCGGTTCGGGCACCCGGACAGGACGCTTGCGAAACCGCCGGTCCGCGGAGGACTACAGGCGATGCGGCGGCGGTCGGTCGGGCGCGGATGCCGAGGTGTGCATCCCGGGCTTGGCCGGCCTGCGCCCGGCCCCTTGCGTCGCGCGGCGAGCCCCACTAAATCCGCTTCACCGGACGCGACGGCACGCCGTCCTCCGGTCCTTCCAGCAGCATCGCCGGCCAGCGACGACCCTCAGGGTCGGATGGTCGTCGGACTTGAGCCTAGGCTCAACCCGCACGCGGCGACTGAGGGAGCGTCCATCGTCCAGCGCTTCACCGAAGGGCCCCCGGGCCGTTCTGCGTTGCGCTTTGTCGACGGAGGCACCGGAGACCGGCTCGACCGGTTCGGTTCTTTCGCCGGGAAAAAGGCGGTTGACACGGAAGTCTGGGGCGGCTTATACGGCGCCTCCCGACGCGGTCCGGAAGAAAAACGGAGCGGGTCGGACGGACTTCCCGAGGTTTAGAAAAGTAGATCTGGCGAAAGCCAAGGTACTTGACTTCTCCTCGAAAGGTAATTACGAGAGTGATTACTGATCTTTGACAAGTTGGAATTGAGGAAGGGAGACGCGGGCGGCGTTTGTCCTTGCGGCCAGGCCTTAGGGTCTGGCGTGAGAGACTTGTGCCGATCT
>NZ_JBEPLA010000018.1:0-84613 GCF_040545035.1 Methylobacterium sp. 1973
CCACCCGCTACGACAAACTCGCCCGCAACTACGCCTCGGCCCTCGCTCTGGCCGCCGTCATCGCCTTCTGGTGCTGATCGAGTCCACACCCTAGAACGTGCGGGTGGATGTTCTGACGTGGCCTGGCGCCTCGAGGTGCAGGGGCCTTCTGGATGGGCCTGGCTGTAGCGAAGTGCTGTCCTCGACCCGTCCGCGGCTGGCGGCGGAGCGCCACAACTCCGAATCCGACAAGGTGAGGTCGCCAATCTGCCGGCGTTCCAGTTCCTCGCCGATCGGCGCGAGGACCGCGCCGGCGGCCCGGAGCGCATCGACCGCCTCCCTGATCGGGCCGCCGTCGTTGTGAATCATCCCTAGTCCGGGAAGCCCCTGATCAGGGCGGTCATCACCATCGTGCGGCGCAAGCCGGGGATGGTTGCCTTGTCCGCGAGCAGTGTCTTTGCCTGCGGGTGAGTCTCGATTGCCTTGGCCATATCGACGGTGTGACCTGACTTGAAGGCGAGGGCTTCGCGGTCTCGTCCTTAAGGTCGGCTTCGGTGGCCTGCTTGATCTCCTCGTCCGTCACCTCGGACTTACGGCACAGGTCACCGGCGCCGGGAATCGCTCGGCCATTCGGGTTTGTGCCGACCCTTGTGCGCCGGAAAAACACCTTCTGTTTCGGGGGGCGGTTATGTCCCGGTCCCGAAGGTGCTGTTTTGCTTGGAAAAATTGGCTGGGGCGCCAGGATTCGAACCTGGGAATGGCGGTACCAAAAACCGCTGCCTTACCACTTGGCGACGCCCCAAGGTGAGCGGAGGCTGTCTAGACGCCGCGCCCGCCCCTGGCAAGCGGTGGATCGCGGCCGTCTAGCCCCCGCCCGCAGCGGCTTACCGGCGCTCGGGGACACCGTCGATCCGGCGGGGCAGGCCCAGCGGATTGGCGGCCTGAAGCGCTGCCGGCAACAGGGCGTCGGGAACGTCCTGATAGCTCACCGGCCTCAGGAACCGGTCGATGGCGAGGCTGCCCACCGAAGTCGTGCGCCCGTCCGAGGTCGCCGGATAGGGGCCGCCATGCACCATCGCGTGCGCCACCTCGACCCCGGTCCCGAAGCCGTTGACCAGGATGCGGCCGACGCGGCGCTCCAGGAGCGGCAGCAGGTCCCGCGCCGCCGCGTGATCCTCCGGCGCGAGGTGCAGCGCCGCCGTGAGCTGGCCTTCCAGATGCTCCAGCACCGCCCGCATCGCTGCGAGATCTGCGCAGCGCACCACGAGGCCCGAGGCCCCGAACATCTCCTCCTGCAGCGCGGGATCCGCCAGGAACACGTCCGAGTCCGTGGCGAACAGGCTGGCCCGGCCTTGTGTCACCCCGCCCTCCGCACCCTCGGCGATGCGGGTGACGGCGGCGTGCCCGGCCACCCGCGCGACGGCCTCCCGGTAGGCGCGCTGGATGCCGGGCGTCAGCATGGTCGCGGCGGGGCTGTCGCGCAGGGCCGCGCCGGCCGCTTCCAGGAAGGCGTCGAGGCCCGGGCCGGGCAGCGCCAGGATCAGGCCCGGATTGGTGCAGAACTGTCCGGCACCCAGCGTCAGCGACGCCGCGAAGGCTTGGCCGATCTCGGCGCCCCGCGCGGCCAGCGCGCCCGGGAACAGCAACACCGGATTGATGCTGCTCATCTCGGCATAGACTGGGATCGGCACCGGGCGTGCGGCCGCGATCGCCATCAGGGCCGTGCCGCCCCGACGGGAGCCCGTGAAGCCCACGGCGGCGATCCGGGGATCGGCCACCAGCCCCTGCCCGATCGACTGGCCGGCATCGAACAGCAGTGAGAAGGTCCCCTCGGGCAGGCCGCAGGACGCCACCGCCTTCTGGATGGCGCGGCCGACCAGTTCCGAGGTGCCGGGATGGGCCGGGTGCGCCTTGACCACCACCGGGCAGCCCGCCGCCAGGGCCGAGGCGGTGTCGCCGCCCGCCACCGAGAAGGCGAGCGGGAAGTTCGAGGCGCCGAACACCGCCACCGGGCCGACGGCGATCCGGCGCAGGCGCAGGTCCGGCCGGGGCAGCGGCTTGCGGTCCGGCAGGGCCGGATCGATCCGCACTGCGACGGAACTACCCTCGCGGACCACGTCGGCGAACAGGCGCAGCTGGCCCACCGTCCGGGCGCGCTCGCCCTCGATCCGCGGCCGGGGCAACCCCGTCTCTTCCATGCAGCGGGTGACGAGGTCGTCGCCGGTCTCCAGGATGTTGGCGGCGATCGCCTCCAGGAAGCCGGCCCGCGTCTCCGGATCGGTCTCCCGGTAGGTGTCGAAGGCGGCCTCCGCCAGGGCGCAGGCCCGGTCGAGATCGCCAAGGCTCGCGCCGGGGAAATCCGGCTCCAGGGATTCGCCGGTGGCCGCCGCGACGGCCCGGACGGCCGCCTCGGTGCCGCGCCGTGCCTCGGCGCCGATCAGGTTCTCGCCGCGCAGGGTCATGAGCTGCTCCTCTTCGTAGGGGTGCGGGCGGGCCGCACCGGGACGGACGCGCGACGGGCGGTCAGCCCCGCTGCGCCGCCAGGGCCTTCTCGCGGATGGCCGCGAGGGTCATGGTCGGGGTGAGCGCCTCGGGATCGACGCGGCAATGGATCATCGCCGGCAGGCCGGAGGCGAGGCTGCGCTCGAAGGCGGGCGCGAAGTCCGCGGTGCATTCCACGCGCTCGCCATGGCCGCCGCAGGCGCGGGCGAGCGCCGCGAAGTCGGGGTTGCGCAGCTCGGTCGCCGAGACGCGGCCGGGATATTCGCGTTCCTGGTGCATCCGGATCGTGCCGTACATGCCGTTGTCGAGCACGACCACCACGACGGCGATCCCGTACTGCACGGCGGTGGCGAATTCCTGCACGGTCATCATCACGTCGCCGTCGCCCGCGAGCGCCACGACGATCCGCTCCGGGTGGCTGCGCTTCGCCATCACGGCGGCGGGCAGGCCGTAGCCCATGGAACCCGAGGTCGGCGCGAGCTGCGTGCCGAAGGCGCGGAACCGGTAGTAGCGGTGGACCCAGGTGGCGAAATTGCCGGCGCCGTTGCAGATCACCGCGTCCCGCGGCAGCCGCTCCCGCAGCCACGTGATCGCTTCCCCGTACTGGAACGCGCCGGGCTTCGGCTCCGGCGTCTCGGACCACGCGCGGTAGGCGGCATGGGCCTCGGCGGCGCGACCGCTCCCGGTCGGCGTGAAATCCGGCAGGGCGGCGCAGAAGGTCTCTGGCGCCGCCTCGATCGCCAGCACCGGCTGATAGACCCGCCCGAGCTCCGCCGCGTCGGCATGGACGTGGACCAGGGGCAACCCGGGATTGGGGATGCCGAGGAGGCCGTAGGATTGCGCCGGCATCTCGGACAGGCGTCCGCCCACCATCAGCAGCAGGTCGGCCTTCCGGATCCGGGTCAGCAGCGCCGGGTTCGGCCCGATCCCGAGCTCGCCCGCGAAGTTCGGATGGTCGGCGGGAAAGAGCTGCGCCCGCCGGAACGAGACCGCCACCGGCAGCTCGTGGCGCGCGGCCCATGCGGCCAGGGTGGCGACGGCGCCCTGCGTCCAGCGGGAGCCGCCGAGCAGCACCATCGGCCGCTGCGCCTCCGCCAGCATCGCCCGCAGACGCTCCACATCGTCCCCGGACGGGGCCGGGGCGGCCGGGACGACGCGCGGCGCGTCGGACACCGCCACGACGTCGTCGAGCATGTCTTCCGGCAGGGCCACCACGACGGGACCGGGACGGCCCTGCATCGCCACCCGGAACGCCCGGGCGAGGATCTCCGGAATGCGCGCCGCGTCGTCGATCTCCACCGTCCATTTGGCGAGCCCGCCGAACATCTGCCGGTAATCGACCTCCTGGAAGGCCTCGCGGTCCCGCATCCGCCGGGCGATCTGGCCGACGAACAGGATCATCGGCGTCGAATCCTGGCGGGCGATGTGCACGCCCGCGGAGGCGTTGGTGGCGCCCGGCCCCCGGGTGACGAAGCAGATGCCGGGGCGGCCGGTGAGCTTGCCCGCGGCCTCGGCCATGATCGCCGCGCCGCCCTCCTGCCGGCAGACCAGCACGTCGATGCCGCTGTCGCGCAGGGCGTCGAGCACCGCGAGGTAGCTCTCCCCGGGGACGCAGGTCACGCGCTCGACGCTCTGGGCGCGGAGCTGGTCGACGAGCACCTGCGCGCCGGTGCGTGGGGGCAATCCGCTCAAGCCGTTCCTCCCTGGCCCTCGGGCCGCATCCGGGGCGTTCCGCCGGGATCGGCCACCGTTCCGCCCGCCGCTGGGATGCTTCTGATATCCCAGTTTCAGGATAGGGGCGGGTTCGGGGCGGTCAACCTGTCAGACCAGGGGCCGCCGGTCGAGGGCCCGGCGGGTCATCCGGTCGAGAAAGTCGAACAGCGTTCCGATCCCGGCCAGGGCCGCCGCTTCGTCCCGCGCCGCGATGCCGGACAGGATCGCCCCGTGGATCTTGGCGCAATCCAGGAAGCTGGCGGTGGGCTCGTAGGTGTACCAGAACCGACGGGACTGGGCGTGGAGCGCCGCCATGGTGCCGGTGAGCGTCGCGTTGTAGGCCGCGCCGACGAGGGCCTCGTGCAGGCCGCGCTTGGTCCGGAAATAGGCCTCCCGATCGCGGGCCTCGGCGGCGCTGCGCAATCCGGCTGCCCGGTCCAGCAAGTGTGCCATGTCCTCCGCCGTGCCGCGCGCGATGACGCAGCGGGCCACGGTCTCGTCGAGGGGCCGCCGCACCTCCAGCAATTCGAGATGCTTGATGACGTCCACCTGGGTGACGAGAACGCCGCGCCGCGGATGGACCTCCACGAACCCGATCGCCTTGAGCCGCGCCAGAGCCTCGCGGACCGGCGTCCGGCCGAGGCCCAGCTCCGCGCCGAGTTCACCCTCCGAGACCATGGCGCCCGGAGCGAGACGGCGGCTGATGATCATCTGCTCGATGGCGTCATAGGCGGTCTCGGCGAGGGAGCGCGGCCTGCGCCCATCCTCCGGCGGCGCCTGTCCGCCGCCCGCAAATCCCAATCCGGCCAAGGGCTTCCCCGTCGATGTCGGATCCTGTCTGTCGCAACCCGCGCCGGTTGACAATGGCGCCGCGCACCGTGCTACTCAAGGCTTGGGATATCAGTCCGCGTTCAGCGCGGGCGGGAGCCAAGGCCGGCGCAAGCGACATGTGATTGTCACCGTTCGCGGGTGCCGAGACCGAGGCCCAGGGAGGAGGAGCGGATGTCCGGGATGTCCCCTGAGACGCGCGCCAAGCTGAAGACCGTCAGCACGGCGACGCTGATGACCGCCCTCTACAAGCGCGGCTTCCGCAACCAGATGATCCAGGGCGTGCTGCCCCTGAAGGCCGGCGGCCCGACGATGGTCGGCGAGGCCTACACCCTGCGCTACATCCCGGCCCGGGAGGACCTGAACCCCATCACGGTGTTCCGGGACCGCGCGCATCCGCAGCGCAAGGCCGTGGAGGAGTGCCCGCCCGGCGCCGTGATGGTGATCGACAGCCGCAAGGACGCCCGGGCGGCCTCCGCCGGCTCGATCCTGGCCACCCGGCTGATGGTGCGCGGCTGCGCCGGGCTCGTCACCGACGGCGGATTTCGCGATGCCGACGAGATCGCCCGGCTGGAGATGCCGAGCTATCACGCGCGCCCGTCGGCGCCGACGAACCTCACCCTCCATCAGGCGATCGACATCAACGTGCCGATCGGCTGCGGCGACGCGCCCGTCTTCCCCGGGGACGTGATCGTCGGCGACGGCGACGGGGTGGCGGTGATCCCGGCCCATCTCGCCGACGCCGTCGCCGACGAGGCCGTCGAGATGACCGCCTACGAGGACTTCGTCACCGAGGAGGTTCGCAAGGGCCGCACAATCCTCGGCCTCTACCCTGCCACCGACGAACAGAGCCTCGCCGATTTCGCCGCCTGGCGGAAGCGGACCGGCCGCTGAGCGTGCCGGACCGGCCCGCTCCAGCCCGGCCCGCGATCGGCAACGGGCCGGAACGCGTCGGATTCGACTCGGGGGGACGCCATGGCGGCGGGGTTGCGCGGGGGCGCTGCGGCGCCGGAGATCGAGCGGCGGACGGTCGCCAAGGTGTCGTGGCGACTCCTGCCGCTGATCGTCCTGATCTACTTCGTCGCCTACATGGACCGGACGAATGTGGGCTTCGCCGCGTTCGGCCTGAAGCGGGACTTCGGGTTCTCCGCCACGCTCTACGGCTGGGCTGCCGGCATCTTCTTCCTCGGTTACGTCCTCTTCGAGATTCCGAGCAACGTCCTTCTGGAGCGCGCCGGGGCGCGGCTCTGGATCGCCCGGATCATGGTCACCTGGGGACTGGTGGCGGGCAGCATGGTCCTCATCACCGGCCCGGTGAGCTTTCTGGCCCTGCGTTTCCTGCTGGGCGTGGCCGAGGCCGGCTTCTTCCCCGGCGTGATCCTCTACTTCACCTTCTGGTTCCCGAAGCGGTACCGGGCCCGCGTGGTCGCCGCCCTGTTCCTGGCGGTACCGGGCTCGAATGCCCTCACGGCGGTGATCTCGGGGGCGCTGCTCCAGCTCGACGGCGTGCTGGGCCTGCACGGCTGGCAGTGGCTGTTCCTCCTGGAGGCCGCGCCCTCGATCCTGCTGGCCGTCGCGGTTCTGGCGCTGATGACGGACCGGCCCGAACAGGCAGCGTGGCTCGCGGCCGAGGAGCGGCGCTGGCTGAGGGACGAACTCGCGGCGGAGCGTGCGGGCACGCTCAGGGCTCACGGGCATCTCACCCTCAAACAGGCCCTCACCGACCGGCGGGTGCTCGCCCTCGGGGCGATCTACTTCACCATCGGCACCGCCACCTACGGCATCACCTTCTTCATGCCGCCGATCCTGAAGAGCCTGCATCTCACCGACTGGGAGACGGGGGTCGCCACGGCGGTACCCTACGTCGTGGGGACCCTGGGCATGGTCGCCTGGAGCTGGTCGTCGGACCGGCGCAACGAGCGGCGATGGCACTTCGTGATCGCCGCGCTGGTCGCCGCCCTCGGCCTCGTCGCCTCCGGCCCCCTGCTCGGCAGCCTCTGGGCGCTGACGGCGATGTCGGTGGCGACGATCGGGCTCTACGGCAGCAAGCCCGCCTTCTGGGCGATGCCGGGGGAGTTCCTGTCCGGGCCCGCGGCGGCCGGGGGGATCGCCCTGATCAACGCGATCGGCAATCTCGGCGGCTTCGTCGGTCCCTACGTCCTGGGCTGGCTCAAGGATTACACCGGCAGCTACGAGGCGGGACTTTATTTCCTGGCCGCTTGCGCGCTCGCCTCGGCGGCGATCACGGTTGTCTCTGTCCGGTCAGGCCGGGCGGAGGCGGACCCGCGCGATGGGACCGGCGGCGCGTTCCGCCCCGCCGGCCCGAGCCCGTGAGACCGGAGACAGAGCGATGACCGCGCGCAAGAAGGACCTGGGCGACCTGCGCAGCCAGCGCTGGTTCGGCGCCACCGACCTGCGCAGCTTCGGCCATCGCTCGCGCATGCTACAGATGGGCTATGAGCGGGCGGATTTCAGCAACAAGCCCATCGTCGGCATCATCAACACCTGGAGCGACATCAATCCCTGCCACCTGCATTTCCGCGAGCGCGTGGAGCAGGTGAAGCGCGGCGTCTGGCAGGCGGGGGGCTTCCCGATCGAATTGCCGGCGCTGTCGCTGTCCGAGAATTTCGTCAAGCCGACCACGATGCTCTACCGCAACCTCCTGGCCATGGAGGTGGAGGAGCTGCTGCGCCAGCACCCGGTGGACGGGGCGGTGCTGATGGGCGGCTGCGACAAGACCACGCCCGGCACCGTGATGGGCGGCATCTCCATGAACCTGCCGATGATCTTCCTCCCGGCGGGGCCGATGATGCGCGGGCATTTCGGGGGCAAGATCCTCGGTTCCGGCTCGGATGTCTGGAAGTACTGGG
Organism: Methylobacterium sp. 1973; assembly: GCF_040545035.1. Lineage (NCBI taxonomy): Bacteria > Pseudomonadati > Pseudomonadota > Alphaproteobacteria > Hyphomicrobiales > Methylobacteriaceae > Methylobacterium > Methylobacterium sp. 1973. The sequence continues at coordinate 7,893 of NZ_JBEPLA010000018.1, forward strand.
CCGAGAAGGAGGCCGGCACCATCACCACGCAGGAGTGGAACGACATGGAGGCGGGCATCGCCCGCTCCGCCGGCACCTGCATGACCATGGGCACCGCCTCGACCATGACGGCGATCACCGAGGCGCTGGGCCTGTCCCTGCCGGGCGCGGCCTCGATCCCGGCGGCCGACGCCGACCATCCCCGCATGGCGAGCGCCTGCGGCCGGCGCATCGTGGACATGATCTGGGAGGACCTGAAGCCCTCCGACATCCTCGACCGGCGCTCCATCGACAACGCGCTCGTCGTCCACAACGCGCTGGCCGGCTCCACCAACGCGATGATCCACCTCGTCGCCATGGCGGGCCGGGCCGGCATCCCGGTCAAGCTCACCGCGTTCGACGAGGTCGCCCAGAAAGTCCCGGTGATCGCCAACCTCCGGCCCTCGGGGCAGTGGCTGATGGAGGATTTCCACATCGCGGGCGGAATCCGGGCGCTGATGGCGCGGCTCTCCTCCCTCCTCCACCTCGACGCCCGCTCGGTCACCGGCGGCACGATCGGCGACGGGCTCGCCGGCGCGAAGGTCTACAACGACGACGTGATCCGCCCCCTCGACAAGCCCATCGTGTCGATGGGCGGGACCGCGATCCTCTACGGCAACCTCGCGCCGGACGGCTGCGTGATCAAGCCGCCCGCCGCCGACCCGCGGCTCCTGCAGCATACCGGCCCCGCCCTGGTCTTCGACAGCTACGACGCGATGAGCGCGGCGGTGAACGACCTCGACCTCGGCGTCACCCCCGACCACGTCATGATCCTGCGCAATGCCGGCCCGATCGGCGGGCCCGGCATGCCGGAATGGGGCATGCTGCCGATCCCCAAGGTCCTGCTCCGCCAGGGCGTGCGCGACATGGTCCGCATCTCGGACGCGCGGATGAGCGGAACGAGCTACGGCGCCTGCATCCTGCACGTGGCGCCGGAATCGGCCGCGGGCGGCCCGCTCGCCGCCGTGCGCGACGGCGACCTGATCAGCGTGGACGTGGCCGCGCGCCGGATCCACCTGCACCTGGACGATGCCGAGATTGCCGCGCGGGTGAAGGCTTTCGTGCCGCCCGACCGGGCCTATCCCCGGGGCTACAACCGCCTGTTCGCCCAGCACGTGCGGCAGGCCCACGAGGGCTGCGACTTCGACTTTCTGGAGGGCGCCGGGGGGATCCCGGAACCCGAGATTCACTGACCGGCCCGAGCCGTCGGCAACAGGCGGCGGGCCCGATCACAGGGAGGACACATGGTGATGATCGCACGCAGGGGCCTGCTCGCCGGAGCGGCCCTGCTCGGCGCCGCGCGGGCGGCCGGGGCCGGCTGGGAGCCGTCGCAGCGGGTGCCGGACCCGGCCGTCGAGATCCTCGATCCGGCCTTCGCCAAGTACCGCCTCGCCTCGGCGACGGTGGAGCGGGTCGCCACGGGCTTCCGCTGGGCCGAGGGGCCGGTCTGGTTCGGCGACAGGGGCGCGCTGCTGTTCAGCGACGTGGTCAACGACCGGATCATGAAGTGGGAGGAGGCGTCGGGTTCGCTCTCGGAATTCCGCAGGCCGTCGAACTACGCCAACGGCAACACCCGCGACCGGCAGGGGCGGCTGATCACCTGCCAGCACTGGACCCGCAGCGTCACCCGGACCGAGCATGACGGGACCATCACCACGCTGATGGACCGGTTCGACGGCAAGCCGCTGAATTCGCCCAACGACGTGGTCTGCCATGCCGACGGCGCGGTCTGGTTCACCGATCCCGCCTTCGGGCCGAACCCCCACGAGGCGATGGCGGCCCCGGAACTGCCGGGCAACGTCTACCGGATCGACCCGGGGACCGGGCAGGCCAGCGTCGTGGTCGAGGGCGTGGCCGGGCCGAACGGCCTGTGCTTCGCGCCGGACGGGACGAAGCTGTACCTGATCGAGGCCCGGGCCAAGCCCAACCGCCTGATCCGCGTTTACGACGTGGTCGAGAACGGCACGAAGACCGCCAACGGCCGCGTGTTCTACGACGCCGGCACCGGCACGCCGGACGGCTTCCGCGCCGATGTCGACGGCAATCTCTGGTGCGGCTGGGGGATGAGCGAGGCCGAGGACGGCGTCATCGTGCTCTCACCGCAGGGCAAGCTGATCGGCCGGATTCGCCTGCCCGAGCGCTGCGCCAACCTGTGCTTCGGCGGCCTGAACCGTAACCTGCTGCTGATGACGGCGACGCACTCGGTCTACGCGCTGTATGTGAACACGCGGGGTGCGGGGATCTGCTGAGGTCGTATGGGCGATGCGAGCCGCCGTACCGTCTTTGCGAGCGCAGCGAAGCAATCCCGGGTTGCGCCACGCCGACCGATGTCGCGTTGCCCTGGGTCGCTTCGCTGCGCTCGCGATGACGGGAGCGTCTGCCCCCGCCCCTACTCCGCGGCTTCCGCCAGATACCGCGCCGGATCGTAGTTCAGGATCGGCCCGAGCCAGCGCTCGACCTCGCGGACATCCATGCCCTTGCGGACGGCGTAATCCTCGACCTGATCCCGCTCCACCTTGGCGACGCCGAAATAATGCGCCTCCGGGTGGGCGATGTAGATCCCCGACACCGACGAGCCCGGCCACATGGCGTAGGATTCGGTGAGCTTCACGCCGATCCGGCTCTCGGCCCGAAGCAGGTCGAACAGGGTCGTCTTCTCGGTGTGGTCGGGCTGGGCCGGGTAGCCGGGAGCCGGGCGGATGCCGTCGTATTTCTCCAGTACCAGCTCCTCGGGGGCGTAGGCCTCCTCCGTCGCGTAGCCCCAGAACTCCTTGCGCACCCGTTCGTGCATGCGCTCGGCGAAGGCCTCGGCGATGCGGTCGGCGAGCGCCTTGACCAGGATCGCCCGGTAATCGTCGTTCGCCCGCTCGAACCGCTCGGCGATCCGCACCTCCTCCAGGCCGGCCGTGACCACGAAGCCGCCGACATAGTCGGCGATGCCGGTCTCGGAAGGCGCCACGAAGTCCGACAGGCAGGTGTTGGCGCGCCCGTCGCGCTTCGAGAGCTGCTGGCGCAGGCCGTGGAAGGTGGCGAGCCGCTCCGACCGGCTCTCGCCGGTATAGAGCGCGATGTCGTCGCCGACGCTGTTGGCCGGCCAGAAGCCGATCACCGCCTTCGGGTTGAACCAGCGCTCCTCAACGATCTGCTTCAGCATCGCCTGCGCGTCCTCGTAGAGAGCGCGGGCGGCCGGTCCCTGCTCGGGATCGTCCAGGATCGCCGGAAAGCGGCCCTTGAACTCGTAGGTCTGCAGGAACGGCGTCCAGTCGATGTAGGGCACGAGGTCGGCGACCTCGTAGGAGCCGTAGACCCGGGTGCCGGTGAAGGTCGGCTTGGCCGGCTTGTAGCCCGACCAGTCGACCTTGAAGGCGTTGGCCCGCGCCTTGGCCAGCGGCAGCCGCTGCTTGTCGACCTCCGAGCGCTTATGGGCGTCGGCGACCTTGGCGTACTCGGCCCGGACCTTCTCGATCGTGGGCCCACGGGTCTCCTTGGAGATCAGGCTCGACACCACGCCGACCGCCCGGCTCGCGTCGGTGACGTAGACCGCCTGCCCCTTGGCGTAGGCCGGGTGGATCTTCACCGCCGTGTGGACGCGGCTCGTGGTGGCGCCGCCGATCAGGAGCGGCACGTCCAGGCCCTCGCGCTCCATCTCGCCCGCCACGTGGACCATCTCGTCGAGCGACGGGGTGATCAGGCCGGACAGGCCGACGATGTCGACCTGCTCGCGCTTGGCGGTCTCCAGGATCTTGGCGGCCGGCACCATCACGCCGAGATCGATGATCTCGTAGTTGTTGCAGGCCAGCACGACGCCGACGATGTTCTTGCCGATGTCGTGGACGTCGCCCTTCACGGTGGCCATCAGCACCTTGCCGGCGGCCTGGCGCTTGCCGTCGCCGCCATTGGCGAGCTTCTCGGCCTCCATGTAGGGCTCGAGATAGGCCACCGCCTGCTTCATCACGCGGGCGGACTTCACCACCTGCGGCAGGAACATCTTACCGGCGCCGAACAGGTCGCCGACCACGTTCATGCCGGCCATCAGCGGGCCCTCGATGACGTGGAGCGGCCGCTCCACGCCCTGGCGGGCCTCCTCGGTGTCGGCCAGGATGTACTCGGTGATGCCGTTGACCAGGGCGTGCTCGATGCGCTTCCCGACCGGCGCCTCGCGCCAGGTCAGGTCGGCGGTCTTGGCCTGGGCCGAAGCGCCGGTCTTGAACCGCTCGGCGGCCTCCAGCAGGCGCTCGGTGGAATCGTCGCGCCGGTTGAGGACCACGTCCTCGCAGAGCTCGCGGAGCTCCGCCGGGATCTCGTCGTAGACGGCGAGCTGGCCGGCATTGACGATGCCCATGTCCATGCCCGCCTGGATGCAGTGGAACAGGAACACCGCGTGCATCGCCTCGCGCACCGGCTCGTTGCCGCGGAACGCGAAGGACAGGTTCGAGACGCCGCCCGAGATGTGGGCGTGCGGCAGGGTCTCGCGGATCGTGCGGGTCGCCTCGATGAAGGCGACGCCGTAGCCGTTATGCTCCTCGATGCCGGTGGCGACCGCGAAGATGTTCGGGTCGAAGATGATGTCTTCGGGCGGGAAGCCGACCCGCTCGGTCAGGATCCGGTAGGCCTTGGTGCAGATCTCGACCTTGCGCTCGTAGGAATCCGCCTGCCCCTGCTCGTCGAAGGCCATCACCACCACGGCGGCGCCGTAGGAGCGGCAGACCTTGGCGGCCTCGATGAACTTCTCCTCGCCCTCCTTCATGGAGATCGAGTTCACGATCGGCTTGCCCTGGATGCACTTGAGCCCCGCCTCGATCACCTCGAACTTCGAGGAATCGACCATGACGGGCACCCGGGCGATGTCGGGCTCGGCGGCGACGAGGTTGAGGAACTCGACCATCGCCTTCTGGGAGTCGAGCAGGCCCTCGTCCATGTTGACGTCGATCACCTGGGCGCCGGCCGCGACCTGATCGCGGGCGACGTCCAGTGCCGCCGCGTAGTCGCCGTTGGTGATGAGCTTGCGGAACTTGGCCGAGCCGGTGACGTTCGTGCGCTCGCCGACGTTCACGAAGGGAATTTCCGGCGTGAGCACGAAGGGCTCGAGGCCCGACAGCCGCATCAGGCGGGGGATCTCGGGGATCGGCCGCGGCGCCTTGCCGGCGACGGCCTCCGCGATGGCGCGGATATGGTCTGGGGTGGTGCCGCAGCAGCCGCCGACCATGTTGACGAGGCCGGATTCGGCGAACTCGCCGACCAGCTTGCCCATCGCCTCCGGGCTCTCGTCGTAGAGGCCGAACTCGTTGGGCAGGCCGGCATTCGGGTAGGCGCAGACCAGCGTGTCGCAGATCCGCGACAGCTCGGCGATGTGGCCGCGCATCTCGCGGGCGCCCAGCGCGCAGTTGAGGCCGAAGGTCAGCGGATCGGAGTGGCGCAGGGCGTGCCAGAAGGCCGCCGGGGTCTGGCCCGACAGGGTGCGGCCCGAGAGGTCGGTGATCGTGCCGGAGATCTGGATCGGCAGGCGGATGCCGGTCTCGTCGAAGACCTGCCACGCCGCCGCCACCGCCGCCTTGGCGTTGAGCGTGTCGAAGATCGTCTCGATCAGGATCAGCTCGGCGCCGCCGTCGATCAGGCCGCGGACCTGCTCCACGTAGGCCTGCTTGACCTGATCGAAGGTGACGGCCCGGAAGCCCGGGTTGTTCACGTCCGGCGAGATCGACAGGGTGCGGTTCGTCGGGCCGATGGCGCCGGCCACGAAGCGGCGGCGGCCGTCCGTCTCCTCGGCGAGCCTGGCGGCCTCACGGGCGAGACGCGCGCCCTCCCGGTTCAACTCGTGGATGATCGACTCCATGCCGTAATCGGCCTGGGCGATGGTGGTGCCCGAGAAGGTGTTGGTCTCGCAGACGTCGGCGCCGGCCAGGAAGTAGTCGAGGTGGATCTGCCGGATCGCGTCGGGCTGGGTCAGGATCAGGAGGTCGTTGTTGCCCTTCTGATCGTGGCCGTGATCCTTGAACCGGTCGCCGCGAAAATCCTCTTCCGAGAACTTCAGCCGCTGGATCACGGTGCCCATCGCACCGTCGAGGACGAGGATCTTCTCCGCCGCGCGCTGGCGCAGCGCCTGTGCGATCGCGGTACCGTCGACGGGGGCAAAATCGGTCATCATGCGTCCTGTCAGATCACCTCGTCCCGAGGTGCCGGAGCGAAGCGGAGGCCTCGCAGGAGGCCTCCAGATATCTCGGTGTTCCCTGGAGCCCGCCTTCGAGGCCGCTCGCGCGGCACCTCAGGAGGGTGAAAACCTTCATTCTACCAGACGCTTCCGTGCCACGGGCGCGGAGGCGTCCCCGTCTCTGCGAGCGGAGCGAAGCCGTCCAGCAGCGCCACGCTCACGGATGTCGCGCTGTCCTGGGTCGCTTCGCTGCGCTCGCGAGGACGGATCGGGGGTGTCGAGCGCGGCCTCGGGAATTAAGCCGCCGCCTTGGCGGCCGCCAGCTTCGGCGCCTGGGCGCGCAGGCCGAGCAGGTGGCAGATCGCGTAGACCAGATCCGAGCGGTTCATCGAGTAGAAATGGAAGTCGTTGACGCCCTCGTCCACGAGGTCGAGCACCTGCTCGGCCGCGACCGCGGCGGCGACGAGGCGGCGGGTCTCCACGTCGTCTTCCAGGCCCTCGAACCGGGCGGCCAGCCAGTAGGGCACCGAGGCGCCGGTGCGGCGGGCGAAGTTCGCCGCCTGCTTGAAGTTCTGCACCGGCAGGATGCCCGGGATGATCGGGATCGTGATCCCCGCGGCCCGGACCTTCTCCAAGTAGCGCAGGAAGACCTCGTTCTCGAAGAAGAACTGGGTGATCGCCTGATCGGCGCCGGCATCGACCTTGGCCTTCAGGGCCTCGATGTCCGCGTCGAGCGAGGCCGCCTCCGGGTGCTTCTCGGGATAGGCCGAGACCGAGACCTTGAAGTCGCCGATCCGCTTGATCCCCTCGACCAGCTCGGCGGTCGACGCGTAGCCGCCCGGATGCGGCCGGTAGGCGTGGCCGACGCCCTCCGCCGGGTCGCCGCGGAGCGCCACGATGTGGCGCACGCCCGCATCCCAGTAGGACTGGACCACCGCGTCGATCTCCTCCCGGGTGGCGTCCACGCAGGTGAGGTGCGCGGCCGGCTTCAGGCCGGTCTCGCGGACCATCCGGGCCACCGTGTTGTGGGTGCGCTCCCGGGTGGAGCCGCCGGCCCCGTAGGTCACCGAGACGAAGCTCGGCTGAAGCGGCGCCAGACGCTCGATCGAGCCCCAGAGGATCTTCTCCATCTCCTCGGTCTTCGGCGGGAAGAACTCGATCGAGACGCGGATCGGGTGGTAGCCGTCGCGGCTGGCGCGGTGGGTGGAGCGGCGCATCGGGGTCTCGTCCTCTATGTCGATCGGTTCAGACGAAGTCTGCGAAGGTTCTGGATGTCAGGCGACGGCGCGCCGGGGCTGTTCAGTCTCGTCGGCCAGACCGTCCTGGGCCAGCCAGAGGGTGACGGTGAGCTGACCCGACTCGCGCGGCGCCAGATCGCGCGTGCCGACCGTGGCGAGACCGGCCTCCGCGAGCCAGCCGGAGACCTGCTCGGCGGAGAAGCCGAGGCGTCGGTGGGCTTGGCCCGTGCGCAGGAATTCCAGCTCGTGCGGCGCGAAATCCACCACCAGCAGACGGCCGCCCGGCGCCACCAGCCGCGCGGCGCCGCGGAGCGCCCGGGCCGGGTCGTCGAGATAATGCAGCACCTGATGGACCACCACGAGGTCGAAGCTCGACCGGGCGAAGGGCGGCGCGTGGATGTCGCCTTGCCGCAGATCCACCCGCGACAGGCCCTGGCGCTCCAGGTTGGCCCGGGCGACGGACAGCATGGCATGGCTCGAATCGAGCCCGGTGGCGCGGCTGGCCCGGGGAGCCAGCAGGCCAAGCATGCGGCCCGTCCCGGTGCCGAGATCGATCAGGCTGCCGATCGGCCGGTCGCCCAGGGCGTCCAGCACCGCCGCCTCCACGATCGCCTCCGGAACGTGGAGGGAGCGCAGCTCGTCCCATTTGGGCGCCAGCCGGGCGAAGAAGGTCTCGGCCGCCTCGGCCCGCTGCACCCGCACGGCATCGAGACGGGCGCGGTCCTCCGACAGGGGCGGTGCGGTCCGGTCGAGACCGGACAGCAGCGGATCCGCCAGGCCGGCGCGGGCGTCGGACAGCCGGAAGAACGCCCAGGCCCCTTCGCGGTGACGCTCGACAAGCCCGGCTTCCACCAGAAGCTTGAGATGCCGCGAGATCCGCGGCTGCGACTGGCCGAGGATGTCGGTCAGGTCGGACACCGACAGTTCCCCCTCGGCGAGCAGCGCCAGGATGCGCAGGCGCGTCTCCTCGGCGGCCGCACGCAGGACGCCCAGGGCTTCCGGAAAGGGGATCGATCCCGCCTCTTGCCTGCGTTCAATAGACATAAAGATATGTTTATGTGCGTTTCGCGGTGGGCGCAAGCACGAACTTGCGGGGGGGGGGCGGGTGGATGAGACCGAAGCGCGGCGGCCGCGTTGATGGCAGGTCCGCCGAGGGCGCGCCCGGGGAGGCGTGCATGTCCGAGAGCCCGTTCCCGCAGATCACGCTGGTCCGCCACGGTGAGACCGCGTGGAGCCGATCCGGCCAGCATACCGGGCGCAGCGACATCCCCCTGACCCCGGAGGGCGAGGAAGCGGCGCGCGCCCTCGCCCCGCGCCTCGCGGCCCGCTCCTACGCGGAGGTCTGGTCGAGCCCGTCGAGCCGGGCGGCCACGACCTGCGCGCTGGCGGGCTTCGGTGACCGGCGCGTGATCGATCCGGATCTCGCGGAGTGGGATTACGGCGCCTACGAGGGCCGGACCACGCAGGCGATCCTGGCCGAGCGGCCGGATTGGCGCCTGTTCCGCGACGGCTGCCCCGGCGGCGAGACGGCGGAGGCGGTCGGCGTTCGGGCGGACCGGATCATCGCCCGGGCCCGCGCCCGTGATGCCGACCTCGTCGTGTTCTCCAGCGCGCATGTCCTGCGGGTGCTCGCCGCGCGCTGGATCGGGCTGCCGCCGCAGGGAGGGGCGCTTCTCGTCCTCGGCACAGCGAGCGTCTCGGTGCTCGGCTACGAACACGACCGCACCGAGCCGGTGCTGCGCGCCTGGAACGGCTAGGCGCCGACGCTAGCGCAGCCAATACCCATCCGGCGCGAGAGCGTCCGGCATCGGCTCGCCGAGGGCGTGGTGCACGATCCGGTCGACGGCGCGGACCATGGCGTCGAGGGGCAGGTCGTTCGGCTCGGTGCCGAACGGTTCCTCGAGCTCGTCCCCGAGGGCGTCGAGGCCGAAGAACGTGTAGGCCACGAGCGCCACCACGACGGGCGTCGCCCAGCCCAGGGAGCCCGTGAGGCCCACCGGCAGGAGCAGGCAGTAGAGCCACGCGGTCCGGTACACCAAGAGGGTGTAGGCGAAGGGCAGCGGCGTGTTGGCGAGGCGCTCGCAGGCGGTGTGCACGCCCGACAGCGCCTCGATCCGGGCTTCGAGGATGCCGAACTGGATGTCGCTGAGCCCGCCCGCGCGCATCAGCGCGGCCAGGTCCCGGGTGATGGCGCCCAGAATCGAGTCGGTGGGATTCGGGCCCGACAGGTCCGATCCGGGGCTCATCCGGCCCACCGCGGCGGCCTCGTCGAGGGCGCGCAGGCGGGCATGAAGCCCGTGGGCGAAGGCCGAGAGGCGTCGGAGCTGGCGCGCCGCCTCCCGCTCCGGCAGCAGGGCGGGGAGGATGCGGGCGAGGTTGCGCACCTCGCCGATCAGGTTGCCCCAGTGCTTCCGGGCTTCCCACCAACGCTCGTAGCAGGCGTTGTTGCGGAAGCTCAGGAAGATCGAGAGGGCGAGGCCGACCACCGTGAACGGGGTGACCCCCGCGGTGACCGGGAACAGTTCGGGCCATCGCGATTCCGCCCAGACCACCGCGCAGGACACCGCGACGATCCCGGCGAGCTTCGGCGCCACCCGCGGCAGGATCGAGCCGCGCAGGGTGAACAGCAGGGTCAGCAGGTTGGGCCGGGTGCGGACGATCATCGGGGCTTCGGGTCTGGGGGGCTTCTTAGCCCTGCCCTGCCCCCCGCGCGCCGGCAAGGAACGTGTTGGTGAAAAGGGGCGCCGGCCGCCCAGCCCGGCGGGGCGGACCGTGCGAGCTGGCCCGGCTGACGGCGCATCCGGGACCCGTCGCGCGGGCCGCGGGCGGCCGATCGTGCAAGGGGCGGCCGATCATGCAACGGGGCCCTGGCCGGGATCAGGCGCCCTCTGCCTCCCACAGCCACGCCGCGCCGCGCACGCCCGATGCGTCCCCGTGTAGGCTTGCCCGCACGGGGGTGTCGAAGGTGTCCGAGAAGACATGGGGGGCGATCGCGGCCGGCAGGCCGGCGATCAGCTCCGGGATCCGCGACAGGCCGCCGCCGATCACGATCACGTCCGGGTCCAGCAGGTTCACCACCTGGGCGGCCGCGCGCCCGAGCCGCTCGAGATGCGCGGCCAGCGTCTCCTGCGCCGCCGGACTGCCGGTCCGGCCCTCGGCGACGACGGCCTCCGCGGTGAGGTTCCCGCCGTGCCGCCGGGCGTGGTCCGCCGCCAGCCCGGGCCCGGACAGCCAGGTCTCGACGCAGCCCCGGCGGCCGCAATAGCAGGCGGGACCCGGTCGCTCGTCGTCGCGGGGGGCCGGCAGGGGACCGTGGCCCCATTCGCCCGCGATGCCGTTGCGGCCCGTGAGGACTCGCCCGTCGAGGGCGATGCCGGAGCCGACGCCGGTGCCCAGGATCACGGCCCAGACCACACGGGCCCCGGCGCCGGCACCGTCGATCGCCTCCGACACAGCCAGGCAATTGGCGTCGTTCTCGATCCGCAGAGGCCGCTGCAGCCGCTGCTCGAGATCGGCGGCGAACGGGTGTCCGTTGAGCCAGTGCGAGTTGGCGTTGCGCACGAGGCCCGTCGCCGGGGACAGGCTCCCCGGCATGCCGATTCCGACGCTGCAGGGCATACCGGCTTCGGCTTCGAGACGCAGGACCAGATCGGCCACGGCCTCGACGGTTTCCCCATAGGCGCCGCGCGGGGCGGCCACCCGGGCTTCGGCCAGGGTCGAGCCGTCCCGGCCCAGGACGATCCCGGCGATCTTCGTGCCGCCGAGATCGATGCCGAGGCGCGGGCGCCCTCCGGATCCTGCCGCGGGCGACCCCATCACTCGGCGGCAGCGACCTTGCTGTCGGTTCCCATCGGCTGCGGCGCCTCGTCGGCGATGTGGGTGCCGATGGCGAGCGGATGGGCCATCACCTCATTGAGCTTGGCCACGTCGAGCTCGCCTTCCCAGCGGCTGACCACCACGCAGGCGACGCCGTTGCCCACGAGGTTGGTGAGCGCGCGGCACTCGGACATGAACTTGTCGATCCCGAGCACGAGGGTCATGGCGGCCACCGGGACCGGGCTGTTGGGGATCGCCGAGAGGGTCGCCGCCAGGGTGATGAAGCCCGCGCCGGTGACGCCCGACGCGCCCTTCGAGGTCAGCATCGCCACCAGGATGATGGTCGCGTACTGGCTGATCGACAGGTCCACACCCACGGCCTGCGCCAGGAACAGCGTGGCCAGCGTCATGTAGATGTTGGTGCCGTCGAGGTTGAACGAGTAGCCGGTCGGAACGACGAGGCCGACCACCGAGTCCGAGGCGCCGAGCCGGCGCATCTTGGTCATGAGCTGCGGCAGCACCGTCTCGGAGGAGGAGGTGCCGACCACGATCAGCAACTCGTCCTTGATGTAGGCGAGGAAGCGCAGGATCGAGAAGCCCGCGATCCGGGCGATCGTCCCGAGCACCACGAGCACGAACAGCAGCGCCGTGATGTAGAAGGTGCCGACCAGCCACGCAAGGTCGTAGACCTTCTGGATGCCGTACTCGCCGATCGTGAAGGCCATGGCGCCGAAGGCGCCGACGGGGGCGAGCTTCACGATGATGCCGATGATCCGGAAGAAGATCTGGCCGGCGGTGTCGATCGCCCGGTTTACGCCGGCCGCCCGCTCTCCGAGGTTCGTCACCACGACGCCGGTGAGGATCGAGATCAGCAGCACCTGAAGCAGGTCGCCGGTGGCGAAGGGATCGAGGAAGCTCTTGGGGATGATCGCCAGGATGTGGGCGACGGTGGAATCGGCGGCCGCCTTGCTGGCGTAGGTCGCGACCTTGCTGGCGTCGAGCTTCGACGGGTCGGCGTTGAACCCGGCGCCGGGCCGGATCACCTCGCCGACGATGACGCCGATCAGGAGCGCGATGGTGGAGACCACCTCGAAATAGACCAGCGCCTTCAGCCCGACCCGGCCGACCTTCTTCAGGTCGCCGATCGACGCGATGCCGTGCACGATCGTGCAGAAGATGATCGGCGCGATCATCATCTTGATCAGGCCGATGAAGGCGTCGCCGAGCCACTTCATCGATTTGCCGGTGGCCGGGTCGTACCAGCCGAGCAGCACGCCGAGCGCGATGGCGATCAGGACCTGGATGTAGAGCACCTTGTACCAAGGCTCGCGGGGCGCTGCGGCGGGAGCCGGCGCGTGGATTGCCTGTGCCATGTCCATCCCGTGCGACGACCGCGCACCCTCCCATTGTGCCGGCACGCTAGCGATTATCATCCGGCGCCTCAACGCCTGCACGGTTATGGGCCGGGAACCATCCGTGACAAAAATCTGTCGATCCCGGCCGAAGTCACTTCTCTCGTCTGACAAGTGCGCGCAGGCTGAGCAGCGCGGCTGTTTCTGGTCTCCGGCGGACTGAGCCGGCCAATCGACGGCATCCGGTGATCTCTGGAGAGTGTCCGTGGTTGGATTCCACCGGGCCCGAACGGCGCTCCTGGGCGTGCTGCTCTCCGGCATCCTGATCGAGCCCGCCTCGGCCGGCGTCGTCGCGCGGATCGACCAGTCGCGGCAGCGCATGCGCGTCTATGTCGACGGTTATCCGGCCTATGAATGGCCCGTGTCCACGGCCCGTCGCGGCTACGTCACGCCCAGCGGACGGTTCCGCGTCGGGCTGATGGCGCCGATGTGGCGCTCCCGCAAGTATCACGGCTCTCCGATGCCGCACGCGATGTTCTTCCGCGGCGGCTACGCGATCCACGGCACCTATGCCACCGGGGCCCTCGGGCGCCGGGCGAGCCACGGCTGCATCCGCCTGTCGCCCGGCCATGCCGCCGCCCTGTTCGGCCTCGCCCGCAGCCGCGGCGGAGCGACGGTGGTGATCCGCGATTGAGCGACCGGGCCGCCTCACCCCTGCCCCAGGCCTGAGCGGAGATGCGGCTTGCGTCGCAAGCCGTCGGCACCCGGCACAGAGGCCCGGATCCCCCGGGACCGCCCGAGGAGGGCCGGGTCCCGAAACGCGGACGGGCCGCAGCGCGATCTGCGCTGCGGCCCGTTTGCTTGACGCCTTATCGTGGGCTCAGGTCTGCTGCTGGGTCCGGCGGGGCCGGACGGTCCAGCGCTCGAACATCGAGGCGGGATCCTCGCTCTTCGCGTCCTTGTTCTCCGCCGCGTGATCGGGCTGCTGGTGGATCGCAGCACCGAGCGCCTGGGACAGGCTCTCGATAACGTCGTCGATGCGGGCATCCCCGTGCAAGGGGTCCCCCGGGCCGGTCGGGGCGGCGGGCGTCTCGGCGGGCGCGGCCGCCTCCGGCGCGGGCTCCGGCTGAGGCTCCGGCTCGGGGTGATGCTCGGGGGCCGGTTCGGGCGGGCGCGCGGCCGCAGCCGGCTCCGGGGCCGGAGGCGCCGGAACGACCGGCGCGGCGGCCGGGGCAGCCGCGGCGGCCGGCGTCACGGCCCGGCGCATGGCGCTCGTCGCACCCTCGTCGGACTCGGCGTTCCGGCTGCTGCTGCCGTAGCGGCCGAAGCCGAACCGGGGCTCGATCAGGTCCAGCACCGCGTCGAGCGCGGCGTTGCTCAGCGCCACCTCCTCGGCGGCCGGCACGCCCTGGATCGCGAGGGCCTGCCGCTCGAAGGCCGGCTCGTTGCTGACCTCCCGGCCGAACCAGCTCGGGGCATGGAAGGCCGCGGCATCGCCGTCATTGTCGAAGGTGATGCTGATCAGGTCCAGGCTGCCGGGTGTGACGTAGCGGTCGATGGCGATCTCGCGGCCGCCGGCATTCAGGGTGGTGCGGTCGTAGGCGGCCTTCCCGGGGCAGACGTCCAGCAGGGCGTCGCCGTGGGCGCGCGGCACGTCGGTGCGCTCCTCGACCGGGATGCCGTCCGCCCCCTTGTTCACCAGGACCAGCTGGCAGACTTGGCCGTCGACACGCACATAGGACGCGCGGCCACCCTGCGGGGCGAAGTGCCCCTCGGTGATCCGGGCGCCGCCCCGCTCCTTGCGGATCAGGCGGACCAGGGACGGTGCGACCAGAAATCGGCGAACGGTGCTCATGAACTCAAAACCCCTCCCGCTTGGTCGGCAGTGCGCCGATCCGGCGGACAGCCCTCAGCGCCGCCGGGCCGCACGGAAGGGTGCAAGTGGAACCGACCCGCACGGCGTATAAGCTGGACTGCCACACCGTATTCGTCAGAGCCTGACCGCTTCCGTCGCCAATCACCGGACAGCGACAACCTGAGACTATAGAGCGCTAAGCAAAAACGCGACGAAATCAAGACCGGATCGGGTCGAGGCTCCGGCCGCGGCGCCTTCTATCCCCGATATCCCGGCTTTTGAGCCCGAATTCCGAACCCAGGTTAGGCCGGAACGCGCCTCATTCCGCGGGCTCGAAATTCATCGCCGCGCCGTTCATGCAGTAGCGCAGGCCGGTCGGAGCCGGGCCGTCGTCGAAGACGTGGCCGAGATGGCCCTGGCAGCGGGCGCAGTGGACCTCGGTGCGGACCATCCAGTGGCTGCGGTCCACCGTGGTCTCGACGGCGCCCGGCAGGGGCTCGAAGAAGCTCGGCCAGCCGGTCCCGGATTCGAACTTGGTGCCCTGCTCGAACAGCGGCTGCCCGCAGCCGGCGCAGGTGAAGGTGCCGGCGCGCTTCTCGGCGAGCAGGCAGCTCGTGCCGGCCCGCTCGGTGCCGTGCTCGCGCAGGACCCGGTACTGCTCCGGCGTCAGCGTCGAGCGCCATTCCGCGTCGCTGCGGGTGTCCGGGCTGGTGGTCGGCGTGTCGGCCATGGCGATCTCCCTTTTCGCGAGGCTATATAGGGATTGCGCACGGTTTTCGGCAGTCCCGGAGCGTATCGCAATGCCGCGTCCGGCACCGGCGAGGCCGCGGTCAGGCGGCCGCGCCGACGGTGTCGGCCATCCGCGCCCGGCGCAAGCCCATCGGCAGCGGCGCGCCCGTGGTGGTGTCGCGGGCGGTCTGGTGCTCCAGCTCGGCGTTGATCTCGCCGCCGAGCAGCACGATCGTCGAGGAGATCCAGATCCAGGTCATGAAGCCGATCACCGCGCCCAGCGAGCCGTAGGTCTCGTTGTAGGTGCCGAAGCTGGCGACGTACCAGGAGAACAGGAGCGAGGCGATGAGCCAGAGCAGGCCCGCGACCACGCTGCCGACCCCGACCCAGCGCCAGCGGGCATGTTCCCGGCTCGGCCCGAAGCGGTAGAGCACCGACAGGCCGCCGAGCAGGACGATCAGGATCGCCGGCCAGCGCAGGGCCGCGAGCAGCCACGCGGTCGAGCCGAGGCCCAGGAAGTTCAGCACCACCGGCACGACCACGATCACGTTGAGCGCGATGATGATGAACAGCAGAGCCCCCACCGTGAAGGTGAGGGACCGGAGGTTCAGCCAGAAGAAATTGCGCTTCTCCTCCTCCTCGTAGACCACGTTCAACGCATCGAACATCGCCTTCATGGCCGCGTTGGCGCTCCAGAGCGACAGCAGCAGGCTGGAGAAGAACGTGATGCTGAGGGATCCGCTGCCCTTGGCGGCGATGCGCTTGACCTGATCGCCGATGAGTTCGACCGCGCCGGACGGCAGGACCGCGTGAAGCTGCGCGAGGTGATCGTTGATGACGGTCACGTCGGCGAACAGGCCGTAGCAGGAGACCAGCGCGGCGATGGCGGGAAACAGCGACAGCAGCGAGTAGAAGGTCACCCCGGCGGCGACCGCCAGCACACGGTCCTTGTTGAACTCCAGATAGACCCGGACGGCGATGTCCTTCCAGCCGGACCGCGTCATCTCGGTGGGGCTGTCGGCGGCGCGGCCCCGCTCGGCCTGCGTCGCGGCGGTGAGCTGCGCGGCGCGCCCCGAGATCGAGCGCGCGCCCGCGGCCACGCCCTTCTGCAAACCCCGATCGTCGGCGGGTGGCTCGCGGTCGCTGGGCGGTTCGCTCGCGGGGGGAGCCGCCGACACGCCGCGCCGCGCCGGCGCCGCCGCGAGGGCGACCAAAGCCGAACCGAGCATCAGGATCCAGAGGATCGAGCCGGTCTCGGATGGTCCGGTCGAACGCGACGGTGACGGAGGCATATATCGGGGCCAGTGCGCGGAACTGCCGCGCTCGGGACTCCCAACGTCGTCGTGCCGTGGCCGTTCCGCGCATTTGGCGGGGACGCTGCGGCCCTCCGCGCGTTGTGCCCGTTATGCACGCTCAGCCCCGCCTCGGATTCTGCTGCAAGTTTGTCCTGGACGAGCCTCCCGGCACCCACGCCACCCTCAAGGCGGAGCGGGAGGCCACGCTGCACATGAACCTCACCAGCGTGACCATGGCCCATCTCACCAAGCTGGAGCCCGCCGCCCGGCGGGCCAAGCTCGCCGGCCTCGTCGCCCACAACCTCGCCGCGCTGGCCCGCCAGATCGCCTGGGTCGGGGCCCGGCCGCCCCTGGAGCGCCTCCTGCGCATGGCGAGCAACGTCCTGCCGGGCTACACCCACCCCATCGCGCAGGCGATCTACGCCGAGCCCGAGATGGCGGCGCTGGTCGAGCGCGGCCTCGCGGAGGCCGGAGCCCTCGCACGCCGGCTCGGCGTGCGCCTGAGCTTCCATCCGGGGCCGTTCTGCCTGCTGGCGAGCCGCAACCCGGCGGCCATCGCGAACGGCCTGTCGGAACTCGACTACCACGCCGAGATCTTCGACCGGATGGGCTACGGCGGCGGCTGGCACCCGCACGGCGCCCACATCAACATCCATGTCGGCGCCGGCGACCCCGGGGTCGCGGGCTTCCGCGAGACCCTGCCCCGGGCGAGCCGGGTGGCGCGCGACCTCGTCACCGTGGAGAACGACGAGAACGTCTTCGGCCTCGACGCGGTGCTGCAACTCGCCGACATCGTGCCGGTGGTGCTCGACCTGCACCACCACTGGGTCGAGAGCGGCGGCGCATACCTCGAACCGGACGACCCCCGGATCGCCCGGGTGACGGAGTCCTGGCGCGGCGTGCGGCCCGTGGCCCATATCAGCGTGTCGCGCGAGGCGGTCTCGTCCGACTGCGATCCGGACGCCCTGCCCGACTTCCCCGCCCTGCGCGGGGCCGGTCACGCGGTCCGGGATCTCGCGGCCCATTCCGACATGATGTGGAACCGGGCGGTGAACGATCTCGTCGCCCGCCATCTCGCCTGGGCGGATTTCGAGATCGAGGCCAAGGCGAAGAACCGCGCCTCCATGCAGATCGCCCGTCACATCCAGGCGCTGGAGCAGGCCGCGCCGATCGCGGCCGAATGACGGGGCGGTCTCGACGTCTCCGCCGGTCCGCTCTAGGCAATCCGACATGAAGACCGCCGATTGCGACATCCTCATCGTCCCGGGGCTCGGAGGTTCTGAGGAAGACCATTGGCAGGCCCGCTGGGCGGGCCGCCTGGCCACGGCGCGGGTGGTGGAGCAGGACCAGTGGCACGCCCCGACGCCGGAGGCGTGGTGCGGGCGCATCGCCGAGGCGGTCGCGGCGGCGACCCGGCCGGTCATCCTGATCGCCCACAGCCTCGGCGTCGTGGCCTGCGTCGAGGCGGTGCCGCACTTTCCCGCGGGGGTGGTGCGCGGCGCCCTGCTGGTCTCCGTCCCGGACGTGGAGGAGAACCCCGACGTGCCCGCGGCGGCGCGCGTCTTCGCGCCGGTGCCGCGGGACCCCCTGCCCTTCCCGTCGCTTCTGGTCGCCAGCCGGACGGATCCCTATTGCCGCTACGACCGGGCCGACGACTTCGCCCATGCCTGGGGCTCGCTGACGGTCGATGCCGGCGAATCCGGCCATATCAACGTGGCGAGCGGGCACGGGCCGTGGCCCGAAGGGTTGATGCGGCTCGCCGGGTTCCTGAAGGGTCTGTCCGTGTGACGGACCTGAATGGCAGGGCTGCACGGAACCCGCCGTCGGCCAGGCTCCGATCCCCGACGCGGTCACCGCATTAACGCGCTGTTTACCACCGGCCCCTTCAGTGGCGGTACGGGCGGTCCTTCGTCCCGAAGCCGCCCCTGGAGAGCACCGTGACGCGCAAAGAGCTTCTGGAACGACTCGAAGCGGTGCAGACCGCCCTCGGCCCCCGGGCCCAGAGCAACTTCAACAGCTCGCTGTTCAACGACGTGACGCTGCTCAAGCGGATCGAGGCCTTCGAGGCCAAGCTCGGCGAGCCCGAGAAGCCGAAGACCGCCGACTATACCGGCAACATGTTCTCCCGCATCGCCAACCGCCGCGCCGCCGCGGGCGCCAAGTAGCCCGCTACGATTTCGGCTCGGCCTCGGCCGAGCGCAGCAGCTCGCCGGCGACGTCGGCGAGCCGCGGCGGGGCCTCCCGCACGAAGGGCAGCGGACGGCAGACATTCAGGGCCGCGAGCCCGAACCGGGCGGTCATCAGCCCGTTGAGCACGCCCTCGCCCAGCTTGGCCGAGACCCGGGCGGCGATCCCGAGCCCCAGAACCTGCTGCATGACGCTCTCGCCCACCGCCATCCCGCCGGTGACGGTGAGATGCGCGAGCGCCGCGCGCCCCAGCCGCAGGAAGCCCAGGAAGCCCGGCCGGCCGCCGTAGATCGCCGCGATCCGGCGCAGCAGCCGCACCGCCGCGAACACCACGAAGGCCACGTCGACGATCGCCCGCGGGCTGAGCGCGGTCACCGCCGAGACCTGCTTGGCCGTCGTCGCGATGGCGTTGCGCGCCTGCCGGTCCAGACCGGCCAGCAGCTCGTGCTCGGCGAGCCCGATCCGGTCGTCCACGTCGAGGATCGCGTCGGCGGCGGCGTCGATCCGGGCGCGGCCCGCCGACAGCGTGTCGCGGTCGGCGTAGAAGGTCGAGAGCGCCTGCACCACCGCCTGCGCGCCGGTGTGGTCGCGGGTGGCGAGGGCGTCCAGCGCCGACTGGCGCAGGCGCTCGATCTTCCGTTCGCGCCGCAGGCCGGCGAGTTCCCGGACCACGATCGCGAGCAGCGCCAGCGCGGCAAGTCCCAGAAGCGCGAGGGCCACCCAGCCGAGCCAGGGAGCGGCCTGGAACAGGTCGGCGATCATCCGCTCGACCGACAGGCCGACGCCGAGGGAGACGAGGCCGCCCACCGCCGAGAGGAACAGGGTGCCCCAGGGCGAGCGCGACCGCGGCGCCACCGGCACGGCGACGCCGTCGGCGGCATCGACGATCTCGAAGGGCTCGTCCACGATCCGGGCCTGGGGCGGCCGGGCGGCGAGCGGCGTCGTGATGACGCTCGGCTCGGCGGCCGGCTCGGGCGTGATCCGGAAGGCGCGGGGTTTCTGGCCGGAGGTCATGCTCGAAGGCTCCGCGGAGTCGCACACATCGTCACGCCAGACGGTCGCCGATCAGGAACTGCATCGCCCGGTCCAGGCGGATCTGCGGCAGGTGGCCGGGGCGGCCGAGCCCGTCGGGCCTGACCAGCGGCGGCCGGAAGCGCGGAAAGCGCAGCGAGCCCGGCTCCACCGCGCCCTCCAGCACCGCCTCGGCGCGGGCCGGCAGCTCGCCCGGGAAGATCGCGGCCTCGCTGTTGCCGTCGAAGACCTCGTCGCCCACCACCTCGCCGGCTTCCGGGGTGCCGGCCACCGCCCGCAGCGTGTCCGACCCGTCATGGACGGTGGTCTCGCGGGTGGCGCGTACGGAGGCCAGCGCCACCGTGCCCACCCGGGCGCCCGCCGCCTCGGTCCGCCGCATCGCCCGGGACACCAGAAGCCGCAGGAGGGCGTCGAGCCGGTCGTGGCTCGTCTGGTGGAGGTGGTCGGCCTTGGTGGCGGCGAACAGCACGCGGTCGGCCCGCGGCGCGAACAGCCGCGACAGCACCGTGTTGCGGCCGATGTTGAGGCTGAGCAGCACCGCGTCCAGCGCCTCCTCCAGCTCGGCCAGGGCGGTGGGGCCGGCATCGACCGCCGAGAGCACGTCCACCAGCACGATCTGCCGGTCGACCCGCTGGAAATGGTCGCGGAAGAACGGCGTCACGACCTTGGTCTTGTAGGCCTCGAAGCGCCGCTCCATCAGCCCCGCGAGGCTGTCGGGCGCGATCGCCTCGGGGAGCCGGTCGAGGGGCGCGAAGGTCAGCGCCGGGGAGCCCGCGAGGTCGCCGGGCATCAGGAAGCGGCCGGGCGGCGTCGTCGCCACCGCTTCCGGGCCGGCGCGCAGGCCCGCGAGGTAGGTCTTGAAGGCGTCGCTCGCCCGCTCGGCCGCGACCTCGTCGAGGGGCCCGTTCGGATCGAAGCCCTTCAGCGCCGCGAGCCAGGGCGCCGCCACGGCGGCACGGCCGGGGCGGCGGGTGCCGCCGATCGTGGCCCGGGACCACGCCGTGTAGCTGGTCTCGATCAGGGCGAGGTCGAGGAGCCATTCGCCCGGGTAGTCGACCACGTCGAGCATCAGGGTGGCCGGGCCGGTGCGCCAGCCGGCGGCGCGCTCGTAGGCGATCTCCAGGCGGAACTGGCTGATCCGGTCGGTGGAGCGCGGCCAGCACCGCGCCTCGGTGAGCGTGGCGAAATGCTCCTCGAAGGGGAAGCGCGGCACGTCGTCGTCGGGTTGGGGCACCAGCTTGGCGCGGCGCAGGCGGCCCTCCTGCGCAGGGGCGAAGGCCGGGAGCGCGTGCGTCTCCACGAGGTGGTGGATCAGGGCCGTGGTGAAGACGGTCTTGCCCGAGCGCGCGAGCCCGGTCACGCCCAGCCGCAGGGTCGGCTGGACCAGCAGGTCGTGCGAGGCTTCGGCGAAGGCTTTGACGGCCGAGCCGGCGCGCGCGGCAAGGTCGATCAGGGGCACGGGCGGGCTCGTCGTGAGGGGAACAGGCCGGGCAGAGGTGGCGCGGCGGGGGCCGAACCGCAAGGCTTGACGCTAAGGCGTTGCACCGATGGCGGCGGGCGTGAGCGGCCTCAGCCGTGCGATCGCCCCGGCGACGAGGTCCGGGCCGGCCCGGAGCGTGCCGAGTTCCACCGCCGACATCGCCAGCATCACCGGGGCCAGATTGGCGCGCGGCGTGCCGTCCGGCCCGAACAGGTCGAGGTCGTCGCTGGGCTTCAGGCCGACGCTGGCGCTGATCCGACCGGCATAGGCCTGGATCCGGACCTCGTCGCCGGTGCAGAGCGGGGCCGGCAGGCGCAGGTCGAGGACCGGCAGGCCGGCGGCGATCGCCGGCAGCAGCGCGGATTCGGCCACCATCCGCTCGGCACTCGGAACCCGGCTCGCCGTCTTCCGCTCGAGGAGCGCCGCCGGATCGGCGACGCTCCGGGCCGGCCGCGCCGGCTCGGCCGACGGGGCGATCCCGGCCGCGATGTCGGGCACCGGCTGAAGCATCGCCACGCGCGGCACGGCAGCCGGGCGGCGGGCGGGACGGCCGGCCATCCGAGCGAGGGGTGACCAGGGCTGCACCCGCAGGGCCGCCCGGCCCCGTGGCGCCCCGCCGGGGCGGTGCGCGGCGAGATAGCGGGCCCGGAGGGTCCGCCCGAGGCCCCGCGGCGCGAGGGCCGCCGAGACAGCGGGGGTCACGGCCGAGCGCCCCGGCCGCGCGGGTGCGGACGCGACGCGGCACTCCGCCGGCGCCCAGCGGCGCACGATGGCCAGCGCCGTACGCCGGCCGTAATCGCGGTAGTAGCGCCGCAGCAGGCTCGCGGCGGCATCGGCGCCGTCCTCGAGGGTGGCGAAGGCGGTGTGGCCCTCCCCGTCGGCGCCGATCTCGCCGGACCAGCGGGCGGACTTGATGCACCAGCCGTTGTTGAGCCGCACGCAGCGGGCGACGTAGGGCGGATCCTCCGCCAGCGAGGCCGTGACCGCCAGCGCCCGCGGCATCAGCTGCGCGCCGGTCTGGGCGTGCCAGTTGGAGACCGAGCGGGTGGCGGGATCGAAGCGCGGGGGCGGGCTTTCAGCCGGGGCGGAGGCCGCGGCGAGGGGCGGCAGGGCGTGCGCGAGGGCTGCCGCGCCGGCCTCGGCTCGGGGGACCAGGGTCGTGAACAGGATCAGCGCGTTCAGCAGCACGCGGATGGATCCTGTCGGCGGATCGGAGTCCCGACGCGCTCCCGCCCCCTGCACAGGAGCGCGGGAGAGCGCGTGCCTCCGACCGCGGCGCGACCGACCGTTCCCCCGCTCAAAGACATGGCCGTGCGCCGCCGCCGCCTCACGGGTTCAGCACCTTGAGCGCCGCCTCGTGCAGCCGCGGGTCGCCCGCCGCGATCACGCGCCCGCCGCCCGCGGCGGGACCGCCGTCCCAGGCCGTGACACGCCCCCCGGCCCCCTCGACGATCGGGATGAGGGCGACGATGTCGTAGGGCTTCAGCCCGGCCTCGACGACGAGGTCGATCTGGCCGGCGGCCAGCATGCAGTAGGCGTAGCAATCGGCGCCGTAGCGGGACATCCGCACCTGCCCCTCCAGCGACCGGAAGCGCTCGGCCTCCGCGCCCGCCGCGAACAGGCGCGGATCCGTGGTGGCCAGGATCGCCTGGGCGAGGTCCGCGCAGCGCCGTGTCCGCAGCGTCCGCTCGCCCGACGGCGCACGCAGGCGCGCGCTGCGCCCGTCCCCGGTGAAGCGCTCCGCCAGATAGGGTTGGTGCATCATTCCGCGCACCGGGACGCCGTTGCGGCTCAGCCCGATCAGCGTGCCCCAGGTCGGCAGGCCTCCGATGAAGGCCCGGGTGCCGTCGATCGGGTCGAGGACCCAGACGCATTCGGCGTCGGTGCGCTCCGAGCCGAATTCCTCGCCGAGGATGCCGTGGCCCGGAAAGGTCTGGCCGATCATCGCCCGGAGCACGACCTCGGCGGCCCGGTCGGCCTCGGTGACCGGGTCGAAGGGGGCCCCGCCGCGGGCCTTGTCGTCGAGGCCGAACTGGGCGCGGAAGAACGGAAGGATCGCCTTGCCGGACGCGTCCGCGAGGTCGTCCATGAACCGTCCGAGTTCGACGACGCTCATCCGTTCCGTTCCCTGCTGTGCCCGAAGGCCGCCCGACCGACTGCCCGACCGACTGCCAGACCGACCGCCCGATCCCGACGAAACCGGGGTGCCCCCCCGCCCGTCAAGCCCCCCGGGCTCATGCGCCGGCCGAAGCCGGCAGACGCGGCGCCCCGCGCTCCGGGTCCGGGGCGCCGTCCGGCGCCGCGCCGGGTCCGGCTGCGACGGTGGCGTCCGCCTGCGCCAGGACCGCCTCGACGGCCTCGCGCAGCGACCCCACCTGCCCATCGGCCTCCGCGGCGCCCCCCGGTCCGCCGGCGAGGCGGCTCGCCCCGTCATCCTGGGCGAGCCACAGGCCGAGCAGGATCGGCACCCCGGGCAACCGACCCTTCAGCCGGCGGATCAGCCGGCGCAGATGGGTCGGCTCGCCGTCGAGGGCGAGGGAGACCACGCAGACCATGCGCGCCGTCCCCGGATCGAATCGCCCGATCCGCGCGGAAGCCGTCTCGGCGAAGGGGATCGTGCGGACGCCGAGGCCGCGCTTCTCCAGGATCTGTGCGAGGATCGCAGCCGCGGCCTCGTCCAGGAAGCCGCGGCCCGCGACGCACAGGACCGCGCCCGCGCGGGTCCAGTCCTCGGAGAGCGCCTCCGGGGTCGGACCCATCGGCAGCGCGCTGCAGGCGCCCTCCTCCCCGTCGCCGGACGCGGCCGCAACGGCGTCGCTCCGGTCGGAGAGGTCGGCGATCAGCTCGGCGAGGGCCGCGCGCATCGCCGCCTTCTGCTGGGCGGTCAGCACCCCCCGGGCCGCGTCCTGGGCGGCGAGTTCGAGGGCCTTGAGCACCACGTCGTCGTAATAGGACGAGAGCGAGCATTGCTGCAGGATCAGCTCGGCATGGCCCAGCACCTCCTCGGCATCGCCCGCCAGGACCCGCTGATAGAAATTCTGGACGGGGGTCAGGGCCGGCCGGTCGCCGAACAGCACGTCCAGGAATTCCAGACGCTCCACGTAGCGGCCGAGCACGACGAGGCAGACGGTGAGCGGCGTCGAGAGCAGCAGGCCGACCGGTCCCCACAGCCAGGTCCAGAACAGCGCCGAGACCAGGACCGCGAAGGGTGAGAGCCCGGTGGATTGCCCGTAGACGATCGGCTCGAAGACCTGGCCGGTGAGCGGCTCCAGCACGACGAACAGGATCGCCACGGCGATCATCATGTTCCAGCCGGGATCGACCGCGGCGGCGAGCGCCATCGGCAGGAGGGCCGACAGGACGGCCCCCAGATACGGCACGAAGCGCATCAGGGCCGCGAAGATCGCCCAGAGCACCGGATTCGGCACGCCGATCACGTAGAGGCCGATGCCGATCACGATCCCGAAGGCGGCGTTGAGAGCGAGCTGCACTACGAAGTAGCGGCTGAGCCGCTTGGCGGCGTCGTCGATCGCCACGGTGGTCCGGTGCAGGTCGCTCGATCCCGCCAGCCGGATCATGCGGTCGCGCAGATCCTCGCGCTGCATCAGCACGAACAGCAGCACCACGAAGACGATGCCGACCGTCGCCAGCGGATGCATCACCGGCGAGAGCACGGTGGACAGCATCTCGATCGGGCCCGGCGGGCTCGCGGCGACCTCGACCAGAACGGGTTTCGGCGCGGCCTGGGGCTGCTCGGGACCCGGCGGCGTCGGCGGCGGTGTCGGCGGCGCGGGCGGCTGGCCCTCCGGGTTGTTCACCTCCTTGGCGCCGCCATGAAGCGCCCGCCCGATATTGGCGACGTATTCCGTGGCGTGTCCGACGGGCGAGTCGCGCAGCCCGTTGATCTTGCGCTCGATGGTGGCCCGGTAGCGCGGGACGTCGCCCGCGAGATCCGCCGCCTGGATGCCGATCAGGGTCGCCAGGGCGGCCACGATGCCCAGGGTCAGACCGACGCTGACGCCGACCGCCACCAGCCGGGGCAGCCGCAGCCGCCGCAGGCGGTTCACCAGCGGGGTGAGCACGAACGACAGGAGCAACGCGATCGCGATGGGGATGAAGATCTCGCGACCGAAATACAGGGCCGCGATAATGGTCGCCCCGACCACCACGGGCGACGCCATGGCGGCCCGCGGCGTCTCGGCCGCGGCGACGCGGGTCGGCCGCGGCGGAAGCAGAGGCGCCCTGGACCGGGCTGCCGGTTCGACCCCGACCGGGGTTTTGGTACCCATACGCTGATCCGCATCCCGTACGCGACGTGCGGGCCTCCGCCGGGAGCAACGGAAGCCACGCGCACGGGGAACGGCACGGGGGCTGAAAATGATCCCGCGGGCTGCGCCGGCCGTCTACGCCCCCGACACGCCGGCCCGCGCCACGTCGCCCGCATCCTTCAGTTCGGGCAGCGACCGGCACAGCTGCATCACCCGCTTGGCCTGCGCCTCCGGGAGGATTCCGGCGGCGAGATCGGCGAACTTCGCGTCCAGCTGCGCATCGGACATCGGCTTCTCGATGCTGCCGATGGCATGCTCGATGTACCGGTGGACGGTCCGCCCGTCGTTCAGCGTCACGGTCATGTCGACCTGCGCGGGCTCGATGCCGGGGGTGATCACCGGGACCACCTTCTGGCGCAGCGCCACCACGCGCGGATCGTTCACCGCCCGGTCGCTGAACTGCTTCTCGCCGCCCGCGCCCTCCACGAAGGCCACCGCCGCCGCGTGGTAGATGCTGAACTTGCCCTCCAGGCCTGTCTTCGGCGCGGTCTTGCCGGTCAGCTCCAGCACCAGCGGATGGACCTTCAGGTCGACGCGCTTGATGTCGTCCGGCCGGACGTGGTCGGCGTCGCGGATCTGGATCGCCGCGTCGATCGTCGGGTGCATGACGATGCCGCAGGCGAAGGGCTTGTAGGTGTTCAGCTGCGCCTCGTAGCGGCTGCCGAGGCCGTCGGTGATCTCCGACCAGTCCTGCTTGGTGGAGATCGTGTTCGCCCAGCCGCGCTTCGCCTCGATCATCCCGTCCGACGAGGTGAAGCCCTTCGCCGCCAGGATCGCGGCGAACAGGCCGTTGGAGGCTGCCCGGCCCGGGTTGAAGCTCTTGTTCATCGAGCCGAACGATTCGCGCAGGCCCACGGGCTGCGAGGCGGCGAGCCCCAGCGCGTAGACCATCTGCTGCTCGGTGAGGCCCATCAGTTTCCCGGCGGCCGCCGCGGCGCCGAACGGCCCGCAGGTGCCGGTAATGTGCCAGCCCGCATCGTAATGGTTCGGGTAGACGGCATTGCCGATCCGGCACTCGGTCTCGATCCCGACCACGAGGGCGTCGAGGAAGGCCCTGCCGGTGACCGGCTTCATCTCCGCATAGGCCAGGATCGCCGAGGCGACCGGGCCGGCGGGGTGGATGATCGTCTTCAGGTGGGTGTCGTCGAAGTCGAAGATGTGGCTCGACACGCCGTTGAGGAAGGCGGCGTTCAGGATGTCGAACCGCTCGGTCCGGCCGAACAGCCCGGCCTGGGGCGGACCCGAGAAGGGCTGCAGCGCCGAGACCGCCACGTCCACGGTCTCATGGTGCGAGCCGCCGATCGCCACCCCCACCCAGTTGAGGACGCTGCGCACGCTCTCGCGGCGGACCGGATCGGGCAGCGTGTCGTAGGACGACCCCAGGATCCATTGGGCGAGGATCTTCGTGACGTGCGGCGGCGGCGTTTTGGCGGCGGGCTTTGCCGCCTCGGCGGCCTCTCCGGCCTGCAGCGCGGGCGTCGCGAGGGCGAGCCCCGCGGCCCCGATGAGCGAGCGGCGATTCATCGACATGGCGTTCTCCCAGGCAGGGCCGCTCCCGGCGGCTCCGGTTGGTCGACATGATAATGAATTCGATTGTGTCCGGTCAGCCGGGGCGTTTCATCGCGCCCGGTCTGACACCGCTCTCAGACGAGGACCGGCAGCGCCTCCTGCTCGCCCACGCCGAAGACCCGCCGGTAGCGGGCGACCTCGTCGGCCGGGCCCTGCGCCTTGGTGGGATTGTCGGAGAGTTTCACGGTGGGTCGGCCCTTCGCCTCCGTGACCTTGCAGACGATGGAGACCGGATCGAGCTTGCCGTCCGGCAGGAGGCCGCGGAAATCGTTGGTGAGCAGCGTGCCCCAGCCGTAGCCGATGCGCATGCGCCCGTGGAACCGGGCGTGGATGCGCTCGATCTCGTCGATGTCGAGCCCGTCGGAGAAGATCGCGAGCTTGTCCCGCGGATCGTGCCCGCGCGCCTGCCAGAACCGGATCACCTCCTCGCCGCCCTCGATCGGATCCTTCGAATCGATGCGGATGCCGGTCCAGTCGCTGACCCAGTCGGGAGCATTGGCCAGGAATCCGGTGGTCCCGTAGGTGTCGGGCAGGATCACCAGCAGGTTGCCGCCGTAATCCTCCTGCCAGTCGGCCAGCACCGCGTAGGGCGCGGCGGCGAGCGCCCCGTCGTCCTCGGCGAGGGCGGCGTAGACCATCGGCAACTCGTGGGCGTTGGTGCCCACCGGCTCGACCTCCTGCCGCGCGGCGATCAGGCAGTTCGAGGTGCCGAGGAACGCGCCGCCCAAGCCCTCGGCCATGGCCTGCACGCACCAGTCCTGCCAGAGGAAGCCGTGGCGGCGGCGCGTGCCGAAATCCGCCACCGACAGGTCCGGCAGCTTCTGAAGCCGCTCGATCTTCTCCCAGACCCGGGTCATGGCCCGGGCGTAGAGCACCTGAAGGTCGAGCTTGCCGAGGCCCCGCAGCACGGCGCGCGCCCGCAGCTCGTTGAGGATCGCGAGCGCCGGGACCTCCCACATCGTGGTCTCGATCCAGGGACCGTGGAAGGTCAGCTCGTACTGGCCGTCATGGACGGCGAGCTCGTAGTCGGGGAGCCGGAAGGTCTCGAACCACGCCACGAATTCCGGCCCGAGGATGCGCCCCTGGCCGCGGAACACGTTGCCGCGCAGCCAGGTGATCTCGCTCTTGCTCAGCCGCAACGTCCGGGCGTGATCGAGCTGTTCGCGCAGCAGGCCGGCATCGACCTCGTCGGCGATGCGGATGCGCCGCGTGCGGTTGGTGATGCCGAAGGTGGTCTCGATCGCGGGGTGCCGGCGCAGGATCGTCTGCGCCATCAGCAGCTTGTAGAAATCGGTGTCGAGCAGCGACCGCACGATCGGGTCGATGCGGAAACTGTGATCGTAGACCCGCTTCGCCAGATCGAGCATTCTTTTCGCACTCTGCCGCGCTTCGATGGCGCAGAGCGCATGCCGAGCCCGCGCCCGTCAAGAAGACGGGCGGCCTCCTCCCGGAAACCGCCCGTGCGAACGCCTGTCCTGAAGACCGATCCTCAGGCGAGGTCGACCTTCTTGGTCTCGGTCTTGGGGCTCTCGCCGGTGAGGGAGGCCTTCACGTAGCCGTAGAGGTGCAGCATCGTGCTGTTGGGGCTGTCCCAATACTCGCCCTTCTCCGGATGGACGCGGATCAGCGCCACCTCGGGATCATTCTTGCCGTTGGGGAACCACGTCTTCAGGCTCTCATTCCACTTGGCGTCGATGATCGCCTGATCGCGGACGATCTCGGCCTTGCCGGCCACCGAGACGTAGTTCTGGCTCGACGGGTCGGAATAGGCGAGGTTGATCTGGTTGTCGCGGCTGATCTCCGTCGTCTTGGGCGAGTGCAGCTTGGTGAAGAACCACAGGTCGCCGTTCTCGTCGGCATCGTTGTTCCACATCGGGCGGCTGTTGAGCGTGCCGTCGGAATCGACGGTGGTCATCATGGCGATCTTCACGTCCTTGATGAGCTCGAACAGCTTCTTCGCGCCTTCGTGGTCGCGGTGGTTGCCCTGATGCATGAAAATGGTCTCCTACGCGTCGTGTCGGTCCCGGCGGGCCTCTCCGAGAGGGGGGCCGCCGAAGGCTGCCCCGACAACGGATCAATCTCCCGTTGGTTCAGCTTGCCCGTGCGGTGACGGAGGTTCGGATGAAACGCGTTCGGATGATCGTCCGTGCGGCGGTGCCGCTGGTGCTGGTCACGCTCGGCCTCAGCCTGCGGCCGGCCGCGGCCGAGGTGCGCTTCGGCCCGGGCGTGCGCATCGGCGGGCATGACTTCTCGCACCGGCGCTATGGCAGCGTCCATATCGAGCGCGTGAAGCGCCTGCGTGGCCCCCTCGGCTGCCGCCGCCTGCGTCACGGCGTCTACCGGCGCGGCGACGGGACCGTGGTGCGCGGACCCATGGAAGACTGTAACCTCATCGCTCGACCGCGATGACCGAAGACGACCGCGGAGCGGCGTGAGGCCGATCCGGCCGGGACGGGCGTCGGGACGCAGGCGTTCGGGCCGGTCGTCGATTGAGGACGCGGGGTCTGGTGTTCTCGGCCCGCTCGGTTACATGCACGGGCATACTTGTTTGCCCGCTGGAGGACATCTTGGCGATTACCCGCGACGACGTGCTGAAGGCGCTCGCCAGCGTCACCGTCGATGCCGCCGGCACCACCCTGCCGGGCTCCGGCCGGCTCTCCCAGGTCGTGGTCGATCCGAACAACCGGGTGATGTTCTCGATCCTGGTCGATCCCAGCGAGGCCGAGCGGTTCGAGCCGGTGCGGCGGCAGGCGGAAGGGCGCGTCCTGCAGATGCCGGGCGTCTCGGGCGTGTTCGCGAGCCTCACCTCCGAGCGGAGCCAGAGCCATCCGGCGCAGAGCAGCGCCGCCCCGCGTCCCGTGACGCCGCCGCCGGTCGCACCGCCGCGGCCCGGCGCGCCGCCGAACCAGGGTCCGCAGATCGCGGGCGTGCGCCACATCGTGGCGGTGGCCTCCGGCAAGGGCGGCGTCGGCAAGTCCACCACCGCCTGCAACCTCGCCCTGGCGCTCCAGGCCCAGGGGCTGAAGGTCGGCCTCCTCGACGCCGACATCTACGGCCCGTCGGTGCCCAAGCTGTTCGGCCTCTCGGGCAAGCCCACCGTCGTGGACAACAAGGCCATGGAGCCGATGGTCGGCTACGGGCTCAAGGTCATGTCGATCGGCTTCCTGATCGAGCCCGAGACGGCCATGATCTGGCGCGGCCCGATGGTCCAGTCGGCCATCACCCAGATGCTGCGGGACGTGCTCTGGGGCGAGCTCGACGTGCTCCTCGTCGACATGCCACCCGGTACCGGTGACGCGCAGCTCACCATGGCGCAGGCGACGCCGCTCTCGGGCGCCGTGATCGTCTCCACACCCCAGGACCTCGCTCTGATCGATGCCCGGCGCGGCGTCACCATGTTCAAGAAGGTCGCGGTGCCGATCCTCGGCGTGATCGAGAACATGGCGACCTTCGTCTGCCCGAATTGCGGCCACGCCTCGCACATCTTCGGACATGGCGGCGCGCGCATCGAGGCGCAGCGTCTCGGCGTGCCGTTCCTCGGCGAGGTGCCCCTCGACATGACCATCCGGGAGACCTCGGATTCCGGTCGGCCCGTGGTGGCAACCGACCCGGACGGGCCGCACGCGAAGGTCTATCGGGAGATCGCCGCCCAGCTCTGGGCGAACCTGTCCGGTGCGCCGGCCGGGCGGACGGCGCCGAAGATCGTCTTCGAGTGAGACCGTGCCCGCCCCTCCGGTCCTGGGCCTGATCCTGGCCGGCGGGCAGGCGCGGCGGATGGGCGGGGGCGACAAGCCGCTGCTGCGCCTCGACGGGCGGACCCTGCTGGAGCGGGTGGTCGAACGGCTCGGGCCGCAATGCGGGGCGGGGCTCGCCCTCAGCGCCAACGGCGACCCGGCCCGGTTTTCCGGGTTTCCCGGGCCGGTCCTGCCGGATCCGCTGCCGGATCAGCCGGGCCCGCTCGCCGGCATCCTCGCCGGGCTGGAACACGCCGCAGGACATGGGATGGCGCGGGTGGTGAGCGTGTCGGGCGACGCGCCCTTCCTGCCGGAGGATCTGGTGGCGCGGCTATGCGCGGCCGGCCCTGAATCGGGCATTGCCCTGGCTGCCTCGGGCGCGCGGCGGCACTTCACGATCGCCCTCTGGCCGACGATTCTGCGCGACGACCTGCGGGACTATCTGGGGCGCGGCGAGCGCCGCGTCGGCGCCTTCATCGACCGCCATGGCGCAGCGGTGGCGTCCTGGCCGGTCGAGCCGGTGGACCCGTTCCTCAACATCAACACGCCAGAGGATCTGGCCGCGGCGGAAGCGCTCGGACTCAGGTCAGGATCTGAAGGCCATGTTTCTGGACGATCGTCAGGAGCTTGAGCGCCATGCCGCTGGGCTTCTTGGCGGCCGTCTCCCACTTCTCGACCGTGCTCTCGCTCGTGTTGAGATAGCGGGCGAAGACCGGCTGACTCACGTTGAGGCTTTCGCGAAGCCGCTTGATCTGAGCTGGCTCGATCGCGGGCGGCGCGGTGAGGCATGCTTCGTCGAACCAGCGCATCGTCGCCATGTCGGTCACACCAGCCTCATGGAGGGCTGCGGCGGTCGCATGAATCGACTCGAAGGCGTCACCTTTAAATGTCCGCTTCCCCACCATCGCAGATCTCCGTGATGTGCCCGGTCGAGACGAGGCGGGCGATATCCACCTCCGAAGTCTTCTCAAGTGCCTTGGCTAGCTGACGGAAGGCTCTCAGCTCATCGTCATCGATATTGGCACGATCTTTCTTGGCGAAGATGTACTGAGACAGCCAATAGGAGCCGACCTTGGTCAGGATGATGCTCCGGTGTCGGTTCCGGTTCAGGCGCTTCTTGAAGACACCGCCGCCCAGGTCGTCGGCTTGGCCCTTCGCGACGTCTCTGATTGCCGCGCACAATTCCCGGTCGGCAATGCCGGCCTTTCGTGCCGCCTTGGCAAACCAGGCCGGCTTGAAGGTGCGCATTCCGGTATCGGACTCGGACACCGCGCGAGGCTGGCATCCGGGTCTTGCGCGGGGCTCACCCGCGCGCCTTGCGGGGCGCGCGGGTGAGGGACGATCAGGCGGCGCCGACGGTCGCCTTCACGATCTTGTCCGGCGAGCGCGGCGGCTCGCCCTTGTTGATCGTGTCGACGACGTCCATGCCTTCCACGACCTTGCCCCACACCGTGTACTGCTTGTCGAGGAAGCGGGCGTCGTCGAAGCAGATGAAGAACTGCGAGTTCGCCGAGTGCGGGAAGTTGGTCCGCGCCATGGAGCAGGTGCCGCGCACGTGCGGCTCGGCGTTGAACTCGGCCTTCAGGTCCGGCAGGTCCGAACCGCCCGAGCCGGTGCCCGTCGGGTCGCCCGTCTGGGCCATGAACCCGTCGATCACCCGGTGGAACGGCACGCCGTCGTAGAAGCCCTGGGCGGCGAGCGTCTTGATCCGCTCGACATGGCCCGGGGCGAGGTCGGGACGCAGCGCGATGACGACGCGGCCCTTGGTGGTCTCCAGTACGATGGTCTCGTTGTCGGCCATAGTCTTTCCTTCCGGTTGGGGGAACTGTATCGGCGCGCGCCGGATCCGGCCAGCGCCCGTAACGGGTGCGCCGGCCCTCAGGCCGGCGGGCGGTAGACGAAGCGGAGCGCCACCGGCCGGCCCGCGATGGCCCGGCCCAGGCCCGCCGTGATGTGGACCGGGGTGCAGCGCGCCAGGGCGTCGAGGGTGCCGCGCACCAGAGCGGTCCGCTGATCGCCCGCGGTGCCCGCCGCGTATGTGACGCGCGGCGGGCCGATCAGGCTCCCGTCGCGCCGCAGCGCGAGCCGCACGGTGATCTCGATATCGCCGGCCCCGTCGCCCGGGCGGGCGAGGCCGCCCGGCGCCTGCCAGCAGGCGGCGAGCGCCGGATAGAGCTCGGCCAGGGTGTCGGCGGGCCGCGTCGCCATCCGCGACACCGGCACCGCGATCGTCGCGCGCAGGGTCTGGGGCAGGCTCAGCGGATAGCCGCCCCCCGGCTCGTCGGCGTAGCCGTAGAAGGGGGCGCCGTCATAGGCCGCGGCGGCCGCCGGGATCAAGCTCAGCAGGAGGAGCGAGGCGGCGCGCCGACCCGGCATGCGGCCGCTACTTGGCCTTCTCGGCGAGGGTCATGCTGACGATCTTGTCGGGGTCCTGCACGGCGCCGCCGGGCGCGCCGGGGGCGGCCTTCTTGATCTTGTCGAGCACGTCGAGCCCGTCCGTGACGTTGCCGACGATCGTGTACTGGCCGTTCAGGAACGGCGCGTCGCCGAGGCAGATGAAGAACTGCGAGTTCGCCGAGTTCGGATCCTGCGAGCGGGCCATGCCCACGGTGCCGCGGCGGAACTGGGCCGATTGCGTGAATTCCGCCGGGATGTTCGGCAGGCTGGAGCCGCCGGTGCCGTTGCCCTTCGGATCGCCGGTCTGGGCCATGAAGCCGTCGATCACCCGGTGGAACTTGAGGCCGTTGTAGAAGCCCTGCGAGACCAGCGTCTTGATCTGCTTGACGTGCTTGGGCGCCAGGTCCGGCCGCAGCTCGATGGTGATCCGCCCGTCCTTGGTCTGGAGGTAGACGGTGTTGGCGTCGGCAGCCCAGGCCGCCGGGGCCGTGCCGAGCGTGAGGGCGAGCGCGAGGAGGGCGTGGCGTCGGTTCATCGAAGTCCTTCCAGTCTCAGGAATGGGCGGCGAAGCGCTGCCGGAGGCGCGCGGCCACGGCGGCGGGCACGAAGGGCGAGACGTCGCCCCCCATGCCGGCGATCTGGCGCACCAGCGTCGCGGTGATCGGGCGCACCTGGATCGAGGCCGGCAGGAACACGGTCTGCACCTCCGGCGCCATGGCGCCATTCATGCCGGCGAGCTGCATCTCGTAGTCGAGGTCGGTGCCGTCGCGCAGGCCGCGGATGAACAGCGCGGCACCGCAGCGCCGGGCGGCCGAGACGGCGAGATCGTTGAAGGTCACGATCTCCAGCGTCGCGCCCTCCTCCTGCGCCACCGGCCCGCAGGTCTCGGTCAGGAGCGCCGCCCGCTCCTCGGCGGAGAACAGCGGCGCCTTGCCGGGATGCACGCCGATGGCGATCACGAGGCGGTCCACCAGCCGGCAGGCTTGGCGGACCACGTCGAGATGGCCGTTCGTGACCGGGTCGAACGAGCCGGCATAGAGGGCAGTGCGGGTCATCGCGACCCGACCTAGAGCATTTTTGCGCGGGACGGAACCTCGGGGCGGGACGGCCGGAGCCTCATGCCTCCTCGGGACCGCCCTCGATGCTGCCCTCGATGCCGGGCTCCTGCCCGGCTTCGCCGTTGGTTTCGTCCTCGCCCTCGATGTGCTCCACCGAGACGACCTTCTCGTCCTTGGCGGTGTTGAACACCGTCACGCCCTGCGAGGCGCGGCCGACGATGCGGATGTCGTCCACCGGCACGCGGATCAGCTGGCCGCCATCGGTGACCAGCATGATCTGGTCCGAGG
This sequence comes from Methylobacterium sp. 1973, assembly GCF_040545035.1. Classification (NCBI taxonomy): domain Bacteria; kingdom Pseudomonadati; phylum Pseudomonadota; class Alphaproteobacteria; order Hyphomicrobiales; family Methylobacteriaceae; genus Methylobacterium; species Methylobacterium sp. 1973. The sequence continues at coordinate 42,417 of NZ_JBEPLA010000018.1, forward strand.
CCTCCACGGGGAAGGACGCCACGAGGCTGCCGTTGCGGGCGTTGACCCGCATCGCCGTGATGCCCTTTCCGCCGCGTCCCGAGGTCCGGTACTCGAACGACGAGGAGCGCTTGCCGTAGCCCCGCTCCGACAGGGTGAGCACGTATTGCTCGGCCGCCCCCATCTCGTTGTAGCGGTCCAGCGAGATCGCCGCGGCCTCGGCGCCGTCCTCGGCCTCCGCGTCGCCGTTCTCCTCCGCCTCGCCGGTCACGGCGCGACGCATCTTCAGGTAGCCGGCCCGCTCCTCCGCGGTGGCGTCGAAGGCGTTCAGGATCGTCATCGAGATGACCCGGTCGTCCTTGGCGAGCTGGATGCCGCGCACGCCGGTCGAATCGCGGCCCTTGAAGACGCGCACGTCCTCAACGGGGAAGCGGATGCACTGGCCGAGCGCCGTGGTCAGCAGCACGTTCTGGTCCGGACGGCAGATCTCGACATGGACGATGTGGTCGCCTGGATCGAGCTTCATGGCGATCTTGCCGTTGCGGTTCACCGTGGTGAAGTCCGACAGCTTGTTGCGCCGGACGTTTCCGCTCGCGGTCGCGAACATCACGTCCAGCGTCTCCCAGGACGCCTCGTCCTCGGGCAGCGGCATGATCGTCGTGATGCGCTCGGAGGTGTCCTGCAGCTGCAGGATGTTCACCAGCGCCTTGCCGCGGGCGTTCGGGGCGGCCATCGGCAGGCGCCAGACCTTCTCCTTGTAGGCCTGGCCCTGGCTGGAGAAGAACAGCACCGGCGTGTGGGTGTTGGCCACGAACAGGCGGGTGACGAAATCCTCGTCGCGGGTCGCCATGCCGGAGCGGCCCTTGCCGCCGCGGCGCTGGGCCCGGTAGGTCGAGAGCGGCACGCGCTTCACGTAGCCGGCATGCGACACGGTCACCACCATGTCCTCGCGGGCGATCAGGTCCTCGTCCTCGACGCTGCCGTCGAAGTCGACGATCTCGGTCCGGCGCGGGGTGGCGAACTGCTCGCGGACCTCGATCAGCTCCTGCTTCACGATGGTCTGGATGCGCACCCGCGAGCGCAGGATGTCGAGATAGTCGGCGATCTCGTCGGCGAGCGTCTTCAGCTCGTCGCCCACCTCGTCGCGGCCCAGAGCCGTGAGGCGCTGCAGGCGCAGGTCGAGGATGGCGCGGGCCTGGGTCTCGGACAGGCGGTAGGTGCCGTCCTCGGCGACCCGGTGGCGCGGATCGTCCACCAGGGCGATCAGCGGCGCGATGTCGTGGGCCGGCCAGTCGCGGCCCATCAGGGACTCGCGGGCCGTGTTCGGGTCCGGCGAGGTCCGGATCAGGCGGATCACCTCGTCGATGTTGGCCACCGCGATGGCGAGGCCGCACAAGACGTGCGCCCGCTCGCGGGCCTTGCCGAGGAGGAACTTGGTCCGGCGGGAGACGACCTCCTCGCGGAAATCCACGAAGGCCTCGAGCAGGTCCTTCAGGTTCATCAGCTCGGGGCGGCCGCCATTCAGCGCCACCATGTTGCAGCCGAAGGAGGATTGCAGCGGCGTGAACCGGTAGAGCTGGTTCAGCACCACGTCGGCCATGGCGTCGCGCTTGATCTCGACGACGATGCGCATGCCCGTCCGGTCGGATTCGTCGCGCAGGTCCGAGATGCCCTCGACGCGCTTTTCCTTCACCAGCTCGGCGATCTTCTCGACGAGGGTCGCCTTGTTCACCTGATAAGGGATCTCGGTGAAGATCAGCGCCTCGCGCTCCTTGCGCAGCTCCTCGACATGCGACTTGGCGCGCATGATCACCGAGCCGCGCCCCGTCGCGTAGGCCTGGCGCGTGCCGGCGCGGCCGAGGATCATGCCGCCGGTGGGGAAGTCCGGGCCGGGCACGATCTCGGTGAGCTGCTCGATGGTCAGGCCCGGATCGTCGATCAGGGCCACGCAGGCGTCGATCAGCTCGCCGAGATTGTGCGGCGGGATGTTGGTGGCCATGCCGACCGCGATGCCGCCGGCGCCGTTGACGAGGAGATTCGGGAAGCGGGCCGGGAGGACGGTCGGCTCCTCGCGCGACTCGTCGTAGTTCGGTCCGAAATCGACGGTGTTCTTGTCGATGTCGGTGAGCAGCGCGGTGGCGGGCTTGGCCAGCCGCGATTCGGTGTAGCGCATGGCGGCCGGCGGATCGCCGTCCACCGAGCCGAAATTGCCCTGCCCGTCGATGAGCATGAGGCGCATGGAGAAGTCCTGCGCCATCCGCACGAGGGCGTCGTAGATCGATTGGTCGCCGTGCGGGTGGTAGAGACCGATCACGTCGCCGACGATGCGCGCCGACTTGACGTATTTCCGCTCGGGCAGGTGCCCGGATTCGAAGGCGGAGTAGAGGATGCGCCGGTGGACCGGCTTGAGACCGTCCCGGGCGTCGGGAAGCGCCCGGCTCACGATCACGCTCATCGCGTAATCGAGGTAGGAGCGGCGCATCTCGTCGGTGATGGAGACGGGGCGGATGTCGCTGGCGGGCGGGGCGGCGCCAGTCGGATCGTTCTCGGCCAAGTCGATTTCCGTTCTGAGGCCCGGACGGGCGGTGCTCGCGGCGGCCAGGCGGCGCGCGATGCGCCGCAACGGCCTTACGGAAGAGCAGTGATATCAGACGGTTAAATAAGGTTTTCCGAGGCCGCCCGCAAGGTCGCCCGCGAGGCCGCGTCCCGGCCGGATCGGGCCGGGACGCGGGGGGCTTCGCTCAGTAGAACGTCACGTGCCGGGGACCGAAACGGCGGCCGTGCCAGACGTGGTGGCGGTGCCAGTGACGGCGGAAATGGTGGTGCCGGTGCCAATGGTGACGGCGGTGCCAATGGTGGCGGCGATGATGCCAGTGGCGGCGCCAATGATGGTGCCGGTGCCAGTGGCGCCGGTAGTGCCAGCGGGCCTGCTGCACGGCGGGGGCGGGCGCTGCGGCCTCGGCGCTCGCCGGGACCGGCAGGGGCGCCGCGCGCGCAGGCGCACTCGCCAGCCCGCCGAGCAGGGCGGCGAGGAGGACCAGGATTGGCCAGGGTCGCATCGTTTCTCTCCCGTGTGAGCACCCGTCCGAGTCCAGCGGATCCGGGCCGGCACGAGGCTCGCGCCGTCGCCGGAAACGGCCAAGGTCGGCAAACGGTTCGATCCGTTCTGACTGCGCAGATGCGCCGCCCTTGCGTGCGGCGGCAAAGCGCCCAGTTTCCGGACAGGCGCATCCGGGCCGTCCCCCGCCCGGTCCTTCGACGAGCCGCGTAAGACTCCCATGGCGTTCGCGTTCCCCGACTCCGTCCGCGCCCTCCTGCCGCGCCGCTTCAGGGATCGCCGTCCGCGGGTCGCCGTGGTCCGGCTCTCCGGCACCATCGGGGCGGTGTCTCCGATCCGTCCGGGCCTCTCGATCGGCGGCGTGGCGGGCAGCCTCGAGCGGGCCTTCGGGATGCCGGGGGTCAAGGCGGTGGCGCTGCTGATCAACTCGCCGGGCGGTTCACCGGCGCAGTCGCACCTGATCCACCGCCGCATCCGGGCCCTCGCCGAGGAGAAGCGTCTGCCGGTGATCGCCTTCGTGGAGGATGTCGCGGCCTCCGGCGGCTACATGATCGCCTGCGCGGCCGACGAGATCGTCGCCGATCCGACCTCGATCGTCGGCTCCATCGGCGTCGTCTCGTCGGGGTTCGGCTTCCATGGCCTGCTGGAGAAGCTCGGTGTCGAGCGTCGCGTTCATACGCAGGGCGAGGCGAAGTCGATGCTCGACCCGTTCCGCCCGGAGGATCCCGCCGACGTGGAGCGCCTGAAGCGCATCCAGGCCGACGTGCAGGACCTGTTCACCGGCCTCGTCACCGCCCGGCGCCCGACCCTGGCCCGCACCGAGAACCTGTTCACCGGCGCGGTCTGGACCGGGCGGCAGGCGCTGCCCCTCGGTCTCGTCGATGCGCTCGGCGACCTGCGCACCGCGATGCGCGCCCGCTTCGGCGAGACGGTCGACCTGCGCCTCGTGGCCGAGGCCCGGGGCGGCCTCGTCTCCCGCCTGCTGCGCCGGGGCGGCGCGCCGGGCGGGATCGAACTCGCCGAGGGGGCGATGGCCGCCGTCGCGGAGCGCGCAGCCTTCGCCCGTTACGGGCTCTGAGACGGGGCCGGAGGGCTTCGCGCTTCGGTGCCCTTCGGAGATCCGCTACCGCCCGGCACGCCGGGCGGAGACGCGGGCGAGCGCCGCGAGATCCTTCTCGCCGTCGCCGTGGCTGATCGCCTCGATGAGGCCGTCGCGCAGCACGCTCGCGAAGGGCATCGGCACCCCCGCGCCCTCGGCGGCCTGGAGGGCGAGCCGCATGTCCTTGGCCCCGAGCTTGAGGAGGAAGCCCGGCGGCTCGTAGCGGTTCTGCGCGATCGAGGCGCCGTAGCCCTTGTAGACCGGCGCGGCGAACAGCGTGTTGGTCATCAGGTCGAGGAAGTCGGCGCCCGGGACGCCGTGGCCCTCCGTGAGGGCACAGGCCTCCGCCATGGCCTCGATCGCCGAGATCAGCATGAAGTTGCCGGCGAGCTTGACGGCGTTCGCCCGCGCCGGGTCGTCGCCGAAACGCCAGGTCCTGGCACCCATGGCGTCGAGGAGCGGGCCCGCGCGGTCGATCAGGGCCGCCGCCCCCGCCGTCACGATGTTGAGCTTGCCGGCCTCCGCCACGTCCGGCCGCCCGAAGACCGGCGCCGCGATGTAGGGGACGCCCGCCCGCTCGTGCACGGCGGCGAGCTGCCGGGCGAGCGCCACCGAGATCGTGCTCATGCCGATGTGCAGGCCCGGGCGCTCCGGCCGGTCGAGCAGGCCGCCGGCCATGATCACGGCTTCGAGCGCCGCGTCGTCGGCCAGCATGGTGATGACCGCGTCGCCGGCGAAGGCCTCGGCGGCGCTCGCCACCGGGGTGACGCCGTCGATGCCGCGCGCGGCCTCGGGCGAGCGGTTCCAGGCGCGGACCGTGTGACCCGCCCGCGCGAGGTTGGCGGCCATGGCGCGACCCATCCGCCCCAGTCCGATGAATCCAACGTCCATGCCTTGCTCCTCGACGCGCTCTGCCGCCTGCCAACCTGGGTGCCCCCGCGCGGCGGTCAACGGCGCCCGGCCGGATTTGCGCCGATCGCCGGCCGTGGCAAGCTCGACCCATGCTGCAGAATCGCATCACCGACATCCCCGGCCTGCGGGTCGGTCACGCCACCGATCTGCGGCTTGCGAGCGGCGTCACGGCGATCCTGTTCGACGATCCGGTGGTCGCTTCCGTCGACGTGCGCGGCGGCGGGCCGGGCACCCGCGAGACCGACCTGCTCGATCCCGAACGTACCGTGGAACGGATCGACGCCCTCGTCCTGTCCGGGGGCTCAGCCTTCGGTCTCGACGCGGCGGCCGGGGTGACGGCGTGGCTCGCCGAGGCCGGGCGCGGCTTCCCGGTCGGCGGCATGCGGGTGCCGATCGTTCCCGGCGCGATCCTGTTCGATCTCCCCAACGGCGGCGACAAGGCCTGGGGGCGCTACCCGCCCTACCGCGAGCTGGGCTTCGCGGCCGCCGCGGCTGCGGCCGCGGACTTCGCCCTCGGCTCCGTCGGGGCCGGGACCGGCGCGCGCACGGGTCGGCTCAAGGGCGGGATCGGATCCGCCTCGGCGCGGGTACCGGGCACGGACTTCCGGGTCGGGGCCCTCGCCGCCGTTAACGCCTTCGGCAACGCGACCGTCGGCGACGGCCCGCATTTCTGGGCCGCGCCCTTCGAGGATGGTGACGAGTTCGGCGGCCTGGGCGCGCCGGCCCATGTTCCCGCCGAAGCCCACGCCTTCCCGATGCGCGCGCTGCCCGGCGCCGCCACGACGCTCGCCGTGGTGGCGACCGACGCGGCGCTGACCAAGGCGCAGTGCCGGCGCCTCGCGGTGGCGGCGCAGGACGGCCTCGCCCGCGCCCTCGTGCCGGCCCATACGCCGCTCGATGGCGATCTGGTCTTCGCCGTGGCGACCGGCGCCGTGCCCCTCGCCGACCCGGTGGTGGACCTCGCTCGCCTCGGAGATGTCGCCGCGCGGGTCCTGGCCCGGACCGTGGCGCGCGGGGTGTTCGCCGCGACGAGCCTGCCGGGGCTCGCGCCGTCGCCGCCCCTGGCGGGTGCGGGGCTTCCGCCGGCCTGGCGCGACCTCTACGGCGCCTGATCCGCCACGCCCGCTCCGGAACGAAGCGGCAGGACCGGGGTTACAGGGCGCGGCCGAAGGCCGTGTCGTGGCTCGGATCGCGCCGGGCCGCGACCTGTGCCAAACGGGAGGATTCCTCATGAAAATGACCGGCCTGATCATCGCCGCGTCCGTCGCACTGTTCGCCGGCGGCGCCCAGGCGATGCCCGTGGCGCCGCTGTCCGGCGGCGACGCCTCGGTCACCCTCGTGCGCGGCGGGTGCGGGTTCGGCGCGCATCGCGGGCCGTATGGCGGCTGCCGCCTGAACCGCGGTCCGCGTGGTGCGATGCGCCGCGCCATGACCGGCGCGCCCCGCGGTTGCCCGCCCGGCCTCTACCGCGGCCCGCGGGGCTTCTGCCACCGCTGAGCGATGGCGTCGGTGCCGCCCGCCGGGGCGGTGCCGACGCACGACGGCGTCGGGTCCGACTGGAGTGCGCCCGGGGCGAGCGGAACGGAACCGCACGCTGGCGAGACGCCGGGAGGCTCGGACCCGCGTGGCGGCTCGGACGCGGCCCCGAGCCCCGGGCTTCTGCGGGACCGGTGTCTTGCGGCCCGCGTGCCATGTCCGCGGCGGTGCCGGTCCCCGCGCTCAAGCCGGTCGTTTCGGTCTCGAGGCGGCGCGTCTGCGTGGAGGCCGGCTCGGGCGTCTTCTGCGGATCGGTGGCCCGCCTTCGGAGGAGCCGAGCGTGACCGACGGTCCCACCGACCTTAGCGAGCGCCGCTTGCCATTGCGGGCGGCGGCGATGACGATGGTCGTTCCGGGCGCCCGATCAGGTAACCCTGGACGGCATCACAGCCCAGTTGCCTGAGAAGCGCCAGCTGATCCGCATCCTCGACCCCTTCGGCAAGGGTGAGGATGTTCATGTCGCGGCCCATCTGGGTGATCGCCTTGATCACCGCCATCGAGTGGTTGTCCGTCAGCGCGGCCGCTACGAAGCTGCGATCGATCTTGATCCGGTCCAGAGGCAGATCGCGCAGGTGTGCGAGGGACGAGTAGCCGGTCCCGAAATCATCCATCGCGATCTTGAGACCGAGCTGGCGCAGGGCGGAGAGGGTGTGGGCGATCTGACGCCCGTCCTCGACCAGCGCCGTCTCCGTCAACTCGATCTCCAATCGGTGCGGCGGCAACCCGCTCTCGGCCAGAGCTGCGGTGATGTGGGCGAGAAGCATCGGCGAGCGGAACTGGACGGCCGACACGTTCACGGCGACATGCTGATGCGGCTGCCAGCGGGTGGCTTGGCGGCACGCCTCGCCCAGCACCCAGGTCCCGATCGGCACAATCAGCCCCGTCTCCTCCGCCACCGGGATGAAGCTTGCCGGCGCGACGAGACCCCGCGTCGGATGCTGCCACCGGATCAGCGCCTCGAAGCCGACGACAGCGTCATCGGCGAGCGCCATGATGGGCTGGTAGGCGAGATGAAACTGCCCCTCCGTCAAGGCGATCCGGATGTCGTTCTCCAGGGTGTGGCGCTCGGCGACGGCCTCCATCATGCCCGACGCGTAATGCGCCGCGCGTCCTCGTCCGTGACGCTTCGCCTCGTACAGAGCGATGTCGGCGCGCTGCAGCAGCTCTTCCGGACTCGACCGATCCGCGTTGTCGCTCAAGCCGATGCTGCAACCGACCATGACGGTGAGGTCGTTGAAGGCGTACGGCTTCTCGACGTCCACGATGATGTCTTCGGCCAGGCGGCTCGCTGCATCGGCATCCGCCTGTGTGACCACGGCCATCTCGTCGCCGCCCAGGCGCGCCACGAACCCTGACGCGCCCGCTAGGGCGCGCAGGCGCGTGGCAACGGTGACGAGCAGGCGATCGCCGACGCCGTGACCGAACGTGTCGTTGACCGCCTTGAACCGATCGAGATCGATCAGCAGGAGCGTGAAGGCCTGTCCGGTCTCATGAACGAGCGCCATGTGTTCGATGAGCGAGCGGCGATTTGCCAGACCCGTGAGGGGATCACGGTAGGCGAGGTGCAGGATCTCTCGCTGCGCCTGCTTCTCCCGCGAAACATCGTCGAAGGTCAGCACCGCGCCATCGTCGATGGGCTGGCAGGCGATGGACAGGATCCGGCCGTCGTCGAACGTATGCTCGACGAGCGTCTCCTCGCTCCGGGCCATCCAGGTCCGATGATTCGCCAGCACCCGCGCGATGCGGGTTTCGTCCCAGGCATTGGCGCGGCCGGTCACATCCAGAAACGTCGATAAGCTCATGCCTCGGGCCATGCTTCCCGGCGGCAGGTTGAGCATCGTGCACAGTTTCTCGTTGTACAACTCGACGACTTCGGCGCCGGAAACCTTCAGGATCCCGTTCGACATGTTCTGCAATGTCGTCGCCAGGATTCGCGCGTGCGTGGCCTCCTGCCCCTCGAAGCGCTTGGCAACCAGCAGGGCGAGCAATGTGCCGAGCAGGAGGATGGCGGCGCCCGCCGCGGCGAGGGCAGCGAGTTGGACCTGCATGATCGGCAGGAGCTGATCGGACCGCGCTCCGACCAGGGTGGTGCCGGCGATGGAGATGAAGTGCGTGCCGCAGACCGCGGACACGATGAGAAACAGGGTGATAAGCGGTGGACGGGCATGTCGCGCCACGGTCCGAGCCAACGCCATACAGATGCCGCCGATGAGGCTCGCCAGGATGTCGAGGTCGGGCGATTGCGTTTGGCTGCAGCCCCTCAACGCGGCCATGCCGATGAGGTGCATGCCGCCGATCCCCAAGCCCGCCGCCGCGCCGGCTGCTGCGCGCGTCCATGTCCGCGCGCATTGCGTCGACAGGGCCAGCGGCCCGCCGACCGCGACAATGGCCACGGCCGCGGAGCCCAGGGTCGTCGCTGCCTCGTAATTCAGAAGGAGGTCGGTCCGGTACCCGAGCATCGCGACGAAGTGGGTGGTCCAAACGCCGGTCCCGGCAACCACGGCCGTTCCGAGTTGCCAGCGCCTCCTGATACGCGCCGAAGCGCTCTCCGCTTGCCGGATGAAGTGGACGAGCAGCCACGCACTGAAAAAGCAGATGATCATCGCCGCCAGGGCGAAACCGGCCGCCTGACTGTCCAGAAGGGCTGCGACGAAGAGATCCATAGGATCATCATGCACCACAAAGATGTGCGCAAACTAAATCATCATCGTGAAAAATTCTCTGGGCGTGCCCCCATAGACGGCCGGGTGTAACAACCAAAAATTGAAGGTGTCGGGCAAGCTCGGATGTCTTGCCGAACGGCGTCAAAATCTGCCGGTTTCGACCGCCGGAGCTCCGAGTCTCCACGACGTCGAAGCTCCGGGCGCGAACGCGGCCGATTCGCTGTTCCGGAATACTGAGGACTACAGCCAGCCGCCCATACCGTCGGTAATAGGCCGGAAGAATGTTTTCGCGCTTCGCGATGTCTCGAGTTGTTCTCGAAGAAATGATCGGTCTCAATTTTCGTGAGAAGGCCTATCGCGCCGCCTGTGACATAGCGAATGCCGCGCCGGATCCGGCAGGTTTGGCCGGACCATGGAGTCTCGCGACGGCCTGGCTCTTTTGCCTGTCGCTATCTAACGCATTTCTTGGCCGAACTTATAGTATTCAAGCCTCGTTGTTGTATTGAATGTCAAGCATTCGTCGTATGGATGTGATCGCCGCGCATGCGGCTGGAACGGCGTCGTTGATACGCGGGCCGGATCCTTGCCGGGACGCCGGTCGCGCCGGTGCGCGATGGCGTGTGATTGGCCCGGATCTGCAAAAGATCGCCGTCCCCACCCTGCTAAGGGCCTGACCGGCGCAGGCGTGATGCTGCTTCCGCCTGCGGGTCGTCCCGCACGGGCAGTGTCACGGCATCCCGGTCGATGCTGCCCGCGCCGTCCTCGCGCGCGGCCAAGCGAACCACGACCGAATGCGGCCTCCCGGTGTCGCGCAATCGGAGGACTTCGCCGCGCCCGCGAGGGGGCGGCGGCGTCTCACACCTCGGCGCGGGCCTCCTCCAGCAACTGCGCCAGCCCGGCATCCACCTCCGCGGCCAGCATCCGGCGCTCGGCGTCGGTGAGATCCTTGGCCCAGGCCCCGCTGCCGAAACCCTCCGTGCAGCGCGCCCGCTCGGAGGCGAAATAGGCTTCGGTCTCGGCCGGCCGCGTCTTCATGGCGTGGACGAGGCCGAACCACGCCGCCCGCTCCACCACCGCCAGCCGTGCCCGCAGGCGGATGGCCACCGCCTTGTCCGCATCGATCCCGGAATCGCTCATGGTCTCTCTCCGCCCTCCTGCTCCGCGAGCTGCGCGAGCAGGCCCTGAAGCTGTCCCGGAACCGGCTCGTTCGCCGAACGCGCGTAGAGGACGCGCAGTTGCCGGCCGATCTCCGCGAGGCTCATGGAGCCCTTGGCGATCACCCGGTCGGCCTGCCGGTTCAGGCTCTCCTTCTCGGCGGTGGTGATCTCCTTGGCGGTCAGCACCACCACGGGCACGTCGCCATCGGGCCGCGAGCGGAGCGCCCGCAGGAAGCCGAACCCGTCCATCTCGGGCATCATCAGGTCGAGCAGGATCAGGCTCGGCCGGGCCTGGCTGAAGCGTTCCAGGGCGATCCGGCCGTTCTCCGCCTCGTCGACGGTCCAGCCCTCCCGGCCGAGGGAGCGGCGCAGGCGCTCCCGGGCATCCGCATCGTCATCCACCACGAGGACCCGTGCCTCGTTCGGCGCCTCGGGCCGGTAGCGCTCCATCAGGCCCTTGAGCCGGTCCCAGTCGATCGGCTTGACGAAATAGTCGGTGGCGCCGAGCGCCTGGCCGAGCCCCTGCTCGGCCACCACCGAGGTCATGATCACCGGGGTCCCGGCCAGTTCGGGATCGTTGCGCACGGCGTGAAGCACCGCCCAGCCGTCCATGCGGGGCATCTCGACGTCGAGCAGGATCGCCCGCGGCCGGAGCGCCCGGGCGAGCGTCAGGCCGGCGCGGCCGTCATTGGCGCTGCGGACGTGGAAGCCCTCGCGCTCCAGGAAGCGCTGGAGCAGCTCCCGGGCGGCCGGATCGTCGTCGACCAGCAGCACCGTCTCGTGCTCCTCGTGCGGCTCCACCGGCGTGAGAGCCTCGGCCTCGGCCGTCGGCGCATCTTCGGGGCTCAGGATCGCGGGCAGGCGGACCGTGAAGGTCGCCCCCGCCCCCGGAACGCTGGTGACGCCGATGTCGCCGCCCATCGCCTCGCAGAAGGCGCGGGTGATGGCGAGCCCGAGACCCGTGCCGCCGAACTGGCGGGTGGTCGAGTCGTCGGCCTGGACGAAGCGCTCGAACAGCCGCCCGATCTGGGTCTCGGTCATGCCGATCCCGGTATCGGCGACCGCGAAGGACAGCCAGTCCGCCCCCTCTTCCCGGTGCCGCCGCACCGTCAGGGTGATCGTCCCCTTCTCGGTGAACTTGGCGGCGTTGCCGAGCAGGTTCACGAGGCACTGGCGGATCTTGGTCTGATCCTGGTGCATGGACCCGAGATCGGCGCCCGCCCCTTCGCCGGCATCGAGGACGAAGCGGTTGCCCTTCTTCTCCATCAGCGAACCGGTGGAATCGCCGACATCGCGGAGCAGGTCCGCCACCGCGAAGGTCTCGGCCGAGGCGGTCATGCGGCCGGCCTCGATCTTCGAGATGTCGAGGACGTCGTTGATCAGCGACAGCAGGTGGCGCGCGGCCGCCTCGATCTTGCGCAGGTCGGGCAGGAGGGCGGCCTGGCCGATATCCTCCAGCTCCTCGCCGAGCATCTCGGAATAGCCGATCACCGCCGAGAGCGGCGTGCGCAGCTCGTGGCTCATGTTGGCGATGAACTGGCTTTTCGCCCGGTTGGCCGCCTCGGCGGCCTGGCGGGCGCGCTCCACCGCCTCCTCGGCCTCCTTCCGGTCGGTGACGTCGACGCAGGTGCCGACCCATTCCCGGAGGGAACCGTCCTCGGCGAGGACCGGCACGCCGCGCACCTCCATGGTGCGCCAGGCCCCGTCGTGGCGGCGCAGCCGGTACTCGACCTCGTAGAGCGCCCGCGCCTCCACGGAGGCGGCCCAGGCATCGGCCGCGTGACCCCGGTCCTCGGGATGGACGGCATCCAGCCAGCCCCAGCCCTGGTAGGCCTCCTCGGTCTGGCCGGTATAGATGCTCCAGCGGACCTGCGGCGGCATCAGCTCGCCCGCCGCGTTGGTGTTCCAGATCACCGCCGCCGAGGCGTCGACCAGCGCCCGGAACCGCTGCTCGGAATGGCGCAGGCGCTCCTCGATGGCGCGGCGGCCGGTGATGTCGGTGTTGGTCCCGTACCAGCGCAGGATCCGCCCGGATTCGTCCCGGTGCGGCAGCGCCTTCGACAGGAACCAGCGATAGGTCCCGTCCCGCCCGCGCAGGGGGAACGTGTCCTCCCAGGACCGGCCCAGGGTGATCGCGGCCCGGTAGCGCTCGGTCACCGCCTCGACGTGATCCGGGTGATGGACCGTGCGCCAGCCCCATCCCCGCATGTCCTCGAGGGACGTGCCGGTGAAATCGTACCAGCGCTGATTGTACCAGATGATCGTGCCGTCGGCCTCGGCGATCCAGGCGAGCTGCGGCAGCGTCTCGGCGAGGTTGCGGTAATCGGCATCCGTGACGGATCCTGGGCCGCTCTCAGTCTCGCTCATCGACCCGACGCTGTCCCGTCATCCGCCCCAGCGGCGGCCTATACCAGTATTCCTTATACACGCATCGCGTCCGGATCCGACCGCGGCGACGCCGCGGCCGGCAGGCGGCGAAACCGCAGGGCGTCCACCGTGTAGAGCGCGAGTGCCACCCAGATCAGCGCCAGCATCAGCGCCCGGTGCGGCTCGACGTGCTCGCCGTAGACGAGGACGCTGAGGAGAAGCAGGCAGGTGGGCGCCACGTATTGCAGCAGGCCGAGGGTGGTGAGCCGCAGGCGCACCGCCGCGGCGGCGAACCAGATCAGCGGCAGCGCGGTGGTCAGGCCCGTGAGCATCAGGAGCGCGCGGTCGCCCGGCGCGGACGGCAGGAACGGCTCGGGCGAGAGGACGAGCCAGACGATGGCGGCCGGCAGGAGCAGGAGGGTCTCGGCCAGGAATCCGACCAGCGCGTCGACGGCGACGATCTTCCGGGCGAGCCCGTAGAGCGCGAAGCTCACCGCCAGCGACAGCGACATGAGGGGCAGCTCACCGGCCCAGACCACCGCGACGGCGACGCCCGTCGCGGCGATGCCGATGGCGAGCGCCTGCGCCGGCCGCAGCCGTTCGCCCAGCACCACCCGCCCGAACGCCACGCTGACCAGGGGATTGATGTAGTAGCCGAGGCTCGCGTCGAGCAGGTGCCCGCTGCTGACCGCGTAGAGGTAGAGCAGCCAGTTCACGCCGATCATGGCCGCCGAGAGCAGCAGGAGCGCGTGCCGCTTGCGCAGCGGGAACGGCAGGTTCAGGCGGTGGCGCGCCGCGAGGACCAGCGCCAACGCGCCGGCGAACAGGCTCGACCAGACGATGCGCTCCGCCAGGATATGATACGGGGTGTAGGCCCCGAGCATCCGGAAATGCACCGGAACCAGGAGGCCCCAGCTCAGATAGGCGGCGAGCGCGTAGACGAGGCCCACGGCGTCCTCCCGGTCGACCCGGATGGGCGGCCGGGTCGGCGGGCTTTAGCGTGCCGGGCCAGTCCCTGTCAGGGGGGGCCGCGCAGGGCAGCCATCCGGCGGTCGCGGTCGGGGCTTCACGCCGCGCGGATCGTGGCGAGGAAGCGCCGAACCTCACCGTCGAGGTCCTCGGATTGGCGGGCCAGCGCGGCGGCGCAGGCCTGCACCCGATCGGCGGCCGTCCCGGTCTCTCCGGCAGCCGCGGCAACGGCCGCCATGGTGGTGGTCACCGCGCGGGTGCCGGTGGAGGCCTGCACGACGTTGCGGGCGATCGCCCGGGTGGCCGCCTCCTGCTGCGTCACCGAGGCCGCGACGCTGGCGGCGACCCCGTCGATCTCGCGGATCCGTGCGGTGATCGCGGCGATCACCGCGACCGCCTGATCGGTCACGCCCTGGATGCGGCCGATCTGTCCCGAGACGTCGCCCGTCGCCTGGGCCGCCTGCGCGGCGAGGTCCTTCACCTCGCTCGCCACGATCGCGAAGCCCCGCCCCGCCGCTCCGGCGCGGGCCGCCTCGATGGTGGCGTTGAGCGCCAGCAGGTTGGTCTGACGCGCGATGGCCCCGATCAGCTCCACCACCGCGCCGACCTTGGCGGCGGCGGCGCTGAGATCCTGCACGAGGGTCGCGGTCCGATCCGCTTCGACGACGGCGCTCCGAGCGAGGATGGCCGAGCCGCCGATCTGCCGGCCGATCTCCGCCACGGTGGTTTCGAGTTCCTCGGCGGCGGCCGCCACCGTGCCGACGTCGCGCGCGGCCGTCTCGGCGGCACCCGCGACCGCCGTGGATTCGCCGACGGTCCGCGTCGCCGTGACGGTCATGGTCCGGGCGGTGGTCTGGAGGGCGGCGATCGACTCCGACACCAAGCCGATGATGCGTCCCACCGTCAGCTCGAAGCCCTCGGCGAGCCGCAGGAGGGTCCGGCTGCGGTCGGCGGCGGCGTCCTCGGCCTGCCGCCGCGCGGTCTCTGCCTGCGCGACGGCCTTCCGCGCGACGAGGGCCTTGATGCCCGCGACGGCGCTGCCGATGGCACCGATCTCGTCGCCGCGCCGCGCTTCCGGGACCTCCGCGTCGAGCCGCCCGGCCGACATGGCTTTCAGAGCGGCCGTCAACCGGCCGAGGGGGCGGGCGACGCCGACATGCACCACCAGAACACCGATCAGGATGCTGGCGGCGATGCCGCCCGCCGACAGGCTGATCGCCCAGGACAAGGTCGTGCGGGTGTCCGCGCTGAGGGCCGCGGAACCCGTGCGGATCGACGTGCTCAGATCGTCCACGAAGGCGTCGAGGGCGGCAAACAGCGTCTTCTGGAGCGGATCCACCTGCGTGTGCGCCAGCGTCAGGGCCTGGGCGCTCATGCCCTTCTTGGCCATGGCGCACATCTCGCCGGTGAGTGCGATGTAGGTGCCCAGGAGCGTCGCGATCCGGTCGGTCCGATCGTCGAATGTCGGGGCGTTCCGGCGCACGCCGTCGAGGAGGCGTGCGGCTTCGGCCGGAAGGGGCTCGAACGCGGCGCCGATGCGGTCCGACGCGTCCGGATCGGCCTCGCCGAGGGTGCGGAAGGCCACGTAGCTCATCTGATAGACCACGCGTCCGAGGCGTGCCGCCATCGTGGCCGCCGTGGCGTCGTTGCCGAGATAGGCGCTGTAGGCCGCATCGGCCGCGGTCATCCGTTTGGAGATATACCATAGAAAGCCGACCGCATTCACCGCGATGAAGGCGAACGCGAAGGCGATCTTGACGGCAATGGGGAACTTGAAGTGGCGACGCACTGGGAAAAACTCCGCGCTGCCGCTGCTTATGTGTTGGCGGATGGCGAAGTCGATTGCGAACGCGGGGCTTGGGACGGATCGGACATCGAATGGGATTGTCGCGCAATCTTTCATCCGGGACGTGTGGATTGAATTCGCGTTCAACCGTCGGCGCGTCGAATCGCGGCACGTTCCGCGTGTTCGGACGAGTGCGCCCCGGCGGGCCGTCGCGCGCGCGACATCTTCCCCGCGCGGCGGCACTCTTTCAGGGGGCCAGCCAGCCGCCCTGCCATGCCGACCCGCACCGGTGCCAGGCGGCCCGCCGGTGACCGCGGCGGTCGAGGTAGAGGAAATCCAGGCGCTCCACCCGGACCAGCACGGCGGCGAAATGCGGCCATCCCAGCGCCTCGGCCGCGGCCTCGTCCGGCAGGGCGTAGGCGTCCCCCGCCGGCAGGGCCGTGCCCGGGCCGGGTTCGCTCCCGTAACAGACCCGGCTCATCGCCCGGGACCCGGCCCAGGCCGCCTCGGCCACCGCGTCGTCGACGTGCAGCGCGGCGCGCCCCTCGATGCGGATCTGGATCTTCGTCGCCTCGTCGTAGGCCGTGAGCGCGCAGGCCGGGTTCGCCAGGATCTCGGCGGCCTTGTCAGAGCGGCGGTCGCAGTGGAACCGGAGGGTTCCGGCATCCCGGTCGGCGGCGCGCAGCACCACCGTGCGCAGCCGCGGGCCGCCCGCCGCGCCGAGCGTCGCCACCACCGGCAGGTGGAACCCGCTGCGGCCGTGCGCGGCGCCGTCCGCCAGATGGCCCCACAGCGCCGCGAACGTCGCGTCCAGGTCGTCGTAATAGGCGGGCAGCGGCGCGCGGCTCACGGGTTGCCGCGCCTCCGCCGCCGCTCGCGGAAGATCAGCGCGAGGTTGCGCAGGTAGATCCCGGTGGAGAGCCCCTGGCCGATGATGATCACCGGCTCGCGGCGCACGAACCCGTAGACCAGGGTCATCAGCCCGCCGAGGATCGACAGGAACCAGAACGACAGCGGCATCACGCTCCGCCCGGCCCGCTCGCTGGCGATCCATTGCAGGATGAAGCGCGAGCCGAACACCACCTGTGCGACGATGCCGAAGACCAGCCAGAAGTCGAGCCGGGTGACGAACACGTCGTAGAAATAGGCCGGCAGATCGTGGGCGAGCTGGATCAGCATCCGACGTCCTGGTCTGCGGGTTGGCCGGCCGGGTCGACGATCTCCTCGGGCCGCGGATCGGCGCGCTTGCGCCGGATCAGCCACCAGACCCCGGCGAGATCGAGGAGCCCGACCCAGAGGCGGTCGAACAGGCCGTAATTGGATACCCCCGTCAGCCGCGGCCGGTCGACCACGTCGCGGTGGACCACCGAAAAGCCCTCCCGGGCCACCAGGGCCGGCATGAACCGGTGGAGGGCGTCGAAATACGGCAGCCTGAGATATACGGCGCGCCGGAACACCTTCAGGCCGCAGCCGGTATCGCGGGTGGCGTCGTTGAGGATCCGTCCGCGGACGCCGTTGGCGATCCGGGACTGGAGCATCTTGAACGGGCCGTCCTTGCGGCCGCGCCGCTGACCCTGGGCGAGGCCGGCGCCGGGCCCCGCCGCCTCCAGGGCTTCCAGCAGGGCGGGGATGAAGGCCGGATCGTTCTGGCCGTCGCCATCGAGGGTCGCGACGATCGCGCCGCGGGCCGCGAGGACGCCGCTGCGCACCGCCGCCGACTGGCCGCCGCTCCGGGCGTGGCGCAGCGCCCGCAGCCAGGGGCGCCCGGCCCGGGCCGCCGCCAGGGCCGCCGGGGTGCCGTCGGTGGAGCCGTCATCCACGTAGATCAGTTCGAAGGCCAGCCCCGCGCAGGCGGCCTCGATCTCGGCCACCAGGGGCGCGATGTTGCCGGCCTCGTTCTTGACCGGCACGACGACGCTGAGATGGGGATTCGCGTTCACGGGGCCACCGCGTAGGCCGTCACGAAGACCCGGCGGCCGGTATTGAGGTTGAAACCCTCGACCTCCGCCAGGGGGGCGGGTGCGCCGCGCCCCACCGGCCAAGCCGCGTTGAAGTCGTCGCGGTCCCGGGATTCCACGAAGAGCAGGCGGCAGCCGCCGCCTTCCAGGAAGGATCGCGCCGCGGCGCCGTCGGGCGGCAGGGCGAGGCCGGTGCCGATCAGGAACACGAGGCTCGGCTCGCGGTAGCCCAGGCTCGCTACCTGCGGGTTCGGGCAAGGCACCCGGTCGCGCAGGGCCGCGAGCCGGGGCGAGACCTTCAAAGCCGGCAGCGAACGCTGCGCCACGCCGAGCACCGCCGGACCGAGCAGGGCCGAGGCCAGGACCCCGAGCGCGAGGGCGCGCTCGGCGGATCCCTGCGCGAAGGCGAGCCAGGCCAGGATCGCGACCGCGCAGGCGGCGGCGAGCAGGGGCAGAGCCGGCCACGGGATGGTGTGGGCGTCGAGGCGCCAGCCCGCGAGGCAGAGGCCGAGGCTGAGCGCGACCGGGATCGCCGGCACCAGCAGGGCCGTCAGGCGCGCGCCCCGCAGGCGCGGATCCAGCGCTCCGCGGGACAACGCCAGCGCGGTGAGGATCGCGAGCCAGGGCATCAGCGGCAGCACGTAGTGGGGCAGCTTGGTGGGCACCGCCTCGAAGATCAGCCATGCCGGCAGCACCGCGGCGATGAGGAAGGCCACGGCGGGCTCCCGCCGCGCCCGCCACGCGAAGGGCAGGCTCATGGCCGCGAAGGCCGCCCCGGGCCAGAAGGTGGCGAAGAACACGAGCGCGTAGGCCCCGGGTGGCCCCCAGTGCCGCTCCGCCGCCCCGCCGACCTTGCCGAGCATGTCGTGCCCGACGGCCTCGGCGTAGAAGGCGCCGCCGCTCTTCCAGGTGATCGCCGCGAACCAGGGTGCCACCAGCAGGAGCGTGAGGGCGAGGCCCGGCCAGGGCCGGAGGGGCAGCAGCCAGCGGGCGGATCGCGCCCGAAGCGACAGGCCGAGCGCCGGCAGCGCGACGAAGAGCGGCACCATCGGCCCCTTCACCAGGATCCCGACCGCCATCCCGAGCCAGAATGCCGCAAAGGTTGGTCCGGAGGTCGGCCCTGAGGTCGGCCCAGAGGTCGGCCTGCCGTCCCGCGGCGCCAGCCAAGCGCGGGCGAGTGCGGCAAGGCTCGCGGTGGCGCAGGCGGCGAGCAGGGCGTCGGTCTTGGCGAGGTGTGCCTCGGCCGAGAGCATCAGGCAGGCGCCGTAGAGGGCGGCCGCCAGCAGTGCGGGCCGGCGGGGCAGGAAGGCCAGCGCCCCCCAGTAGGCGAGCAGCACCGAGGCGATGGCGCCGATCAGCGAGGGGATGCGGTACAGGGCGATCTGGGTGCGGGCCCCGGGCACGCCCAGCGCCTCGCCGGCCGCCACGGCGGCGGCCTGGGCCCAGTAGATCCCCACCGGCTTCTTGTGCCGCGCCTCGCCCTGGAAGCGGATATCCACGAGGTCGCCGCTCTCCAGCATCTGCTTCGAGGCCTGGGCGAAGCGCGGCTCGTCCCGATCCATCGGCTGCAGGGAGATCTGGCCCGGCAGGAACAGGATCAGGCACAGCGCCAGCAGGGCGGCGACGGCCCGGCCATGGGTGAGGCTCAGCGCGTCGAGTCCGCGGCCGATCCGGTCGACTGGGGCGAGGCGCGGAGCGCCGTCGGCGGAGAGGCTCGTGGTCATGCCGGGCCGGTCAATCAGGATCGGGCGGGAAGGTCAAATGCAGCCGCGTCGTCGCCGGTCGCCCCCCGCCGTCGGCGCCCCGATCCGCCTTACGTGGCGGCCCGCAGGCGCGCGAAGCCGGCATCGAGGTCGGCCTTGAGGTCGGCGGTGTCCTCGAGGCCGATATGGAAGCGCAGGGCCGGTCCGCCGGGCGCCCACTTCGTGGCGGTCCTGTAGCCGGCACAGTCGAACGGGATCACGAGGCTCTCGAAGCCGCCCCAGGAGAAGCCCATCCCGAACAGCTGCAGCCCGTCCAGCATGGCGGCCAAAGCCACCTCGGGCACCGGCTTGAGGATCACGCCGAACAGGCCCGAGGCGCCCGCGAAGTCGCGCGTCCAGATCGCGTGGCCGGGATCCTCGGGCAGGCCGGGATGGAGCACCCGCAGCACCTCGGGCCGCGCCTGGAACCATCGGGCCATCTCCAGCCCGGCGCGGCCGTGCTCGCGCAGGCGCAGGTTCATGGTGCGCAGGCCGCGCAGCGCCAGGAAGATGTCCTCGGCGCCGGCGCACATGGCGAAATGGTCGAAGGTGCGGCGCACGGCCGGGTAGTAGCGCGCGTTGGCGGAGGTCAGGCCGATCAGCAGGTCCGAGCCGCCGCTCAGGTACTTGGTTCCGGCCTCCACGGCGATGTCGACCCCGCGCTCATGCGGCGGGAACAGCAGCGGCGTCGCCCAGGTGTTGTCCATGATCACGCAGGCGTCGCGGGCGTGCGCGACCTCGGCGATCGCGGGAACGTCCTGCATCTCGAAGCTCTGCGAGCCGGGGGCCTCGACCAGCACGGCCCGGGTGTTCGGGCGCATCAGGTCCGCGATGCCGGCCCCGATGATCGGGTCGTAATAGGTGACCTCGACGCCGTAGCGCGCCAGCACGCCGTCGCAGAACTGGCGGGTCGGCCGGTAGGCGGAATCGGTGACGAGGAGATGGTCGCCCGCCGAGACCGCGGCCATCAGCGCGACGGTGAGCGCCGCGAGGCCCGAGGGCGTCACGACGGTGCCGGCGGCGCCGGCGAGTTCCGTCCAGGCGGTCGTCAGCGCGTCCATGGTGGGTGTCGCCGAGGTGCCGTAATTGTAGCGCCCGCGCCGGTTCTTGATCGCGTCGTAGGTCGGATAGAGGACTGTGGAGCCCCGATAGATCGGCGTGTTCACGAAGCCGTGCTGCTCGCCCGGATCGCGGCCCGCATGCACGAGGCGCGTCGCGGGCGCGAAGGTCTGCTGGGCGTCGGGCGAAGGCTTCAGGGACATCGAGGCTCGGTGATCGCGTTGCGGTGCACCGCACGAAGCGCGCCGCATCCGGCGAGGTCAAGCCGGACGCGGCGTTCCGCAGCCCTGAGACGCCGTGTTTGCCGCGCTCACGGGGTCTCGGGCGAATCGGAGACGGCGGCCTCCTCGTAGGCCTCCATCCAGGCGGCGCGCTCCTGGGAGCCTTCCGGATAGGGGCATTCGCTCACGGGTTTTCCGTAGAGGCGCGCGTTGCGGCCCTGGATGAACGGGCTGTCGCTCGCGGTGGCCTGGACGTTGGTCAATATCGCCTCCCGAAGACTTGAGGGTGGGGCTTCGTTAACGGCCGCGCCGTAAATCTGTTGCCGTCTCAAGTCGCGTCCCGGGTCGTTGCGTGCGTATCCTGCGTTCCCTCCTCGGCGCCGTCCTCGTCCTCGTCTCGACGGCGACCGTCGCCCTCGTCAGCGCCGATCGGCTCGCCCATCTGGCGCCGGCGCCCGTGGTCCGCGCCGCCCAGGCCGAGCCGTCGGCGACGGGGTCGATCCCGGCTCCGGTCAAGGCCGCGCCCGCGCCGAAGCCGGCCGTGCCCAGCATCCCGAACGGGTTCGACACCGAGCGGCTCCACGCGCTGATGCGCGGCGACCCGATCCTGCCGGGCCGCTGAGCACCGTCACGCCTGTCCCGCCCCGGATCGCATCCCGAGGCGCCGGAGCGCGGCGGCGGCCGCGAAGCAGCCTTGCGGCCGGCCGCCGCTAACGCGCCGTGCGGAACACCTGCAGGTCGAGGTCGCGGACCTTCTTGCGCAGGGTGTTGCGGTTGACGCCGAGCAGTTCCGCCGCGCGGATCTGGTTGCCGCGGGTGGCGGCGAGCGCCGCGCCGATCAGCGGGCCTTCGATCTCCCGCAGGATCCGGTGATACAGCCCGGGGGGTGGCAGGGTGTCCCGATAGCCGGAGAAATAATCCGAGAGGTGGCGCTCCACCGCGCTGGACAGGCTCTCGGACTCCCCGTTGGCCTTGCGGGCCGCGCCGTTGGCGGCCGGGGCCGCGGGCGTCGCCAGCGGAAGGGTGTCGAGCTCGGCCTCGATCACCGGGCCGGTGATCGTCTCCTGCGGGTAGAGGGCGGCCAGCCGGCGGACGAGGTTCTCCAACTCGCGGACGTTGCCCGGCCAGCGGTAGCGCTTGAGACGCTCCATGGCGTCCCCGTCGAGGGTCTTCCGGGTCAGGCCCTCGCGCTCGACCAGCACGAAGAAGTGGCGGACGAGATCCGGCACGTCCTCGGAGCGCTCGCGCAGGGCCGGAAGCCGCAGGGGCACGACGTTGAGGCGGAAGAACAGGTCCTCGCGGAAGATGCCCTGCTGGATCGAGACCCGCAGGTCCTTGTTGGTGGCCGCGATGATCCGGACGTTGGTGCGGATCGGGACGCGCCCGCCCACGGTCGTGTATTCGCCCTGCTGGAGGACGCGCAGCAGCCGGGTCTGCGCCTCCATGGGCATGTCGCCGATCTCGTCGAGGAACAGCGTCCCGCCCTCGGCCTGCTCGAACCGGCCCGCGGAGCGCTGCAGGGCCCCCGTGAAGGCGCCCTTCTCGTGGCCGAACAGCTCGGATTCGATCAGGTCGCGCGGGATCGCCGCCATGTTGACCGGCACGAACGGGCCGGTGCGGCGGCGGCCGTAATCGTGCAGCGCCCGGGCGACCAGCTCCTTGCCGGTGCCGGACTCGCCGGTGATCATCACGGTGAGGTCGGTCGGCATCAGCCGGGCCAGCGCCCGGTAGATCTCCTGCATGGCGGGCGAGCGCCCGACCAGCGGGATGTCCTCGTTCTCGGGGGGCGCCCCGGCCGGCGCCGCGCCGCGGGGACGCGAGAGCGCTCGGCCCACGATGGCGATCAGCTCCTTCAGGTCGAAGGGCTTGGGCAGGTACTCGTAGGCACCCCGCTCCGAGGCGCGGATCGCCGTCATGAAGGTGTTCTGCGCGCTCATGACGATGATCGGCAGTTCCGGCCGCACGCGCTTGATGCGCGGCAGCAGGTCGAACACGTTCTCGTCGGGCATCACCACGTCGGTGATGACGAGGTCGCCCTCCCCCTGCGCGACCCAGCGCCAGAGGGTGGCGCAATTGCCCGTCGAGCGAACCTCGTAGCCCGCCCGTGACAGCGCTTGGTTGAGCACGGTGCGGATTGCGGCGTCGTCGTCGGCGACGATGATGTGGCCGTTCGGCATGACTCTCTACTCAGACCTCCGACGGGGGGCCGGATTCGGGGATCGACATCACGGATCGACCGCCGATTCGCGCCCGTCCCGGGCACTCGACATCGGCAGAAGGATGCGGAACGCCGTGCGGCGCGGGGCAGGATCGCATTCGACGATCCCACCGTGATCGCCGACGATCTTGGCCACCAATGCAAGACCGAGGCCGGAGCCTTGTGCCTTGGTGGTGACGAACGGATCGAACAGGTCCGGCAGCAGGTCGGCCGAGATGCCCGGGCCGTTGTCGCGCACGGCCACCTCGATCGGCAGGCTGACCCGCTCGCGGGAGCCCGGCACCTGCAGGCGCAGGCCGGTGCGGAAGGCGGTCGACAGGGTGATCTCGCCCTCGACCGCGTCCGGGCCGATCGCCTCCGCGGCGTTCTTCACGAGGTTCAGGATCACCTGGATCAGCTGGTCGCGGTTGCCGAGAACCGGCGGCAGCGACGGGTCGTAGGTCTCGATGAAGCGGATATGCCGCGCGAAGCCCGACTGCGCCGAGCGCTTCACCTGATCGAGCACCCCGTGAACGTTGACGGCACCGCGATCCGAGGGGCGCTCGTCGCCGAACAGCTCCATGCGCTCGACGATGCGGACGATCCGGTCGGATTCGTCGCAGATCAGGCGGGTGAGCAGCCGGTCCTCCTCGGCGCCGGTGCTCTCCAGGAGCTGCGCCGCGCCGCGGATGCCGGCGAGCGGGTTCTTGATCTCGTGGGCCAGCATCGCGCCCAGCGCCACCATCGAGCGCGCGGCGCCGCGATGGGTGAGCTGGCGGTTCATCTTGTCGGCGATGGTCCGCTCCTGGAGCATCATCACCACGGCGTCGCCGTCGTCGCCGAGCGGCGTCGCGAACACGTCGACGCTGCGCTCCAGGCCGAGGCGGGGCTGGGTCAGCTCGACCCGGTACTCGCTGACGCTGGCGCGCCGCCGCCGGACCTCGGCCACCAGGGCGATGATCGGCGAGGCGAAGGGGATGATGTCGCGGAGCCGCCGGCGCTGCATCAGCCGCGCCGAATAGTCGAAGAAGGCCTCCGCGGCGTGGTTGCAGTGGAGGATCTGCTCGTCGCCGCCGATGGTCAGGACCGGCAGCGGCAGGGCGTTGAGCACGGCCTCGGCGGCGGTGTCGCGCCGGCTGCCGGTCGCCTGCGGGAGGGAATCGTCGCTCACGCGGCCTCCTGGACAGGATCCGCCGAGCCCGCAAAGGCCCGGGCCAGCAGGGCCTGGGCCGTCGCCGGATCGGTGGTGGTGAGCAGCGCCGCGCGCTCGGCCGGGTCCAGCGCCCCTCCGGTCTCGGCATAGGCGGCGAGGTGCTTGCGCGCGTGCCGCACGCCCATGTCCCGGCCGTAGAGCGACAGGAGCCCCGCATAGTGCTCGGCGGCCAGGGAGGCCTGATCGGCCCGCGCCGGTTCCGGCACCGGCCGCCCGGCCAGGGCCGACGCGATGTGCCCGACCAGCCAGGGCCGGCCGGTCGCCGCCCGGCCGATCATCACCCCCGCCGCCCCGGACGCCGCGAGGCAGGCCCGGGCGCTGGCGAGGTCGGTCACGTCGCCGTTGGCGATCACCGGGATCGACACCGCCGCGACCACCGAGCGGATCGCCGCCCAGTCGGCGCGGCCCTTGTAGAATTGCTGCCGGGTCCGTCCGTGGACGGTCACGGCGTTGAGGCCCAGCCGCTCGGCGCGGGCGGCGAGATCGGCGGCGTTGCGGTTCGCGTCGTCCCAGCCGAGGCGCATCTTCACGGTCACCGGGACCGACACCGCGCCCCGCACGGCCGCGAGCAGGCGCTCGGCGTGGTCGAGGTCGCGCATCAGCGCCGAGCCTGACGCGATCCCCGTGACGATCTTGGCCGGGCAGCCCATGTTCACGTCGATCACGTGGGCGCCCCCGGCCTCCGCCAGCCGGGCCGCCTCCGCCATCGGGGCGGCCTCGCAGCCCGCGAGCTGGACCACGTGCAGGTCGACGCCGGAGCCTTCCGCGCGCAGGGTGGCCTCGCCGGAGCCGCGGGTGAGTTCCCGCGCCGCCACCATCTCGGAGATGACCGCGTCGGCGCCGCAGCGGCGGGCGATGCGGCGCATGTGCAGGTCGGTGACACCCGAAAGCGGGGCAAGCAGGCAGAGCGGGGCGGCGTCTGCCGCTCCGGCCTTCGCACCTTCGCGGCGCAGCGCGCTCAAATAATGGTCAGTCGTCATTCTGCACAACAATGAGGCAAGCCCGGCCCGCTGGCAAGCGGGACCGCGCGTTGATTTCGGGCCCTCCCCCGCTTAAACGACGGGCACCCTCTGCGGCAGGCTTCCGGCGGCAGCGCTGGCCCGCGCGCCGGCCGCCCCTCCGCTCCTCAGGCCCTCACGAGTTCGTCGCCCATGTCCGCCACCGGCACGCCAGCCATCGGACCCGCCAGCGCGGGAGCCGGCGTCGCCGCGGTGGTGGTGGCCGCGGGCCGCGGTATCCGCATCGGCGGCGGCACGCCCAAGCAGTACCGCCGGGTCGGTGGACAGGCGGTCCTCACCCGCACCCTGGCGGCCCTCGCCGCGGATGACGGGATCGCGCGCATCCAGCCGGTGATCGCCGCCGATGCGGCGGACTTCTTCCGGAACTGCCTGGACGAACTTCCACCCGCAATCCGCGCGAAGATCACGGCGCCGGTGGCGGGCGGGGCGACCCGCCAGCTCTCCGTGCGCGCCGGGCTCGAAGCCCTGGCGGTCGGGTCGGCGCCCGAGATCGTTCTGGTCCACGACGCGGCGCGCCCCTATGTGGACGCCGCGCTCATCGCCCGGGCGATCGCGGCGGGGCGGGATCACGGCGCGGCCGTACCCGGCGTCCCGGTGACCGACACGGTCAAGCGCGTCGTCGATATCGCGCCCGGCATCGGCCGGGTGCACGAGACGCCGCCCCGGGAGCACCTCCGCGCGGTGCAGACGCCCCAGGCCTTCTCCTTCGGTCCGCTGCTCGCCGCCCACAGGGACGCCGCCGCGCAGGGCCTCGACGGCTTCACCGACGACGGCGCGCTCGCCGAATGGGCCGGCCTGCCGGTGGTGGTCTTTGCGGGCGACGTCGCCAACCGCAAGATCACCCAGCCCGCCGACCTGATCGAGGCGGACCGCGCCTTCGCGACCGAGACCACCGAATTGCCAGCGCCGGGAGCCCGCGCCATGACCACCTACGTGACCCGCCTCGGCACCGGCTTCGACGTGCACGCCTTCACCACCGGCGACCATGTCTGGCTGGGCGGCGTGAAGATCCCCGCGGATCGGGGCGTCCTCGCCCATTCCGACGGCGACGTGGCGCTGCACGCCCTGACCGATGCGCTGCTCGGCGCCATCGCGGACGGCGACATCGGCACCCATTTCCCGCCCTCCGACGAGCGCTGGCGCGGGGCGTCCTCGGACCAGTTCCTGGCCCATGCCTGCGGGCTGGTCCGTGCCCGCGGCGGCCGCATCGACCACCTCGACATCACCGTGCTGGCCGAGGCGCCGCGCATCGGGAAGCACCGCGAGGAGATCCGCGCGCGCATCGCCGCCATCGCGGGCGTGCCGCTCTCGGCGGTCTCCATCAAGGCGACGACCACCGAGAAGCTCGGCTTCGTCGGCCGGGCCGAAGGCCTCGCCGCCCAGGCCGCCGCGACCGTGCGGCTGCCCGAGGAGGACGGTCCCGCCCTCGATGCGCAGGCCGAGACCGCGATGCGGCAGGGCTGACGTCGTCGGCGCGCCGGCGGCCCATCGAGCCCGAAGCCTCGGGTGTGGATCAGCGGCGCGACCCTCGGAGGCGCTGCCCTGGGTGGCGTTGCGACGGTCTGCCGTCGGCGGCCGAACGTCAAAGGCGGACTTCGCATCACGGGCTCAGGGACCGTCGTACGCTCCGTCCGTGACCTGTTCCATCCACGTCACCGCCTCGCCGTCCAGGCACTCCTGGATGGCGATATGTGTCATCGCCGTGGACGCGGTCGCTCCGTGCCAGTGTCGCTCGTTCGGCTCGAACCAGACGACGTCGCCCGGTGCGATCTCCTCGATGGGGCCGCCGTCACGTTGGACCCACCCGCGCCCGAACGTGACGATCAGCGTCTGGCCGAGCGGGTGTGTGTGCCACGCCGTGCGCGCACCCGGCTCGAAGGTCACGCTCGCCATGGCAACCCGGGCCGGATCGGGGGCGCTGTGAAGTGGGTCGATCCGGACCGTGCCGGTGAACCACGCGGACGGTCCCTGACCCGACGGCTGGCTTCCGCTGCGCTTGATGTCCATCGGATCGATTCTCCTGCGTTCCGGACATCGCCTAGAGCGACCAGCCTCCATCGACCGAGATCGACGCGCCGGTCACGAACGAACCGAGGTCCGAACACATCCATAGGACGGCGTCCGCGATCTCCTCGGGCTTGCCCAGTCGCCCGACCGGCTCAAGAGCGATGGCTTTCTGGATATCGCCGCCGGTGAAGCGGTCCATCATCGGCGTCTCGATGTTCCCCGGCAGGACGGCGTTCACCCGGATGTTCGACTTCGCATAGTCGAGGGCGGCGGACTTGGTGAGGCCGATGAGCGCGTGCTTGGAGGCGGCATAGCTCGCCCCTCCCGCCACGCCCCTGATGGCCGCACCGGACGCGGTGTTCACCACCACGCCGCTGCCCTGGCGCAGCATCTGAGCGATCTCCTGCTTCATGCACAGGAATGTGCCGCGCAGGTTGACGTCGAGGATCCGGTCCCACTCATCCAGAGCGATCTCGTGGACCGGAGCGGCCTTGTTCTCGATGCCTGCATTGTTGAAGGCGCAGTCGAGGCGGCCGAACTGCGCGACGGTGCTGGCCACCGCTGCTTCCACGTCCGCCGGGACCGACACGTCGCAGCGGATCGCCAGCACCGCGCCGCCGTCCGCTTCGATCTCGGCCCGGAGTTCCTCCAGCGGCGCCTCGGTGCGGTCCGTGATCGCGACCTGAGCCCCCTCCCTCGCGAAGGCGATGGCGGTAGCCCGGCCGATGCCGCTGGCGGCGCCCGTGACGAAAGCGACCTTTCCTGGGAAACGGCGCATGTCCTGATGTCCTCGCTGACCTCGATGAGGGGCCTGACGTAGACATCGCGCAGCGTTCGGGTCAGCCGTGTCCCCTTCAATGAGGCGATGAGCGGAGTTCACCGCCGAATGGCATTGGCCTTACAGGCCAAGCGGTCTCACCTCGCGGATCAGGTCGACGAGGAGCCGCAATCCGGTCGGCAACTGGCGACGTCCGGGATAGTAGAGGTGGAAGCCGGCCCCCGCGACGACCCAGTCTGCCAGCACGATGCGTAGCTCGCCGCGGGCGACTGACGGTCCGACGCAGGGTTCCGGAAGATAGGCAAGCCCGCCGCCCGCCGCCGCCAGGGTCAGGGCGAATTGCGTGTTGTCGAGCGTGACCGCCCCTGGAACGTCGAGCGCGATCGTCTCGCCCTCCCTCTCGAACTCCCATCGGTAGAGGCTGTCGTCGCCGAGGCGGATGCGCAGGCATCGGTGAGCCGCGAGGTCGCGGGGATGATCGGGCGTCCCGTGGCGCTCAAGGTAGGACGGCCGACCGACCACGACCCAGCGCAGATCGGCCGACAGGCGCTGTGCCACCATGTCCTGGGGAACCGTTCCGCCATACCGAATGCCCGCATCGGCTCCGGCGTCCACCACGTCGAGCAGGTCGTTGGACACCCGGACGTCGATCTCGACCCGCGGATGGCGTTCGTGGAAGAGGGGCAGCACAGGGGCGAGCAGCAGCGTGCTCGCATGTTCGAGCACATTGAGGCGGATCCGGCCTGTGGCTTTGGCCGGCTCGCGGTGCTGATTGAGCAGGTCGAGTGCGCAGCCGATCGCTGCGAAAGGCGCATCCAGGGACGCGAGCAGATCTTCCCCTGCCGCGGTAAGGGTGACGCTGCGGCTGGTGCGGTTGACCAGCCGCACCCCGAGGCGCGCCTCCATCGATTTGAGCGCGTGACTCAACGCGGAGGCGCTGACGCCAAGCTCCAGGCCCGCACGCCGAAAGTTGCGATGGCGCGCGATGGCGAGGAAGGTTCCGAGATCGGCGAGCTCGGTCCGATTGATGCGCATCGACGCAGTGGAAGGCCGGCGCGCGGGAAAGCAAGTCGTGCCGCATCCCGACTGCGCCGTGTCGAAAGCAGCCCCCGAGGCTGCCGAGCCGCGCGACCGCCGGCCCTAGGCCACCCGCAGCAGCAGCGCGATCGCCGCGATGGCCAAAGCCGCCATCGTCAGCAGGATGCCGCCGCCCCGGCAGGCGAACTGGCGCGGGGAGTTCGGGGGCGCGAACATCCCGATCGGGTGCAGGATCCGGCCGACCAGCAGGGCGATCAGCAGGGCCTGGACCAGAGTGTGGCCGCCGCCGCCCGCCTCCAGAAGGCCGATGACGATGAGCGCCAGGGGCACGTATTCCGCGAAATTGGCGTGCGAGCGGACGCGCTTGAGCATCGTCTCGTCGCCCCCGTCCCCGAACAGCACGTTGCCGGAGACGCGGCTCGCCATCACCCAGCCCGAGAGGCCGAGGTACACGAGGGCGAGCAGCCCGGCAAAGACGGCCGTGGTCGCGGGGAAGATCATGGATGGGTGTCTCCGATGGCGGCCGCCGGTCCTTGAGCCGGGCTCGGCCTTGGGTCACAACACGAGATAGGGCGCAGCCGCCTGACGGGAGCCCGTTCGCGATGATCGAAGACGCAGAGCTTCTCGCGCGGGCCGAGGCGCTGGTGGCGGCCTACACGGCGGCCCGGCGCACGATCGCCACGGCCGAATCCTGCACGGGCGGGCTCGTGGCGGGCCTGCTGACCGCGGTACCGGGCTCCTCGGCCGTCGTGGAGCGCGGGTTCGTGACCTACTCGAACGAGGCCAAGGCCGAAGCCATCGGCGTGCCGATGGATCTGATCCGCCAGCACGGTGCCGTGAGCGCGCCGGTGGCGGGAGCGATGGCCGCGGGCGCACTCGCCGCATCGCGGGCCTCCGTCGCGGTGGCGATCACCGGCATTGCCGGACCCGGCGGCGGCAGCGCCGAGAAACCGGTCGGACTCGTGCATTTCGGCCTCGCCCAGAGGGAGGGCGGCATCCGCCTTCTGGAGCGTCGCTACGGCGATCTCGGACGCGCGGGCATCCGCTGCGCTGCGGTCGCCGACGCCCTCGGCCTTCTGGAGGAGGCCATTCGCGGCTGACCGCAACCCGGGAGGGACGTCCATGGACAGGGTGACGACGCGCCTCTGCATCGTCGGCGGCGGCCCGGCCGGGATGATGGCCGGACTGCTCTTCGCCCGCGCCGGGATCGACGTGACCGTCCTGGAGAAGCACGCGGATTTCCTGCGCGACTTCCGCGGCGACACGATCCACCCCTCGACCCTCGACCTGATGGACGAGCTGGGCTTCACGGAGCGCTTCCGCGCCCTCCCCCAGCGGCGCGTCGAGACCTTTTCGGGCGTCGTCGACGGACGCAGCTACCGGGTCGCCGATTTCAGCCGGCTGCCGACCCGGAACCGCTTCCTGTCCTTCATGCCGCAATGGGACTTTTTGGATTTTCTGGCCGGCGCGGCGGCCCAGTATTCGGGGTTCCGGCTGCTCCGCCGGACCGAGGCCCGCGATCTCATCGAGGCGGATGGTCGGATCGCGGGCGTGCGGGCCGAGGGACCGGATAGGCCGGTGGAGATCCGGTCCGATCTCGTGCTCTGTGCGGATGGCCGTCACTCGCGGATGCGCGCGCGCGCGGGCTTTACGCCCCGGGCCTTCGGGGCGCCGATCGACGTGCTGTGGTTCCGCCTGCCGCGCCGGGAAGGCGACCCGGAGGCGGCGGCCGGACGGTTCGGTCCGGGGCGGATCCTGATCACCCTCGACCGGGGCGACCTATGGCAATGCGCCTACGTGGTGCCGAAGGGCGGCGACGCGGAGCTCCGCGCGAAGGGCCTGCCGGCCTTCCGGGCGGCGGTGGCGGCGATCGCGCCGTTCCTGGCCGACCGCACCGCGGCCATCGCCGATTGGGACGACGTCAAGCTCCTGACCGTCACCGTCGACCGGCTCGACCGCTGGTACCGACCCGGGCTGCTCTGTATCGGCGATGCCGCGCACGCGATGTCGCCCGTGGGCGGCGTCGGGATCAACCTGGCGATCCAGGATGCGGTGGCGGCGGCCAACCTCCTGGTCGAACCCCTGCGGGCCGGCCGGCTCTCGGAGGCCGATCTCGCCCGGGTCCAGGCCCGGCGGATGTTCCCGGTCCGGGCGACCCAGGCGCTCCAGCGGATGATCCAGTCCCGGGTGATCGCCGCGTCCCTCGCGGCCGATGCGCCGTTCCGGGCGCCCCTGGCGCTGCGCCTCCTCGATGCCGTGCCGCGACTGCAGGTCCTGCCGGCGCGGATGATCGGCATGGGCGTGCGGCCCGAGCACGTGCGTGCGCCGCTGCGCGCCTGACGCCCCTTCCCCGAACGCGGCGGAGCCATCCAGGGCCGGCCCTGCGGGCTTCGCGGCGCGCGGTGACGGTGCGGCCTATGCTCTGGCGCCGTACATCCGGTTGGCGCGCCCCTCGAAGGCGTCGGTGAACTTGCGGAAGGCCCGGTCGAACATGGTGCCCATGAGGAGCCCCAGGGTGCGGCTCTTGAACTCGTAGGTGATGAAGAAGTCGACGTTGCACCCCCCGTTCGGCGCATCCTTGAAGAGCCAGCGGTTTTCCAGATGCCGGAACGGACCGTCGATATACTCGGCCACGATCTTGAGGTTTGCGGGATCGAGGGTGACCCGGGTGGTGAAGCGCTCGCGGATCGCCTTGTAGCCCACGCCCATCTCGGCGATCAGCACTTGGCCGCCGTCGGGCATGTCCTGGCGGCGGATGATCCGCAGGGATTCGCAGAGCGGCAGGAACTCGGGATAGCGCTCCACGTCGGCGACGAGGTCGTACATCTGCTGCGGCGTGTGCTTCACCGCGCGGGTGACCCGGAAGGACGGCATGGTGTTGGGATTTCCTCAGGCCGAGAGCGCGGGCGACAGTTTCGCGAGGCGGGCCGCCTGAAGGCGCGAAAAGTCCTCGCCGGCGTGGTGCGACGAGCGGGTGAGCGGTGTGGCCGAGACCAGCAGGAAGCCCTTGGCGTAAGCGGTGGTCTCGTAGGCCTTGAATTCGTCGGGCGGCACGAAGCGCACGACCTCGTGGTGCTTCTTCGACGGCTGCAGATACTGGCCGATGGTCAGGAAGTCGACGTCGGCCGAGCGCAGGTCGTCCATGAGCTGGAGCACCTCGTTCCGCTCCTCGCCGAGCCCGACCATGATGCCGGACTTGGTGAAGATCGTCGGGTCGAGCTCCTTCACCCGCTGGAGCAGGCGCACCGAGTGGAAGTAGCGGGCGCCGGGCCGCACCGTCAGGTACTTGGCCGGGACCGTCTCGAGGTTGTGGTTGAACACGTCGGGCTTGGCGGCGACGACGACCTCCAGAGCCCCGTCCTTGCGCAGGAAGTCGGGGGTCAGGATCTCGACGGTCGTGCCGGGGCTCGCCCGGCGGATCGCCGCGATGGTTCGGGCGAAGTGCTCGGCGCCGCCGTCCTTCAGGTCGTCCCGGTCCACCGAGGTGATCACCACGTGGTGCAGGCCGAGCTTCGCCACCGAATCGGCGATCTTCTCGGGCTCCCCGGCGTCGAGGGCGTCGGGCAGGCCGGTGCGGACGTTGCAGAAGGCGCAGGCCCGCGTGCAGGTGTCGCCCATGATCATGAAGGTGGCGTGCCGCTTCTCCCAGCACTCGCCGATATTGGGGCAGCCGGCCTCCTCGCAGACCGTGACGAGGCCGTGCTCGCGCACGATCTTCTGGGTCTCGGTCCAGGCCTTGGAGCCGGGCGCCTTCACGCGGATCCAGTCCGGCTTCTTGGCCTGGACGGGCTGGTCGGGCCGGTGCGCCTTCTCGGGATGGCGCAGGCGCGCGGTGCGCGGATCGTTCTTCAGGATGTCGAGGACGACGGCCATGGGTCGGGGGCTGCCACACCGCGGGGAGGCGCCCGTGGGCGCGGTCGGGATCGCCCTGACTTAAGGCCCAAGGCGTCGCGCCGCAAACCGCCGCGACGCCGGGCCGCCCCGCGGCGGTTGAGGGTGCGGGATTTCCGTCAGATCCCGAGCAGGCGTACGAACAGCCCGGCCAGCACGGCCCCGACCACGGGGCCGGCCACGGGAATCAGCGCGTAGCCCCAGTCGGAGGAGCCCTTGCCGGCGATGGGCAGGACCGCGTGGGCGATGCGCGGCCCGAGGTCGCGGGCCGGGTTGATGGCGTAGCCGGTGGTGCCGCCGAGCGACAGGCCGATGCCCCAGACCAGCATGCCGACCATGTAGGGTGCGACGCCCCGCGGGATCGCCCCCGCGGAACCCAGCGTGGTGGTCACGAGGGCGGAGATCGTCAGGATCAGGAAGAAGGTCGCGATGATCTCGGAGAGCCAGTTGGCCTTGGCGTCGCGGATCGCCGGACCGGTGCAGAAGCAGGCGAGCTTGAGGCCGGTATCCTGGGTCGCGCCCCAATGCGGCAGATAGTGGAGCCAGACGATCACGGCGCCCACGAAGGCGCCGAGCATCTGGGCGGGAATGTAGGTGGCAAGCTTGCTGAAATCGCCGGAACTGACGGCGCCCGCCACCGTGACCGCGGGGTTGATGTGGGCGTCGGCGCTGCCGGTGGCGTTGGCCACGAAGACCCCGGCGAGGACCGCGAAGGCCCAGCCCGCCGTGATGGCGATCCAGCCGGCATTCTCGCCCTTGGAGTGCTTGAGCAGGGCGCCCGCGACCACGCCGTCGCCGAGCACGATCAAGGTCATCGTACCCAGGAATTCGCCCAGGAATGGTGATGTCATAGTCTCGTCTCCCCCGTTCGCTGCTTTTTTGTAAGAGTTAAAAGCTTGTGCGAGCGTGTGGCCGCCGAAGGCGGTCACCGAATGTCCGACCGTTTCCGGTCTTCACCCGCATCCTGAGATGCGGGCGCGGAGCGGCCGCCTGGAAAGAGCCTCCAGCCGGCCG
The DNA here is from genome assembly GCF_040545035.1 of Methylobacterium sp. 1973. Classification (NCBI taxonomy): domain Bacteria; kingdom Pseudomonadati; phylum Pseudomonadota; class Alphaproteobacteria; order Hyphomicrobiales; family Methylobacteriaceae; genus Methylobacterium; species Methylobacterium sp. 1973. The sequence goes on from NZ_JBEPLA010000018.1 coordinate 76,080, forward strand.
CGCGATCTGTGGAGGCCTCCTTCGAGGCGGCTGCGCCCCACCTCAGGATGAGGTCGCAGCGGGCGGGATCGGATCACGACGGACCCCGAGCCCGCGCACGGGCCCGAGAGCCGTTCGTCAATCCTCGTCGGTCTTCCAGTCGAAGGAACGCTGCACCGCCCGGCCCCAGGCCGCGGCGATCTTCTCGCGCTGGCCGGCATCCATCTTCGGCGTCCAGCGCTTGTCGACGCCCCAGTTGCGCTTGAGATCGTCGAGCCCCTTCCAGTAGCCGACCGCGAGGCCCGCCGCGTAGGCGGCGCCGAGCGCGGTGGTCTCGGCCACCTTCGGGCGCACCACCGGCACGTCGAGCAGGTCGGACTGGAACTGCATGAGCGTGTTGTTGGCGACCATGCCGCCATCGGCCCGCAGCTCCTTCACCGGGATGCCGGAATCCTTGGCCATGGCCTGCAGCACCTCGCGGGTCTGGAAGGCGGTCGCCTCCAGCACCGAGCGGGCGATGTGGCCCCGGTTGACGTAGCGGGTGAGCCCGATGATCAGGCCGCGGGCGCCCTCGTTCCAGTGCGGGGCGTAGAGCCCCGAGAAGGCCGGCACGAAGTAGACGCCGCCATTGTCCTCGACCGTCGTGGCGAGCGTCTCGACCTCGGCGGAATCCTTGATCATGTGCAGGTTGTCGCGCAGCCACTGCACCAGGGCACCCGTGATGGCGATCGAGCCTTCGAGGGCGTAGGCCGGCTTCTGCCCGTCGAGGCGGTAGGCCAGCGTGGTGACGAGGCCGGCCTTCGACGGGACCGGCTCGGTGCCGGTGTTCATCAGCGCGAAGCAGCCGGTGCCGTAGGTGTTCTTGGCCTCGCCCGGCGCGAAGCAGGTCTGGCCGAACAGCGCCGCCTGCTGGTCGCCCAGGATGCCGGCGATCGGCACGCCGGCGAAGGGCGCCTTGGTCTCCCCGTAGACCTCGCTCGACGAGACGATCTTCGGCAGCATCGCCCGCGGGATGCCGAAGGTCTCAAGCATGCCGTCGTCCCAGTCGAGGGTCTTGAGCGACATGAGCTGCGTGCGGCTGGCATTGGTCACGTCGGTGACGTGAAGGCCGCCCGCCGTCCCGCCGGTCAGGTTCCAGACGAGCCAGGTGTCGATGTTGCCGAACAGCACGTCGCCGGCTTCGGCCTTCTCCCGGGCCCCCGCGACGTGGTCGAGGAGCCAGCGGAGTTTGAGTCCGGAGAAATAGCTCGCCAGCGGCAGGCCGGTGAGATCCCGGAACCGGTCGCGGCCGCCGTCGCGGGCAAACTCGCCCACCAGCCGGTCGTTGCGGGTGTCCTGCCAGACCAGGGCATTGTGCAGGGGCTTGCCGGTCGTCCGGTCCCAGATCAGCGTGGTCTCGCGCTGGTTGGTGATGCCCACGGCCGCCAGATCGGAGGGCTGGAGCCCGCCTTTCTCCAGCGCCTCGCGCATCACCGCCTGCGTCTTGGTCCAGATCTCGCCGGCATCATGCTCGACGTGGCCCGGCGCCGGGTAGATCTGCGCATGCTCGGCCTGGGCCAGCGCGATCACGCTGCCCTCGCGGTCGAACACGATGAAGCGGCTGCTCGTGGTGCCCTGGTCGATGGCCCCGACGTAACGGCTCATCGTTCCCTCCCCTGTGATGCCCGACCGGTCTGGCGCCGGATCGGGGCCGAAAAGATCAGGCTGCCTCGGCCTTGCGGTCGAGGTAGGCGGTCAGGCGCGCCGCGCTGTCCGCGCTGGTGCGCAGGCCGAGCTTGGAGCGCCGCCAGAGGATATCCTCGGCGGTCACGGCCCATTCCTCGGTGCGCAGGTAATCGACCTCAGCCGCCGTGAGCCCGCCGTCGAAGACCTCGCCGAGATCGGCCATGGATTGCGCGGTCCCGACGATGTCCCGAGCCCGGGTGCCGTAGGCGCGGGCGAGGCGCCGGGCGGTCTCGTCGGGCAGGAACGGCTTCTCGGCCCTCAGCTTGGCGAGGAACTGGTCGAAATCGGCATCCTTCATGGCGCCCCCGGGCAGGACCGCGTCGCCGGTCCAGGCCTTCTTGAGCGCCGGGAAGTACGGCTTCAGCTTCTCCAGCGCGTGCTCGGCGAGCCGCCGGTAGGTGGTGATCTTGCCGCCGAAGACCGAGAGTACCGCCGCCCGTCCGCCCTGGTCCTCGACGTCGAGGACGTAGTCGCGGGTCACCGCCGAGGCGTTCTCGGCCGCGTCGTCGTAGAGCGGGCGCACGCCCGAATAGCTCCAGACCACATCGGCCGGGGTGATCTTGGTGTCGAAGGAGCGGTTGATGCAGCCGCACAGGTAGTCGGTCTCTTCCGGCGAGATCGAGACCGGGCCGGGCTCGCCCTCGTAGGGGACGTCGGTGGTGCCGATCAGCGTGAAGTCCCGTTCGTAGGGAATCGCGAAGATGATGCGCTTGTCGGGCTGCTGCAGGATGTAGGCCTGATCGCCCGCGAACAGGCGCTTGACCACGATGTGGCTGCCCTTGATCAGGCGGACCGCCGCGCGGCTGTTGATGCCCAGCGTGCCGCCGAGCGTCTCGCTGACCCAGGGGCCGGCGGCATTCACCACCGCCCTGGCCCGGACGGTGCGCTCGGTCCCGCCGCGCTCGTCGCGCAGCGTCGCGACCCAGCCGTCGCCCTCGCGCCGGGCCGAGACGACGCCGGTGCGGGTCAGCACCGTGGCGCCGCGCTCGCGGGCATCCATGGCGTTGAGCACGACGAGGCGGCTGTCCTCGACCCAGCAGTCGGAATAGACGAAGCCGCGCTTGAGGCGCTTCTGCAGCGGCGCGCCGTAATCGGAGCTGCGCAGGTCGACGCCGTGGGAGCCCGGCAGCGTCCGCAGCCGCGCCAGATGATCGTAGAGGAACAGGCCGAGCCGCAGCATCCAGGCCGGGCGCAGGCCCTCGTCGTGGGGCAGCACGAAGCGCAGCGGCCAGATCACGTGCGGCGCGAGCCGCAGCAGCCGTTCGCGCTCCGCCAGCGCCTCCCGGACGAGACGGAACTCGTAATATTCGAGGTAGCGCAGGCCGCCATGGATCAGCTTCGTCGAGGAGGACGACGTGAATCCCGCGAGATCCCCGCGCTCGGCCAGCAGGACCGACAGGCCCCGGCCGGCTGCGTCCCGGGCGATGCCGGTGCCGTTGATGCCGCCGCCGACGATCAGGAGATCGTAGGCGTCGGACGGCTCGCGCTGGCGCGTTGCTGCCGCCATGGTTCCTCCAAGGCCGCCCTGATGGCGGATTGGCATAATATTGACACGGCCGTGTGTTTTCGCAAGCGAAAAAATGGATGTTCGTTACGGTTCGTCCGCGCTGTCGGCCACCGCGAGGGTGACACCCTGGCGCTCCATGAGCGCGACCACCTCGGCCGGCGGCATCCGGTCCGTGAAGAAGGTGTCCACCTGCTCCAGACGCCCGACCTGGACCATCGGCCGACGACCGAACTTGGTGTGGTCGGCCACCAGGAAGGTCTTGCGGGCATGGGCCAGGATGGTCTGCGTCGCCCGGACTTCCTCGTAATCGTAGTCGAGGAGCGCCCCGTCGGCGTCGATGCCGCTGATGCCGATCACCGCCACGTCGACGCGGAACTGGCTGAGGGTGTCGCAGGTGAGCTGGCCCAGCACGGCGCCGTCGCGGTTGCGCACGGTCCCGCCGGCCACGACGATGCGGAACTCGGTGGCCTCGGCCAGGGAGATCGCGACGTTGAGGTTGTTGGTGATGATGCTGAGATCGTCGTGCCGGGTCAGCTCCCGGGCGACGGCCTCCGGGGTCGTGCCGATGTTTATGAAGACCGAGCAATGCGATGGGATGCGGCTCGCCGCGAGGCGGCCGATCCGGCTCTTCTCCGGCAGCAGGGTGACGCGGCGGTCGGCGTAGTCGATGTTCTCGACGCTCGACGGCAGGCCGCCGCCGCCGCGATAGCGCTCCAGGCGGCCCTCGGCGCTCAATTCGTTGAGGTCGCGGCGGATCGTCTGGACGGTGACGCCGAACTGCGTCGCCAGGGCCTCAATGGTGACGAAGCCGCGCTGCCGCACCGCCGTGACGATGGCGCTGCGTCGCCCCTCGACGCCGGTCGCCTCGACCCTGTCGTCGGATCTCCGGTCGAGCGGTCGTGACATCGATACTCCCTCGCGTTGCCTCCGGCCGCCGCACCGCTGTAACGGTGCTCGGCCGATGTTCGTTTGCGAACATTTTTCGTTGTCGAAGGCCGCCGCGCAAGCTTGGACCGCCTGTGGCCGGCCCGCAACCGCCGTCGGTCCGAACTATGATTCAAGGGTGCGCGGACGCCCGGCCCGCCGGCGAGCGGGCACAAAAAAGGCCTGCCGCGCATGCGACAGGCCAAGCCACCCGGGCGGTGCCGTCTTCGGCACGCCCTGGGGCCCTTCGATCACATGTTGTGGCGCATCCGGCGGTGATGCTTCATCATCTTCTTGTGCTTCATGCGCTTGCGCATCATCGGACGCTGGGCCGGAGCGGCGCCCTGCTCCATCGCGGCGGCCTCGCCGGCGCGCTCCATGCCGCCGCGCGGGCCACCGGCCTGCGCGCCAGAGGCGTTGTAGGGCGAGTTACCCTGGGCGTAGGCGGAGCCCGCGAGGAGCGTCAGCGACGCGGCGGCCAACAGAAGTTTCCTCATCATCAATCCCTGGCGTAGACCGGCGCAGGCAAAGCGTCGCACCTCGTCAGGCGCGTTGCCGCTGCGTCGGAAAATAAGCGGCCCAGACGAGACTTGGTTCCGCAGTCCCCGCCCTTGCAGCGCACAATTGCCGGGAGCGTTAACTCGGCCTATGTCGCGTCCCGTCCCGGCCCGGCCGCGACCGAGCACGAGGGGAGCGGGTGGCGGTGGCCAGCAGCGGTTCGGCCTATCTCCTGCTGGATGTCGCCGGCACGGCCTGCGCCCTGCCCCGCAGCGCGGTCGCCGAGATCCTGCCGCTCCCGGATCTCCACACGCCCCCCGCGGCCGGAGGCTGGCTCCTCGGCTTCCTCAATCTCGGCGGCGCGCCGGTTCCGGTGATCGATCTGGCGACCCTGCTGGGCCTGCGCCCGGCGGTCGCGGCGCCCGGCCTCTACGCCCACCTCGCGCTGATGCAGGGCGAGGCCGTCGCCTATCTCGTCGATCGCGTCGCGGATCTCATGACCGTCCCGGACTCCGCGATCCGGCAGGCCGAGGAGGCCGATACCCTCAACGGCTGCGTCGCCGCCGAGCTGGTCCTCGGCGAGCGCCTCGTCCACGCGCTGGCGCCGGAGCGTCTCCTGACCGCGCAGGAACGCATCCGCGTCGACGCCCTGACGCGGGCCGCCGCCGAACGTCTCGCCGCGCTGCCGCACTCCGTCTGACCGCGCGATGGCCCGTCCGGGTAGTCCCCGTCCCGATCTGGGTGCCGATCCCGCCTACGCGCCCCTCAAGGCGCGGATCATCGCGCGCACCGGCCATCATTACTACATCGACAAGGACGAATTGCTGATCGAGCGGCTGCACCGCCGCTTCCGCGCCGCGGCCGTGGCCGACTGCGCCGCTTACGCGGGTCTCCTGTCTGACGGCGCGTCGGGAGAGGCGGAATGGGCCCGGCTCGAGGCCGAGATCACCGTCGGCGAGACGTTCTTCTTCCGCTACGCCGAGCAGTTCCAGGCGCTGCGCGAGACGATCCTGCCGGCGCTGATCGCCGCCCGGGGCTCCGAACGCGTCCTGCGCATCTGGAGTGCGGGCTGCTCCACGGGGGCCGAGCCCTATTCCCTGGCGATCCTGGTGCACGAACTGCTCGGCGATGCCCTGCCCGACTGGCGGGTCTCGATCCTCGGAACCGACATCAGCACCGAGGCGCTGGCCACCGCCCGCGCCGCCGAGTACGGCCGATGGGCCCTGCGGACGATGCCGCCGGAGGACCGGCTGCGCTACTTCACCCGTCTGCCGGCCGCTCCGGGCATCCGGCGCGAGGGCGGCTACGCCCTGCGGCCGGAATTCCGCGGACCGGTCCGGTTCGAGCGGGGCAACCTGCTCACCCTTGCCGCCCCCGTTCCGTCGCAGGGCGAGCCGTTCGACCTGATCCTCTGCCGGAACGTGCTGATCTACTTCGAGGCCCGGACGGTGGCCGCCGTGGTGCGCGGTCTGGGCCGCAGGCTGCGGCCGGACGGGTGGCTGCTGCTCGGCCACGCCGAGCCGAGTCCCGCCTTCGCGAGCTTCCTCGACGCCGTCAGCCTGCCCGGCACCGTGGCCTACCGCCCTCGCCCCGAGGCGCCGCCGCTCGCCCTGGCCGCCGTGCCGGCGGCGGATCCGCCCCGTCCGGCGCCACAGGGGGCGGAGCCGTGCGGCCAGAAGCCCAGCCGGATTCCGACCCCGTCCGCCGCGGCCGTCGACGCGGCCGTCGACGCTGCTGCCGATCCCGCCCCGAACCCGGCTGCCGATGCCGCAGCCGGGACGATCTCCGCCGAGACGATCTCCGCCGAGACGGGGCCCCCGGACGCTTGGTCGGCCGAGGAGGAGGCGGGAGGGCTCGACCGCATCCGCACGCTCGCCGATGCCGGGGAGACCGGCGCGGCCTGGCGGGCCCTGCGGACCGCGCTGGATCGAGATCCGACCGACACGGCCCTGCGCTTCTACGAGGGGCTGCTGGCCCATACCCTCGGGCGCGACGCCGAGGCCGAGCGGGCGCTTCGGGCCGCGCTCTACCTCGACCGGGGCTTCGTGATGGCGCACTATCACCTCGGCCTGCTGCTGATCGCGCTGCAGCGCCCGCACGAGGCCGTTCGCGCCCTCGACAATGCCGTCGCCTTGAGTCAAGCCCTCGGGCCGGACACGGCGCTGCCCGAGGGCGACGGCGCCTCCGCCGGCGAGATCGCGGCCAGTGCGGCCGCGGCCCGCGCCGCGCTCGGCGTCACCGACAGCAGGAGGTCCTGATGGGGGCACGCCCGAGTGCGCAGGAGGCCCGGCCGCGGACGCGGCCGGAGCGGGATCTGCGCGCCGAGCGCGCGGTCGCCCTCGCCCGCCGCGGTGCGGTCGCGGCGGCCGCCGGCCTGGACATCGACCAGCTCGTCTGCGCCTGCGGCAGCGAGCGTTATGGCCTGCCCCTGGCAGCCGTCGCGCAGGTCCTCCCGTCACGCCCCTGCACGCCGATGCCCGGCGCGGTGCCGGCGCTGGACGGCCTCATCGCCCTGTCCGGGCGGATCGTCGGGGTCCTCAGCCTCGCCCGGGCTCTCGGCCGGCCCGACGCGGCATCGGATGCGGGGTCGGAGGGTCATCTGATCGTGCTGCGCGGGCCCCATCCGCAGCCCCTCGCCCTCGCGGTGGACCGCGTGCTCGGCATCGCCCGGGTCGCCGCCTCCGGCGAGGCCGCGGTCGATCCCGACGGCTTGGGCAACGAGGCCGCTTCGGTCTATGCGCCGGGCTCCGCCTCCGGAGCGGTCGGCGACGGCCGCCCCGACTTCGTCGTCATCGACCTCCCCCGTCTCCTGCGCCGCGCCCTGCCCTGAAACGGGCCGCCTGCCCCAACCGGAGCCCTCCCCGCCCGTGTCGCTCTCGATCGGAAAACGCATCCTTCTCGGCTTCTTCGCCATCACCGCCGTGGTGGTGGCGCTCGGGCTCTACGCCCTTGAGCAGATCGGAGCGGTGCGCGACACGACCGACGCGATCGTCCGGCGGGACATGACGGTCCTGCGCCAGCTCGACGATCTCGGGAACGAGGCGCGCGATCTCGGTCTCCTGCGCCGCACCGCCGTGATCGGGATGCTGATGCAGGCTCAGGGCCGCCCGGCCCAGACCGGCGAGACCCTCACGGCCTGGCGCCAGACCGCGGCCCAGGTGGAGAACCGGCTCGCCACGACGATCCAGCTCGCCGGCGAGTACCGGGCGCAGGGCATTTCCGCCGAGCGCATCGCGGCTTGGGACCGCATCGCCGCCGCGGCGAACACGGTCCAGGGCTTCTTCCGCGAGGTCAAGGCCCAGGGCGAAGCGCAGTTCGCCGCCATCGCCCAGCAGGATGTCGCGGCGGTCGAGGCCCGCAACGCGGAGATCAGCCGCCTGCAGGCGCCCTTCCTCGACGGGATCAAGAACCTCCGATCGCAACTCGACGGCAGCATGGCCCTGGGCCAGCGCGCCGCGCAGGCGGTCTACGAGCGCTCGCGCCTCTCGATCTACCTGACCCTGGGCGCCTCGGTGCTGCTGGCGCTCCTGATCACGTGGCTGATCAGCCGCGCGGTGGTGCGCCCCCTCGAATCGGTCATGGCCTTCGTCGCCCGCGTCGGCGAGGGCGACCTGTCCGGCCAGCTGATCGCGGGCGGCCGCGACGAGATCGGTCAGCTCTCAGCGCGTCTCAACACGATGGTTGCGGGTCTGTCGGATCTGGCGCGGACCAACCGGGCGGCGACGGCGGACCTGAACGCGGCGGCGGCGGAGATCCGCGCCTCGGCGCAGGAGCAGGCGGCCTCGGTGGAGCAGCAATTCGCGGCCGTGCAGGAGACGGCGGCGACGGTCGACGAGATCACCCATTCGGGCGCGCAGATCAGCAAGCGGGCCACCGAGGTGATCGCCACCGCCCAGGCGAC